>NZ_CAWPOA010000052.1:194946-198948 GCF_963889365.1 Vibrio sp. OPT20 | reverse complement strand
CGCGAGCGTTTCTTGACTTGAGCCTTCATCGCCACCTGCATCGTCACGCCATGACTGTGATGCCTCAATGGAGAAGGTAGGGTAGTTCACACCTTTCGATTGTTTGTATTGGAAGTGCGCAGCGTCAACATCAGCTGCCGCGATTTTGATCACTGGGTGTTTGTCTAAGGCATCAACAATGGCGTCCGTTAACGACAAAGGAATTCTAGAAATATCAGCTCTTGGGTAAATTAAGCCTAGGGGTTCTTGACCCACCACACGTCTAAATTGGGTATGTGTATCGATCAAGTTATTCTGTGCAGCCAATAAGTTACCATGAGCTTTTGCAATCCTAGCTTCTACTTGCGATACATCCGCTGTTGAACCTATGCCAGAATTAGCTCGTTTCTTAATATCTTTATAGATTTTTTTGTGTATTGAAAGGTTACTTTCTGACAGTGCCAACACCTCAGTGGCTTTCACCGCGTCTAGATAGATTTGTGTTACCTCCAGCGCTTTGTCTTCGGCATCTGCAATCAATTGTAAACGAACCGACTCGGCTTCTGCGGCGGTACGATCAATGTCGTACAGAGTCGCGGAACCATCCCACAGCAATTGCGTGAGGGAAATCGTCGCTTCCTTTCTTGTTAGATCGGTATCGGGGCCGTTATTTGGTGCAGGATTTATGCCTTCGTAACCAATACCTGCATCAAGGTCGATACTGGGCTTGTACGCTCCTCCTGAGGCATCATTACGTTTTTTCACGCTCGCATATTCGTTGAAGATGCTTTTTATCTCTGGATTCGTTGCCAAGGTAATAGCCACAGACTGTTCCAGAGTTTGAGCGGCGAGTGGTGCTGCAGCAACTAAGCAACACATGATGGATAATTTAAACAATTTCAAAGTAGCTCTCCTTCTACTTTCAATGTCTCATCCGTTTCCCAACCTACGTTTCCCGTTAGATTGAGAGAAGGGTATTAAACGAAGCTTAGGACATTTGCAAAAAAATGCGAAGTTTGTTGGATTTTTTTTGAATGTAAGTCGCTATTGCTATTGACTAATTTGAAAACGGCCAGATTTATACCCTTCTAGTGAGTTGATTATCAATAGTGGCACTACTAAATTTAGTGTAGGAAATAGCCACAGCGCAGAGTGGGATTGAATCCGCGTTTGGCATGTTCTGGGCAGAAGTGGGAATATGGATATGGGAAACATCAACCTAAATATACTAGGTCTTGCTAGCGGGAGTGTTGTGCTCGACGCTCAAGGCCAAGTTAGACGTTTGTCTCCGGGCGAACAACCAGCGGCTAGCGACGTAATTATCAGTTTTGATACTAGTGAAGACAATGTGCCAAGTGTTTCTGCACGTTTTGTAGATAATCAGGGCCAACAAAATGCACTAGATACTGATGATGCGATCGCTCAAGTTCAGCGTGCTATTGAAGAAGGATTTGATCCAACGGAACTAGGAGATGAGTTTGACACTGCAGCTGGTGAGGAAGGCTCGAGTTTGACCAACAGCGGTAGGATTGAACGTACTGGGGCTGAAACTCAAGCTGCCACGAATTTTGAAACTGACGGGTTTGAGTCTCAAGGATTGTCAGAAACTCAAAGTATTGCTCTTTTTGATATCATCGCTTTTGCGCTTATTTCAGGCGAAACTAACGTTATTGAGTTTGAGCAGGATGAACCAATTGAAACCGGTGGCGCTTTAACCAGCGACGACCCGGACGTTACCTTTATTGGCAAAGAGGTCGCTGGAGACAATGACCTCGGTACCTTTGTCGTCAATGAGGATGGTACTTGGACCTTCGTAGCCAACAGTCCTTATGATGAACTTGCTGACGGCGAGCAAATTCAAGATACAACCACAGTACAAACTTCTGATGGAGGTGAGCAAGTCATTACAGTCACGATTATTGGTACTGATGATGCAGCTGTAGCCACTGATGATTCAGGCAGTGTGACCGAGGACATTGATGTCGATGACATCACCAACCAATTAGTGACGTCTGGTCAGATCGTGATTACAGACGTAGATAGCGACACTCCTACCTTTTCAGCTGATGGTGAGTTTAACCTCGTAGGTTCAACAAACGACTCACAACTTGGCGTATTGAGCATCGAACCTGATGGCGCTTGGACTTACGTAGTCAATAACGATGACGTGCAGTACCTAGACGACGATGAATTCGTAACTGAGGTTTATACCGTTACAGCCAGTGACGGTACCACGAGCGAAGTAACTATCACCATCAACGGTGCCGATGATCCATCTGATATAACCGTTGGCGAAGGTGATTCAGACACAGGTGAAGTGACTGAGGATGTGGATGTTGACCAAGATAGCAACAACTTAACAACCTCCGGAACGCTAACCATCACCGATGTAGACGACAACGACGTTGCTGCTTTTGAACCAAATGGAACGTTTAATCCTGAAGGTTCGACCAGTGATACCGCGTTGGGTATGTTGACCATTACCGACGATGGCGAATGGACTTATGTGGTAGACAACGACGATGTGCAATATCTTGATGACGATGAGTTTGTCACCGAGATTTATACGGTTACTGCCATTGACGGAACCACAAGCGAAGTAACCATCACTATCAACGGTGCCGATGATCCATCTGATATAACCGTTGGCGAAGGTGACTCTGATATGGGTGAGGTGACGGAAGATGTTGATGTCGATCCAGAAAGCAACGACTTGATGGCGACGGGAACACTGACGATTACTGATGTTGATGCTAACGATGTGGCGGCTTTTCAACCTAACGGAACGTTTAATCCTGAAGGTTCGACCAATGATATCGCGTTGGGTGTGTTGACCATTACCGACGATGGCGAATGGACTTATGTCGTAGACAACGACGATGTGCAATATCTTGATGACGATGAATTCGTCACCGAGGTTTACACTGTTACTGCGATTGACGGAACTACAAGTGAAGTGACCATCATCATTAACGGTGCTGATGATCCATCTGAGATTACCGTTGGTGAAGGTGACTCTGATATGGGGGAGGTGACGGAAGATGTTGATGTCGATCCAGAAAGCAACGACTTGATGGCGACGGGAACACTGACGATTACCGATGTTGATGCTAACGATGTCGCGGCTTTTCAACCTAACGGAACGTTTAACCCTGAAGGTTCGACCAATGATACCGCGTTGGGTGTGTTGACGATTACCGACGATGGCGAATGGACTTACGTCGTAGACAACGACGATGTGCAATATCTTGATGACGATGAATTTGTCACCGAGGTTTACACTGTTACTGCGATTGACGGAACCACAAGTGAAGTGACCATCACCATCAACGGTGCTGATGATCCATCCGAGATCACCGTTGGCGAAGGTGACTCTGACATGGGGGAGGTGACGGAAGATGTCGATGTCAATCCTGATACTAACGAACTCTCGGTGTCTGGTACTTTAACGATTACCGATGTCGATACCAGTGATATGCCGGCCTTTAAACCTAATGGTGTGTTTAGCCCTATTGGGTCTACTTATGCACTTGCTTTGGGGATGTTAACGATTACTCCCGAAGGGGCATGGAGTTATGTCGTTGATAACGATGCGGTTCAATATTTGAATGATGATGACACGGTTATTGAGCGATATGTCGTAACCGCCATCGATGGTGTCGAGCATGTTATCGAGATAACAATCAATGGTGTCAACGATGCGCCTGAAGCGACCAGCTTTACGGTCGTCAATGATGAAGACGCGATCATACCAATCCTCTTCGATTCTGAAGATGGCGGTATGCCTGATTACATCTCAGATATAGAAGATGACCATGACGATATTCCACTTAATATTCGGATAGAAAGCTTGCCAACCAACGGCAGCCTTTTGTATACCGATGAAAATGGCGTCACCAGAGAAATTGTGCAGTCTGATGTCGACAACGGTGTGTTGTTTGTTCCAAATAATATTAGCTTCGTTGCCGGGCCCGGAGAGATGTTTGAAATGGGCTTCAGTGGCGATCCAGACGATATGCCAGA
>NZ_CAWPOA010000052.1:63572-194894 GCF_963889365.1 Vibrio sp. OPT20 | reverse complement strand
TCTCGTTGATGGTTTCTATAATTGGGGTGTCGCGGTATCACCAACCGAAAGGCTAATTACCTTAGCTAACGGCAATACCATTACATTAACTATCGAAGATAATAATGATAAGCCACTTAAGCAGTATCAAGGTGAGCAGCCTCATGTTGGTTATGGGATTGGTGATACTGATGGTAGAGGTATGAACAAACAGGAGACGTTGATACTTGATTTTACGGATAATCCATTAGATGTTGTTGATTTTGGTTTAGATGGCTTGGGCGGGTCGTTTAACACTAATAGTAATGTTTATGTTGAAGTACTTTATACTTTCGCTGACGGTACAACCCACACAGAGCAGTATCAAAAAGACGAAGGTGATACTGGTCATGAGCAGATTCTTTACGACTTCAGTTACTCATCACCAAGTAATCCAATTGTTGGAATGGAGCTGTCATCGACTGGGGGCAGTTGGGAGTTGCGTTATGTACAAGGTAATGAAGCTGTAACCGATGACCCTCAATTTGACTATGTCGCAGTAGATTCAAATGGCGCTGAAAGTACAGTCGAAACGGTGACGGTTGATATTGAAGAACCACAACAATATAACGTGATCAGTGCTGCGAGTAACGAGCCTTTATTTGCGGGCTCTGGGAATGATCTGCTTATTGGCGATAGCGATGACAATATTTTCACCTGGTTAGACTCTGCACTCGATAATGGTACAGACATCATTAAAGACTTTGAGCTTTATACCAATGGCTCTGGTGATTTGATCGACCTCAATGATCTGATTGAAGATCCACAAGACGAAACTCAAATGGCCGAGCTTCTTGATATGATCGAAGTATCGGTCGATGGCGAAGACATCGCTTTGTCTATTCCAATCAATGGTGGAGACGACGTCCAAACAATCGTGGTAGAAGGGATCACTACGGAAATGGGCGTTTCAGTTGACCTTGGTAATGATCTCGCAATATTGGGAGAGCTTATTAAAAACGATGCAGCCTAATGGGCATCGTGGAATGCTCCATAGCTTGACGTAATGAAAGCCCTCGGTTTCGGGGGCTTTTTGCGCTCAGGGGTAGCCGAAGAAAAGTTGCCTGAAATTAAAAGCTGCTTGAATCATAGGCAAAAAAAAGCCCAAACCAATGCGGTTTGGGCGGATACAAGTATAGGAGTTAATAAGGAAAATGCAGTAATTAAGAAAGCAGGGAGAGAAACAAGTTTGACGGCCTGTTAAACTTCTAAATACTCTGTTTTCTACTTAATTTATGACCCTCCATTTCTAATTCAGTTCCCAGAAAATTCAATAATTTTTCCTTTTTTATTAAACGTACATCGATTCAATCGGTTAGAGCAGATTCTTGCTAACTGGTACGACCAATTGGTGAAAATGTGATGTTGCTTGCTTGTTAAATAAATGTTCTAAGCGTATATTTCAAACAGTTGTTTAATACGAGTGATTGAAATGGCACCAAGAAGTACAACCAAAGACAAAATCTTAGATGTGGCTGAAGGCTTATTTGCTGAGCACGGTTTCAATGACACCTCTTTACGCACTATTACGGGTAAAGCCAATGTCAATCTTGCTTCAGTGAACTACCACTTTGGCGATAAGAAGACTCTGGTTCGTGCGGTACTCAATCGATACTTAGAAGCATTTATGCCTGCATTGCAAGACGCTTTAGTGAACTTAAACTTGAACGAAACGTATTCTATGAGTGATGTGTTTGAGTCTTTAAGACAGCCGCTAAGAGCACTGAATGATGTAAGGCCAAACGGTACCAGCCGATTTATGTTACTCATCGGTCGAGGTTATACGGATGTGCAAGGTCACTTGCGTTGGTTCATTACAACTCGCTACAGCGAAGTACTGACTCTGTTTACGACGTCAGTAATGAAAGCGAATCCGAACCTCACTCAAGAGCAGTTATTTTGGCGTTTACACTTCACCCTTGGGACTTGTGTTTTCACCATGGCGTCTAGCCAAGCTCTAATAGAAATTGCAGAGAATGACTACGACACAAAGATAGATGCGAAGGCAGTGGTCGATATTCTCATTCCATTTTTGGCCGCTGGCATGTCAGCAAAAGAATAAAACAATAAAAAGCAAAATATTCACAAACAATATAGTGAACAAAAGGATCTGAACTATGAGCTCTCTAAGACAAAAATGGGTAAGTGACCCAGCTTTTAAACTCTTTAAAAAAGTACTACCACCACTATCTAGCACCGAGAAAGAAGCGATGGAAGCGGGTAGCGTGTGGTGGGACGGAGAGCTGTTTTCTGGTAAACCAGATTTCACTAAGCTTCACCAGTACCCAAAACCTCAGCTGACAGCAGAAGAGCAATCGTTCATGGATAATGAACTTGAAACTTTGCTCGCTATGCTTGATGACCACAAAATTGTGAAAGAAGACCGAGACCTTCCTGAGGAAGTTTGGAACTTTTTACGCAAAGAGCGTTTCTTCTCGCTAATTATCGCGAAAGGGTACGGCGGTCGTGAATTTTCAGCGCACGCAAACTCTACCATCGTAACTAAAATTGCGACGCGTAGTATTAGTACTGCGGTTTCGGTAATGGTTCCAAACTCTCTTGGCCCTGGTGAGCTACTGTCTCACTACGGTACTCAAGATCAAAAAGACTACTGGTTACCTCGTCTTGCTGACGGTACAGATATCCCTTGTTTCGCACTAACAGGCCCTGAAGCAGGTTCTGATGCGGGTGGTATCCCTGATGTCGGAACAGTTTGTATGGGAATGCATGAAGGCAAAGAGACGCTGGGTATCAAACTGAACTGGAACAAGCGTTACATTACGCTAGCACCAGTGGCGACGGTACTCGGTCTAGCTTTCAAATTGCACGATCCAGAAAAGCTACTGGGTGACAAAGAAGACATTGGCATCACGTGTGCGCTTATCCCGGCAGACCACGAAGGTGTTGTTATTGGTGAGCGTCATGATCCACTTGGTCTTGCGTTTATGAATGGTCCAACACGTGGTCACGATGTATTTATTCCTATGGAATGGCTAATCGGTGGTGCAGATTACGCAGGTAAAGGTTGGCGTATGCTGGTGGAATGTCTGTCTGCAGGTCGCGGTATCTCGTTACCGGCACTTGGCACGGCGATGGGCCACCTAACGGCGAAAACCACTGGTGCGTACGCTTACGTTCGTAAGCAATTCGGCATGTCGATCGGTAAATTTGAAGGTGTTGCTGAGAGTTTAGGCCGTATTGGCGGCTTAACGTATCTACTAGAAGCGACTCGTACACTGACAACTACTTCACTTGATATGAAAGAGAAGCCGGGTATCGTAACGGCTATTGCGAAGTATCACATGACAGAGATGGCACGTACTATTCTGAATGACTCAATGGATATCCATTCAGGTCGTGCAATTCAAGATGGCCCAATGAACTACTTGGCTGCGCCTTACCTAGGTATTCCAGTTGCTATCACAGTAGAAGGTGCGAACATCCTAACTCGTAACCTGATGATCTTCGGTCAAGGTGCGACACGTTGTCACCCATACGTATTGAGCGAAATGGAAGCGGCAGCGAACCCAGATGAGAAGCAAGGTGCAAAAGACTTTGATAGCTTGTTGTTCAAGCACATCTCACACGCAACTAAAAACACGTTCGGTGCTTTTGGTGCGGCACTAACTGGCTCTAAGTTCATTAAAGCCGACATGAGTGGTCCAACTAAGCCTTACTACCAAGATTTGACTCGTTTGAGCCGTGCGCTTGCAGTGAGTGCGGATTTCGCAATGCTGACGCTAGGTGGTGAACTGAAACGTAAAGAGCTTATCTCTGCACGTTTGGGTGATGGTCTAAGTTACCTATACATGGCGTCTGCTGCACTTAAGAAGTATGAAGACGAAGGTCGCCAACAAGCTGACCTAGACTACGTACACTACGCGGTTCAACACTGTTTCCATAATGCGGCTAAGTCGCTACAAGAAGCGTACAGAAACTTCCCGAACAAGATGGTGGGTAAAGTACTTAAAGGTCTAGTTTTCCCTGTAGGTAACCACTTCGAGAAACCGAGTGATAACCTAACAGTTCAACTAGCAGAAAGCTTGATGACTCCGGGAGCACACCGTGAACGTCTGACTCACCTTTGTTACATTGGCAAAGAGGAAGATGATAGTGTTGGCCTTATGGAGAATGCTTTCAATGCGATGTACAGCATCAAGCCTCTGGAGCGTAAGATCTTCAAAGCAGTGAAAGAGGGCAAAGTGGCTCGTAAAGGCTTGCTTGCGGATAAACTGGCTCAAGCACTTGCTGCTGATGTTCTGACACAAGAAGAAGTCGACCAAATTGTTGCTGCTGATAAACTACGCTACACAGCGATTCAAGTTGACCACTTCAGTCATGACTTTAGTGAAACTTTGACGCGAAAAGAGTTAAAACCTAAGCTAAATAGCGTTGCTTAGATAAAGAAATGATAAAAGGCACCTAATAAGGTGCCTTTTTTGTTTTTGTCGTAGAAGTCGCAATAGATGCGTTAACAAATGGTGACTTAGTCAGCAAATATCCGCTGAGTGCTCCAACCACTTGCATTTTCACCACATTTTTACAGAAATTAGATGCCATTTGCGTACGAAACTTTTATCCTTACCCTGATTTTTTAAGGAAGTTGAATATGATCATCAAACCTCGAATTCGCGGATTCATCTGTACTACAACACATCCAGTCGGTTGTGAAGCTAATGTAAAAGAACAAATTGCTTACACAAAAGCTCAAGGCCCAATCGCAAACGCACCTAAACGTGTACTCGTTGTTGGCTCTTCAAGTGGCTACGGCTTGTCTTCACGTATTGCGGCTGCATTTGGTGGCGGTGCTTCAACTATCGGTGTTTTCTTCGAGAAAGCCGGTACTGAGAAAAAGCCGGGCACAGCTGGCTTTTACAACTCAGCAGCGTTCGACAAGTTAGCTAAAGAAGAAGGCCTGTATTCAAAAAGCCTTAACGGCGATGCTTTCTCTAACGAAGCAAAACAGAAAACAATTGACCTGATCAAAGAAGACCTAGGTCAGATCGATATGGTTGTGTACTCACTGGCGTCTCCAGTGCGTAAAATGCCAGAGACTGGCGAAGTAATTCGTTCAGCTCTTAAGCCTATCGGCGAAACGTACACATCTACAGCGGTAGATACGAACAAAGATGCGATCATCGAAGCAAGCGTTGAGCCTGCTACTGAAGAAGAGATCAAAGACACTGTTACTGTAATGGGCGGTGAAGATTGGGAACTTTGGATCAACGCACTTTCTGAAGCGGGTGTTCTAGCTGACGGTTGTAAGACTGTTGCTTACAGCTACATCGGTACTGAGCTAACGTGGCCAATCTACTGGGATGGCGCGCTAGGTAAAGCTAAGATGGATCTAGATCGTGCAGCATCAGCGCTAAACGAAAAATTAGGCCAAACTGGCGGTACTGCAAACGTTGCTGTTCTTAAGTCTGTTGTGACTCAAGCAAGCTCTGCGATTCCTGTTATGCCTCTTTACATCGCGATGGTGTTCAAGAAGATGCGTGAAGAAGGTATTCACGAAGGTTGTATGGAACAGATCTTCCGCATGTTCAGCCAACGTTTGTACAAAGAAGATGGCAGCGCAGCAGAAGTTGACGAAGTGAACCGTCTACGTCTAGACGACCTAGAACTTCGTGACGACATTCAAGAGCATTGTCGTAACCTATGGCCTCAAATCACAACTGAAAACCTGAAAGAACTGACTGACTACGTAGAGTACAAAGAAGAGTTCTTGAAGCTGTTCGGTTTCGGTGTTGAAGGCGTTGATTACGAAGCTGACGTTGATACTGCTGTTGAATTTGATGTGGCTGACATCTAATTCAAACAATCGAATCAAAACGAAATAGGCGCTCACTGAGCGCCTATTTTTTTGTCTGTCGTTTGAGGAAAGAGATTAAAAGCAGATATGGAAAAATAAAAGCAGATGCGGGATACGAGTAGCGAGATGCGAAAAGATTTAAGAGCGGATGTGGGATACGAGTGGCGAGATGCGAAGAGAAGTTAAGAGCAGATACGGGATACGAGTCACGAGATGCGAAAAGATTTAAGAGCGGATGCGGGATTCAAGTTGCGGGATGCGAAGAGATTTAAAGAGCGGATACGAATAGCAGGATGCAAAAGCTCTAAGAGCAGACTTGGGATGCGTTAAAAGCTGAGAAGAAGTAATAAAAAATGCACTAATCCAAAGATGAATTAGTGCATTCGAAATATCTAAGCTTGGCTGCTTTTAAAGTAGCAGACGCTAGCTAATTATGATGATGAAAGTACCTGCTAAGGTCATCAATATATTGGCAATCGCGTACGTACCCGCGTAACCCAGTGCAGGGATAGTTGAGCGAGCGTGGTCATTTACGATGTCCATCGCCGGAGCACAGGTTCGCGCGCCAATGATGGCACCAAATAGTAGAGCTCGGTTCATCTTCAATACGTAAGCACCCACCAAGTAAGCGAAGAATACTGGTAGCACACTCACTACTAGAGCAATACCGATGACCTGAGGGCCTACTTGGGTCAAGTGTTCAAACATTTTACCGCCGGCGCTCAAGCCGATACCGACCATGAAGAACATCAAACCTAGGTCTTTGACCATGTTCAATGCCCCCTGAGGCACATAACCGAAAGTAGGGTGGTTCGCTCTCAAGAAGCCAAGCATGATACCTGATAAAAGCAGGCCAACCGCATTACCTAATCCAAACGACACCTGACCGAATGTCATGGTGATCAAACCAAACAAAATGCCCAGAATGAAGAAGCTACAGAAGGCCATCAAATCCGCCATTTGGCTGTGGATTGAGATGAAACCAATTTTCTCAGCTAGACCGTGAACACGACTCTTTTCACCACTGACCTGCAGGACATCGCCTTTAGAAAGCACGATATTTAAGTCCATCGGCATTTCAATTTGAGCACGTACTACGCGGTTAAGGAAACAGCCGTATTCAGATAGGTTCAAGTCGGATAGGCGCTTACCTGCGATGCTGTCACTTTTAACGACAATCTCCTCTTCCACGATACGAAGATCGAGAAGGTTACGGTCGAAAACCTCTTTACCATTACGGAAGCTTGGGTCGAGACGCGCGTGGCTATCAGGGAAACCTACCAATGCGATTTCATCACCTTCTTGCAGGATCGCATCACCATCTGGATGGGCAAGAATACCGTTACGACGAATACGTTCGATGTAACAGCCCGTTTGGCGATAAATACCCAGTTCACGAAGGTTCTTACCGTCTGTCCAAGATATAAGCTCTTGTCCTACGCGGTAAGCTCGTATGATTGGAAGGTAAACCTTACGTTGCCCTGAAGCACCTAAGCCACGCTCTTGGGCGATTTGCTCAGCTGAATCATGTAGGTTAACTTTCTGAAGCTTTGGAATAAGGCGAGCAAACATAATCATGCTGATTAAGCCAACTAAGTAAGCCATCGCATAACCAACTGAAAGGTTTTCGATGATCAGGCCTATATCCATGTTTCTTGGTAATTCTGCAAGCCCAGAATTCAGTGCATCTTGAGCACCTACTAATATCGGCGTTGCTGTTAAGGCCCCCGCCATCATGCCTGCGGATAAACCAAAGCCTAACCCAAGGTAGTGGCTACTGAAATACGTTAAAGCAATTGCGGTAGAGAGAACCACAAGGCTCAGAATGAGATAATGCTTACCGTCTCTGAAGAAGATACCGAAGAAGTTTGGTCCAGCTTCAATACCAACACAGTAGATGAAAAGCATGAAGCCAATCGTGAGCGCATCAGCGTTAAATGAAAAACCAAGATGTCCCATGATAAGGGAAGTAATCAGAACACCGATTGAATTGCCGAGTTGGAGGCTACCGAAACGAATTTTACCAATGGCTAATCCAATCGATAAAACAACAAAGATGAGGAGGATGGGGTTTTGTTCTAACAGAAAAACAACGTCGATATTCACAGTGGTCGCTCAATAATTGGCGTGAAACACAGGGTAAGTTTGAGAGGTGAATTGTATCTAAATATAAATAAAATATAAGCGATATTTTGCTATTTTACTTGATTTTGACTTTATTATTATTCCGTACGAAAACTGGTCATAAAAAAAGCCCGCTACAGTGAGCGGGCTTGATATAAATCCTACAGTCTAACGCTTAAATTAGTCAGCTGTTTAAGGCCGTAGCCTCGATTCTCGTATGAGAAATCCTAGCTTAGTCGAAAAGACCTAGGTTTTCTTTTGCGTATGCTTCAAATTCTGTGCAGCCGCCGATGTGGTCTTGGTCGATGAAGATTTGTGGCACTGTGTCTACAGGCTTACCAACAGTCTTCTCTAGGTCAGCTTTGCTGATGCCTTCAGCGTGGATGTCAACGTAACGGTAGTTGAAGTCATCGCGTTTAGCTTTAAGAGTTTCAGCATGCTCTTTTGCACGAACACAGAATGGGCAAGCAGGGCGACCAAAAATAACTACAAACATTTAATTTCTCCTAAATACGGGATGAGGCTCGTTAACTCAATTATGTTAACTATTCTTTAATGAATGCCACTCAAAATTTCTTAAAACCAACTATGCCTCAATGCCATGGGGAAATAAAGATGGAATTGCCTCTTAATACGATAGGTTTTGCCTATCAGCGCAAATATTAATCATAAAAACGCGGAGTCGCGTTCACTGGCCTCTACCATTGTTAAGTACCCTTAATATTAGAGTGTGAATTACCCCTAAGATTGCGACTTTAATCCATCTTTAGTGTGACAAGTTGCACCTCGTCAAAAAAATCAAACACAGAACGAGGCATCTTATTATTGGGTATGGAACCATATTCGGTAAGCTGCCAGATGTAACCCCATTTTAGTGTGCTTGTATTTAAGATGCAGGCATTGTGTTGTAAGTACAAAGGTTACATTTCGAAGGTTGTATTCCGAAGATTAAATGCCAAAAACCAAGAATTTCAAAAAAACCAAGAGTTCGTAGTTTTGTTTCGTCATAGGCGCAGGAGGCTCCATGTTTCAATTTATGACATCTACAAAGATCATCTTTGGTGATGGGGCACTTCCCGCTTCATTGTCTCTCTTTAATCAATACGGCTACAGCGTGTTATTGGTTACTGGTAATACATTAGAACGCACCTCACTGGTTACTGACTATCTAGATGCGCAGAGTATGCGTTACCAGCACATTGCCGTTTCGGGTGAACCCAATATCAAAATGGTTGAAGAGGCTGCCACGTCTGCTCGGCGATTTAAACCTGATATGGTGGTGGCAATGGGTGGCGGCAGTGCCATTGATATGGGAAAAGCGTTAGCTGCGGTTTTACCTAATCAAGGTAATTTATACGACTATGTTGAAGTGGTAGGGCGTAATGTTCCTCTTAAAACTAAACCACTGCCGTTTATCGCTATTCCAACCACAGCGAGTACCGGTGCTGAGGTCACTAAAAATGCGGTACTTAAATCAGGCCAAGACCAAGTCAAGATAAGCCTTAGAAGCCCAGACATGCTAGCTGACGTCGCGATTGTTGACCCAGCATTAACCCATGGCACTAATCCGTATTTATCTGGCCGCGGTGCGATGGACGCATTTACTCATTTAATGGAAGCCTATGTGTGTGGTGAACCGAATCCGTTAACCGATATGATCTGTGAAGAAGGATTGCGTAAGCTGAGTTGTTCTGTCATTCAGGCGTGTATCTATGATGAACCTCAAGCGCGTTCTGATCTTGCCTTCGCTTCTATGCTCGGAGGAATGGCGATAACCAATGCTAAGCTCGGCGCAGCGCACGGGCTAGCTTCTGCGTTAGGAGGTAAGATTTCTGCGCCGCACAGTGTGATTACAGCGCGCTTGGCACCATTTGTGATGTTAGAAAACATAGCAGTAGCGAAAGAGCAGCAAAGAAACGACATATTAGCGCGTTATCAGCGAATCGCTCAGATAGTGACGGGTAACGTAGAAGCAAAAGAAGAAGAGGCGATTGCTTGGTTATCTGAAGTGTTGGATACACTCAAGCTACCAAGCTTACTTGAATTTGGTGTCTGCGAAGCTCAGTTTGATGAGGTGTCTGCCGATGCGCTCAAATCAGTGGCGATTAAAGGAAACCCTTTACCATTGAATCAACAGAGGCTTGTACATATTCTGAAGCAGGTTTGCGAGGAGTGCAGTTGTGGAGAGAGGTATCATGAGACAGCCTCAATGAATCAGGCTAATCAACTTGCCCCAGAACAGGCTGCCGAGTCGAGTTTTACCATTATTAACTCTTATGCGTCTGAGAATAATGTTGTAGAGAAAGGCAATAGCTGGACGATCTAACGTTCTTCGAACAGTTCACTGCATAAACCATTGTAAACAGATAAATAAAAACGGAGCACTAGGCTCCGTTTTTTAATTCAACTTGTTCTCAGTTCATGCCTTAACAGATTAGAACTGAGAATACTTCTCGTAACGTGAATCACGAAGTGACTCTTTCACTCGCTTTAGGTTCTCTCTGAAACCAGAACCACGACGAAGTGTAAAGCCTGTTGCTAGCACATCGATAACCGTCATCTGAACAACGCGACTTGCCATTGGCATGTAAACGTCAGTGTCTTCCGGTACATCCAATGAGATAGACAGCGAGCTCGCTTTATCTAATGGAGAATCTTTCGCTGTGATAGCGATAACTGTTGCGCCGTTCTCGCGAGCTAAGTTCGCAATCTCAACTTGGCTTTTTGTGCGGCCAGTGTGAGAGATAAGAACAATAACGTCGTTGTCACTGCAGTTAATGCAGCTCATGCGTTGCATCACGATGTCTTCGAAACAAGTGATTGGGATATTGAAACGAATGAACTTGTTTTGAGCATCTTTGGCTACAGCAGAAGAGGCACCCAGTCCGAAGAATGAAATGCGTTTTGCTTGAGTCAGCAGGTCAACCGCACGGTTAACTTGCATCGCGTCTAGACTGTTTTTAGCAACGTCTAGACAAGCCATAGTTGATTCGAAAATCTTATGCGTGTAAGCATCTGGGCCATCATCTTCTTCAACATTACGGTTCACGTAAGGTGTACCGTTCGCCAAGCTTTGAGCTAGGTGAAGTTTGAAGTCAGGAAAGCCCTTTGTGTCTAAACGACGACAGAAGCGGTTAACTGTAGGCTCACTCACGTCAGCCATTTTAGCTAAGGTAGCAATGCTAGAATGAATTGCAGTTTGAGGGGAAGCCATGATTACTTCGGCTACCTTACGCTCAGACTTGCTGAAATTTTCCAGGTTTTTTTGTATTTTTTCTAATGTATTCATAGTGTTCACAAGGGTATAGAGAACAACTTGCTAGTTAATATCTTTTACCAGGGGGTATGGCTGAAGCAAATATCAGTAAGCACAAAGCCAAAGTTATATTCGGTATTGTAAATACTGCTGCATCAAATAGATATCAAGCTAACTAGCACCATAGAGTCAGTATAAACCCAACATACTATTTACTAATACAAAAACACGGCATGAATGCTTAAGAATATGACAAACCTCAACAAAATTTTAGAAAACTACAGAATTGGAAGAGAGTTTGAGCAAAAAGAATGCAAATTGAGTATGAACTGACAGCTTAGTTACATCAAAAAGAAAGAAATTTTCAATTTGATGCAACTAAAATTGAATGACTATGCGTTGATTTGCGTAACCAGTTTGTTGATTTTGCCCATCAAGTTTGGTGCTAGTTTAGAGATTTCACGCTGTTCTTCAAGCACTGAAGAAAGAATATCATTACCTGTCAGTGGATTTGCTAACACTACGCGGAAAACGATGATTGGTTGATGTGCCCATGCTTCGGGATTTAAGCGCGTTCGCGATACGAAAGACTTGCCTGTTTCACGCTGCTTCTTTTGAATAAACTTGGTCAGTTCATTCAGTAGCTCATTCAGTTCAACGCGTTTTATTGCGTCAGCTTTAAGCAGCGCCGCTTTAACTGGCTCAGGCACATAGCGGTAAGTCAGTAGGCACAGCTCAGGCTCTGAAACCAGTTCGAAATCGCTTTGATCTTTAATCAGGTCGGCAAAGTAGCGCGCTTTGTTGATGCTTTGGTCGATTAGCAGTTCATAGCCAGGTCGGCTGATGATGTGCATCGATGCATAAACAAGCATTGCCATACCGGAACGAGAGCCTTCTAACGTATGACTACCAAGATCTTTCGAACCCTTACGCAATATGTATTGAGCATGATGTTCGATCGCTGTCATCGCATCTGGTTTCTTAAACAGCACCATACCCGCACCCATAGGGATATAAAGCTGTTTATGTGCGTCAATCGTGACTGAATCTGCTAGCTCGATGCCATCAAGCAGGTGACGATGATTGTTCGACATCAGAGTCGCACCGCCCCAAGCTGCATCTACGTGGAAGTGACAATCTGTTTCGGCACATACCTCAGCAATGTCTCTTAGCGGGTCGATATTACCAGTTTCGGTTGTACCAGCCACACCAATGACGGCGAAAGGTTTGATCTTGTTCTGCTTAAGTTGCTCGATCTTGAGTCTTAGATCGTCAGTGCAAATGCGGTTGTCGTTATCCGTCTTAACAGACACTAGACCTTCTTGACCAATACCAAGGACATCTGCGGCTTTTTTCAGAGAGTAGTGACCACGTTCAGAAACTAAGATGGCTAGGCCTTCGTAGTCGTAGTGCTTCATGGCTTTAAATAAGCCTTCTTTTTCTACACCTTTGAACGAGCCTTGTGCCTTCAGCGCATTGTTGCGCGCAACCCAAAGCGCAGTAATGTTCGCGATGGTACCACCAGAACAAAACGCACCCAAAGAGTGGTTCGCACTGTGCATCCAGCGTGAATAAAACTGATCGTCATCTTGGTAGATCAAGCGATGTAGCATACCCAAAACTTGACGCTCTAGGGGCGTGAAAGCTTTGGAGGTCTCAATTTTTACTAGATTCTGATTCAACGCAATCATGATTTTAGAAAGCGGCATCAGAAAGTACGGCAGAGCAGACGTCATGTGGCCAATAAAACTTGGCGAAGACGTATGAACCGAGTGAGACACGAGAGAATCGAGGAGATGCTCAGTATGTTCAGAAACAAACTCAGGCTGCTCAGGGATATGAGCATTTGAAAAATCTTTCTCAATTTCACGCAGCGGCTTTTCTTCAGCCACAATGTGTTCACGTAAGAATTGATTCAGGTTTCGTGAAAGTTTGTCTTCAATTTGAGTGAGTGTTGAATCTGGGCCTTCAGGTACCGTGAAGATACGTAAAAGACTGTCGAAGCTAACATCTGCTGTTTTTTGTTCCGTAACCATAGCAAGCGATTTATTTTTTTTTATATTGACGCGAGCGGGACAATCTAAACGAAAACGGGAACAATGTCCCGTCTTAATTATGAAATCCAACTTCTCAAAAAAGCATATTAAATGAGGGGTTATTTACACTTAATCGCTTCAAGTTTAGTAATTGACTGGTTGTAGCGTTGCAGTGCCGTATCGATTTGCTTAGGGTGGCTAAGCAATTCTGCAAAGGCTGAACGTAACTCGTAGTTTTGAGCATGAGGCGTTGATTGGCGGTCGTCGAACGTTGTTTTCGCGATTTTACCTAGCTCATCATCACGTGTTGATAGCGTTTTAATGTCGTGTTGCTCTAGTTGTAGCCAACCTTCGACAGGTTGTTCTGTAGCCACTTTGCTAGAGTCATTCACAAGGTAGTAGTTTACTGCAGCACGATTAAGCTCAAAGTGGTGCTTACGACCTTCTAGGAACCACTCACTGACTTCTGTTAGCTCTGGGTATTGCTCAGAGGTTAATGCAGCAAGGTCGGCATACCAATTCAAAGAGGCGTCGATGTACGCATCATATTTTTTTGCTTGGCACTGGTTTGTTTCAGACATTGAATCTGCTGCAAAAGAGAAAGTAGAAGTTGAAGCTAGCAGTAATGCGACGCAAAGGCGTTTCATAGTGGTTCCTTTTGTAAGTTTATTCTTTTTATAACTTTGTCGTTACAGGTTACCGTGATCGTTATTTGTTGAGCAATGACACTTAGTGTCTTTTTATTTCGGTAACTGTATCGGTGTCTTGGGCATGGGTATTCGAGTTGCATTCTAATCTAAAACAAACGCTATTCCTGCGATCTAGTTAGCAAGAGATACAAAGAACAACATCAAAATCGGGACAAGCAAGCTTAGGATAAAGCCACTGACGATAGCGATAGGTACACATCGAACACCGCCTGTTGTTTGAATGACAGGTAGAGTGAAGTCCATCGCCGTAGCACCTGCATAGCCTATAGAGGTACACGGATAGCTGCGAATCAGCACTGGAATCAGTACTAAGGCAACTAACTCTCTTAACAGCTCAAGCATGAAAGAAGCGCCGCCATAAACAGGACCAAAGGCGTCACCCATCAAGATACCAGCCAGAGAATACCAACCAAATCCAGAAGACATAGCCAAGGCTTTGAACAGAGGGATATCCAGAATGTAAGCCGCGATAACGCCACCTAGCATTGAGGTGACGATAATCGTGATTGCGATGACCATGCCGTGTTTGTTCAGCAAGATTTGTCGAAGTGTTAAACCGCTATTACGCAGTTGAATGCCAATAAAGAAGAGAAGTACAAACAAAATCCACTCACTGGCGGTATCAACCCAATCAAGACTGATAGGCAATACTAAACCAGCGATAAGGCCTGAACCCACAACTAGGATCAGTTTGGCAGACACCATTGCCATCGAAGAGAGGGGAAGTTTCTTTTTGCTGCTGTCGGTTTTGAGTGGCAGTAACTTATCAATAGCGGGCAGTGCCATTAGGTTGCAAACACTTAAGCAGACAAAGAAAGTGACGGTGTAAAGAAGGATTGTCTGCAGATTACTGCCTAGGTTATCGAGGGCGGCTAAGCTTAGCCCCATTAACGCGAGAATCACGTAGATCAACCGCGATGTCGAGCGGTTGATAAATTCTAGCGTCTGATCGTTCGAAATAGAAAAAAGATACCCCACGACGAGTGGTGCAAATATAAAGATCATCCCTGTAAACATGCTTTCCCCATTGCATTTACTTCATATTACATTTACTTTTCACTTAACAGTGACTTAGAAGCCACTAGTATTGATCACGTCGCTTAGCTTTGCATTAAAATCATGTTTGCTCAAGTTGCTTAATTTATAAAGCACCTCTGCACCTGTCACGTTAAGTTCAACTTCGTGATCATCGATGTTCTCATCCTTGTTTCTGAACATCAGCAGGTGATTAGCGATTCGTGCAATATCCAAGTAAGACACTTCGCGTTCTTCGTGGCTATTAATGGTATTACTGCACACATCAATAAAGTCGCTGTCGAAGCCCCAACGATTAAGCACCAGTTTACTGGTTGCAGAACATTGGCCTTGGAATATTTGTAGGGCGATATCGTGGTCTAGGTAATTGCCATTTTCGAGATAGAGGTGGTATTCGCTAACTAAACAGAACAAACCAATGTCAGCCAGTAACCCAACAAGCAGTGACTTTTCATGTTCAAGGTAGCGGTATTCGATAGGGGATAGTTCTTTGAAGCCGTTGGTCACCAGTACCATAGTGGCGCCGAGTTCTTTGGAGACAGAAGCGCTCTGAACCAGTAACTCATTACACTCTTTACTCAGGTTGACTGAATGCTTGAGTTGTTCAATAGCCTGAGCCGTAACGATGTCACGCACTCTTAATATGCCAAGGCGCGACACAGCCGTCATCATATCGACACAAGTAATGTTGCGTCTGTTGAATACGACAGAGTTAGCCACTCGAATGACGACAGCAGTGAGGCCTGGGTCTTCAAGTAAGCATTCGGCAACTTCGGCAATCCCGGTTGATTCGAGGGTGCAAAGCTTTTGAATTTTCAGCACAACGTTAGGGATAGGAGGAAGTGTTATTTTTCCCGCTGAAATAGAATGGCCAACAAGTTGGGCAAACTCTGATTCTAGACCCTTTAAGAGAAGAGCCTTATTTTGTGGTAGCCAGAAAAACGATAAATGATTCATAAAAAAAGTAACAACATGTATGTTCTGCCATTTTACAAGCCGCGATGCTGTGAAGCAATACTCATCCGACGACATAACCTTGAATAATTTGAACGGGTGTATCACTGGGTGTCGAAATTTAAGCATGGTTTGATAGTTTACTGTGATATCAATCATGAAAAATCATAATACTCAATTGATTGATGTGAACTAAGCCCAGACTTATTTTTCTTTTCGAAGTATCATTTATTTAAAGGTGAAAAACGAAATCATAATATTCACCTAAAGAATAAAAAATAGATTAAAAATTTTTCGCATAAAAAGCTGCTTGTCTGGTAATGAACCTAATCGGGGTAATTTGATTAAGGATCAACGGATATGACCGAGACAGCATTTATTAATTACGTGAATCAATTTGGTGAGCATCAAAAACGTTCTATGTTTGGAGGTATTGGCCTCTTTCAAAATGACGCTATGTTCGCTTTATTGAGTGAAGGTTGTTTATTCATCAGAGGTGGAAAGTCATTAGATAAAAAACTGACGGATCTTGACTGTGAAAAGTATCGTCATGTAAAAAAACAGACAACAGCTACCGTAAATTATTACGATATTACTGACCTGTTTACATGCGAACATCCTGAATTGGATAGTATTATTCGTACTTCAATCGATAATTCAATTCAGCAACGTAGCTTTAAGAAATCATCCGCTAGCCGTAGATTGAGAGATCTACCAAACATGCAACTTACGTTAGAGCGCATGGTTAAAAAGGCGGGTGTGGACGATGTTTCAATGTTTATGCAGTTGGGCGCGCCTGAAGTGTTTAATAAGGTTCGCAAAGCGTACGGAAACGATGTTGACCTAAAACTACTTTGGAAATTTGCGGGTGCAATTGATGGTATTCACTGGAAACTATTACAAGAGCCACGCAAGCAGCAATTATTAAAGGGCTGCCACTAAAGAAGTTTGCCTTATATGCTTAAGATTATTACTAATAAATAAAAACCGAGGAATGTCCTCGGTTTTTTTGTTTCTGTCTTAGCCGGATTTCTTAAAAGACTAAGTATCAAAAGGCTAAGTGCTCATGGAGAGCTTATTTGTTAGGGCTTGAGCGTTAAGTATTAGTACTTGAAACGAGCCGTGAACATTAGCTGGTCACCGTAGAAGTCGTTAATACGAGCTTCAGCACCTAAAGAGAAAAGCTCTGTAGAATGGAAACGCGCGTAAACAGAACCCGTCCAATCATCGTTATCATCGATAGAAACGTAACCACCTTTACCACCAACTTCTAGTTGTGGACCAAGCCATTGGCGAACACCAACGTTGATTTCCATACCGATATCAGTAGAGCTTGAGTTTTCAGGCTGAACGATACGAGCTAGCATTTCACCTGTTAGGTCTGCCCAGTTGTTTAATGGAGCGTGGAAACCAAGACCTACAGCTGAGTCGTAATCGCCTTCAAATTCTGAATCGATACGTGCTATAGCGTGAGCATTCGGGTGAATTGACTTACTGAACGCGCCACCAAATGTTACTGGGCTAGCACCGATACGTGCTTCAAAGTAATCGTAGTTAAAGTTGCTCATTACTTGTGGTTGTTCATCAACAGCTAGTGCTTGGCTAGAAGCCAATAGCATAGCGGTAGTAAGTAGAATTTTGCGCATAACGACCGTAAACCTTTATTTAGTGTTAATTCCTTTGGCTTGAGAAAAATCAGGCAAACCATAAACATTGAGACAGTTTAATCTAACTCGTGGAAAAGTAATCCATAAAAATGCCAATCCTTTGCCATTTAGCTAAAAAATATACAATTTAGGCGCTGCTGTGCAACTGAGATCTCATGTTTATGGGACTACTCACCAAAATTTAAGGTCGATTCACCAAAACTTAAGGTCGATTCACAATGCATTAGGTTATTCGCCAAAGCTTGTTCGCTTGTTTGCCATTGACGTGAGGATGCGCTCGGTATCTAAAATGGAAGTCCAGTTTAGCAATTGCTTGTCGTTTGCAATGACATAGTCGGTCAGTTGTTGAGTAATCGTGTCTCTGAGCTGATCACCTTGCCAAGGCTTAGAAATATAGAAATCAAGCGCAGCGTTGTTAATGGCCGTAACCGTATCTTCCAGGCCTGCTTGCCCTGTGAGCAGTAGTTTGCGTGTCGGCTTAGTGTAATCGTTCTGATTGAGTTCTATGAGAAAGTCGATACCGGTTTTGTCAGGCATGATGTGGTCGCACAAGATTAAGGCGAGTTTAATGCCATCTTGTCCCATTTCTTTGATTACCTGCTTGGCTTCATCGACCGATTCGGCGCCTTCAACAATAAAGTTTTCTTCAAATATCGCCAAGTCTTGAAGGACACTGTTGAGGACTTCAGGCTCATCATCGACACATAAAATTAGGTACTTATTCATGAGGTGCTCCTTCTTGTTTGAATGGAAGCCACACTTGCATGTGTGTATGGCTGCCTACCTCAGACTCCACCAAAATAAACCCTTGATGAGCCGAAACGATTTGTTGAGAAATAGATAAACCAATTCCTAAACCAAAGTTGCCTTCTTTTTTGGTCGTGAAATTTGGGTTGAAAATGGTGCTGATGTCTTCTTTCGCAATGCCATGGCCGGTGTCGGAGATTTCCACTACAAGAAACGTGTCGTCACCTTGCGTCTGTTGAGAGGTAGTGATTGACACTTTTCCTCGTTCAGAAAGGGCATCGAGTGCGTTAGAGATCAGGTTTGTCCATACTTGTTGTAGCGAGAGCGACTGGCACAATAAGGGCGGTAATTCGGTGTCGTAATGTTTTTCGAGTTGGTGATGTTTGAGTCTGTTTTCAAAGATCACTAAGGTATCTTCAAGCCCTTCGTGAATGTCTGCGTAGTGGCGAACCTCTTCATCTTCTCGGGCATAGCTTTTTAGGCTTTTAACCATATCGGCAATACGCTTGCTGCATACTTGAATTGAGCGGATAGAGTTTCCAACATAGTGGTAATGCTCTAAGTCATTGAGCAGCTCTTTGCCTGCGACAGGTGAGTCTTTCAAGGTGTCTAGAACCGCCGAGTCTTGGCTTAGGTTTAGTCTCACGGCTTTTTTGGCTAGCGCACGATCATCGATAGTAGAGGTGAGGTGCTTTACGAGTTGTCTTTCTTGAGCCGTTGATAGTGGCTTGGCTAACTTTGAATGCGCCAGCACGTCAGTCCCTTTATTCGATTCTGGGAGTGACGAGTTTTCGAGTATCTGGTCGAGATGTCCAGACAAGGTTTCAATACTTCGTAAGATCGCGGCAATAGGGTTGTTCAACTCATGAGCAACGCCCGCGACAAGTTGCCCAAGCATCGCCATCTTCTCTTTCTCGATCAATTGTTGATGTGCAGACTCTAGTGACTCCAACGTTTGTTGCAGCTTGATTTTATTCGTGATACTTCTTTGCAAGCGGCGGTTAAAGTGACGGAGCAATAGATTGGTGAATAACGGCAGCAGGGTATTGTTTGAGTGCATCACTTGAGCAAAGCTATCTTTATCCAGCTTGATGACTCGTGTTTGCGTTAGGGTTATCGCGGTTGAGAATGAAGGTTCACCCGTCACAAACGACATCCCGCCGACAATATTGCCCTTAGAGTGTCGTACCACTTCCCGCTGTTGCCCCAACTCATCTTTTTTATAGAGCGCGGCTTCACCCTCAATGATCAGCCATAAAAAGCGATTGTCTTCACCTTCTACAGTGAGGAGATGTTCGGGTGAGTAGTCTCGAATGGCCTTGGTTTTGTCATCTTTTGAAAACACATCTTGTAATGCACTGACGACACGCTCTGCAAGGGCATTGTCAGAAAGCTGGTGGTAGTCGTGAATGAAACCCGATTGAAAAGAATGAATCTTTTGCTCGATGTGTGCTCTGAATAAGCGCTGTTGATCCAACGCATCACTGTAAGATAACAGGTTTTCTGAGTCGTATTGGATAACAAAAGAGGTCAGCTCTTTTTGCGCCGATTTGAATAGAACTTGATCTTGAACGGGTTTGGTTAGGCAGTGATTGAGCCGGCCTTCATTCACCGCGGTCAGAATGGATTGAATGTCTGACGAAGCGCTGACTAATATCGTTCTTGCGGTATTACTATGGGGCAGCTGTTCCAGTTCAATAAGAAATTGCACACCATTAAATCCAGAATGATGATGAGTGATCACTAAAGCAACGGTTTGGTGGTGATCATGGATATCTTCTAATGCGTGATGCGCGTCTTCTATGTTCTCGGCAGTATAAATATCGAATACAGAAGCTAACGGAGCCAGCTCCGAACGTATTCTTTCAATGCTAACCGGATTATTGTCCAAACAGATAACAGCGTATTGATTCACAGCTCAACCTTAATAGTAGCGACGTCTCTAGCCTAGCAAGAACCGCTCAATAAGGATGAGAGCTAGCCGTTAATTTATTGAGGCAATCGAAGTATCGAGCAATAGACTGATTTAACTCAATGTTTCTTGTTTGCTACTGATGGGTTAGACTAAAAAAAACAGACTAGTGTAGAAAGAGAACTCATGGAACAGTTAAGAAAAATTGGTGCAATTGGCGGAGCTATCTCATTGGCACTTTGTTGGCCATTAGCGGTTGGGCAAATTGGACAAAATGCGATTACTGATGGCGTTGCAAAGCTTAACAATTCAAGCATTCAAGCTGAGATCGTGGAATACGATAGAGGTTACCTTTCTTCTACTGTAACCACTCGCGTAACTGTGACGGATGAGAGCTTGAAAGAGCAGCTTGCGCTCGATGGCTTACCGAGTGAGTTTGTCATTAATAGTGCGGTTAGCCATGGCTTAGTGAGCCTAAACGCGCTGTCGACGTTTGAGAATACTGACATCCTGCCTCTTACTCTGACTACCAGCACTGAGCTAAACGGCAACACGGATTTCAACTTCGAGTTAAGCCAGTTCAATCACCAAGGCTCAGAAGAAAATGGTACCTCGGTATCTATCACGAAGTCGAATCTGTCTGGCCATGCCACTGTATTAGGGCAGGTTGATTACCAGCTTTCTATCCCATCGGTTCAAATTGATTTTGAAACGGGTGAAGAGGTCACACTCTCTAACCTAAAAGGCATTGGTTCAGGCCAGCAAGCGAAAGGTTACTGGTTAGGCACGCAGAATTTTACTATTGATAGCTTCTTGATTTCAGATTCTGCAATGCAGCCATTCATGACCATCGAAAACTCTAAGTACGATTTTGAATCGCATCTAGATGAAGCGACTAAGCGCTTGAGCAGCAGTCTTAAGTTGGATATCGCCAACATTGAGACCAACGAAGGCCAGTTGAACAATCTAAACGTCGATTTTGAAATGTCGAAACTGGACAGCCAGTCGTTTGAGAAAATCTTTGAAATTTACCAGGCGAATCCTGTTCTGACACAAGAAGATGTGGCTGAGATTATTCCGTTCATCGACGTACTGTTTGCTAAAGGCTTCGACCTTTCAATGAACAATATGTCGTTAGAATTAGGCAAAGGTCAGTTTGAATCTAAATGGTTGGTGAGCGTACCGGAAGGCACAGAAAACATCAGCAGTAACCCTTCAATGATTGTTCCTGCATTAACAGGCAATGTTCAATCTAGCTTCTCAAATGAGCTTGTTGAAGAATACCCTTTTATCCGTGAAGGTATCGACGAATTGATCGTTATGGAAATGATCAAGCAAACAGAAAGTGGTTATGAAATCACGGCTGACCTAGAGAATGGAAATCTAGTGTTTGAAAATGGACAAGAAATTCCATTAATTGCACTGCTTATGCCGGCTTTTGTTCAATAAAAAGAGTCGGGCTTAATACTGATAGGGCGATCTAACGGGTTAAGTTAAACATTTTGTACGGTACGAAACAAAAGAGGTCTTAAGACCTCTTTTGTTGTTTTTATGTTGAGTAAAACATGGTATTACTTGCATAGTTATTATTTAGCAGGAGCAATTATCCCCATGGAACTTACATTAGATAACGTATTCAACTTTAGTGCTGGCCCAGCGGCACTGCCTAAACCGGTAATGAAACAAGCGCAAGCAGACTTCATTGATTGGAATGGTTTAGGCACTTCCGTTATGGAAATCAGCCATCGCAGCAAAGAATTTATTCAAGTTGCCGATGAGTCTGAGCAAGACCTACGTGATCTTCTGAACATCCCAGACAACTATAAAGTTCTTTTCTGTCAGGGGGGCGCTCGTGCTCAATTCGCTGCTGTTCCTCTAAACCTTCTAGGTGACGCGACGAAAGCAACTTACATTGATGCGGGTTACTGGGCAGAAAGCGCAGTGACTGAAGCGAGCAAATATTGCGAAATCGATGTATTCAACGCGAAGACATCTATTGATGGCAAAGCGGCGGTTGTTCCGGCTAAAGATTGGAAAATCGACCCAGAAGCGGCGTACGTACATTTCTGTCCAAACGAAACCATCGATGGCATTGAAATCAGTGAGCTTCCTCAAACGGATAAGCCAATCGTCGCGGATATGTCATCTAACATTCTGTCTCGTAAGATCGATGTTTCTCAGTATGGTGTTATCTACGCGGGTGCTCAAAAGAATATCGGCCCAGCTGGTATCTGCATTGCTATCGTACGTGATGATCTACTAGAACTAGCAAACGAAGTATTGCCGAGTATTCTGAACTACAAAGTACTTGCTGAAAAAGACTCAATGTTCAACACACCACCAACCTACGCTTGGTACCTATCAGGCCTTGTATTCAAGTGGCTGAAAGCTCAAGGTGGCGTTGAAGCGATGGAGTTGGTGAACAAAGAAAAAGCGGCGTTGCTTTATAATGCGATTGATAGCTCTGCTTTCTACAAAAACGATGTTCACACCGCAAACCGTTCAAGAATGAACGTACCTTTCCAATTGGCGAAACCAGAACTAGACGCAAAGTTTTTAGAGTTAGCTGATGCTGCGGGTCTGAAATCGCTAAAAGGTCACAGAGCGGTAGGTGGAATGAGAGCTTCACTTTACAACGCGATGTCTTTGGAAGGCGTGCAAGTATTAGTCAGCTTCATGAAAAACTTCGAAGAGAAATACGCTTAATTCAATAGGCGAACTTCGATATTAGCCAATAAAGAGAGGAGCCTGGGGCTCCTCTTTTTTTATCTCTACAGATGCTAAAAACATAGAGGCTGAAATTATCTTCGTCGACCATTTAAGCGAAACTGCTGCGGGGTGATATTGAAGGAAGCCTTGAATGCTTTGATGTAGGACGAGTCGTTTTGATAACCGATTTGGTCGGCAATGCTTTGGATTGAGAACTCTTCATCGAGCAAAGACAACGAGTAAATCAGGCGGATTTGTTGTCGCCATAACTGAAATGACGTATTGAATTCTTTTGAGAATAAGCGCGATAAGGTTCGCTCTGATGCACCGACTTTCTCTCCCCATCTCTTTAGCGACAAATCTAACGTTGGCGTCTCTGTCAGCACTTCAAATATAAGCTTCAAACGCCTGTCTTCGGGTAGCAACAATTGATAGGTCTGAACGTTGTCTTTCATGATCTGATCGTGCAATACCGAAAGCAATCGCGATACCTCTTCATCACCCGCAAATCCTTCGCACTGTCTGCGAATTTCCTGCAAGAGCTCATTTAAAAACGGCGTGAGGGTAATGGTTCGTACTTGAGGCTTATATTCATTTCCAAATGTAGGATTAAGGTAGATGCCGACAAATGTTGTATGGCTCAATGCGATAGATTCGTGTTGAATACCTGCAGGCACAAACAAAGCAGAAGTATGGGGCACAAGATGCTGGTAGTGCTCGGTTTTCGTTTGCAATAGGCCTTTGAGTGGGAAGATCACTTGATGCCACGTATGTTGGTGCATTGCATCGACGTAGCCCTTGGGCATATCGATGGTCTTCACTAACGCTGGTGAATTAGGATTGGCGACCATCATCTCATTTGAGGTGATGATTCCGGAGTGTGAATCTATTTGGCGGGTTGGCATGGTTAACTGGCTTTATGCCCCTATTCTGACGTGGCGAGACTAGGCTATCATGCCCGGCAGAGTGAATGAAGTAGAGAGGGCACGCGTATGCGATATCAAGTTGAAATATCGAAAGAAAACCAACTACTATTCAAAGTCGATATTGAAGGTATTAACCAAAGTAAGTGTGAAACATCGCTCGAAACGGTCTTGGCTAAGTTTCCGAAAACAGAAGGTTATCAGCGCCATCTATTGCTTTCGAACAGCGAAACGCGTTACCTAAAGAGCACAGAAAACCACATTGAAGTATTAGCAGCGGTTCCGGTATTTAAATCACTGGGCGAGCAATAAGTTGGCTTTAGCTCGTATAAAACAGCAAATAAGTTTAGGTAAAAGGGAAAGATATGAAGAAGTTAGGCTTAGTAAATAGCGTATTGGTAGGCAAAACTGTTGCCTTTGCACACGGTGCAAACAGTGCCATCAACAAGCAGGTTTTACCTGAGCGTCAGCATGCCACAGAACTTGGTTTTACCAATGACGAACAAGGCGACCCTCGCTTTCACGGTGGTATTCAAAAAGCCCTTCATATCTACCCAAGCGAGCACTACCCAGTTTGGCAGGAAGAGTTAGGTGACAAATTCATCTTTCAATCTGCAGGCGCATTTGGCGAGAACCTAAGCTCAAGCGGTATCACGGAACACTCCATTTGCTTGAAAGATAAGATTCGTATTGGTTCAACGTTGTTGGAAGTCTCGCAAGGGCGTATGCCGTGCTGGAAGCTGAACGTGAGATTCGATCAAAATGATATGGCAAGAAGGCTGCAAGATACGCTAAGAACTGGCTGGTATTTCCGTGTATTGGAAGAGGGTGATATCGGTGCTGGAGATGAGATCATTCTATGTGAAAGACCTTATCCAGAATGGCCGTTAACGCGCATCATGGGAGCGGTGTTCACAGGTTGTTTGGATAAACAAGAGCTCAAAGAATTGGCGGAGCTACCTTTAGTCGAATCTTGGGGAGTACTTATAGATCGTCGCCTTGAAACTGGCAAAGTCGAAGATTGGGAAATGCGATTAGTTGGTCCGACAGCGGAGTAAGCTTTTCCTAATACGCAAAAAACGCTCACTATTTCGATAATGTGAGCGTTATGAGTATTAAGGTGTAAAACGGCTAATCGCTTCACGTACGATTTAAACAGTATTTAAATCTAGCTATAACCAGAAATCTTTAACCGGCATGTCAGGGCTAAAATGATGCGCAATCTGCGCTTGTAGTAACTCTGCGGTTGCAATTGCATCCGTTAATGCATGATGCGGCGTGTAATCTGGCAAGTGGTATCGGCGGCGACTTTGACCAAGCCTTACTGATGCTGGCTTCTTGCCTTTGAGCTTATTCCATAAGCCGCCCGCCAGTTTATTCTGGATTTGAGATTCAATCTCGAGCGTGTCGAGGACCGGAAACTCAATCCCTTCACCTAATCTGACTTTCAGTGCGTTATCCAAGAAATCACGCTCTATACGACGGTAATGAACCACTGGGATGTGACCCGCCAGTGATTCTAATATCTCATCTAACACCTCGCTAAGGTCTGGCGCGTCAATGATGTCGTTGTGAGTGATGCCATGAATAACCACAGAGTCTTCTTCTAATTTCTGCTTTGGTCTCAGTGTCCAGTGTTTGGCTTGTCGTAAGTAAATACGATTTAGCGTAAACGGGACAAGGCCAATGGTAATGATGCCATCTTTGTTTGGGTTTAAACCCGTAGTCTCAAAGTCGACAGCTAAGAAGGTCACTTCTGATAATGGCGTATCAGGCGCAGGAAGAGGTTGGCTATAAAATTGCTTTAAGCGTTCGTCTCTCGCTCGTTCCAGCTTTTGAGCAAACTTAAATGGCCAATCGACCGCAGGTGATTTGAATAGTTTGTTCATAGGCCCTACTTAAACTTATTGCTGGCTTGATAACGGAACTTAAGGAAGTTCTGCGCATTACTTAATATTTGGAATGCGTCCTTTAGGTTACGTCGCTCGAAGTCAGATAGGTTCTCTGGCTCAATGTTGTTATCCGGTTCTATGTTGTTGTCGACATCGTGTGCTTGGTGGCGAATACGAACCAGAGATATAAACTCCATCGCATCTTTCAAGTCTTGAGCTCGGCCTTTTGGAAGAATACCTGCGTCGATAATGTCATCTAAACGTTCGAATGAGTTCTTAGAGCGAGAGGCTACCGCCAACGAGTGAACACGAATTAGATCGGCAAGTGGCGCGGTGCCACGACGTTTAAGGTTGATCGAGTTGTTGTGACGACCATCTTTCTCCATAACGAAATCTTTGAAGAACCCGAGTGGCGGTGTGCGGTTAAGCGCATTACGAGCAAGACATGCTAAGAAACGGTTGTTCTTACGTGCACGGCGAACAATAAAGCTGTTCAGTTGTTCCGCCCATTTTAAGCGGCCGTAGACACCGTCTAAATCAAAGAAGATAGAAGCGTTCAATAGCGCTTTCGGGTTTGGGTCATCAATCCAATCGGCAAAGCACTCTTCCCATTGGCGACGAGTCATACGCCACGTTGGATTAGTGGCCATTATGTCACCGGTACAGTACACATAGCCACACTGATCTAAGCCATCACAAATGAAGGTTGATAGCTCTTCAAAGTATTTACCGTGTTTTTTCTCGTCGTAGGTGTCATCAAGAATAATGGCGTTATCTTGGTCAGTAACGAGCAACTGCTCATCACGTCCCATCGAGCCGAGTGCAAGGAAACAATAAGGAATGGGCGCTTTACCTAATTTCTCTTCGCCTAGCTCAATAATACGTTGCTTAAAGCTACGGCCGATTACCGACATTGCGGTACCCACCATGTGTGCGTTGGCATCTTCGTTAACCAAGCGGACAAAGCTGTCTTTTACTTGTTCAGAAAGTACTTTAAGATCTTCAATGCTTTGTTGCTGGAAGATGCTGCTTACCAATAACAGCGAGTTTTGAGACTCGTAGCGAACAATATCGGTCGCTTCGATAATACCGATAGGTTTCTTATCTTTAAGCACTGGCAAGTGGTGTACGTTGTAGCGAAGCATGGTCATCATTGCTTCATATACATAGGCATTGTGGTCGAGTGAGATAACCTCTGGTGTCATCACACTGGATACTTCATCCGACGGGTCAAGACCTTCGGCTAGAACGCGAGTACATAAGTCTCGGTCGGTAATGATGCCGATAACAGGTGTTGAATCGTCTTCATCATCTTCAACAATATCAGGGTCGATGATCAGTAGAGAAGAGACATTGTCTTCTGCCATCATGGTTGCGGCTTGTTGGATGGTGCGCGTTTTCTCGATCATCGGCGCTTCGCTGGTCAAGAGCGTTTTGACCTTAGATGTCGATAAATCGTTGGCGTCGTTGCTGTCTGAGTTTGCTTGGCGAAGTCGCGCGTTATCTTCAACCTCGACAAAGTCGGCGAATGAATCATAGTTGTCGTAGAGCTCTTGGAAAATCGGCTCAGGGATGCAATAGAGAAGGGTATCTTCGGTCGCTTTAACTGGGAAGCGAACTTTGTTGTTGGTCAGCAACCCCATTTGTCCAAACACATGCCCTTCATCAAGGCGATTATAGAGTTCGCCCTTACGACGATAGACTTCAACTTCGCCACTTCGAACGATATAGAGGTCATGAATTTGATCACCAAAGTGAATGATAGGGGTATCTTGGCGGTAATAAGAAATTTCCACACTACTGGTCACTTTCACCAATATCTCTTCAGGAAGTTCAGAGAAAGGGGGGTATTGTGCCAGAAAGTTTTGAATCTCTAATAACTCAGCATCCATAATGATCATCCATTGGTTTGTATGATTTCATGGTACAACATTTGATAATAATTTTCCGGCACAAATCAATCTGTGAGCTAAAACCTTTTTAAAGTCTTATGGATAGACTAATCTTTCAGTTAATGGAGTGACAGTTGAAGGATGATAGGAATGTCGAAGTGGAAGCTTAGTTTGGTACCTGCGGTTTTTATGTTTTCTCCAAGTTTGTGGGCGGACACTAACGCGGTGGATATTCTTGATTATGACCATGTTTATGCCACCGCGCATTCGGGCAGTTTAAATGAAGATGCAGGCAGTAATAACAATGCCTCGTCGTATGGATTAGGCGTCAGTTACGCGATGACGGATGATTGGTTGTTGTTGGGAGACTACAGCGCACGCTTTATTCACCCTGATGACACCACAACTCGAATTGATACGCTGATGCCAGGTGTTGGTTACCGTTACAGCATTAAGAAAGATTTAGATATAGTGGCTTACTACCTGCTTGGTATCACTAAAGGTAAGGTTGAAGATAATGACACCAACCGAACTGAATCTTCAGACACTGAGTTCATCCAAGGGTTAAAAGCTGAGCTTAACTATGGCTTTGCGAAACGTTGGATTGCCAACGGCAGTGTGCAAGTGAACCGAAGTGACCTGTTTGATGAAGAGATCTATCACTTAGGTTTACGCTATCTAGTGACCAACAAGTTTGCGATTGGTGGGTCATACCAACATCGGGATGGTGAAGGTAAGATTCGCAGTGAGCGCACTAACGAGCTAGGTGTAGAGTTCTTCTTAGAGTACTAACCAGTAACGCAGAGGCTAAGCGTTAGTTCGCAGAGATTAAGTGTTAGTAAAAGGCTAAGTGCCTTAATAGCTCTTATATACAAAGAGACAGACACAAAAAAGCCAGCTTAATCGCTGGCTTTTGCATATCTATAGGTCGACAGATACAGGTTTCGCTTTTCGATTAAAGAACCGCAGCAAGACCTTTACATAGAGGCCCCATGTTTGACTTAGTCATGCCAGCAACACTGATACGGCCAGAGCCAACAATGTAGATAGCGAATTCGTCTTTCAGGCGAGTTACTTGCTCTTTGCTTAGGCCAGAGAACGAGAACATGCCGTTTTGGCGCTCGATGAATGTGAAGTCTGCATCAACACCTTCAGATTTCAGTGTTGTTACGAATAGCTCACGCATCTCTTGGATACGGTCACGCATTTCTGCCACTTCCGCTTCCCATTCAGCACGTAGATCAGCATCACCAAGGATGTGAGTTACTACAGCACTACCGTGCGCTGGTGGGTTAGAGTAGATAGAGCGGATGATGCTCTTAACTTGAGAGAACGCTGTCGTTGCTACGTCTGCAGATTCTGCAACTAGAGTGAATGCGCCCACACGCTCGTTGTACAAGCCGAAGTTCTTAGAGAATGAGCTAGCAACAAGGATCTCTTTGTTGTATTGAGCAAAAATACGTAGACCAGCTGCATCTTCTTCAACGCCTTTTGCAAAACCTTGGTAAGCAAAATCGAATAAAGGAAGCAGTTTCTTCTCAGCAACCAGTTTAGCCAGCACTTCCCACTCGTCAGTTGTTGGGTCGATACCTGTTGGGTTGTGACAGCAGCCGTGAAGAAGAACGATATCGCCTTCAGAAGCTTTCTCTAGGTCAGCAACCATGCCTGCGAAGTCTTTGTCTTTTGTTTCAGCGTTGTAGTAGCTGTATTGAGCCGTCTCGATACCCGCAGCAGCGAAAACGCCGTTGTGGTTTGCCCAAGTTGGGTTACTGATCCAGATTTTAGCGTCGCCTAGTTGGCGCTTGATGAATTCGCCAGCAACGCGAAGTGCACCTGTACCACCAGGAGCTTGTGCAGTTTTCGCGCGTTGAGACGTTACGATCTCTGCGTCTGAACCGAAAAGAAGCTTCTGAACCGCTAGGCCGTACTCAGCTGTACCTTCAATTGTCAGGTAAGATTTGGTTTTTTCGCTTTCAAGAAGTGCAGCTTCTGCTTTCTTTACTGTTTTAAGTACAGGCGTTTGGCCAGCTTCATTTTTGTAGATGCCAACACCAAGGTTGATTTTCTCTGCACGAGAGTCTTTTTTAAACTCTTCAGTAAGGCCGAGGATAGGATCGGCGGGAGCAGCTAACACTTTTTCAAACATAATCTTCATCCATGTCAATTGAGAGGGGATAGTATCTATGGGTAGTTATACCTGTATGGAATTTTTAAGACAATACGAAGTGAACAGAAAGGCCAAAAAAAATCCATTTCAATCAGATTTATTGACTAAAGAGGGTATTTGATAACAAAACACCCTACGGATTAACCTATAGGGTGCAAGAAGTTAGTGGTTTTTATATAGATTAGGCTGGTTGAGCAATAAAGCTTTCACGCTCGAGTTCACTTGGTACATTTTTGCCATCTTTGTAGGTTGCGGCAATCGAAACAAACTCTTGTTCGACAGCCAGAAAAGCTTGGACAACTTGCGGATCAAAATGCGTCCCATTGCCCTCTAAGATGATCTGCTTAGCTTGTTCATGAGTAAAGGCTGGCTTGTAGACTCGTTTTGATATTAACGCGTCATAAACATCGGCTAATGCCATCAAGCGACCGGATAATGGAATGTCCTCACCAGACAGCTGATTTGGATAACCGCTGCCGTTCCATTTTTCGTGGTGGGTCAGAGATATCTCTTTCGCGACTCTCAGGAAAGAGCTGCTTCCTAACTGCTTTTCTGCAATAGATAACGCTTCAGCACCAATTGCGGGGTGACCTTTCATTATCTCAAACTCTTCGTCAGTTAATTTGCCCGGCTTTAATAACACGTTATCAGGAACGCCTACTTTGCCTACGTCATGAAGTGGAGCAGATTTGTAAAGCAGCTCTATGTAGTTTGGTGTTAACAAGTTTGCGTGGATTTCCGACTTACTGAGCTCTTGTGCGAGTACCTTTACGTATTCTTGGGTTCTCAGAATGTGAGCACCGGTTTCATTGTCTCGAGATTCTGCCAACGCAGACAAACTTACGATCGCAACGTCACGGGTCGTTTTGACTTCGTTTTGTGCCGTTTCGAGGCTATCAAGCATGGTGTTGGTCATTGATGCCATTGAGCCTAGCTCGTTGTAACCGAAAATAGGTAAACGAACACCTTGTTCGCCATTGGTGACCTTGCTCAATGCACACTCTTGGCTAAGCAAAATGCGTTTAATCAGTTTACTCCAAAGTGTCATGATGATGATTGCGTAGCCACCCAGCACCACTGCCAAATAAATGAACTCTTTAATCACGCTGATCTTGCCTGTGCCATCCAACAAGCGTTCAGGGTTGTGCTCTAACCAGAAGATATCTTTAACCGCAATCATCGTCAGCATGGTGGTTAGTGTTACCAGAAGCACGATAACCAAACCAATCATTTGCTTAACCAGTGAACTCCTTTCACCAATTAATCGGAAATCAAATTGTCCAGACTCTTCCATTTTGTCCATTTGACTAAGCTTGGCACTCAGTTGAAGGATGGTTCCAGTAAAGAAGCCGAATAGACTCATTCCAAACAGCACCTTCAAATTACTGTCTATGGTGAATTCATAGCTTAAGTTGTAGTAGAGCGCGAAAGGCACACTTGCAGCAAAAAATAGCAGGGTATCGAGCTGCGCGAAGCGACCTTGTTTGACTAAGGTGTGTTGCGCTAATAAGTAACGACGCGCGAGCCATAATAAGACAAACACAATACTGACTTGTGTGAAAATCTCTAACGTCGTTAAGCTTTCGAGCATTGGGCACACCCGACTGCCGTAGGTGCCAAACAGCACGCCAGCGATGACGTATAATTTAGTCGTTAGCGATTGATTGTAATTTGAAGTATCCATCGATAAGCCTTTGTTCTCATTCTTATTAGATTTATGCATTCATTGATTCACGACTTTAGAATTACGAGTGATTAGCATAACTGACGTGAATAAGACCGGAAATTCTATCGATAGCTTTCGTGGAATGATACAAGAAACTGGTTTGTGTTAGTGATTTGTTAGCTAGGTGGGGGTTATTGCAGCATTACTATGAAGATACTTGAATAGCCTCGTTGAGATTAGAGGCTATTCAGTCGTTATACTTTAGTGGAATCGCGAGTGATTGAGTTCGCTATCTACTTTAAAACAATTACTTTTTCAGGTTGATTTCAGCTTCGATAGAACCTGTTTCAATCTCAGGGTGAGACGCTAGTTTGTCTGATGCCCATTGGTTAAGGTGTTTCAGAATAGCAGACACCGCGTGTTTCTCTGTTGGTGCTTGGTCTTGATCGACGTCGATCTTCTGCTTTGGATGTGAGCCTGTTGCATCTTCAGCGATATGTAGCCAATCTGGGTGCCAGTAATATGGCTGGCCACTCGGTGTTGTCCAACTATGAACACCGTTTGACTCTCCTTTATAACTTAATTGGTCTGCTTCTATTTTTTTCATTGTTATCTCGCATGTTTTTTGGGTTACATCAAATTATAGAGGCGTAGAACGAACTTGGCTCCCGCCTTGGTTACAAACTTAGCAAAGCATACAAAGTTATCTGTGAACCAATTCACACTATTATAGAAATTAGGTCCAATCATATGGATAGCAGCAATAGTTGTTAACGTTAGTGATAAAATCCCCGGCTTATTAGAATTTATCTAGGTAGTACAATTAGATGGCGCGTTATGAAGAGCTTGCAAAGGATATTCGAACTCAGATCGCTAATAACACTTGGCGATCCGGAGAGAAGATCCCTTCGGTACGCATGAGTTGTCGAAATTACAACGTCAGCAATAGTACTGTCTTACAAGCCTACCAATTGTTAGAAAGCGAAGGGTGGATCATCGCTAAGCCTCAGTCGGGCTATTTTGTTGCACCGCGTGTGGACGGCGTTGATTATGAACTGCCGTTAGTGCACAAAAAGAAAGCCATTAATGATCGCTTATTCGACTTTTTGAAATCGAGTTCAGCAGAGGGAGTGATTCCTTTTGGCTCAGCATTCCCCGATCCTGACCTTTTCCCATTACCTACCTTGACTCGAAACCTTGCCAGTGCTGGTAGAAAGATGACAGGTGCTAGTGTGATCAATAATCTGCCACCGGGCAGTGAGTCCTTAAGAAGACAAATCGCGCAGCGTTACCTGCAACAAGGCATTACGGTTAACCATCAAGATATCGTGATTACCTCTGGCGCAATGGAAGCGCTTAACTTAAGCCTGCAAACGGTTACTAAGTCGGGTGATAATGTTGTGATTGAATCTCCCGCTTTCTATGGTGCTTTACAGGCCGTAGAAAGATTAGGACTCAATCCTATCGAAGTGGATGTTTGTCCAATCAATGGATTGAACATTGAGCAGTTTGAAAGCGTACTACAAAACCAAGATGTAAAAGCGTGTTGGCTGATGACGACGTTTCAAAACCCGACAGGGACAAGTTTGTCTGAAGAAGCGAAGCGCCGTGTAGTTCAGATTGCAGAACAACACGAAACCTACATTATTGAAGATGACGTATATGGTGACCTCTACTTCGAAGGGCATAAACCCAAGCCACTAAAAGCCTTCGATAAGACCGATTCTGTTCTGCTTTGTGGTTCGTACTCAAAAAGTCTGTGTCCGGGTTATCGGGTCGGCTGGGTTGTGAACACGCGTTTCAATGATGCCATTCAAAAGCTGCAGCTTCTTTCTACACTGTCGAGTAGTGCGCCTGTGCAACTTGGCGTCGCACACTTTTTAACACATGAAAGCTACGACAATCACCTTCGTAAATTACGTAAAAATCTTCTAGTGAGAAAAGAACGATTCATTGAGGTCATCAAGCAGTACTTCCCGCATTCCGTCGAGATTGAAGAACCGGCTGGTGGCTACTTCATATGGATTCGTCTTTCCGCCAAATTCGACAGTCAACAATTTTACCAGCTAGCGATTGCTCAGGGGATCAGCGTCGCTTCAGGCGATCTGTTTAGTGAGAAGGGCAGAGTAGATAACGCGATCAGATTGAACTTCTCTTATGAACTTACAGAAGAGAAAGAACAAGCACTAATCTTGCTTGGCAAACTGGCACATCAACTTACGCATTCGTAAATCTTAAGTCACTCATAAAACAGACCATGATTTCAACTGTACGGATTGTTTCTGGTGCAACTGTACGCCTTGTACAACAAAGAGTTGTGATTCAATACAGTTAGACCAAATATTGGAGATACCGTTATGTTGAAAATGACTATGGGAAATGAAGTTAAGCTGATTATTGTCGCGATTGTGTGTGCACTTCTGCTTATTCTCGGCCACGTATTGCTGGCAAAAGCCTTCGCTGATATGGCTTGGGCTGAATATACAACAGCGGCTATCCCGTTCGTTATGATGGCAATCTGCGGTCTCGCGATAAAATACGCTATCGACCAAGACGTGGATTAGCTTTTGAATAAGGAGTCCAGATGGTAGTACGCAGAAACAGCCGTCGTCTCGTTTATTCCGAACATAAAAAAACCTCCGCAAGTGCGGAGGTTTTTATTTGTTCTTAACTTTTAATATCGAATAGGTTTCGAATTAGAAGTTTGCAGAGCGTGGTGTACGTGGGAACGGGATAACGTCACGAACGTTGCCCATACCTGTTACGTAAGACACTAGACGCTCAAAGCCAAGACCGAAGCCAGCGTGAGGCACTGTGCCGTATTTACGTAGGTCGCGGTACCAGCTCATGTGCTCAGGGTCGATACCCATACCAATCATGCGCTCGTCTAGAATGTCTAGACGCTCTTCACGTTGTGCACCACCGATGATTTCACCGATGCCTGGTGCAAGTACGTCCATTGCTGCAACTGTCTTGCCGTCGTCGTTTAAGCGCATGTAGAAAGCTTTGATGTCTTTCGGGTAGTTCTTAACGATAACAGGTGCTTTGAAGTGCTCTTCAGCTAGGTAACGCTCATGCTCAGAAGACATGTCGATGCCCCACTCAACGTCGAATTCAAATTTCTTACCAGAATCTAGTAGGATTTGAATTGCGTCAGTGTAGTCAACTTGTGCGAAATCAGCGTCTACGAATTGCTCTAGACGAGTGATTGCTTCTTTGTCGATGCGAGAAGCGAAGAACTCAAGGTCGTCGCGGCGTTCTTCAAGAACAGCAGCGAAAACGTACTTAAGCATGTCTTCAGCCAGTTTCGCTACATCGTCAAGGTCTGCAAACGCAACTTCAGGCTCAACCATCCAGAATTCAGCTAGGTGGCGGCTTGTGTTTGAGTTTTCAGCACGGAACGTAGGACCGAACGTGTAAACCTTGCTTAGTGCACAAGCGTAAGCTTCAGCATTAAGTTGGCCAGATACTGTTAGGAAAGTTTCTTTACCGAAGAAATCTTCGTTGAAGTCAACTTTGCCTTCGTCAGTGCGAGGCAGGTTTTCCATGTCTAGCGTCGATACGCGGAACATTTCACCAGCGCCTTCTGCATCAGATGCAGTGATAAGCGGAGCTGAAGTCCAGAAGAAACCTTGCTCGTGGTAGAAACGGTGAATCGCTTGAGATAGACAGTTACGTACACGTGCTACTGCGCCGATCACGTTTGTACGTGGGCGTAGGTGAGCAACTTCACGAAGGTATTCAATAGAGTGACGTGTCTTAGCCATTGGGTAAGTGTCAGCGTCTTCAACCCAGCCTACAACTTTAACGTCAGTTGCTGCTAGTTCGAAGTCTTGACCTTTCGCAGGAGACTCAACAATCTTACCTGTTACTTCAACAGAGCAGCCAGTTGTTAGCTTTAATACTTCGTCTTCGTAATTATTAAGATTATTAGGAACCACGGCCTGAATCGGGTCGAAACAAGAGCCGTCATAAATGGCAAGGAAAGAGATTCCAGCTTTGGAATCACGACGTGAACGGATCCAGCCGCGAACAGTTACTTCACTGTCTACCGCTAGCTTGCCGCCAAGTACGTCTGTTACAGGCGCGTAAGTCATGTTGATTTCATTCTCCATTGAGGGACAAATTCAACTCAAAGTCTCTAGCATTGAGGCAAATGAACATATATATGCACAATAATTAGCCGAAACATTGAGTTGTATAAACTTTTTAAATCGATTGAACATATTACCTGTCATACCGACAGCTTCAACCTTTATTCTTACTTGGTGAAAAAAATATTGTGTCTACTGACCAGAAATACCTTTTAGGGTGTGTTTTTTGTTCGATTTGGCTTTCTGTTTGGTATTTGTTTGAGTGCTAGAGAGGTGCGCTAGCGCTAATGGTTAAGTATTCTTCAATACCTTGTAAATCGATGTGAGCAGAGTGATTGAAACGACGTGAACTGACGTTGGTTACAACATAGAGCTGGCTGAAATCGAGACCGCTAGCGGTTTTTGGCCGGATTAAGAAGCGTTAATATTCGAAACCTTTGTTTGCAAGATTGGACGTGTGATTAATGTAGCGCTCACTTTATATTGGCAGCCATTCAAGCTTGTGCGTTACCCGAGCTATCTGTGTAATAGCTCGGTTTCCTTTTGTAATATCTATATTACCTCGTGTAATAGCTTAGTTGTCTTGTGTAATACCTAGGTTACCTAGTGCAATACTTACACTACCTTGTCCGAAACTTAAGTGACAAACACAAAGCACAAGTGCGAGTCCATCTAATAAACAATCACCCACTAGAGGAGTTTAATATTCACGTGTTAATTACGCCGCCTTAACCCCTGCATTCTCTCTACACCCGCACTTTTCGAGCGCTCGCTCATTCAAGAAAAACAGTCGATCAAATTATGTCTGAACAAGGCAGGACTGGCTGTACAAGTAAAAGAGAATTACATGCTTAATTATTTAAAAGAACACTGGTTATCAAACGTTAAAGGAGATTCATTATCTGGGATTGTGGTTGCACTCGCATTAATCCCTGAAGCCATCGCATTTTCAATTATCGCAGGCGTCGACCCTAAAGTAGGGCTTTATGCTTCTTTCTGTATCTGTGTTGTAACCGCTTTGGTTGGCAGTCGTCCGGGGATGATCTCTGGGGCAACGGGTGCAATGGCGCTGTTGATGGTCACCTTAGTGAGAGAACACGGGCTAGAGTATCTACTCGCAGCTTCATTTCTTGCTGGCGTCATTCAAATCGCGGCTGGATACCTCAAGCTTGGTAATCTGATGAATTTCGTTTCCAAATCGGTGATTACTGGGTTTGTTAACGCGCTCGCTATTCTTATCTTTATGGCTCAGCTCCCTGAGTTGATCAACGTCCCTTCGAGCGTTTACGTGTTAGTCGCTTTGGGTTTGGCGATCATTTATCTGCTTCCTTATTTTCCCAAGTTTGGTCGTGCAATACCTTCTCCATTAGTCGCGATTGTTGCCCTGACTATTATCAGTTTGTTATTTGGTTTAGATGTCAGAACGATTGGAGATATGGGTAAGCTTCCGGACTCACTGCCTGTGTTCTTGATCCCTAATATTCCATTCACGTTTGATACGCTCACAACCATCCTTCCATATTCTATTGCTCTATCTCTTGTAGGTTTATTGGAATCATTGATGACGGCGACGATCGTGGATGACCTGACCGATACTGAAAGTAATAAGAACAATGAATGCAAAGGGCAGGGCGTAGCGAACATCGTGGCTTCACTATTTGGTGGTATGGCGGGGTGTGCGATGATTGGCCAGTCGATCATTAACATCAAATCTGGCGGCTTAACCCGATTATCCAGCCTGATCGCCGGGGTTGTTTTACTGCTAATGGTGGTGTTTGTTTCTGATTGGTTGAAGCTGATACCGATGGCCGCTTTAGTGTCTGTGATGATCATGGTTTCAATCGGCACGTTTTCATGGCGCTCTGTTGTTGAGCTTAAAGACCACACACTCCCAACCAATGTAACCATGTTAGCAACCGTGGCGGTGGTGGTGTTTACTCACAATCTCGCAATAGGTGTTGCGGTTGGCGTGGTGCTATCGGCTCTGTTTTATGCGCATGCTAGCAAATCCATGGTCTTTATATCCGATGAAGTCGTGACTAACGAAATGCACACTACCCACCGAGTAAAAGGCCATGTCTTCTTTGCTTCTTCAGATGCGTTTGTCGATCTATTTGATTATGACAATGCGACCTCTTTAGTGACCATCGATATTTCGGATGCGTCTTTCCTAGATAACACTTCAGTTGAAGCGCTTGATAAGGTCGTATTTAAGTTCCGTAAAAAGGGCGCTTATGTAGAAGTCGCAGGAATGGATACCGTGAGTGCGAATCTGATATTCAAACACGCGATGTACCACAAGCATAAAGACTTAACCGCGGTTTCCATTACGCACTAATCATGGTTTAAGGTACTTTAAAAGCTTTTAAGCTTGAAAGCCTGAACTAGACATTGTTATGAAGGTAAAGCGCTCATCATTGAGCGCTTTTTTGTTGATGTCGGTAGGGGAATTCTAACGACCTATGACTGACCTTTGTCGTTGGTCTTTGAGTTCGATAAGGTGAATTGGTTGATAAGAGATTCAAGGTGATCAGACAGCTCTTCTAAATCATTACTGATTCCACGAGTCTCAGCCGCAGACTGCGATGTGTTGTCGGCGTGAGAAGTGATGGTTTCAACCTTTTGTTGAACATCTTCGGTCGCGTGTGTAGTGGATTGCGTCTGTTGTTGAATATTTTTCGCATGAGCCAGCACTTGTTTCATTTCTTCAACGACACCGTTCATTTCAACGGACAGTGCGTCGATATCTGTTGAGCTTTGATGTGCTTGTTCGCAAACGCGATCGGCAGAAGTCAGCGACTCTTCACTGCCTTGCTGGAACTGATGAATGATAGACTCAATACTGCCAGTTGCCTCTGCCGTTCGTGATGCAAGATTTCGAACTTCATCTGCCACTACCGCAAAGCCCCGACCTTGCTCTCCCGCACGAGCCGCTTCAATCGCCGCATTTAAGGCTAGAAGGTTGGTTTGGTCGGCAATGCCACGAATCACACTCAATATTGAAGAGACCTCTCCGGTTTGCTCATTGAGTGTCAGTATCTTGTGTTTCACTTCTTCTATGCTGCTGACTAGGTTCTTTATCTCACTACTTGCATCATGTGCTTGGTTCGCACTTTTACAGGCCACATCAGCGGTATGATTGATGAGTTCTGACGCGGTTAAAGTGGCTTGTTCTACATTAACTTGCTGCGCCTGTATCCCTTCGATATTGTTTTGTACTTCAGCGGTTTCGTTTTGTTGATCGCTGGCGGCTTGCTCGGTAATTTGTGCAACACTGGTCAGTTGGTTGGCAGACGCATTCAGTTTGTGCGAGGTGTCTTGTACCCTCTCTAAGCTGTCGGAAACGGTGCCCATGAACGAGTTGATGGAGTTAGCAAGCGTGCCAATTTCATCCTTGCTTTGCTCTGGCAGCCGAGTGGATAGGTTTTTATCACTGCTGACTTGAGTCATAAAGCGAGAGGTTTGTTGAAGCGGGCGAACGATTATCTTACGAATCAATCCCATAGTAAGAACGAATCCGGCAAAGGAGATCACCGCCATGATACCGATCGCTGTCATCGTTTGAGTATTGATCAGCGAGTTGACATGGCTAAGGTTATATTCAAGTCGAATTGCACCTAATACTTCCCCTTCTGGCGCCATATGACATGCCACACAATTGGTGCCGCGATAGTTCTCGCTCGACTTCATTGGCAGAGCAATAACCAAGCCTTTTCCCCAATCGGCAGAAAAGGGTTCGATAACGGTTTCACCCGCTAGCGCTCGTTTATCAATATCATCCACAGGTGTTTGGTTGTCATTGCCAGGCCCGTATAACTTACTCACCGCATCAGCACGCAATACGCGAACATTTTCAATGCCTTCTTGAGCTAACGCTTTCTGACGAAGGGTCTCTTTTTGTGCCATGGTGCCAGTGAGCATCATCATATTGAGGCTATCGAAATAGTTGCTCGCTTTATCGTGAAGCTGCTCACTTAACACTGAGTTTACAAGCTGCTTTTGCTGCGAATATTGAAAGTAGGTCGATATTGCTAATAGAAAAGTGAAAACAATGGCGAGGGCCACTAGGATTTTAAAGGTGATTGTTGAGCGCATAAGGTGTTTGTTTTTATTAATTATAATGACGCGCATACTTTACGTGTAAGAGACCCTACCACCTATGAGGTATAACCGATTGTGTGACCACACTCCGGTTGTGGTTATGTTTCTGTGATGTAGCGAGTTTGTGATGATGTTCTTTGGGCGAATGAAAGGGAGTTTATCGTTAAATTTGAAGAGCATGAAAGCCTAATAAACGTACATGACTTAAATAAACATGTTCAGCGGGCTGTATTTATACTGGCCAAGCGTCATTATTAAAATCCACCTGCCAAAACAGGTGGATTTTTACTTTTACTTTTACTTTCAATTGCCGATTGCCGATTGCCAGTTAGCTGACGGTTGAAAGGGGAATGGCGTCAGAGATCGATTTTTCTAATCTGATGGCGATAAATTTCGAGGTAGGGGTAAAGGTTCGTTCACCATAGCTGTCTAGAGGAACCAAAGGGTTGGTTTCAGGATAGTAAGCCGCCGCCTGACCCTGTGGAACGTCATAAGCCACTAAGGTAAAGCCTTTCACTTTTCTCGTTACACCATCTTCCCAAAGCGACACCATATCGACCTTGTCACCCGGTTTAAAACCGAGCTTCAATATATCCGCTTCATTGATAAACAAAACTTCGCGCATACCAAAGACACCGCGGTAACGATCATTCAAGCCATATAGCGTGGTGTTGTATTGGTCATGGGAACGCATGGTTTGCAAGATCAGGTCGGGTTTATTATCGCCCTGCAACACCGCTTCATTAATCAGTTGTTTTGGCAGTTCGTTGGAACCAAATTGCGCTTTGCCACTGAGGGTGTTCCATTGACGATTTGCGGCAGGATTGACTAAATGAAATCCACCCGGATTTTCCAGTTTCTGATTGAAGTCAGTAAAGCCCGGAATCGTATCTGCAATGAGATCTCGAATATGCCCATAATCTTGAATGACCCAATTCCAATCGATTGGATGGCTGCCCAGTGTGGCATTGGCTATACCCGCGACAATGGCTGGTTCAGAACGTAAATGCTCTGATCGAGGTTCGAGCTGTCCGTAAGAGATGTGAACCATGCTGAAGGTATCTTCGACAGTGATGCCTTGCGGCCCATTAGCTTGTGTATCGATTTCCGTACGTCCCAAACATGGCAGAATCAAGGCATCTTGACCGGTAACAAGGTGAGAGCGGTTGAGTTTGGTTGAGATATGAACGGTTAGGTCACAATTTTTCATCGCCAGATGCGTGCGAGGAGTATCGGGTGTGGCTTGCGCAAAATTACCACCTAAACCAATAAAGACTTTCGAGCGTTTTTCCTCCATAGCTTTAATGGCTTGTATGGTGTTGTGGCCTACATCACGTGGGACATTGAAATTAAAGCGGCGTTCTATGCTATCAAGCAATTGGTTTGACGGTTTTTCATCGATACCCATCGTACGATCGCCTTGGACATTACTATGTCCCCGAACAGGTGATAGCCCAGCACCTGGCTTACCGACGTTGCCGCGCAACAATTGCACATTGGCTACTTCTTTGATGGTTTGTACTGAATGACGATGTTGTGTTAGCCCCATAGCCCAACACATGATCACTTTTTCTGAACGGCGGTACATGTCAGCGACCATTTCTATTTCGCTTAAAGCTAACCCCGATTGTTCAGCGATATGTTCCCATGTCGTCGCATCAACTTCTGCTAAGTATTCATCAATACCTGTGGTGTGTTCGCTGATGAATTTACGATCAAATATGGCTTTTCCTTCGGTTGCGAGCGCATCACGCTCCCATTGCAGCAAATATTTAGCCATCCCACGAAATACCGCCATATCGCCACCTAATGCTGGTCTTAAATAAGCGGTATTGGTTGGTTTTGAACCATTGCTTAACATTTCAACCGGAACTTGAGGGTTTTGGAAACGTTCAAGTCCACGTTCTTTCAATGGGTTGAAACAGATCACCTGCGCACCGCGTTTTACCGCTTCACGCAATGGTTCAAGCATGCGGGGGTGGTTAGTGCCTGGGTTTTGCCCGAGCACAAAGATCGCGTCTGCTTTTTCAAAGTCGTCAAAAATCACGGTTCCTTTGCCCACACCGACCGTATCTTTCATGCCAATTGCACTGGCTTCGTGGCACATGTTTGAACAGTCTGGGAAGTTATTTGTTCCAAACGCACGGACGAAGAGTTGGTATAAGAACGCCGCTTCATTACTGGCTCGACCCGAGGTGTAAAATTCAGCTTGATGTGGTGAGTCGAGTTGCTTCAAATGCTTGGCTACGAGCGAGAATGCTTCGTCCCACTCGATAGGAATATAGTGGTCGGATGCAGCGTCGTACTTCATCGGATGGGTTATTCGGCCTTGATATTCCAGCCAGTAATCTGTTTGTGATGACAAGGATGTTACGCTGTGTTCAGCGAAAAAATCAGGATCCACAAATCGATTTGTGGCTTCCCAGTTCACGGCTTTTGCACCGTTCTCACAGAAGTTCACTTTACTGCCGTGTGGGGATTCACCCCATGCGCATCCCGGGCAATCAAAACCACCGTTTTGATTCGTTTTAAGCATTGTTCGAATGTTTTTGATGGCGTTTTCGCTGCCCCACCAACTCTTAGTGACGGCTTTTAACGCCCCCCAACCACCAGCAGGACCTTTATATTTTTTTATCTGTTCTTTTTGGCTCACAACTGCACTCCTCACACGTGGGAACGGCAGTAAACAAGGGAACCGGTAAAAACAGGCGCGTTATAAAAATAAGGCGGGAGTAAAACGGTTTTGATTATTTTGTGTCGATACCTGTTTACTGCTTTGAAAATTCAGAAATAGACTGGCTGTTTTTTTTGCCATGATCTAAATCAAAGGTTATGTCGTTAAGGGGCGGTGCGTCCAATTGATATTGCCGACTAAGTGATAAATAGAATCTATCATGGCGAGTAAATATGGAAAGTATCGCTTTTGTCACAGTGATAAATAGACTTGTTACAGTGATAAATAGAATTTATTAGCCAGTGCGATGTGAGTTCTATTTTATGAGAGATTCGCCGAACAGCCTTGGTATAGCTGAGTCTTCCGTGATAGTTGCTGTCTATCACGCTATAGATAATTTAGATTTGACCTGTATTTAAATTAGGCATACTTTGATTTAAATCAAAAAATACCGTTTTATTTTAGCTGTTGTTTTACAGGTTGAGTCATTTCCAGTGATAGCTCTTTTCAATCACAGAGAACAGCGAATGTACGACGAACGCGAAGACGACGCTTCATTTCAAGGTTTTACTAATCATTCATGGATATAAAACAACTTAAGTATTTAATCGCTTTAGATCAAACGAAACACTTTGGTCAGGCTGCGACACTTTGCCATATTACTCAGCCTACGTTGTCGATGAGGATAAGGCGTTTAGAAGAAGAGTTAGACCTCGAGTTGATTTCAAGAAGTCAACGTTTTGAAGGGTTTACCGAAGCGGGCGAACGTATATTAGCTTGGGCAAAGACGGTCTTAGCGGCTCATGACGGTTTACAAGCTGAAGCGGCTAACTGCCGTGGTCAACTGGTCGGCTCGCTAAGAGTTGGCATGGTGCCTTTAGCTAGCCAAAACCCAATGCAGTTGATTAAGCCTTTAGCAGAAAAATTCCCTGAACTTCGTTTTCAAATTTTGTCGATGACATCTGAGCAGATCATAGACCAGCTCAATCGTAACCAACTTGATTTAGGTATGTGTTACACCGACCAGATCAATACGGCTTATTTTGACGTTATAGAAATGAACTCGACGGATTTAGGCATTCTGTATGACAGCCGATTCTTTGATTTTGCTGAGTCGGAAGTCTTATGGGAATCACTCAATAGCATTCCTTTGGGGCTTTTGTCTAAAGGCATGCATTATCGTCATTCGATTGATTTGAGTTTCGGTAGTAAAGGCCTAGTTCCGCAGACTTTGATTGAAAGTAACTCTACGTTTCACCTGATCCAAGCCGTCACTAGTGGCCTATGCTGTGCTGTTATGCCGCTTAACTCTGGATTGGAAGAGCTCAATGAACAACTGCGTATCGTACCGATAGAAAAAGCCGTGGTGCATTCGCCTCTAGGTCTACTTAAGCGTAAACAAGAACCTTATTCGGCACTCACTGATCAGTGCTTTGCTGAAGCAAAACACTTGTTTAATCAGTGATGTTTGTTTAACCAGTGATATTTATTTAATCAGTAACGTTTTCAGTCTGAGTCGATATCGTCAAGCTGACCGTCTTTCCGGGTGATTTTATGAGATGTATAACTCAATCCTATATTGAACTGCCTGATTTTAATCAAGCGCCTCCACAGCCCAATGCCATGAGCTATCGAGAGCTTACGGGCTATAGCATGGTGGTGGATGCACCTCTGGCAAACGAATCTGCATTGGCGATCAGTTATAACGGGATCAGTCAGGCGGTTATGATGGTGACGCCTGGCCACATGGAAGACTTTGTGCGCGGTTTTAGTTTAAGCACCGGCATCATAAAAAGATTCAGTGAAATTCGTGATATTGAGATTGGTGGCAATGGTGAATCTCATTTCGCACAAGTAGAAATCAGCAATCGCGCTTTTTGGGACATGAAAACTCAGCGGCGTAACTTGGCTGGAACCACAGGTTGTGGTTTGTGCGGTGTTGAGGCGCTTGAACAAGCACTTCCGGATTTGGTTCCATTGCCATCGTCATTACCACCCAGTCCACTGGTTTTTCAGGGGTTGAGAGGGCGAATTGCCGAACATCAAAAAGCAGCCAAAATATCCGGTGCTTTACATGCCGCTTTGTTTGCGAATTCGAAAGGTGAAATTTCACTTTGTCGTGAAGACATCGGCCGCCATAACGCACTGGATAAACTAATAGGGGCGATGGCTGTGAACGAGATCAACCCTAAGTCAGGGTTCGTGATTATGACGAGCCGTTGCAGTTTAGAGCTTATCCATAAAGCCGTGCGTGCCGAAATCGCAACCTTGGTTTGTTTGTCGGCTCCGACCTCACTGACGGTCGAATGGGCGAGACGTAATCGCTTAAATCTGATTCACTTACCCAACAGCAGTCCACCTCGTTTATATAGCCCTGCGCCTTAATGTCATGTTTTCGTTTGGATAAAAAGAGAGACCATTGTGTCTCTCTTTGGTTTTTATTATAAATGATTATTGTTTTACGCGGTTTGGTGGTTAATTTATATCCAAATGACTGTTTTGTTCAGTTTAATAGCAAAAAATGTGGTTATAGCGTTGTGTTTCAAAGCTCATTCGATAAGATGAAAACACCTCTAATGACAGAGGTAGGGCAGCAATGGATACGCTGCTTCAATTACTATGGAATGTGACTTAATTATTGGACACATGCATGAAATTCAAGATTACATCACCGATTATTGAACCTACGGAAGGTTCACCACATCAGTTAACGCAAACTCACGCTTCTCGTTTTACCTCTTTTAAGACAAGCTCCCCTTTGAACACCTTGTTCGACCACGTCTCTGCACGCTTCTTTACCGTTTATCGCTCCTATTGTTATTCGTTTTATAACTCTATTTCTATCTGAACCCCTTTGTCATCCGCTCGATGTACGAAGACTCATATCTATAAAAAATAAACAAATAAGTTAAAAACAATGAATATTAAAATGATGGGTAGCTCCCTAATTATCGCTGGTACCGCTCTCGGTGCTGGTATGCTTGCGATCCCAATGGTATTAGCTCAATTCGGATTGCTTTACGGCACGCTGCTGATGGTATTGATCTGTTTCGGTACCACTTACGCAGCATTATTACTTCTAGAAGCGACCATCAAAGCGGGTGGCGGTCTAGGACTAAACTCAATTGCCCGAAAAACCTTGGGTAAACAAGGCCAGTTACTGACTAACGGCTTGCTATACGCGTTATTGATTTGCCTATTGATGGCTTACATTTTAGGCGCAGGTGATTTGCTGAGTAAGTTACTGTCTAACTTTGGCGTTGAACTCACCGCGAGCACGAGCCAAGTCGTGTTTACGTTACTTGCTGGTGCAGTCGTCGCAAGTGGCACAGGAGTGATTGATAAGCTCAACCGCGCATTGTTCTTTGTGATGCTAGCAAGCTTGTTTGCAACTATGGTGTTTTTAGCACCAAGCATGACGCAAGAAAACTTGATGCAGGTAACCAGTCATGACCACGTTGATCTAATCAAAACCAGTGCAATCCTGTTCACAAGCTTTGGCTTTATGGTTGTGATTCCAACCTTGGTTTCTTACAACCACGAAGCGACAGACAAACAGCTGCGTAACATGGTGATCGTCGGTTCTCTGATTCCATTAGTGTGCTACCTGTGCTGGTTGTTTGCTGTGGTTGGTAACTTGAGTGAAGAGCAATTTAGAAGCTTCAAGAACGTATCAGATTTGATGGCGGCGTTTGAGGCTCAATCTCCTTGGGTGGGTAACGTACTGTCTACCTTCACTGGCTTGGCGTTGTTGACTTCTTTCTTTGGTGTAGCGATGTCTTTGTTCAACCAGAACAGAGATATGTTCAACCAAAACACAGCGGTCACTTACTGCATTAGTTTCATCTTGCCGCTGGCGGGTTCATTGCTTGCAGCTGACAAGTTCCTACAAGTGCTGAACTACGCTGGCATCATCTTAGTATTCCTAGCTGTGTTTGTTCCTCTGGTGATGGTTCATAAGCAACGCTTCATGAAAGTAGCGGAAGACAGATACAGTGCTGAAGGTGGCCGACCAATGATGTTGTTCTCATTGTTGTTTGGTTGCTTCTTACTTATCTCGCAAGTGATTTAGCAAAAAATTTGGTCGCTTGAATGAATCAGTTACCAAGTTTCAGATACTAAAAAAGGAACGCATCGGCGTTCCTTTTTATTATCTGCTCATTAAAAGCAGATTGATTCGAAAGCTATTAACAAACTAATGCTAATTAACAAACCACCTTAACTGCCAAACCACCTTGAGACGTCTCACGGTATTTAGCGTTCATGTCTTTACCGGTTTCTAGCATTGTTTCGATAACTTTATCGAGAGAAACAGTAGGAGCAGAAGAGCGACGAAGTGCCATACGAGTTGAGTTGATTGCTTTAACTGCAGCAATACCGTTACGCTCGATACATGGTACTTGTACTTGGCCAGCAACAGGGTCACATGTAAGACCTAGGTTGTGCTCCATGCCGATTTCTGCAGCCATACATACTTGCTCAGGGCTACCACCCATAAGCTCAGCAAGACCAGCAGCAGCCATAGAACATGCAACACCAACTTCACCCTGACAGCCAACTTCAGCGCCAGAGATAGAAGCGTTACGCTTGTAAAGACCACCGATCGCGCCAGAAGCTGCGAAGTAACGAATGTAGTCTTTCTCTGTCACTGTTTGGATGAACTTATCGTAGTAAGCCAGTACCGCAGGGATGATGCCACATGCGCCGTTTGTTGGTGCCGTTACTACACGACCGCCAGCTGCGTTTTCTTCATTTACTGCGAAAGCAAACATATTCACCCAGTCAACAACCGTCATTGGGTCATTAGTTGTTTTTTCTGAAGTGATCAGTTGTTGGCGAAGTGCTGCTGCACGACGAGGTACACGCAGTGGACCAGGCAGGATACCTTCAGTATTCATACCGCGATCCATACACTCACGCATCGTTCTCCAGATGTTAGCGAAGTAAGTACGAGACTCTTCGTCTGAGTGGAAAGCTGCTTGGTTTTTCATAACCAGTGTACTGATAGAAAGACCACTTTCTTTACACTGATTAACCAGCTCTTCAGCTGTTGTGAATTCGTATGGTGCTTTAATTGGGTTTTCTTCTTCTTTGCCGAAGCTCTCTTCGTCAACGATGAAACCGCCACCAATTGAGTAGTATGTTTTTGAGTATGCTACTTCGTCATCAACCCAAGCATGAATGCTCATGCCATTCTCGTGTAGAGAAAGGTTCGAAGTATGGAAATTCATTCCGCCATCTTTCGGGAACGAAACAGTATGACAGTGCATACCAACAGGTAGACGTTCAGTTTCTTCTACGCGAGCAATGAAGCCTGCGATAGAGTCGATATCTACTTTCTCAGGAGTATTGCCAGCAAGACCCATGATGATTGCGATATCTGTGTGGTGACCTTTCCCTGTCAGTGATAGTGATCCATATACGTCCACGGTGATTTTAGTGATGTCGCGCAATTTTCCCATTGAACGTAGGTCATCAATAAATTCTTTACCCGCTTTCATTGGTCCAACTGTGTGTGAGCTCGATGGACCAACACCGATTTTATAGATATCAAATACACTAATCATAGCGATTACCTCAAAAAGAGAGCCTCCCAAGGGGAGTTGGGAGGCTCATTTATTATCATTATATTTTTTGTCTAATCTCGCGATATAAGATGGATGTCATCTTATAAAAAGGACTTGAGATTAAAGAGCGCCGTAGATTACAGAACTAATAGCCGCTAGACCACATAAAGCTGTAAAGATTTGCACAGGTGCTGATGTTTTGTACTTAGCCATTGCTGGTACTTTCTGCATCGCGAATACAGGCATTAGGAACAGGATAGCTGCAATCATTGGAGCACCCATTGTTTCAATCATACCTAGGATGCTTGGGTTAACTACCGCAACAATCCAAGTTGTAACAACGATGAACGCTAGAGATGCTTTCTCAATCGTGCTGATTGAAGAACCAGAGCGAGACTTGATTAGACCAACAAGACCTTCATGAGCACCTAGGAAGTGACCGAAGTAGCTAGAAGTAATCGCTGCGAACGCTACTAGAGGACCCATGTAAGAGATAAGTGGAGACTCGTGAACGTTAGCTAGGTAAGAAAGTACCGAGATGTTTTGCGCTTGCGCTGTAGCTAGTTGCTCTGGAGATAGAGAAAGCACTACAGAGAATACGAAGAACATTACAAAACCCATCAGCATCATTGCTGCGCCGCCAGTGATCGCGTCAGTTTTCTTAACTGCGTCTTCACCGTATACACGACGTTGCTCTTTAGAGAACTGTGAAATGATTGGGCTGTGGTTGAAAGAGAACACGATGATTGGAATCGCAAGCCAGATAATAGAAGGCATTGAAGACCATTCTGGGCTTGTTTCCATCATTGAAGTGTTCCATTCAGGAACTAGGTAGAAAGACAGCGCTAGTAGGACGAATACTAGTGGGTAAACCATTGCTGACGTTGCTTTAAGCATCAGTTCTTTACCGAATACAACACCTGCTGTCATAGCAAGGATCAGTGCACCAGAAAGAAGAGGACGTGGAATAGATTCCATACCCATTTGGTTTACTAGGAAAGAATCAACCGTGTTTGTGATACCAACACCGTAGATAAGAACGATTGGGTAGATAGCGAAGAAGTAAGCAAAAGTAATAATGTTTGCGCCAGTCTTACCGAAGTGCTCTTCAACTGTGTCTGTAATATCAGCTTCAGGGTTTTTAGCAGACAGTACGAAACGAGCTAGAGATTTGTGTGCGAACCAAGTCATTGGTGCCGCGATTAGAGCTAGGATAACTAATGGCCAAAAACCACCCGCACCAGCTTTGATTGGAAGGAATAGTACGCCAGCACCAACTGCTGTACCGAATAGTGATAAACACCAGGTAAAATCTTTATAGTTAAACTTGCTTGAATCTTTAACGGCATTTGCCGAAGAAGTTGTTGTGTTCATGTTAAATTACTCATTTTTTGGGAACAGGAAATAAGTTGGGGCTAATTCTGCAGAATTTTCTTCTGTAAAAAATAGATCTAAATCATGTAATGAAACGGCGTGTCACATGATATGCGAAAAACGGATTTTTGATCACGAAATTGGCGTGCTACAGGTGATTTATGCTCATGCTAGACATTAGTTTTTATTATGCGAATGGCGGGAGTGGTCAGATTTATACCAGGAAAACGTTTGCGTAAAATTGCATTAATAAATCTGTTCTATAGAAAGGCTGGATTTTGTTAACAGAGATTAAACAAAACGTAGTTTCTATGTAATTTGTTGCACTACATGTCGCTGCAGAGATTGGATGATTTGTGCTGTAACGCCCCAAATTAGGTGCTCTTCGAAGGGCATCGCAAAAACACGATGCTTGATTTGTTTAACGTTAACTGTGTGGCTGTGTAACTTGGCTTGGTCTAAAACATAGGTGGCAGGCACCTCAAAAATCGAGGCCACTTCGTTCTCATCGATGATGGCTTCATAGTCAGGATCGACCATTGCAACAATCGGTGTCACAGAAAATTTACTAATAGTACTCAATGCAGGTAATTGGCCAACAATTTTAACTTGATCCGATCGAATTCCCACCTCTTCGTGGAGTTCTCTAAGTGCAGTAAATTGCATAGAAGGGTCGGAACGTTCGTGTTTTCCTCCAGGAAAGCTGACTTGGCCTGGATGATGCTTTAAATGAGCGGCTCTTTTAGTAAAAATGACATGTAAACCATCTTCTCGTTCCACTAAACCGACCACCACTGCCGCTTTGCGCAATTGATCGCCACTGATATGCGAAACACGCTCTACAGATTCGGGATGATAGCCAACCGTAGGGTTAAGCTGAAATTGTTGAAGGAAGTTTTCTTTATTCATATCAAGCCAATATATTGATTATTATGATTTTAAGTATAGACATAACCGTGGGCTGATTACCAATTTTGAGTGTGTCTTCATTTACTTACCCTTAGTTCAGTCTTTAACTAAGCACAATAAAGGGGAGGGGCAGTCACCCATCTCCTCAAAATGAGGGGTTTTGCTATATTCAATATTTGTACATTTCCGAGTAAGCGTTACCCATGTCATAAAATTAGGTGATGAAACGTAGTTTTTTTGTTTAAGAATTTGATAACAATAACTTAGTAGACCATTCTAAAAAGAAATAGAAGAAAAGGTATGAGATGAAAGGAATCATATTCACCGAATTTTTAGAGCTTGTTGAAGACAAGTTTGGGCTAGAGCTTTTGGAAGAAGTTTTAGAGATGTCAGAAGACGAAGGGATCTACACGTCGGTCGGAAGCTATGACCACAAAGACCTTGTCAGGTTGATTATCAACTTGAGTAAGAAAACCGATATTGATGCCGCCAGTTTACAGCGTGTTTTTGGGCAGTCGGTCTTTAAGAACTTATTGGCCTCATTGCCTAATAAAGCGAGCCTTGCTCATAGCACGACCACCTTTCAATTTATCCAACACGTAGAGCGCTATATTCACGTTGAAGTGAAGAAGCTCTATCCGGATGCGGAGCCGCCTGAATTCAGCTTTATTACCACGACTGAAGCACAGCTTGTTTTTGACTATAAAAGCGCAAGGTGCATGTCTCACGTTTGCTTAGGGCTTATTGAAGGGTGTGCTGAATACCACGGTGAATCTATCGCGGTTGAAATGACGCCGCAAAATGATGACCAAAGCGTGGTTAGGTTTAATCTCAAAGTAGAAAAGTGATATGGATCCGGCATCTGCCATAGAGAAGAAACTTAAGCGTCAAATCGCGGCAAGGAAAGCGGCTGAAGCGTTGTTGGAACAAAAGAGCCTCGAACTGTTTGAGGCTAACCAACAGCTTGAGCTTGCTCTGCGTCAGTTAGAAAAGCGCTCAAACGCGAATATACGCCGTATTGAATTCCAAGAACAAATCGACAACCTGTTGATTGATTTCGGGCGCGCGTTCCTTAGAAATGATCTCGATGACGTCATGTTGTCACAATTGACGATGAATGTGACCAACAGTTACTTGATCGAAGCCAGTCGTTTGATTTTGCCTCCCAAGCTGATCCCTCAGTTACACACCTACGACTATGGTGACGAAGCCGTCGAGGTGATAGAGCAATACATTCAAGAACCTCATTGGCAAGGCAACCTGCTAACGGTGCCATTAGAGGTCGAAAAGGTCATAGTCGGCGCGTTAATCGTGAAGGTCAGATTGTTAGACCAGGACTACGAATTCATTCAAAGCCAACTGTTGTTAGTGACCGATCTTATCTGCAGTGCATTAACTCATCAGCTTGCTATCAATCGAAATGTTGAGTCACGTAAACGAGCGGAAGAGTCCGAGAGGGCAACACGCGACTTTGTGGCCATGATTAACCATGAGCTAAGAACTCCGCTCAATGGTTTGCTAGGTAGTGCCGAATTGATCAGCGATACCGAACTCAGCAATTCTCAGCGTGAAATAGTGAATAACCTGAGTCAATCTGGAGAGTTTCTCAGAACCATCATTAATGACTTGCTTGATTTCAGCAAAATCAATGCAGGGATGTTGGATCTTATTCCTAAGAAATTTGCGTTGCATGATTTGAGAAATACGATTGAAAGTATCTTCGTCAATCGGGCGATTGAGAAGCAGATCGAATTTAATATCAGTGTCGCATCTAACGTACCTTCTCATTTCCAAGGCGATTTAGAACGTATCACGCAACTGTTTGTAAACTTAATCGGTAATGCGATCAAATTTACAGAAGAGGGGCACGTCAATGTCGATATTGAGTGGGACAAAAACCAGTTTGTCTTCTCAGTGGAAGATACTGGGGTAGGCATTGCCGAATCTTCACATAAGACGCTGTTTGAACCTTTCACACAAGCTGACAACTCAAGTAGCCGAAATTATGAGGGCACTGGGCTTGGTTTAGCGATTTGTCGCAAGCTGGTGGCTCTGATGAATGGCGTGATTGGGGTGACCAGTGTTGTTGGCTCAGGCACTACGTTTACTATCTCGATTCCTCTTCAGGTTGTCGATGTACCAGCAGAGAGTGATAGTGTCGCTAGAGGCTTTGAATCTGAAGTCGAATTGTCACTGCTTAAAGTGCTGGTGGTTGATGATATTAAGATGAACCAGATCATCATCCAACAAATGTTACGTAAATATGAGATTGAACCTGCTACCGCGAGCAATGGTGTAGAAGCTTTTGAGCTTGCTTCAGATAATGAATACGACATTGTTTTCATGGATTGCAGAATGCCCGTCATGGACGGATTTGAAGCGACAGAGAAACTTAGAGCTAAGGGTTACGTTAAACCTATTGTGGCACTCACCGCCGGAACGACGCTGGAAGAGCGGGAACGTTGTATTCAGTGTGGAATGGATGACATTCTTAGTAAGCCTTACACAGCCAACGATCTTAAAGAAATGCTCAAGAAGTGGGGTGTCTCTGCAGTGAAGGTCGTTCAAACAGATTAATAAAGCGTTGTGAGTCATGTGTTCTAGCTCAAAGACTAAAAAACCGAAGTGATCTTACGATCCTTCGGTTTTTTTATTTCGGCTTCTTCTTATATAGATCTTTCGCTGGCCGTTAAGCCGCGAAACTGTCAGTTAATGACGTTATGCTTAACATTCCTCAAGTACAGGTAGAATACGACTTAGTTTATCCAACGTCTCTTGGTACTCAGAAGCACAATCACTATCGAATACCACACCACCGCCAGCCCATGCATAAAGCGTATTGTTCTCTGCCACTAACGTACGAATCGTAATGCTGGTGTCCATTCTGCCATTACGGCTGATATAACCAATGCTACCGCAATACGCCGAGCGACGATGAGGCTCTAGCTCCTCAATGATCTGCATCGCGCGAACTTTTGGAGCGCCGGTAATCGACCCCCCGGGAAAGCAAGCCCTTAATAGGTCATGTGCTGAATGATGGACATCAAGCTCTGCCCTTATCGTGCTCACTAAGTGGTGCACAGCAGGGAAACTCTCTATATCGAATAGCTTTGGTACATGAACAGATCCCGGCTTTGCGACTCGGCCAATATCATTACGAAGCAGGTCGACGATCATCAGGTTTTCTGCCTGATCTTTCTCAGCATTCAACAGGTCTTGAGCATTAGCGTCATCAATCATGGAATTTTCAGAACGAGGACGTGTCCCTTTGATTGGCTTGGTTTCAATGGTGCCACTATTGAGCTCTAAAAAACGCTCAGGTGAGACACTGAGAATGGTGCAGCCTGCTAAACGGATAAAACCAGAGAATGGAGCTGAGTTGTACTTCTCTAACTTTTCATAAGCGAGCCATTCACTGCCTTGGTATTGGGCATTGAAGCGCTGAGCAAGGTTTATCTGATAACAGTCACCCGACAACAAGTACTCTTGAACGCTATCGAATTTATTGGCATAACTTTGTTCAGTCATATTGGATTGCCATGGGGTGGTTAATCCAAATTTCTGATGAGTTCGTTCTGCTTGTTCTGCTTGTTGGCTTGGCGATTGTTGTTGAGTTAACCAACCCCAATGGGTATCAATGTTTTGCCCAACAAGGAACGCAGCTTTAAGCTTATGATCAACAATCACAGCCCATTCATATAATCCAACCGCCATGTCTGGTGCAGAAATATCACGCTTAGCAAGAGAGGGAAGAGCTTCTACTCGTCGCCCTAAATCGTAACTAAAATACCCTAAAGCACCACCAACGAAAGGCAGTTCAGGGTGCTCACTGATTGCGGGTAGTAATTGCTGCTGATATTGGTCGAGTAGTTCGAAAGGGTCTGACTCTGAAACCTCGCACGTCTCATTAACATTGACGGTCGTTTTTGCACCGATTGTCTCGAAGGTGGCGATGGGTTGAGCAACTAAAATGTCGTATCGACTATCGACGTGGCTTTCTGAGGCAGAGCGTAATAGCATTGCCCACGGCACGCTTTCAATATGAGAAAACAGCTGTTTAGCTAAAGTTGATTGATATTCAAGCGGCTTGATTTGGATAGAGCGAAATTCGTTGTTATTCATTTGTTTTTTTTGTGACAAAGAGTTCGATCACTGCATGGCGTGTGAGAGGAAGCAAGAGTATCATAAATTGAAAATAAAATGGGTTCTTGATTAGAACGGTGTAATACAAGTGGTTTAGTTTACAGCTATGCAAGCGATTGCTAAAGCAACTAAATACAGCTCAACACAATAAAAAGCTAAGCCAATTAGGCCTGAATAGTCAAACCATGAACCCACATGGAACCAGAACAATAAAGAGGCATGCAATGACGGTTATTCGTAAGCAAGATGTGATCAGCAGTGTCGCTGACGCACTTCAGTACATTTCTTATTATCACCCTTTAGACTTTGTCCAAGCCCTAGAAAAAGCGTATGAGAAAGAAGAGAGCCAAGCAGCAAAAGATGCTATCGCTCAGATTCTGATTAACTCGCGCATGTCTGCGGAAGGCCATCGTCCAATTTGTCAGGATACGGGTATTGTTACTTGTTTCGTGAACATCGGTATGGATGTTAGGTGGGAAACGGATCAAACAGTACAACAGATGGTTGATGAAGGCGTTCGTCAAGCTTACAACAATCCAGATAACCCATTGCGTGCATCAGTCCTAATGGACCCTGCAGGTAAGCGTATTAATACCAAAGACAACACACCAGCGGTTGTTCACATTAATATGGTTCCAGGCAACAAAGTTGAAATTCAAATCGCGGCAAAAGGCGGCGGTTCTGAGAACAAAACCAAGATGGTAATGCTTAACCCTTCTGATGATATTGCAGAGTGGGTAGAGAAGACGCTACCAACTATGGGTGCGGGCTGGTGTCCACCGGGCATGCTTGGTATAGGCATCGGCGGTACGGCTGAGAAAGCAGCAGTACTAGCGAAAGAATCTCTGATGGAACACATCGATATTCAAGACCTTATCGACAAAGGTCCAGAGAACGCAGAAGAAGAGCTTCGTTTAGACATCTTCAACCGTGTAAACAAGCTTGGTATTGGTGCACAAGGTCTTGGCGGTCTAACGACTGTGGTTGACGTTAAAATCAAAACAGCGCCAACGCATGCAGCTTCAAAGCCTGTTTGCTTGATCCCGAACTGTGCAGCAACACGTCACGTACATTTCACATTAGACGGCAGCGGCCCTGCAGAGCTAACACCACCTAAGTTAGAAGAGTGGCCAGATATTACTTGGGAAGCAGGCGCGAATACACGCCGTGTTAACCTAGATGAAATTACTAAAGAAGACGTTCAAGAGTGGAAGACTGGCGAAACGGTTCTTCTATCAGGCAAGATCTTAACCGGTCGTGATGCAGCGCATAAGCGTATTCAAGGCATGCTTGAAAGTGGTGAAGGTTTACCTGAAGGCGTCGACCTGAAAGGTAAGTTCATTTACTACGTTGGCCCTGTTGATGCGGTACGCGATGAAGCGGTTGGTCCTGCTGGCCCGACAACGTCTACTCGTATGGATAAGTTCACCGACATGATGCTAGAAGAAACCGGCATTATGGGCATGATTGGTAAAGCAGAGCGTGGCCCTGCAACCGTTGAGTCAATCAAACAACATAAATCGGTTTACCTAATGGCCGTTGGCGGTGCAGCTTATTTAGTCGCGAAAGCAATTAAAAAAGCACGCGTGGTTGCGTTTGAAGATCTCGGTATGGAAGCGATTTACGAGTTTGAAGTTGAAGACATGCCGGTAACGGTCGCGGTTGACTCTAACGGCGTGAACGCGCACCAGATCGGCCCTGATACGTGGAAAGTGAAAATTGCTGAAGCTGAAAAAGCATAATTTACTGAAGTCAAAAGTCGTAACAGGCGCTAGCTTCAGCGTTTGAATTGCAATTCTTGACAGAAAGTTGAAGACAAAAGTGCAGCATTATTTGCACTTTTGTCTTATTATCAATGATATAGTGATAAACACATAGTTTGATATAAGAATATAGGAGAGAGGAATGCCTCGTTTTATTCAGATCCTACAGATTATCTTGGCAGTGGTGATTGGTGCTTTTGTTGGTTACGACCTGATCTTGAAAGGGATCAGTATCTTTGATAATAAATACGTGACGATTACTTGTGCGCTTTGGCTAATTGCAGAGATTGCACTGTTTGTTATCTACAAGTTGATTGAAGACGATTAAACGTCGGATATCGCAGAAAAATTCTAAAGCCCCTGATTATGAATGTAGTCAGGGGCTTTTATTCATCTAGCATTAAGAAAGTGTATTGCATACTTATCACTATTAGTAAAAGAACAAGCAAAAGCATACATACTATCCCAACAGGGAAAGAACATAGGCTTGCCTCTCTATTATCATAATCAGCTAGCCTAACTATCACGGAGTCGTTCAAATGAAACACCTAACTCAAGAAATGAGTGACTTTATAAGCAGAGGAACGGATTCTCACATTCGAGTAGCGGTTACGGGGCTTTCTCGTGCGGGTAAGACAGCATTCATTACTTCGCTGGTAAATCAGCTTCTTCATACGTCTACCCACAAAAATCTACCACTGCTTGCATCAGCGAGAGATGGCAGAATTATTGGCGCAAAGCGCATCCCGCAACAAAACATGATGATTCCACGCTTCTCTTATGATGAAGCGATGGAATCTTTGAATGCACAGCCACCAGAATGGCCAGTGCCGACGCGCGATGTCAGTGAGATTCGTCTAGCTATCAAATATAAGCCAGCCAAAGGCGCAAAGAAGCTGCTGAGCAAAAACAGCACCCTTTATCTCGATATTGTTGATTATCCGGGAGAGTGGCTACTAGATTTACCTTTGCTGGATATGGATTTTGATACTTGGAGTCAGTCTCAATTTGCAGCACTAAAAGGCGATAGAGAAACTTACTCGCAACAGTGGAACGCCATGCGTGGTGACGTTGACTTGTTAGCCGAAGCAGACGAAAAGAAACTGGTCGCCATTGCCGATAGTTATACTCAGTACCTTCACACTTGTAAGGGTAACGGGTTGCACTGGGTACAACCGGGTCGATTCGTATTGCCGGGTGAGCTTGAAGGTGCGCCTGTGCTGCAATTTTTCCCGTGCATCGCACCTGAGGGCAAGTTCTCAAAAACAAGTAACTATGCGGTTTTAAAAGCGCGTTATGAAGAGTATCAACAAAAGGTCGTAAAAGCGTTTTATAAGAATCACTTCGCGACGTTCGACAGACAAATCGTGCTGGTGGATTGCTTACAGCCGCTCAATGCGGGCTATGACTCTTTCATGGATATGCGTGGCGCATTAGAGCAGCTACTAAAAAGCTTTAAGTATGGGCGAAGCAATATGCTAAGACGCTTATTCGCGCCGAAGATCGACAAGATCTTGTTTGCAGCCACCAAGGCTGACCACGTGACACCGGATCAACACCCGAACTTGGTATCTCTGTTACAACAGATGGTGCATCCGGCTTGGCAACAGGCGGCGTTTGAACACATCGACATGAGTTGCATGAGTATCGCGTCTATTCAAGCGACCAGTGCGGGTTATATCTCGTCGGGTTCAGATAATGTTCCAGCACTGCAAGGTGTCACTTTAAACAACGAGCCTCAAACCATGTATCCGGGAGAGGTGCCGCGTAAGTTGCCCAATAAACAGTATTGGGAAACCAACCAGTTTGATTTCACAAGCTTTAGGCCGATGGAGCAGCACTCTGACGAGCCTTGTCAGCATCTGAGAATCGACAAGGTTTTAGAATATCTCATTGGCGACAAGTTGAAGTAATTGAGGCAATCAAAATGAGTGAATTAAAAACGAAACAGGTCTTTGATGAACCGTTGAAGACCTCGTTCGATGAGCCTGATAAGAATGAAGTTACCCCAGATTTGGGGGCTCAAAAGCTATTCACGGAACAAGAAAAGTTTGTACCCGTTGCACCACAAGTAGATACAGATCTTGATGGTGATGCTGAGCAGCAACTGGAACAAGTGATTCGACCGAGTAAAAAGAAGAAGTGGTTTGGAACGGGCTTACTTGTCGCTTTCTCCGGTCTGGTGGGCTGGCAGGCGATTGACTCTGTCATTACCGCGATTCAAACAGCAGACTGGCTTGCGTTAGGTTGGGCTGGCTTTATTGCTGCAATCGGTTCATTAGGCTTGGGCGCAATAGGCAAAGAGCTGTGGAAGCTACGCTCATTGAAAGATCATTTCAGCGTTCAAGAGCAGAGTGAAGAGCTACTTCAGAGCCAAAGTGTCGGTAAAGGCAAATCGTTCTGTGAACACATTGCGAAGCAGGGCGGTATTGTCGCTGAATCACCCGCTTATGATAAATGGCGAAACAGCATTAACCCTGCACACAGCGATGCTGAAGTCTTGGATATGTATGATGCACTCGTTGTTGCCCAACAAGATAAAGTGGCGACTCAAATTGTCACTAAGTTCTCGACCGAATCGGCCGCTTTGGTTGCTGTGAGCCCATTGGCGGCTGCCGATATGTTGCTGGTGGCGTGGCGCAATTTCACCATGATAGACAAGCTTGCTGATGTGTATGGCATTGAGCTTGGTTACTGGTCGCGTATTAAGTTGTTCAAGTTGGTGTTGATCAACATGGCAGCGGCAGGTGCCAGTGAGCTCGCGATAGACGCGAGTATGGACCTCGTCTCGATGGATCTTGCAGGCAAGGTTTCAGCTCGAGCAGGACAGGGGCTCGGTGTCGGTATTCTCACTGCGAGACTGGGTTTAAAAGCCATGACATTGCTGCGTCCTATGCCTTGGCATAATGAGCGAAAAGTAAAAATATCAGATCTTCGCAAAGCCGTCCTTTCTGAAATAAAGCGCATTACGCTTAAATAGAGTGAGTTGCTTATCAATAAAGCGCATCACGCTTAAACAAAGCGATCTACTTAGCAACAAAGCGAGCTACTAACCAATAAAGCGAGTTACTTAGAAATAAAGTGTATGACATTGAGTCGTTTGCGAGTGAAGAGTAAACATATGTTTACTCTTCTTCTTGACTGAACTCAGAGCTTAATCCACACTACTGTCAACTTATCCTGACACCTATAATAGGACTATTTGTGCGTCTTGAAGTATTGTGTGAAGACAGACTCGGCTTAACGCGTGAGTTGCTCGATATCTTGGCCTCAAAAAGCATTGATTTAAGAGGAATCGAAATTGATGTTAAAGGCATTATTTACTTAAACTGCCCTGATATTAATTTTGATGCTTTTAGTGAACTTATGGCTGAAATTCGCCGAATTTCAGGTGTGAAGGATGTACGTAAAATCCAATTTATGCCAAGCGAAAGGCACAACACAGAGTTGATTGCTCTGCTGGCAAACCTACCTGACCCTGTGATAGCGATTGACCTTAAAGGCTCAATCGATATGGCAAACCACGCTGCATTGAACCTCTTTAACAAGCAAGAAGACGAAGTGATCGGTGAGCCGCTAGCGACGTTCGTTCCTAGCTTTAACTTCGCTCGTTGGATAGAAGGCGATGTAACGCGCCATCGTGAAGTTGTGGTGTTAGATGGTTTAGATTTCTCTATTGAGATCCTGCCGATTTACCTTGGTGGTGATGTGAACGAAGCGGTACTGGCTAGCGCGGTAATGACAATTCGTTCTTGCAACCAAGAGATGAACACGCCAGACGCAATCCCTGAACAGAATAACCTAGGTTTTGAACACTTTGTTGGTGTCTCTAATCGCCATAAAGCCTTGATCAGCCAAGCTAAGAAACTGGCTATGCTGGATCAACCTCTCCTTATTGAAGGGGATACAGGCACGGGTAAAGAGATGCTGGCTAAAGCGTGTCATAACCGTTCGAACCGAGCGTCATTCCCATTCTTGATTCTAAGCTGTGCATCGATGCCTGATGACGTAGCGGAGACGGAATTGTTTGGTCATGCACCGGGTTCATTTAACCATGAACAAGGTCATAAAGGCATTTTCGAACAAGCGAATGGCGGTACCGTATTTTTAGATGAAATTGGCGAGATGAGCCCGCATCTACAAATCAAACTGCTGCGTTTCCTACAAGATGGTTCATTCCGTCGTGTTGGTGAAGAAGAAGAGATGCACGCGGATGTTCGTATTATCGCATCAACGCGCCATCGTCTTTCTGAATTAGCCGACTCGGGCTCGTTCCGTGAAGATCTGTTCTACCGCTTGAACGTGCTGACTTTATCGATTCCTGCTTTGCGTGAACGTTCAAACGATGTTGCCCCATTACTGGAGCTATTCGTTGCAAAGTACGCACAGCAATTAGGCATGTTGAAACCAAAGCTGACTCAAGAACTAATCGACCAATTAGGTAACTACCAATGGCCAGGCAACATTCGTCAGTTAGACAACATGGTTCTACGTGCTCTAACAGAGTTGGATTCAGATACGTTAACGGTTGAGCAATTCCACCTGCCACAGCTTGAAACCATGACTGCTGGAATGGCGAACTTGAGCTTAGACGGCTCGCTGGATGAGATCATGAAAGACTATGAATCTCAGATTCTAGAGAAGCTCTACCAGTCTTTCCCATCAAGCCGTAAGCTTGCAAAACGTTTGAATGTATCTCACACCTCAATTGCGAATAAGCTTCGTGATTACGGTATTAGAAAGAACTGATCGAATAAGAACAAGATTATGGAAGATTTGAGTACACCGGAGCGCATTTATAAGCGTGACGGTAACCTGATTCTGAGAACGGCTGAAATCGACGACGCAGCGATGATCAGTGAGTACTTTCAGGCTAACAGAGAGTACCTGAAACCTTGGGAACCGATTCGCGAAGACGCGTTCTTTGATAGAGCGAGTTGGGCGCAGCGACTGATCAAGTTAAACGAGCTTCATAAAATGGGACTAGGCTATTACTGTTTACTGATTAATGCTGACTCTAATGAAATGTTAGGCACCATATCGTTCAGTAATTTGTCTCGTTTCCCGTTCTACGCCTGTAATGTCGGTTACTCATTGGCGCAAAGTGCACAGGGCCACGGTTACATGCGCAGAGGCTTGAGCATGGCAAAAGACTACATGTTTGATGTGCAGAACATGCACCGCTTAATGGCGGGCTACATGCCTCACAATGAACGCAGTGCGAGTGTATTGGAACATCTTGGCTTTGTTCGAGAAGGCTTCGCCAAAGATTACTTACAGATTAACGGTAAATGGGAAGACCATATACTGACCGCGCTAGTTAACCCTAACTGGGAAGACAAACGCAATGTCTAGACTAAATAGTATCTAGGCGATAAGAGCAAGTAACGAATTTAAAGGCAGCGAATATCAAGCGATCTCTAATCGCCGCTGTATCAAAAAGAACATATAGGCATGGTAGATCCATCAGCCTGAGAAGATATTTGAGGAATTTTGATGTCATACACAACTTTGGACGAATACCAAAGAAAATGGATTTTCACTCACCAGTCAATGCCGCTGCCGGCAGAGGATTTGGAAAAGATTAAACCAATGACACAGGCGAGAGCATCTCAGTTCTGGAAAGAGAACGTTAGCCCTCAAAGCCCTGATGCGGAAAGACTAAGTTCGCAAGACTGGCCAAGCAAAGCATCGAACTGGAATGAAGAGATCAGCTGGATGGCAAATTGGGAAGCGGATGAGCCTGAAATGCCAGAAGAAATTCTAAACTTCATTGATTGGCAAGATGACGTAACTGTTTATTTTTGTTACGAAAAATACAATGTTTTAGAAACCAAATGGTCAGTTTTCAAGAAACACTGGAAGAACTTTTTGTTCTACGATGATGGCCCGATTCTACTAGGTCGCCGCCGTTCAGAAGCACTTTGGTTTGCTACAAATGGTACCGTTAAAATTGGTAATCGTGCTTAAATTTGGTGTGATTTAATCGAGCGAGTGTTGACGATCCGATCAACAGATAGACAGACAAAAAGCGAGCATTGAGCTCGCTTTTTTTATGCCTAGTGATCTTCGAAGATCATCGGAAAGAAACGATTATTTTACCTCAGTTGAGGATGACTATTTTCACTGACATAGAGCAGTTAAATTTCGAAATTGAGATCGCTATCTCATTGGACTAGTTGAAGTTTTATGGGGTTGAGCTATCTTTATATTACTGCCTTAGTGGAGGTGAAGTATTATGATTTGGGATACTCTCGAACGTGTAAATAAACTTCGCAAGGAAGCAATGGAAGATCCAGAGTTTTTGGATTCAGCAAAAATGCATGAGGAATGGCTTTTAAGCGAAACTCATAATCAATCGAACAAAGGAGCTAAAGAGAAGAAACCGAAAAAGTTATCTGATATTTATGAAAATACGGATTTTCCTATCAACCCAACAGGAACGAAACATTAACAATGATGAACTGCAATACGGCTAAGGCTCTTAACCAAGAAGCGATAAGTCGACTAAACATACCAGCCTTAAGCCACCAATAAAAAAGCCACTTTCAACGAATCGAAAGTGGCTTTTTCTTTACTAGTTAGCGCTCCAATCTAATGAGCCCTAAAACTAGTTATTAATCAGGCTTAACCCGCTTGGTAATGCATCACCAAATACGCGCTTAGACTCACTCTCAGAAAGTTCAGTCACTTCACTCACTAGCGTTAGCCATGAATCAGGCACCTTGCTTTGCTTAAGCTTCTCAACCACTTGATTACGATAGTCGTCAGAGATATCAAATTGACGGTCACCGGTTTTACGGCAAATCATCACAGCAGCGAAGGCGATCATCTGCTCTTTCTGCCAGTTCTGTTCAAGCAGTTTTGGTAACCACTGTTCAGCTTGCTCTCTAGGAATTACGCTGTGTTGGCTGCCATACAAAGGTGTTCTTGATGCTAATCGACCTAGCGCCCACCAGTGAGCCTGTTCAAATTGGTTATGGTTAATCGCTTTGCTCAAGAACCAGCTTGCCAGCAGCACTTTGTCTTCCACTTCTAGTTGCTCAAGTGATGCCGCTAAACGAACCATGGCTTCATAGCCATTGTCTTGTGCATCTTTGGCTGTCTTAGGGTTTTTCATTGCCCCCGGGTGAAGGTATTTAGCGATGTCAGCCAAGATACTCTCTTGCTGCTCTTGGTTTAATCCACCGGCAACACGACGCCAGAATACCCACCAGTCCGTCCAACCTTGGTGGTTCTGGAATTGAATGTTTTGTTGGTAAAGGCCCCAAATTTGTTCGATACGCCATGAGTCAGTCGGATCGCCAAAGCCTGGACGCAGCGAGTAACCCGCCAAACGCAGCCAGTTCTTCTCGTGTGCTTCTGAACGACGACGGCGTTTACGACCTAATGAAAAGGTATCAAACAGATGGCGAAGGGTCGTGAAGTCCCATTCATCACGCTTACCAAGTCGCTTCTCAAGATCTTTCGATAGTGTTTTGATCTCTTTTGATTCAGCACTCTTCTTGTTGCCGCTGTACAGACGAGAAATCAATTCCTTACATTCATCCAGTCTTGGGTGAAGTTTAGCGGTATCAGACTCATCACCTTGCTTGTTTCTGACTTCGAACTCAAGCAACCAACGCTTAGTGTCATCTTCTGTACTCACACACTCCATTTTCAGTGTGCCGACTTCCGTTAATTGACACGCGAGCAATACTTCGACGCGTTCTTTTTGGTTGGCTTGGAGCTCTGCAGTACCTGAACCTTCCAGTGTAGAAATATACGGGGGAAGAGGGGAGAACAAGTCAGCGTCGACATTGACCATCACACCATTTTGAATAGCGGTGTCATGAGCAATTTGATCGTGTGTTGAAGTCAGAAGATTAAATCGTACCGGTTCGCCTAAAGTCAGCGAGAAACGACGGCTGTTCAAGCGTATCTCTTGGCCTTCTTCGGTTCCTTTGGCAAGCAGACAAAGCGCTTTACCCATCTTGTTCTTCTCTTGCAGATGCAGGAAGTAAGAACGGGCAGCACCGCCACCGATTTTCAGTTGTGCACCGCGGCGTGCTTTACCAAAAGCTACTGCACCAAGGGCTACAGACCAGTCAGGGTGAGGGTTATCTAAGACGGTGATTGGAGCGCCGTTCCAGTTACCTAGTAGCTGAGTAATACGCTCTGTGACAAGTTCACTGTTGAACACACCGCCGTTAAGCAGCACACCAACAGGGATAGCAGGCTTAGTGTCATCGAACTCAATCGAGTCTGAGTTTTCCAGCGCAGCTTTTGACACTTGTTGATGTGTCGTTAGGAACTCTGCAACATGTTTGCTGACCGCAGGATCGGCAACGTAAGGCAGGCCGAATTCAACCACGGCACTGCGGCGTTTGTCTGGTGTTTCAGTAAACTCAGAAAGCGGGAAGAAACCTTCCAATGCGATTTGATGAACTTCTTGTTTGGTTAAACCAATACTCTTGGTACCGCCAAGTAGCTTTGAACCGCTGCCCAGCATAGTGATTTTCACATCATCGGGTGCATTGGCAGAAAGCAGGCTCTCTTTTGCGGCGCGAGTTTGTTGAATCAGTTTGGTTAGGCTAGCGGCATTCAGCTTTTTGTTTTGATTGAAGCGTTGCTCAGCAAGGTGAGCAAGGGCTAAATCGAGGTTATCACCACCCAGCATCAAGTGTTCGCCAACGCCAATACGGTCGAGTGCGAGTTCTTGGTCATCGCCATTGTTTGAGTTGAAGCTTGCTTCGATCAAACTTAAATCGGTGGTACCACCGCCGACATCACACACTAGAATCAGCGGGATCTGTTGAAGTTCATCGGCTGCGGTTTGTTGATGACGGGCATACCAGTCATAACAAACGGCTTGCGGCTCTTCGAGTAATAGAATCTTACCTAAGCCAGCAAGTGCTGCCGCTTCGAGTGTCAGCTTACGTGCTGTCTCATCGAATGAAGCGGGAACGGTGACTACAACGTCTTGGTCTTCCAGCTTATTGCTTGGGTTGCGGTAGTTCCATGCTTGACGGATGTGGTTGAGGTAGCTTGCGCTTGCGACAACAGGAGACACCTTATCGACGTCAGTTGCGCCTGCCCACGGCAGAATGTCGGAGTTACGATCAACCGCTTGGTGAGATAACCAACTTTTAGCACTCGATACTTGGCGACCTTCAACCTTAGCACCTAATTCTCGTGCCCATTCGCCTACGATGACATTTTGAATATCGCCTTCAACTAAGCTCGGTTCCCAAGGCATGGTGAGATCGGAAGGGGAGATCTGACCTTGTGCGGGATGATAACGAAATGATGGAAGTAGGGGCTTGCGAACCACTTCACCGGGGCCGATGAGTTGGTCAATATCGAAAAGAGAAACGGGAGCATGTTGTAGGTCGTCGTTGATTTCACAGTAAGCGACAACAGTATTGGTTGTGCCTAAGTCAATGCCTACTAAAAAACGAGGAGATGCCATACAAAACCTTATTCTGCCAAAGTGATGACCAGTTAATGGATAATCTTGGTCTTTTGGAATGCTTTTAATACAGGGCTAGGGAATCGCATTGATAAAGTAACGGCACCCGTTAAGGTGCCGTTGATTCATTATGCTTCTACGTTTGAGTCGTTATTCGAGTCTTCACGAACGTCGAACTCAACATGCCATTTCTGACCATTGTCAGTGGCAATCGCTTCTAGGTATAACGTGCCTAATTCAGTAACACGAGACGCCAAAGTCACCGGAACCACTTCACCTTCGCGACGACCTTCAGAAACAGGCAGTGTCACTTGGATTTCAGGAAGCTCATCCAGATCTTCTGGAGCCCAGTGATCAAGGTGCGTACCCGCTTGGTCTTCACGACGAGTAGTTGAACCGAAGAATTGGAAGTGAACTGGCTGACCAATCACTAGACCGAACTCTTGGCTAGGCACTTGTACGCTTGAGCCTTCTTCCATACCAAATGGTGCAACACACAGTGCTTCCATTGGAGGAGCCATACCTGGGATAGCTGGCATCGCGCTTTCAATTCCAACGTAGTAAGAAGATGCGATACCACCACGGATACGAACGCCTTGGCCACGACGAACTGCGCCGTAGTAAGAAGCACCGCTTGCAACCGCTAGGTCTAAGTCTAAACCTGAAAGTTGTTTAGCAAATTCAGCGTCGGCATTAATTAGCCATTCATTGATCGTGTCTGAAAGACGATCTGCAAGTAGGTTAGATTTTAGAACACCACCATTGAACAGTACCGCTGTTGGTTTGATGAAGTCTGCCGCTGGCGATTCTGTACCGGGCATACCGGGCATGTTTGCAAACGGGTTGAAATCTTGCTGAGCGGTTTCACTATTTCCAGAAAGCGCGTTCGCTTGCTTAGAAAGGAATGCAGCAATGTGACGAGTAATACCTGCGTCTTGAGCATAAGGCAGACCCATTTGAGTCAATGCGCCACGCGTCTTTTGTACTGGGTGCTCAGTCACGGCTACTTTCGGGAAAAAGCCATCAACCAATGTTTGTTGTACTTCTTGCTGAGTCAGATCTGTTTTCAGTGTTGCGCCCAGTAGTTTAGAACCACGGCTTGGAACAACGATTGGCACAGATTGAAGCTCAGCATCGTTAAGCAGTGCTTCTTTCGCATCACGACACGCATGAGTCATTGCTTGAACCTGCCAAGGAGCCAGTTCTTTGCCTTCTTGAGCCAGTTTCATCTTCAGACGGTAAGCCAGAGCTAAGTCCATGTTGTCGCCGCCCAGTAGGATATGTTCACCTACAGCGATACGGTTCAGGCTTAGGTTGCCTTCATCTTGTGTGACTTCAACCAACGAAAGGTCGGTTGTACCACCACCGATATCGACAACAAGAACGATGTCACCAACGTTCACTTCATCACGCCATGTGTCGTTGCTGTTATCAATCCAGCTATACAGTGCTGCTTGAGGTTCTTCAAGAAGTGTCAGGTGAGTGAAGCCAACATTACGCGCAGCTTCTGCTGTTAGGTCACGAGCCGCAGGATCAAACGAAGCAGGAACCGTGATCGTTACATCTTGGTCTGCCAGTTTGTGTTCTGGGTTAGCGTGGTTCCAAGCATCTTTAAGGTGCTCAAGGTACAACTCAGTGGTCTTAAGCGGAGATACCTTTTCAACTTCTTCAGGGCTACCAGCTGGAAGGAACGCATCACGACGGTTCACACCACCGTGGCATAACCAAGATTTTGCACTTGCTACCAAACGGATTGGGGTTTTAGAACCAAGGTTACGTGCAATAGCACCAACCAGTGCTTTAGGTTCAGAAGACCAAGGAAGAACGCGAGAGCCCGCATTCATTTCATGTTCGTGCGGCTGGTATAGGAACGAGCCAAGTTGGCTGCGAGTTTCTACTGTACCTGGAGCCGTCAATTGAGGGATTGGCATCACCTCAACGCGAGCGTCTTCATTTGTTGTGTCGATGAAAGACAAAACGCAGTGTGTGGTACCCAAATCGATACCAACACTGAACTTAGGCGCCTGATGTTGCTCTTGAGAAGATAGCTCTTGTGAATGCATCTGCGGCGTATGTTCTTGAGAAGAAGACTCGTGCGATGATGGCTGAGTTTGGTGTTCCATTATAGCTCTACCTCTGCCGGTGCAATTACAGATGCATCGTAGTTTTCAGCAAGCTTAGGCAGGTTCATGTCAGTTGCTTTCCAACCTTTGTGAACCAATGTGCCGTTGAATGGTGCGTTACCCGTTACATTGCCTGTTAGACGAATTTCTTGTGGGTTGAAGCCTTCAACAACCGTGATACGCGTTTCTTCATCTTCCGTACGGATGTGAGAGAGGGTTACGTAATCAGCAAGTACTTTTTGACCGCCAGTGTGGATTACACGTGCTGCCGCGCCAACTTCTTCATCAGAGAATGATGTTAGGTCTTCTTTTAGGAAGTCAATTAAACGAGCTTCTTGCTGCATGATAGACAGTAGCTGCATTGCAGAATCTGTTGGTGCTGTTGCCAGCTTAGATTCAACTTCTACTACTTTTTCAATCACACGTTCAACTTCAACAACTTTCTCTACTTCGACAATTTTCTCAACTGGCTTTTCAACTTCAACGATCTTTTCTACTGGTTTTTCTACGACTTTCTCAACCACTTTGGTTTTACGAGAAACGGCAATTAGCAGTAGTAAAACGCTTGATGCAGTTAGGCCTGCGTGAAGCATATCAAACGTTTGTGGGATTAGGTTCAAATCAACGATCATAGTGATTTCTCTTTAAAATTGATTTAACGGTATATTCGTCGGTTTAAAGGAATATACAGGTTGGAAAGAAACTCAGTGGCATAAGGCCGAAATGGTCACTTTCAAGCTATAAATATGGGTGGATACTAGCATATTCAAGGCTTAAGGGCTTTATTTAATGTTTTCAATAAACTGGCTTTTTGGTGAGTTAGCTTGAAAGTTAATCGAGATTTGTTGGTTTATTAGCCGCAAATGTCCATGGGTTGTAAATAGTGTTAGTTTTATCCCATTGTGAGAGTCAAAGATAAATAGAGCCTAGCATTCCGGCAGTGTATACTTTCGACTCAAAATAACATCATATGGGAAGCTGTATGCCCCACACTACCGACCCCATAACAGGGTTGAAGAAACGAACTTTGCCGTTAGTTGTCTTTTTTGCCACATTTTTGATGACGGTGTTGTGTTTTGTTTTGGTTGCGGCGAATCAAAATAGGTCTTTGAATGAGAATCTGGATAGCTTTGCTCAGCATCAAACGCTCAGTTTAAAAGCGTTTATTGATAACGATGTCGCTTATATCGGTTCCGGTGCAAATTTTTTCTATTCTAATGATGTCGATAGTCGGGATCGATTTAATCGTTTTGCTCAGCAAACGATTAACGGTTCGAAAAGCCTGATCGGATTGCAGTGGATGCAAAAAGTAGCGGTAGAAGATATCGCCGCGCACACCGCCAAAATGAAAGCTCAATACCCATCCTATAGAATGTTTACTATCCCTAAACATGGGCCAAAAACTTATGGTTATGTCTTGGATGGCGAGCCCGTATTTATCGCGACAGATATTTATCCGAATGATCCAGTGAACAACGGTGTTTTGGGTTTTTACTCTTCTCGTGAGCGGTTTAATCTGGTCATTGATAACATTAAAAAAACACGTGAAGCGAATATTTCAGACAAAGTTCGTCTGTTGCAAGACGGTTTAGACAGCAACACACCTAAGAGCGGAATGTTGGTGTATCACCCTGTCTTTGATGGTCAAACGGACAATTTGTTAGGGGTTGTGATTGGTGTTGTTCGTACCACATACTATTTTGAGAAACTTCTGGCATCTACTGTCGGCGATATGGACGTTTATGTGCGTGTTACCGATAGCGGTTTTGAAGCTGAAGATGCCCCGATAATGTTCGAAACCAATGGTTATGAAGCGGTAACTGGGCAGCACATTACAAAGACGATTACATTAACTAACCGTGAATGGATTATCGACTTCAAGATAGATGCATGTATTTCATTTAATGGTTACTTAGTGTTGGCGGGAATCGGCATAGTTGGTACCACTATCTCATTGCTGCTTGCTTATATTGTGAACCTGCAAATTAGAGAGAAAGAGCGCTTATATCGAATGATTGATGAAAGAACAGAAGAACTTCGTTTTCTTGCCAATCATGACAGTTTAACGGAAATTTATAATCGCCGAGCTTTTAATAAGATGCTTGGTCAATCGATACAAAGCGATAAGCCGTTTAGCTTAATAGTGTTTGATGTTGATAAGTTTAAAGAGATCAATGATAAGTTTGGGCACCCAGCCGGTGATGCGTTACTTATCCATGTGATTAAGGTTATCTCAGTGAGCTTGAAGTCTGGAGATAACCTATTCCGGATGGGAGGGGATGAGTTCGGTATCATTTCGAGCATCACTGAACATGACTCATTGTCTCGCTATTTAGAATGTATTTTAGATACGGTGAGTGAGTCTCATTGCGAGCATTCTGGCCAGCTATTGAGTTGCACTCTAAGCATCGGGGCTACCATCCGCACTAATGAAGACATTGAAGCGCTCCTTCAAAAAACTGACAGCATGTTGTACCTAAGTAAGTCAAATGGCCGAAATCGAGTCACAATTGCAGGCTAAATGAGCACTTGATGCAACTGGGGTCGAGTTCTTTATTAGGCTCATGTACAATTTCACGAAATTTTTGACGAGAGAATTAGGCGACGTATGAATCACAATCGAGTGGTGTGTTTCGATTTGGAAATGTGCTGTTGGAGCGAAGACGGTGTAGGAACAACAGGGGAGATCATTGAAATTGGTCTTGCTGAGATCGATCTTGTATCTGGAACCATCGTGAAGCGCGCGCAATATTACGTTAAGCCCGAAAAAGACGAAGTCTCTCTATTTTGCGCCGAGTTAACGGGCATTACCCCTCGTAAAATCGAAAAACAGGGTCGCCCATTAGAGTCTGTTATCAAGTCGATGATTAAGAACTTCGGTGGCCCAAAGAAAATCTATGCAGCGTGGGGACGCGACGATCTTATCTTACACAAAGAGTGTATTGAGAAAGGTATCGAACCTCCGTTCAGCGAGTTCTTGAATATCGCCACGCTTTATCGAGTTCAGAATCGATTGAAAGAGAAACGTATTGGTCACCGTGCTGCTCAAGAAGCGAAAAACATTGAGTGGGAAGGTCGTCAGCACTCTGGTTATGTTGACGCTTATAACTTGGCAAAGCTTGCGCTGACGATGTTGTAATCGTTTGTATTTCAGAGAGGCGCTTGGTTAAATACTGAAAGGTTAAACACTTAAAGTTAGCCTGAATTTTGTGAGTTATTAAAATGAAGAGCCACCTACTTATTAGGTGGTTTTTTTGTGCCTGTAATTCAAGGAAAATTTCCTTCCAAAGAAACCTAATTTCAACAAGTGGTTTATCAATAGTGAATGGCTACATCGCTTATTTTACGAGTGAATAATATTCGTTTGAAATTTAGCTTTTTAATTAATATTAAATCTCAGGTCTCGACCTTGATTGGGTAGGGCTAGGTGGTAGCGTTAGCTCACCCAAAACAAGGAGAATAGGATGAAGAACATTATTAAGTATGGATTGGCACTGGGGGCGCTAAGCGTAAGTGCGTTGGTTTCGGCACAACCCGTTGTATTGATAAACACTTTTTCAGTCGAGCCAGCCCATGAAGCCGCTACGTTAACGTATTGGGAAGATGCGCGAGACGTATTGGTGAAGCAACCTGGATATATTTCTACCAAATTGCACCGCTCTTTAAGCTCGGATGCGACATACCGTTTTATTAATGTTGCAGAGTGGGAAAGCAAAAAGCATTTCCATGATGCGATACAGGCGATGAGAAAAGAATTACCACCTTTAAAAATTGAAGGGGTTTCTGCTGACCCTAACTTGTATGAAATTATTCGCGACTAATTAGGAAGCCACCACAATGAAAACAACTCTAGGAACCTTTTTAGCTATTTTTAGCTTTCTATTTTCAGCCATTCTTTTTTCAACCCATGCCCACGCAGCGGCATACGGCGTGTCAGTGGCTTGGAAAACCGATGACGCCCAAGCCGTATTTGAGGCAATGCCTCATCAGAAAAAAGCATTTGCCAACCTGATTGATGCGGGCTTGGTACACGATATGTTCGTATCACAAAGCTTTATTGGGGATAAAAAGTTTCCGATGATTAAGTTTGTGATTGAAGCGGACAGTGAGCAGCACGTTAGAGACTTGATTGGTAACTTACCATTCCAATTTAAAGAGCTTGTAGAGGTGACTGAAATCCGAGACATCGGTAATAAGTGGTTAAACACGGATGTCGCTTTCACAAACTACGCAGTAGAACTCGCTTGGAAAGAGCCTGAGAATCAATTCATTGTCGATGAGGTTATTAGCGAAGATTTGCAAATGGTTGTCGATTGGAGTGCTCAAGGTGTGATTACGTCTGCTTACTTAAAACATCAAGAAATAGCAGAAGAGAAACCAAACCAAAAAGCGATGATCAGGCCAGTCTATTCAATGGCAATATTGGCTAAAAACGAAGAGCAAGCGCGCGAGGTTGCCAATCAGTTGAATGCAGTAAAGCTTGGCTTCGCTGAAGTTATGGTCAGTGAACTTGGATTCAAACTGGAACTCTAATTTCGCTAGAACAGAATTGTGACCTCGTTTTCAGATTGCGTAACGACGAGGTTTTAATATAGGGCATGACCAGTTTAGAGTTAAACCTTGGCTATGTTCAAAGGTGAGTGAGTTTACGTGACTGACTCACCTTGTTGTTATTTTATCTTGTTACCTGCTGAGCTTATATTGTTACTCGCTGAGCTTATATTTAGCTTAATTATTGGCTAAACTTATCACTACTCTTTTCTATGTATGGTTTGCTATTAGTTCGACCAAACAAACACTTTTTTGATGACCTTTTTATTTATGAACACCTCGCCGAAATGAACGCCAATAGCCATGAAAAAATCACCTTAGACGCTTCGGGCATTGAGTTGATTAATAACACACTCATTGATTCGGAATCTGGTAAGCGGGTCACCTTATCCCCCTCAGAAGGCCTGATTCTTGAGCATCTAGTTAAGAACAGCCCAAAAGCCGTTGGTCGAGACTTTTTACTTGAGCATTGCTGGCCGGGCAGGGTTGTGACGGGCAGTTCACTTAATGTCGCGGTTAAGAACATTCGCACGGCATTAAATTCATTTGAGTGTGATTGCAAAATCTTAACGGTTCAAAAGGAAGGGTACAGCTTCAATGGTTTGAAACAGGTCGGTAGTTATTTATCGATGCCAACACCTACCGCTGAAGCGCATGTTGAAGCTGCGTTTTCAGATAAAGCCGCCATCGTTTCAGAGAAAGCAGGCATCGTTTCAGAGAAAACCACCATCGTTGATGAGTTAACATCACCGCCACCGTTTAAGCCTTCAGGCATGAGCCAACAAGCTGGGCAATCAAAGCAACAGGATCCACAATCACGTCAGTTCAAGGCGAAGCACTTTATCGTTCGTCACCAATCTCGTATTGCCGGAATTGTAGTCAGCGCGCTTCTTCTCATGCTGTTTTATCAGTTTGCTTTTTTTATAGATAAGAGTGCCTACCGAGGTATGGATGTTTATCACGACAGTTTGAATTTTGATGAAGCCGTTATAAAAGAGCTGGATGCCGTGTCAGAGCTCGGTGTTGATTCGCTCTATCTGCATCGCATTGGCGTTGGGTGTCAGAATATCCAAGCCGTCGCCTTGATAAATGGACATTGGAAAGAGATAAGCCATCAGTTTAAAACTGTCTCTTGCGAAGGCGACAATGACAATGAGCGAGGGCAATAAGTATGAATCGTAAGTTTTGGATGCCTATCTTATTGACGCTGTTTGTGATTCTAAATGTAGGCTTAATTTCTGGGCTCGCAACCAAAAGTACCTATCGATTTTCTGCGGAATACCCAATGGTCGGGTGGGAGAGAATCTCGCTCCGATTGGAAAATGGTCGAGTCAAAATGCAGTACATTGGTTATGACATGGATGGGAATGTCGCTCAAACCAAGCAAATGTTTGGTGTATTCTTGCGCTGGGGGAATCACTACTACCTTTATCAATTGGATCAAGATCAGGCCCAAGATAAGCAGACATTCAATATCAAGCACTTATACATTCAACAAACACAAGGCAAGCGCAGTGTGTTGGTATCGAATCAGCGCGGCCTTTATGTCACTAAGAAGGGCACGCCGTTAGAGCTCAAAGGCATCATGCATGGTGACCGCTTACGCTAATACAGAGGCTTAATGCTAGTAGAGAGCCTTTGGTTAGCTTTTACCGAGTACGTTCAGCTTAGTCTTGATAAAGTCACTGTGGTCAACGTAGAGCAGCTCCGCTGTTTTACGGATCACAGAATCTTCGATAGGGTCAATTTCACCGTCTGCGTGCGCCACTTCCCACATCGCTTTGATTAAGTCGATTCGCACTGGCTGAGACAGGTCTCTGAGTTGCGATGTAAAGTCATACAGTGAGACTGATTGCTCTACTTTCGGTTCTGCTTGCTCTAGCAGCACCTTTGCTTGTTCTTCATCTAAATCCAGCAAACGTTGCAGAAGCTGTAGCTTAGCGATTCTTTCTGATTCATTGATCTGATGGTCGGCTCCCGCGACTTCACACAATAAACTCGCAATGGCGACATTAGGTGATGTGCCTTGGTTTTTGCTTAGGTCCTGGCCTTCAATCAATTGTTTAAACATTGATGTGAGAGAATTGAACATAACGAGCTCCAGTTTAAATTTGTATCGGGTTCCGTAACCCTGATAGCTATCAACTATAACTATTGGGTCTACAGAGTGTGATCGCAAGCGTCTTTACTAAAAACTGACATTACGGATACGCAAGCGATAAGGAGCACTTCCTAGTCCGGTTCCGGAAAACGCGTAACCTTACCATCGCCGCTCAGGGTGGTGATCGATTGCGGTTTCCCATTAGTGTCTAGCCTCAATTCTCCAATCGCACTGCGGTTTGAAAGGCGATAGAAGGTCTGATTATCAGGGCTTCGCTTCTCGATTTTTAAGCGCTTACGCTTCGTGAAATAGTTCAAAACTGAGCGAGGGCTGTATAACAGGCGGTCCCACACATCGCAGAATTTAAGCAGCGAAGCAGGGAACTGATTTTTAATGCCACTGCAGGTAATTTGATAGATGTTCGGACTGTTGCGACGATACCTAAGCTTGATATCGTAAGCAAAGGAGTAGTGAACATCACCAGAAAGCACCACGAAATTGGTCGGTGTTTTGGTATGGGTAAAGATACTGATCAGCGTATTGGCACTGCCCGGATGCGCCATCCAGTTTTCAGCGTCAATCACTAATGGCTTGCCGATTGTGGTCGCCATCTTTTGCAGTGTTTCAATAAACTTCACGCCAAACATCGGTGCAGCAGAAACGATCACCACTTTATCTTGATTCATTAACTGATGTTGAAACTCAATCAAGGCTTCCCAGTCCATTAAACCTGAAGGCTTATTCATGCGAGACTCTGAACGCCAACGACGCGTACGAGTATCCAACACAATGACTTTGGGTGAGGTATCTATTGTGTAATGCCACTCTTCAAAGCGACTCAGCATCTCAATAAAGGCTTGATGCTTGTCTGGCTCGATATTGCTAATAGAGTCAGTAGTCACTGCATTGCCGGCTTCGCTATACGTTTGTTTAGTAATGCGCGGTTGTTTAGTCATGAGCGGTTGATCGACAAAAAGCTGTTTTGCTTGCTCGATAAACGCTTCGTCGAAACTCTCCGGTTTGTTACCCCAACCCTGACACATCCAGTAGGCCGCGAGGCCGTTACCAATAACTTGAGTTGCGAACTGGTTTTGGTCGACGGCATGTTCCCAGCCTACGGTAAGGTTCCAATCATCAGTCACATCGTGATCGTCGAAGATCATGTACGTTGGAATATGCGCGAACAGACGTTGTACTTGCGGTAAGCCTGCAATGAAATCATCCATGATGACGTTTTCATCACGCCACTGTTGCTGCTCAGTCGGTGTTAATTGGCGTCCACCTTGCGTGAAGTTATTCTCGATTAAACGCTCTCGGTTTACACATTGCCACAGTGTTGGAGACCAAACCAACAAGTACATCGCGATAAACTCAGACAGCGTGACCAAGTGGTTTTCGCAGTCGGTAGAGCTAAAAATCGGCACGCCACGATTCGGGAAGAACTTATCGATCATGGATCCTGAAGCGGTGTGGTGCGGTAAATAGTGATGACGCTGATATAAGTGGTATTCACTGTTATACAGTGCGTCACTACTGTTGATTTGCTTAATTTGTGAGTCAGTAGGTAAGCTCTCACCTACAAGGCCAAGCAGTTGAATCACTTGCTGAATAGCATCAAGTGTTGGGCCTGCCACATGGTCGGCGTAAATCTGGTCGCCGCTCATCATCAGCATGTCAGGTCTTTCAGCGACGGTTTGCTCGGCTACCTTGTTATCGGCTGCGACTAGGCTGTCTTTGCTTGGATGATGCGGATTACGGCAAGAGCCATGCAGAATATAATCAGCCGAGGTCGATACCTTAAACTCAACGCGAGATTTACCGTTGTAAACAAGGTGAGGGGCGAGCTCTTTTAGTGAACCTGACTCTGTGTGAATGTCATATTCAAGAAGCGTATTAGTCGGAAACTCACCTTGCAAGCGAATTAGCGTTACCCACGCATGTGTACCGATTTGAATCGAATCATGTTCTTCAAGCGATGAAGTGTAAAACGGTTGGTCTTGTTCTGCTTCAGGATGCTCTTTTTCGTTAGAAAAGTCTGTTTCTAGACTATGTTCAGTTTCACGAATGTGCTCAGTTTCACGAATATAAAGATCAGCCCGGCCAACAAGGGGCGAGCTGGTGGCTAACCAAAGTACCACTTCAGTCGCGGTGGTTTTTCTTAATATGGGTCCGGCGAGTAACAGGGGAAGAGATGATGTCGTAGAGGGTTTCAATACGGTACCTAAAATCATTGGTGGTTAGTCGTCGTGGAGTTCTTTTGTTTCGAGCTTGCTCGTGTCTGGCTTTGTGGTTTCAAGCTTTGATGCTTCAAGTTCTACTGAGTCAGATTCTGTTGATTCAAGCTCTGTTGATTCAAGTATTTCGATAACTTCCGAGCTAGAAAGTTCATGACCCATTAGAAATATTGCCAATAGAGCATCGGCTTTTGTCTTGGTATCGGAAGGCTCGTCTAACAACAGTTCGAGCTTTTCTCGAATCATAGCAATCTCGTGCTCAACAAAGCCACGGCCTTCTTCATCCCCTTGATTGTCTTCAGGGGCATTATCGAATTCAAGAAATAGCATGTCGCCGTCTAGGTTGGTATCCACCAAACGCTCGGGCAGCCACGCATCACCCATAACAATATCTGGATCGGAATCTTTGGGTAACTGATCTATAATGTTTTGTAATTCGGAGACTTTCACAATACTTTCATTTAACCGAGAATATTCTACATTGTAACGGTCAATGCCGATCAAACCTAAAAATAGTTAGCCGTCATGGTTAATAAATGTCTATTCAGTAACACATTATTTATTACAAAGAGTAATTACATAAGAATGAAGCTCAAATATTTACCGACTCTCACTTCAACTGGAGTGGTTTTACTAAGTAGCGCTTTCCTAAGTGGCATTTTCGTAAGTGCTAATGCGTGGGCTGCTGAAGAGCAAGAGTGGGGCATCGCTGCAATGTTCCGTACTGCGAGCATCCCTTATGACACGTCTGGTGGTGACCAATCGGTTAACTCATTCGTGCCGATGCTGTTTTTCAAGAACGACTATGTGTTCATTGATGGTACCGAGATGGGGGCTTACCTCTATCAAACAGATGACGAGAAATGGTCTTTTAATGCTATCTCTCGCATGCGTTTTATTGATATCCCAGCTTCTGAACAGAACGCAATTGAAGGCGATACGGCGGACTTCGGTGCTCAACTGACCTACCAACTTGATGGTCCTTGGTCTGTCGAGACGGAATTAATGAGCGACAGTGAATTCAACCTCCACGGTAACTTACGTGCGAAAGCCAAGTATGAAACCGGAGATTGGGAGTTTTACCCAAGTGCGACACTTCGTTACAAAAGTGCTGACTTCAATAGCGAGTATTACTCAGCGTCTAATGAAACCATTGGTGCAGGTGTAGATCTGAATGTCGGCGTTGAAGCGCGTTACCATGTGGTTTCAAACTTGTACTTATTGGGTTCAACCAGTGTGACTCGATTAGACGATAATGCCTACGATTCGTCGATAGTCGAAGACCGTTATCAAGGTGAATTGTACCTTGGCTTTGGTTTCTTTAACGACAAAGAGAAAGCACCGAAGCCTAAGTTGAGCAATGCGCCGTATTTACGTGTCGCCCACGGCTGGGCAACGCCATCCAATATTGGCGATATCATGAAGTTCAACACAGAGAAAGACGAATACAACAACCAGTTGACCTCATTCTTCTATGGCCACCCGTTAACGGATGAAGTATTCGGCTTCCCATTGGACATCTACCTAACGCCAGGTATCGCGCATCACTGGAGTTCAGAGGTTCAGTCAAGCAGCACTGAATACATCATCGCGATCAAAGCGTATTACACCTTTGATTGGCCAACCCAGTGGCGTGTTGGTGTGGCCGAGGGTATGTCTTACATCGATTCGATTACCTATATCGAAGGCTCTGAGATGGAGCGCAAAGGTTACACAGCAAGCCATCTGTTGAACTACTTAGACTTCTCATTCGATGTGAACGTCGGCGACTTGATTGGTAAGAATGACTTGAACAACTTGTGGTTCGGCTACTCATTGCATCACCGTTCTGCGATCTTTGAAAACGCATCCCAGTTCGGGCGTATCAAAGGCGGCAGTAACTACAACACGGTTTACTTCCAGTACGAGTTCTAGAAGCGGCTTTTTTAGGTACGATTTCTAATCACCGTTTTTATACAGACGACTTGCATTTGACCTTGCTTTCATAGCCTTCGCTAGTGTTAGCGAGATTAATCAGCCTGATAGCAAAAGGTTTTCCCTTTGCTGTCAGGCTTTTTTGTTTGAGACTTGTGATATAATCGCGCGAGTTTAATAAGTACAAGAATAGGACACGCTTTGACTTCGTCTCCGGAAAAAGCAGACAACAACAAGAATGCAGCACAGCCAAGTTCTTCACAGAACGAAGCGAAATCGAATAAGCCTGCATCGAACCGACCTGCTAAGCATTTAAAAGCTAAACAACCAAAAACTAATCAACCAAAAGCTAAACCTGCCGATCATTCAGCAGCAGCCAACACAAAAGCATCTCAAAATAGCCCAGCTTCTCTTCGTAAAGCGCTCAACGAATGTATGATGCGCGATCGCTTCCGTTTGAGTAAGCGAATTGCTGGTGCGAGTAGAATTAAAAACGAACAATCCAAGAACGTTGTCTTCGATGAGATTGCGTTAGACATTGCCAAGTCTATGATGACGGCAAATCAGCGTGCCTCGCACAAACCAACCATCGAATACCCAGAGATTCTCCCAGTTAGCCAAAAGCGCGATGACATTGCGAAAGCCATTGCTGAAAACCAAGTGGTTATCGTGGCCGGCGAAACGGGCTCGGGTAAAACCACTCAGTTACCAAAGATTTGTTCTGAGCTTGGCCGTGGCCGCATGGGCTTAATTGGTCACACTCAGCCTCGTCGTCTTGCGGCACGTTCAGTTGCCAACCGCATTGCGGAAGAGATGGAAACACAGCTGGGTGATTTTGTCGGTTATAAGGTTCGTTTTAACGACCAAATTTCTGATAAAACACAAATCAAATTGATGACCGACGGTATTCTACTGGCGGAAATTCAGCACGATCGTTTCTTAAGTCAATACGACACCATCATTATCGATGAAGCCCACGAACGTAGCCTGAACATTGACTTCATCATGGGTTACCTAAGAGAGCTTCTGCCGAAGCGTCCTGATCTTAAAGTTATCATTACATCAGCGACCATCGATCCTGAGCGTTTCTCGAAGCACTTTAACAATGCACCGATCATTGAAGTATCAGGTCGAACGTACCCTGTAGATACGCGTTACCGCCCACTAGGTGGTGATGAAAGTGATTCAGATCGTGACCAAATCGAAGGTATCTTTGAAGCGGTAGATGAGCTGTGTGACGAAGGCCAAGGCGATATCTTGATCTTCATGAACGGTGAACGTGAAATTCGTGACACTGCCGATTCTTTAAGTAAACGTAACCTGCGTGATACTGAGATTGTTCCGCTGTACGCGCGTCTTTCTGCTGGCGAACAGAACCGTATCTTCCAGTCTCATACTGGTCGACGCATCGTTCTGGCGACCAACGTGGCAGAAACCTCGTTAACCGTTCCGGGCATCAAGTATGTCATCGACCCGGGTACGGCGCGTATCAGCCGATACAGCTATCGTACCAAGGTACAACGCCTACCGATCGAGCCGGTGTCTCAAGCGAGTGCGAACCAGCGTAAAGGTCGTTGTGGTCGTGTTGCTGAAGGTATCTGTATTCGTCTGTATTCTGAGGAAGATTTCGAATCACGCCCAGAGTTTACTGACCCTGAGATCCTTCGTACTAACCTAGCATCGGTTATCCTTCAGATGACAGCGCTAGGCTTAGGCGACATTCAAGCATTCCCATTTGTTGAAGCGCCAGATAAACGTAACATTCAAGATGGTGTAAGGCTGCTTGAAGAGTTGGGTGCGATCGCGACAGTCGAACCGTCTGCGAACAAAAACAAGAATCATGGCGACGACAAGAAGAAGCTAACCGCGATTGGTCGCAAGCTCGCTAAGCTGCCGATTGATCCACGTTTGGCGCGTATGGTGATTGAAGCGCCAAGCAACCGCTGTCTGCACGAAGTGATGGTGATTGCGTCTGCGTTGTCGATTCAGGATCCGCGTGAGCGTCCATCAGACAAGCAACAATCGTCTGACGATAAGCACAAACGCTTCTTTGATAAAGAGTCAGATTTCATCACGTTTGTGAACCTTTGGGATTACGTTAAGCAGCAACAAAAAGAGCTGTCGAGTAACCAGTTCCGCAAACAGTGTAAGCAAGATTACCTGAACTATTTACGTATCCGTGAATGGCAAGATGTGTACTTCCAAATTCACCAAGCGATGCGTGAATTGGATACTAAGCTGAATACAGAACCGGGCAGCTACGACGGCATTCACATGTCACTGCTATCAGGCTTGCTTTCGCACATCGGCATGAAAGACCAAGAGAAGAATGAGTATCAAGGTGCACGTAATGCGCGCTTCCATATCTTCCCTGCGTCTGGCTTATTTAAGAAACAGCCTAAGTGGATTATGTCTGCTGAGCTGGTGGAAACCTCAAAACTTTGGGGTCGTGTTATCGCGAAGATTCAGCCTGAATGGATTGAACCACTAGCAAAACACCTGATTAAGCGCAGCTACAGCGAACCACATTGGTCGAAGAAGCAAGCGGCAGTAATGGCACACGAAAAAGTGATGCTTTACGGAATCCCAATCATCCCGAAACGTTTGGTTAATTACGGTGCGATTGATGCCACTGTCAGCCGTGAATTGTTCGTGCGCAGCGCTTTGGTTGAAGGTGAGTGGGAAACCAAACACGCCTTCTTCAAGCAGAACCGTAAGCTACTGCAAGAAGTGGAAGAGCTAGAACATAAATCGCGTCGTCGTGACATCTTGATCGACGATGATGAACTGTTCGACTTTTATGACCAACGTGTTGGTGAAGAGGCTGTTTCAGGCCGTCACTTCGATACATGGTGGAAGCAAACCAGCCAGAAAACACCAGAGCTGCTTAACTTCGAAAAGTCGATGCTGTTTCGCGGTGATGCAAGCCACGTTACTGACTTGGATTATCCGAACTTCTGGCACCAAAATGGTATCAAGCTGAAGCTGAGCTACCAATTTGAGCCGGGCGACGACAACGATGGTGTAACGGTACACATTCCGCTGCCTATCTTGAACCAGATTGACCAAAACGGTTTTGATTGGCAGATCCCAGGCCTACGTCAGGAACTGGTGATTAGCCTAATTAAGTCGCTACCTAAAACGCTACGCCGTAACTTTGTGCCTGCGCCCAACTACGCCGATGCCTTCTTGGCTCGTGTGACACCACTTGAAGCACCGTTGTTGGATTCTCTTGAGAAAGAGCTGCGCCGCATGACAGGTGTGGAAGTGGTACGTGATGACTGGAAGTTAGACCAGATCCCAGAGCACTTAAAGGTAACATTCCGCGCTGTAGATCATCGCAAGCGTAAGCTTAAAGAACAGAAAGACTTGCATGAATTGAAAGAGAGCCTGAAAGACAAGGTTCAAGAAACGCTTTCTAAAGTGGCAGACGATGACATCGAACAGCAAAACCTGCATACGTGGAGCTTTGGTGAGTTACCAAAAGTCTACCAGCAGAAACGCGGCGGCTACGATGTTAAAGCCTTCCCAGCGCTGGTGGATTCTAAAGACAGCGTAGAGATCAAACTGTTCGAAACCGAGCAAGAGCAGATCTCGGCAATGAAATCGGGTCAGCGTCGTTTAATCCTGTTGAACGTGCCATCGCCGATCAAATACTTGCACTCTAACTTGCCGAACAAATCGAAACTTGGCTTGTATTTCAACCCATACGGACAGGTACTCGATCTTATCGATGACTGTATCGCTTGTGGCATTGATAAGCTGATTGAAGAGAAGGGCGGTTTGGTTTGGGAACCAGAGCAGTTTGAAGCACTGAAAGAACACGTACGTGCAGAGCTGGGCGACAGCGTTGTTGAGATTGCTCAACAGGTTGAAACCATCCTAACGACCGCATTCAGCATCAGTAAGAAGCTCAAAGGACGTGTCGATCTTTCAATGGCATTCGCACTTTCTGACATAAAAGCTCAGGTAGAAGGTTTGATTTTTAAGGGGTTTGCCACAGAATGTGGGTGGAAACGCCTGCCGGATATTCTACGCTATATGAGAGCGATTGAACGCCGCATGGAAAAACTGCCGATTGACCCGAACAAAGATCGCTTGCATATGATCAAAGTTGAGTCAGTAATGAATGATTACAAAGAGCTGCTGAATAAAATCCCAAAAGGGATCGCGGTTCCAGAAAATGTAAAAGAGGTGCGTTGGATGGTAGAAGAGCTTCGTGTAAGCTTCTTCGCACAGCAGCTCGGAACGCCTTACCCAGTATCAGATAAGCGTGTTAAAAACGCGATTGATGCTTGCTAAGGAATAAAGCTAGACGCAATAGCAAGGTTTAGGTATAAATCTTGCTTATTGCATTACTAATTGAATAGTTATTACATACAGGGCGACTTGGTGGCAATTTATTACCACTCAAGGCCTGCCACTAGGACGAAAAAGGTCGAATATGAAAAAAACGTTATTGGCACTAGCACTGCTAGGTGCATCTTCAACAGCAATGGCTGATTCTTGGTTGTACGGCGGCGTAATGGGTGGTCAAAACTCATTAGGTAATGAAGAAGAAACAGCGATGGGTATCCACGTGGGTACAGGCATCCTGCCACTAATCGGTATTGAAGCGGGTTACTGGGATCTTGGTTCTTTCGACAGCGTTAAGTACGGCAACCGTGACCTTACAAACCTAGATGCAAGCACTGCTTACCTAGCGATCAAGCCAAGTATCGATTTCGGTCCTCTTCACGTATACGCGAAGGCTGGTGTTCACTCTTACGATCTTAAATCTGACGGCTTCAAGCAATCAGGTGAGGATATCATGTACGGTGTAGGCGCTGAATACTTCATCTTTGGCCCACTATCTGTAGGCGCTAGCTACCAAAACTTCAAAATGAAAGATGACGACTCTGGCGTATTTACGCTAAACGCAACTATCCACCTACTGTAATTGTTTATAGTGAGTGGCGAGCTGATAGTGAGTCACTTACTTACAGTTAATGATGGATGTTCGTTGAAGAGTTCGTAAGAATTCATAAAAAATGCCAGCTTGATAGCTGGCATTTTTGTATCTGTAGAATAGTAATGTCGCTGACTTAAGCGGTATAAGTTAAGCGAGCAGTGCTATTTCTTACTGTTTAGAATCTTCTGAATTCTTGGGTTAATCGCTTTACCGTGTTGGCTTTCATACTCTTCGCGTTTCAAGTCGTTCAAGTTCTTCACTGAGTTAGCGGCAAGAAGGAACTGCGGCAATTCTGTTTCCAGCATGCCTTTCTCATCTAAACGCTTTGCTTCCAAATAGTATTTCTTAAACAGGCCATCGAGCTTGTTTTCAGCCGTGCGCTTCAAGTCGTACAGTTTGTTCTGGATAAGCCATTTTTCAATGTTGTTAACAGCTGCGCGCGACAACACACGAATACGGCTATCAAGCAGCTCTTCTTCGGTCAAAGAATCTTTAAGGATCCAAAGCTCACCCATTTGCGGTGGCCAACTGTTGCCAAGTTGAATACGCTCATGGCAGTGCATTAGCACGCGGTTAAGGCCGTCTGAGTCAACAGAGTGGGCAAACTCAAGAAACTTACCGCTCGGTTCACTACCGTATTGGTATTCCCACTGAGTTTCGTACACGCTCAAGAAAGAACCGAACACATGGATACACCAATCGGTTAGCTCAAGCTCTGCTGGATCTTGATCAACAACAGGCACTTGCTGAGACGCACCAGAGCCCGCAGCGTTTGGTGTCGCTACTTTTACTTCTGTACTTTGTGCTTCAATCACTTCAGGTGCGTTAGGCTGCACGGTAGCGTCAGGTACAACAGGTTGGGCTGGCTCAGAAGGTTGGCTTTTTGCCTTTTTGAATGAGCTGCTGCCTGAAGCGTTCAGATGGGCTAAGCTTTTGTCTATACCCATTTCCTTGAGCTTGTCCTGCATTTCCTGAATATTGAGAGGTCTTCTGCTGTTGTTGTCTTTCATTTTGCTTCTCGTTAACTAGCCAGTACTGCAGCTTGGATTCAATCCGAGATAATGGCATTAATTCATTGGCTTTGGCTTTATACCAGAGGACAAATTTCTTCCATACTAAACTATGGTCACCGGTCAAACCGGAGAATTTAAACGCACGTTCTGCCCATGATGGTATCTCTTCTTCGTTGAGATCATGAGTAGAGACGGTGTTGCTGTTCATTGAGCCTCGACCTTGTGGGCGAGGGGCCTGCTGCATGTGTTGCATTGGTGCCGGAGCAGGCTGAAACTTGGGTGCAGGTGCAGGTGCAGGTGCAGGTGCAGGTGCAGGTGCAGTAGAGTAGACCGGAATACTATTGGTCGGTTGAACCTCAACGTGCACCGTAGCTTGCTCTTGCTCAATGAGCATTTTGAAAACGTGAATCTCTTTCTTATCTCGATAGTCTACTTTCACCTTATCGAGGAAACCTTGGTCGACTAAACACTTAAGGCAGTCGGCTAAACCAAACGTAGAGAGAGCACAAAGCTGACCTGCCGTTTGTAGGCACACATTGGTGTAACCGAATTCATCAGCACCATCTGCAAGCATCAATAAAACCAGCTTTTCTGCTGGGCTAGAAGTATTCACTTGCCAAGCTAAATAAGAATATTTGGCGCTCAATATCGTGTTCTCAAAAAAGGTAAGTCGTTGTCACTATTGTAAGTCACCCCTTACCGAATTTATAGCAACTTAACAGAAAACGACATTAGTAAGCCAAATATTGACCATAAGGAGAGGTCTGCCCCAAAAAGTAAGCCTACACTCATTCATTCTAGGTCAGAAGGTGGCTAAAGATGGGGTTTACGGGCGTCTTTTTCGGGGCCGATTCTGCACCAAGGCTTAAAATAACGTGGTCTATTAACGTTAAGCATGAGCTTCTAATCTTTCGTGTTGTCTCCATGAAAGCACCTATCTTCTCTCTCTAGTGACTGTTGATGATTTCTCTATCTACTTATTGACCTATTTATCCATACATTCATAACTTGTATTTAATTTATAAAACACCTTGATATGATCAATATTTGCGCTATTATGACGATAAGTCAGAAATGACGAAGCGTCACAAAATGGTTGACCACATGAATTTACTATTCGTGTTAATATATTGGACAGGAGCGTTTTAAATGCTGATTAAGCTTAGGTAATAGCTAAGCTCAAATACGGACTGAAAAATTATGTTTGGCTTTGGTTGTAAAGGCGATAAACAAAGTATCTTTGGTTGCAAGGCGGTGCTGTCTAAGAAGCAGCAATCCATAGCCGACCGAGAAGTAGAATTGATGTTGTTAGCAAAAGATCTGGTTCGAGAACAAGGGTTCGGAAATCTGACGATGGATAGGCTAACGGCGGCAAGCTCTTATTCTAAAGGTACGATATACAATCACTTTTGCAGTAAAGAAGACGTGGTTTTAGCGTTATGTATTCATTCTCTAAAGTCTGAGGCACTGTTGTTTGCTCGTTCTGGAGAGTTTGAAGGCAACTCTCGCGAAAAGATTGTCGCATTGCACGTTGCGTACCGAGTTTATGCTCGTATGGAACCGGTATTATCAACTTGCGCGATTATGGCGAAAAGCCCATGGGTACTAGAGAAAGCCTCCAGTGCACGCGTGGCCGAGATGAATCAATTAGAAGAGATCGTTATCGAACAAGCGGATCTGCTCGTCAATCAAGCAGTAGAAGCCGGTGACCTAAAGTTCTCTTCTGGCGTGGGTTCAGATGCCATCGTATTCGCCAACTGGTCAATCGCATTTGGTTCAAATGCCTTGTCTCAGAATGCTTCAAACAGTCATTGTATCAAGCGGTTACAAGACCCGTATTCAGTTTTACATAACGCGAACATGATTTTAGACGGCCTCAACTGGCAGCCTCTTTCTACTGATTGGGACTACCGCAAAACCTGGCGCCGTGTAGAACAAGAACTGTTCAGTGAAGAAGTCGCTTACTTAGAGTCAGTAGGTCGATAAGCTTCAACTAAGCCCACCTATGTGGGTTTATTAATAACCATTAGTGACGATTCGTCATAAACTTAAGTTTAGCCTAGTGTGGTTTTGGTTTTCTTGAGTATATGACTAAGAATTGTGTTTTTGTCAGCTTCGGCTGGCTTTTTAAGACACAACTATGACGAATCGTCACAAATGGAGACTGTGATGGAACATGACAGCCAGAAGCCCGCTTTCGATCACCAAAATCGAGATAACCGTAATGTCGATAGCGTAAACGGGGATCTAAATAATAGTTGGCACTCAATACCGACCAAGCGTTCGTTTATCGTTCTGCTGGTGGTTTTTTCGATCATCATGCTCTCTGCATTAGGGGCGAAGAACCTCTACTTTAGAGGGGACTACAATATCTTCTTCGAAGGCACCAACAAACAGTTGATGGCGTTCGATGAAATCCAAACCACCTTTGCGAAAACCGACAACCTCGCGATTGTCGTCGCACCAGAAGGCGGCAATGTCTTCACTCCAGAAACCCTCACCTTAATTCAAAACCTCACGGTCGATGCGTGGCAGATCCCGTACTCAAGCCGTGTCGATTCGCTTGCCAATTATCAGCATACCGAAGCGGTTGAAGATGACCTCTTAGTGGAAGACTTGCTGTACGAAGAATACGAGCACACGCCAGAGCGGATCGCCAAAGTAAAACAGATCGCGCTCAACGAACCACTGCTTAAGAATGCTTTAGTATCGGCCTCTGGCGACGTGACCATTGTTAACGTGACGGTGCAATTGCCCGAAGTGGACAAAACGGCGGAAGTACAAGAAGTCATTGCGGCTATCAACGCCATGATTGACCGCTATGAAGCACAATATCCCAATGTTGAATTCCATAAAGCGGGCATCATTGCCATGAACAACGCCTTTATGACTTCGGCTCAAGAAGACAGCTCAACGCTGGTGCCATTAATGCTGTTGGTGGTGTTGGTGTTCCTTACCTTTATGTTGCGCTCGTTCTTTAGTGTGGTGGCTACCTTAGTTGTGATTATCTCTTCGATTGTCGCGACCATGGGTTTGTCTGGCTGGGCAGGGATGTTCCTCAGCACTGCGACGGTTAACGTTCCAACCTTGGTATTAACCCTTGCCGTTGCCGATTGTGTTCACGTGATTGTGACCATGAGACAAGCCATGCAGCGCGGGATGGAGAAAGCACAAGCCATTCAGTACAGCATCAAGCTCAATGCGATGCCGATTTTGATTACTTCGGTGACCACCGCGATTGGTTTCTTGATGATGAACATGTCGGATTCTCCCGTATTGCGCGACTTCGGCAACTTGTCGGCATTGGGTGTGATCATCGCGTGTTTCCTATCTGTGACTATGCTTCCTGCGCTATTAAAACTCTTGCCAGTGAAAACTCTGCCAACAAATGAAGCCGCGGAAAGCAAAGTAACCTTTATGGATAAACTGGGCGATTTTGTGGTGGCTAATCGCAAAGCGTTATTGCCTATTTCTACCTTAGTGATTGTTGGCGCTGCCGCGTTAATTCCACTCAACAAAGTGAATGATGAATCGGTGAAGTATTTCGATACCTCAAGCGAATTCAGACAAGCCGCCGATTTCATGGAAGAGACCGTAAGCGGCATGACGACCATCAGCATCGCGGTCAAAACTAACGAGTCTCAAGCAATTGCCGATCCTGTGTTCTTGCAAGCGATTGGTGACTTTACCGATTGGCTACGTGTTCAACCAGAAACCGACCATGTCGCTACGCTTTCCGATGTTTACATGCGTTTGAATAAGAACATGCATGGCGATGACGATAGCTATTATCAACTGCCGCTTAACCGTGAACTTGCTGCGCAATATCTACTGCTTTACGAGATGTCTCTGCCTTATGGTTTGGACTTGAACAACCAGATCAACGTCGATAAGTCATCGATCAAAATGGTACTCACAGTCGACAACCTAGGCAGTGTGGAATTGGTAGAACTCGAAGAGCGTATTTACTCATGGTTTGCAGCCAATGCGCCTCAGTATGAAGTGGTGGCATCGAGTCCGTCACTGATGTTTGCCCATATCGGCGAAACCAACATGGCGAGCATGCTATCGACTCTGCCAATCACCTTAGTGCTTATCTCTGGCTTGATGATATTTGCATTGCGCTCGGTTCGCTTAGGCATCATCAGCCTAGTGCCCAACATTGCGCCTGCGATTATTGGCTTTGGTTTGTGGGCGCTTATCTCTGGTGAAATCAACCTAGGTTTGTCAGTCGTGGTCACGCTCACACTGGGTATCGTTGTCGATGATGCAGTGCACTTCTTAAGTAAATACCAACGCGCCAGAATGGAAGGAAAATCAGCAGAAGAAGCGGTGCGTTACGCTTTCCACACCGTTGGCCGAGCACTGTGGATCACCACTGTCGTACTTGTGGCGGGTTTCTCTGTGCTGGCGATGTCGAGCTTCAGACTCAATTCCGACATGGGCTTACTCAGCGCGATTGTGATTTTCATAGCGCTGGTGGTCGACTTCATTTTGCTGCCTAGCTTGCTGATGATCTTCGACAAACAGACTCACTATTCAAACACGCCTAATACCAAATCGCAGCCTAGCTCGACTGGCGAACTTACTACATCGACCAAATAAGGAATCGTCAGCCTGCTGCGGTGGGCTGACTCAAGGAGAAATTTATGAAAAGCGTTAAACAAACTCTCGTTACCACATTATTTACCGTCAGCTCATTAACCGTCGGCACGTTCACGGCTTTCCCTGCGTTAGCCGACCTTGCGAAAGGCTTAGAAATTGCCGAGCAACGAAAAGCCGTCGATATGGGGTGGGGCGATTCAGTTGCGACCATGGAAATGCTACTTCGCAACAAACAAGGCGAAAGTAGCTCGCGCCTAATGCGATTGAAGTCATTAGAAGTGGATGATGATGGCGACAAAGGACTGACCATTTTTGATGAGCCGCGTGACGTAAAAGGCACGGCTTTCTTGAACCATTCACACATCTCTAAATCGGATGACCAATGGCTGTACTTGCCTGCATTGAAACGTGTAAAACGCATCTCTTCACGCAACAAATCGGGCCCGTTTATGGGCAGTGAATTTGCTTACGAAGACTTGAGCTCGTTCGAGTTAGGAAAGTACACCTTTAACTACATTGAAGATGCCAAAATTGAAGGCGTCGATACCTTTGTCTTGGAGCAAGTTCCGACCGACAAAAACTCAGGCTACACCATGCAGAAGGTATGGCTAGACCAACAATATTACCGCCCCGTTCAGGTTGAGTTTTACGACCGTAAAGGCGCATTGCTGAAAACCCTCTCGTTCCAAGATTACAAACAATACCTAAACCAATACTGGCGCGCGCACACTATGTCGATGCAAAACCACCAAACAGGCAAGAGCACGGTACTAACCACGACAGATTTAGCGTTCCAAACTGGTCTTAAGGACAAAGATTTCCAGAAAAATACACTCAAACGTGCAAAGTAAGGCAAGAATATGAAAAGGATTGTGTTAACAGGAACGCAGTTATCTTTAACCTTGGCAGCGACAGTCGGGCTCATGCAAGTGTCGTTGCCATGTGTTGCGGCAGGCTTTAGCTCTGAGTTCGTAGAACAGGTCACCCCGGAGCTAGCAGGGCAGGTTAACCTTGAACACAGGCAGTTCTTTAGCTACGGCTTGCAAGGGCAAGATAAAGGGCAAAGCTCGCTGGTGTTACAACCAGAGTTTTATTGGGAACAACAAGAGGGCAATGGCAGCTTTACCTTCACGCCGTTTTACCGCCTAGATAGCGAAGACGATGAACGAACCCATGGTGACGTTCGCGAAGCTCTATACCTAACGTATTGGGATGACTACGAACTGCGAGCCGGTGTCGGCAAGGTGTTCTGGGGTGTGACCGAATCGGCGCATTTGGTGGATGTGGTCAATCAAACCGATGCCATTGAATCGGTCGATGGCGAATCGAAGTTAGGTCAGCCTATGGTGCACTTCACCTCAACCAAAGACTGGGGAACCATCGATGCCATGTTACTGCCGTATTTTCGTGAGCGTACCTTCGCTGGGGAAGACGGTCGGTTAAGGCCAACCGTGCCTGTATCGGACGATGCGCTTTACGAATCTTCAAGAGAAGAAAAGCATGTTGATGTGGCATTGCGTTATAGCCAAATGTACGGCGATTGGGATGTGGGATTAAGCTACTTAGGCGGCACAAATCGCGACCCTTATTACCGTGTGGAAGGCAATCAGCTCAAACCGTATTACGCGCAAATGCAGCACTTCGGACTCGATGTTCAAGGTATTATCGGTGACTGGTTATGGAAGCTGGAAAGCATTTATCGCGACAGCTACGACAACCACACCGGCGTGGTAACAGGCTTTGAATACACATGGGTTGGGGCGCTTGAATCCTATTGGGACATCGGCTTCATTGCTGAATACCTGTATGACAGCCGAGGCAACAACGCCCAAACCATCGGCCAAAACGATGTGTTTCTTGGTGCACGTTTCGCCTTGAACGATGAAGACGGCACCGAGGTGCTCACGGGCATCACTCAAGACTTGGACAACAGCGATGTCTACAGTGCTAAGTTGGAAGCATCAAGCCGCATCAACAACAATCTCAAGTGGCGATTAAACGCTTGGTTGTTTGAGAACGAAACCCCAGAAGACTTGTTGTTCTTTGCTCGAAAGGATGATTTTGTTGAGGTAGCGTTGGAATATTATTTCTAGTGTTAGTTTGGTGGGGCGCTCTTGTTAAAGGGGGCGTCTCAGATTTAAGACGCGCTATATTTAGAATGTTCAATGTCATCTTTTTATAAAATAGAGCAAATAATCGAATAGTCCCAAAGGTAAGATGGTTATATTTTTCGAGTATCTATAACCTCCGAATATGCATGTAAATTGTGCTGGTGGTATCGGCCCTAAGGGATCTATGAGTTTATTTAATTGGGATAAAAACTTTGAAACAGGCATTGGTGTTGTAGATGAACAACATCAATACCTTGTTGGTTTTATCAACCACTACGGAAATCTTTTGTCAGAGAATACTATCTCTATAGACGACATTAACATCGCTTTACTCGAACTCGCGCGCTATGCAGAATTTCACTTTAAAGAAGAAGAATCTTTGATGAGAGATTGTGGTGTCTATGAGTTACACATTGAAGAACACATCAAAGTGCATCGTGTATTTATGCAAGATATCTACAGTATGCAAGCGTTCATCTTAGAAGAAGATCAGGTGTCAGCACGGCAGTTATTGGACTTCCTCATCCATTGGCTTACTTACCACATTCTCGGCATCGACCAAAACATGGTGCGACAAATGGTCGCCATAGAAGAGGGTGCAACACCTCTACAAGCCTTTGAAGCAGAAGAAAAGCAGCAAGACTCTTCGACTGTCCCGCTGTTGGCGGCGCTTAATGGCCTATTTGAACAAGTCTCTGAACGAAACAAACAGTTGTTACGCTTCAACCAGTTACTCGAAGACAAAGTTGAGGAACGGACTGCAGAATTGAAACGAGCGAGTAAGAAACTTGAAGAACTGTCGTTAACAGACTCACTCACTCATTTGCCTAACCGCCGTAGTGCCTTTAAACAGTTAGCGCTACATTGGCAAGACTCCAAAGAACTTGGTATGCCTTTAGTGTGCATTATGATTGATGCCGACAACTTCAAGCGCATTAATGACACCAGTGGCCATGATGCAGGCGACTTGGTGCTACAAACCCTCTCGCGTGAACTGAAAAACACGTTCCGTAATGATGATATTGTGTGTCGGTTAGGGGGCGATGAGTTCTTGGTTATTTGCCCTGACACCGACCTCAAAGGTGGCATGCACATCGCGGAAACGACTCGACAGAAAGTGTCTGAATTAGAGGTTGAAACCAGTCATCAAGTTTGGATTGGCAGTATTAGTGTCGGTGTGGCTGAAATAACCCAAGAATTCGAGTCCATGAATGAGTTGGTTAAAGCCGCTGATGAGTCCGTTTATTTAGCGAAAAACGCAGGCAAAAACAGCGTTTGTTCGATTCAGATTTAGAGCTCGGTTCACTCGAGTTCGAGAGTACCGTTCACTTCAGATCTAGAACACCGCTCGCTTTAGTCTTTGATCGCTACTCACTTTAAAATAAACAAGTGGAACCGGTATTTGTTCCACTTCTTCCTATTCCTCATTAATATCCTGTTAAATTTGCCGTGTTTTTAGTCAATAACTTGCTCTTTTAGCGATTCAATTTGGCATTGGTAGCGTGTTTGATTACTATGTGTAGCTATCTAAAAAAACTAATCATCCGATACGGACACTACCAACTGGTAGATGAGGAAATGATGCAACATCTAGAAGAGATCATTGCTAATGCAACGACTGCTATTGATACAGCAGATTCGTTAGTCGCACTTGATGAAGTGCGAGTTCAGTATTTAGGTAAGAAGGGTGAATTAACTCTTCAACTACAAAGCCTAGGTAAACTTCCACCTGAAGAGCGTCGCACTGCTGGTCAAGAGATCAACAAAGCGAAAGGTGCTGTTCAACAAGCGATCGCAGCTCGCAAAGACGCGCTACAACGTGCAGAGCTTGAAGCGAAACTAGCTGAAGAAACTATCGATGTGAGCCTACCAGGTCGTCGCATTGAGAACGGTGGTCTTCACCCAGTTACTCGCACAGTTGAGCGTATCGAACAGTTCTTTGGTGAGCTTGGCTTTAGCACTGAGTCTGGCCCTGAGATCGAAGATGCATTCCACAACTTTGATGCACTAAACATCGCAGACGATCACCCAGCTCGTACTGATCACGATACTTTCTTCTTCAACCCTGATCTAATGCTACGTACGCACACTTCTGGTGTTCAAATCCGTACGATGGAAAACGGCAAACCGCCATTCCGCTTCATTGCTCCGGGTCGTGTTTACCGTAACGACTACGATCAAACTCACACGCCAATGTTCCACCAAGTGGAAGGTATGTTAGTTGATGAGAACGTAAACTTCGCACAACTTAAAGGCATTCTTAACGATTTCCTTTGTAACTTCTTTGAAGAAGAAGTTGAAGTGCGTTTCCGTCCTTCATTCTTCCCGTTCACAGAGCCTTCAGCTGAAGTTGACGTGAAACGTAAAGATGGCAAATGGCTAGAAGTTCTAGGCTGTGGCATGGTTCACCCTAACGTACTTCGCTCTGTTGGCATCGACCCTGAGAAATACTCTGGTTTTGCATTCGGTATGGGTGTAGAGCGTCTAACGATGCTTCGTTACGGCGTAAATGACCTTCGTGCGTTCTTCGAGAACGACCTTCGTTTCCTTAAACAATTCAAGTAATCCGGGGCAGTCAAAACTATGAAATTCAGTGAATCTTGGCTACGCGAGTGGGTTAAACCTGCAATTAACAGCGAAGAGCTAGCTCACCAAATCACTATGGCTGGTTTGGAAGTTGACGATGTAGAACCTGTTGCTGGTGAATTCACCGGCGTTAAAGTAGGTAAAGTGGTTGAGTGCGGTCAGCACCCAGACGCAGACAAACTACAAGTTACAAAAATCGATATTGGTGAAGCCGATCTTGATGGAAATAAACAGCTTTTAGACATCGTATGTGGTGCATCTAACTGTCGTCTTGGCCTAACTGTAGCAGTAGCAACAGTTGGCGCAGTACTTCCTGGTGACTTCAAAATCAAGAAAGCAAAACTACGTGGCGTTCCATCGCACGGCATGCTTTGTTCTTTCTCTGAGCTAGGTATCGACGTAGAGTCTGACGGCATCCTTGAGCTACCAGAAGGCACAACGCTAGGTATGGACGTACGTGAGCTTCTTGAGCTTAACGACGTAACTATCGACGTAGACCTAACAGCAAACCGCGCAGACTGCTTCAGCATCCGTGGCCTTGCTCGTGAAGTTGGCGTACTAAACCGCGCAGACGTTACAGAGCCAACAGTTGAAGCTGTTGCAACAAGCATTGAAGACACAGTATCTGTTGAAATCAAAGCAACTGATGCTTGTCCACGTTACCTTGGCCGTGTGGTTAAGAACGTAAACGTAAAAGCGGAATCTCCAATCTGGATGCAAGAAAAACTGCGCCGTTGTGGTATCCGTTCAATCGACCCAGTTGTAGACATCACAAACTACGTGATGCTAGAGCAAGGCCAACCAATGCACGCATTTGATCTAGCTAAGATCGAAGGCGGTATCGTGGTTCGTCTAGCAGAGCAGGGCGAAAAGCTAACACTTCTAGATGGCAACGAAGCTGAACTAAACAGCAACACACTTGTTATCGCAGACCAAAACAAAGCACTAGCAATCGCTGGTATCTTTGGCGGTCAAGATTCAGGTGTTACTACTGAAACAACAGACGTACTTCTTGAAGCTGCATTCTTCGCACCGGATCACATCCGTGGTCGCGCACGTGCTTACGGCCTTCACACAGATTCTTCTCTACGTTTCGAACGTGGTGTTGATTCAACGCTACAAGCAGCAGCTATGGAGCGTGCAACACAGCTTCTAGTTGAAATCTGTGGTGGTGAAGTTGCACCAGTAAACGGCAGCGAATCTGAAGCTGATCTTCCTAAAGCAAACGTAGTTGCTCTACGTCGCGCTAAGCTAGACAGCCTACTAGGTCACGAAATCCCATCTACAGACGTAGTGGAAATTCTTACTCGCCTAGGTTGTGAAGTTGAAAGCACAGATGCTGGCTGGACGGCAACGTCTCCATCTTGGCGTTTTGATATCGCAATCGAGCAAGACCTAATTGAAGAAGTAGGTCGTATCTACGGTTACGATAATATTCCAAACCAAGCGCCTAAAGCGGCACTTAAAATGAATGACCACAAAGAAGCTAACCAACCGCTTAAGCGCGTTCGTGACCTTCTTGTAGACCGTGGCTACCACGAAGCAATCACATACAGCTTCGTAGAACCAGAACAGCAGAAACTTGTTGTACCTGGTGTTGAGCCGCTAATCCTGCCATTCCCAATCTCTGCGGACATGTCAGCAATGCGTCTTGGCCTAATCCAAGGTCTTCTAAACACAGTTGTTCACAACCAGAAGCGTCAACAGTCTCGCGTTCGTCTATTCGAATCAGGCCTACGTTTCATCCCTGAAGCAACAGCTGAAAACGGCATGCGCCAAGAAATGATGCTTGCGGGCGTTATCTCTGGTACTCGTGGCGAAGAGCACTGGGACATTGCAACTAACACTGTAGATTTCTTCGATCTTAAAGGTGACCTAGAAGCCGTTCTTGAGCTTTCTGCAAACGAAATCGCATACAGCTTCAAATCTGCGAAGCACCCAGCACTTCACCCAGGTCAAACTGCGGCTATCGTAGTAGACGGCAAAGAAGTGGGTATCATTGGTACTGTTCACCCAGAGCTAGAGCGCAAGTTTGGTCTTAACGGCCGTACTATCGTATTCGAAATCGAATGGGCAGCTATCAACACTCGCGTGCTTCCAGAAGCAGTAGCCGTATCTAAGTTCCCTGCAAACCGTCGTGATATCGCGGTTGTTGTTGACGAAGCAGTCGCTTCTGGCGACATCGTAGAAGCGTGTATCGCTGCTGGTGGCGAATTCCTAACAGGCGCTAAACTGTTTGACGTTTACGTTGGTCAAGGCGTTGAAGAAGGTAAGAAGAGCCTAGCAATCGCACTTAGCCTACAGTCTGTAGAGCGCACACTTGAAGATGCAGACATCGCTGGTTCAGTAGATGCTATCGTAGCTTCAATCTCAGAGAAATTCGGCGCAGCACTTCGCGACTAATCTCTTCTGATAGATAGAAAAACCAAAGGCCTCGCATTGCGAGGCCTTTTTTGTATGTGTATCGACTGTATTGGCCAACATATTGTGAATGAAATCATGCCTTTTTCCTGTCGCGTCTTCAATATTTCTACATTAAGAAGTAGTTATAGTGTTCTATTTGTGCAACGAAGCTAAGTATTAAATTCCCCCTTATTTGCTTCATGATTGCTACAACTGCATTGTTTTGAAAATTGAAGAAATAAGAATCACTTAGATATTATGATAAGTTTCTGCTTGGGTATAAATTGAAAATTGTCATGTTGCATATCTTTACACTGCATTTCAACAGATCACTGCACCTATAACAAATATAAAGGCTTGATTTTTGTGTTATTAAACACTTTGAAACAAAAAATCTATCTTTTAAGATGCGTCTATCTGAAATGGTTTTTATTATTAGTTAAAATAGCCATAACTCCGAATTTAAGTACAAGAGTAGAGCTGTTTATTTATGATAAAAATAATTTTTATATTTTGTTCGTTCATTAGTTTCAATGTTTTTGCCTCATTATCATGGACTGAAGCACCTGATAGTTATTGGTCAAAGGGGGGAGTAACAATGTTTACTTTTGACGAGAAAAGTGAATCTGGTAAGGTTAGTGTTGCCGAAATAAGTCGAGATAGTAGCGGAAATCTGACAATGTTCTTTAATTACTTTATTATTAATGATGGAATGAGACCGGTTTGTAATTATAACAAAACAAAAGATTTTAATAATGAAGGACAGCATGTGATTGAAGGGACTTCAGTTCATAAGTTTAATAATCAACCTGTGAAAATGACGGGTTTTTGTGTTGGTGAAACGGAACAAACTCCTCCTTTAGTTTACTTCAGACCTCAAACCGATGAAGGTCTGGAGTTTATAGTTCAGCAATTTAAAGATAGAAATTCTGTGAGCATTGAGACTAGCTTGGGAGGGGAGTTTAAGAAAATTAAGTTTACAGCCAAAGGATTCACAAAGTATTGGGATAGCAACAACATAGAAGCTCTTTAGATATTATATGCTTCGTTAATGAGAAATAATTTGTTAATAACCATAAAGTGTATTTTTATTATCTATTAGACTTTCAGGAATTTATATAAGAGGTCCCTTTTTACTGAGCAATTTGTCTATTTGGCTGAGATTAGTGAGAAAAAGTCGAACTAGAATAGTTCGACTTCTGTAGTCGATTTGTATTTACAATAAATATACTTGTTGGCTAAGAAACTACCGGTGTCGGCTTTTTGTAATCCAAAATCTCAGACTCTAATGCTTCGAGTTGTTTCAGTAGAGCAGCGGCTTGATGCTCATCAAACTCTTCATTTCTATCTTCTTCGTGCGTACCTTTATTTAACAATTGCCAAGTTACATTGTGCTTTTGGCTGATTCCCTGAATATCCATCAAGATTTGTTTGATAGGAACATATCCAAAGAATCCAGGTTTTTTCTCAAATTCTTTTAGTGACTTTATCAACCCAGAAACAATTCCATAAAGATCAGGGGAGCCTCCGGGCTGGCGAAGCTGAACTGAAACACTCGAGTCTAGCCTTTGTTTTCCAATGTGTTTCCATAGTTCGTTAGTTAAACCTTCTAAACTTCTTCTACTTTCCATCAGTGCATCTTTGGTTTTACCTTCCATTAGTGCTAACTGAGCTTTAACTATGTATTGTCGAAAATCATTAGAACTTATTAAGATTGTTCTCTGATCCAAGTTGCGTTTGAAGTCATAGCGATTCAACTTAACCTTTACATCCTTCGATGGGATTCGATTCTCTAATCGTTTGAGGAAATCTTCACCATGTGTAGTGATTACTAATTGTTTTTGGCTTAAGTCAGGATCGGAAAATATTGCTTCTAAAACACCTGAGCGGTGTTCATCGTCAATGGCATTTACCACGTCATCGAAAACTATTAGGTTGTGCCCATCATGTATGTTTTTTGCCAATAAGATCGATAACCCTAAGCAACGTAAATGCCCTTCGCTTAGAATTCGAAGGGCGTCATCTTTATTCCCATCATAAAATTCTATATTTATCTTCTCACTAGAGTTTCTAGGTAGAGACAAACTTTTAAGTATTTCATGGTCGTAAGGGTGGTTATTAATTAAGTTATAAATTTTCAGTACACGTTCACTTAAAGATTCCGAAAGAACAGACGGGAGTTCTAAGTTGTACTTTTTAAGCTTACCAATAAAGGTGCAGTAATCTGCAATAAAGGTACTATTTTTTGCTAGACGCTTTTCTTCGAGTTGTAGTTTGTTCTCTAACATAGATTTTTCTTTTTCGATAACAACTATTTGCTCGCGAATATCTTTGATATCTTTTATGTGAAGCTTAAATAACGCTGATAATTGATTTGCAACACCTAAGTCATGGTTGAGTTTTTTTAACTCCAATGTCATTGCTGAAACACTATCAACCAAAGGTTTATTTATAAGGTTCTGATTTTCTAACTCTTCTATTTTCTTTTGGACCAATAATTTTGTATTTTTCAATGAGGTTTGGGTGTTTTGAAAAACAATCCCTTGCTCAGTATCTGTAAGGTCGTAATCGATGGTTGATTGTATATTGTGATTTAAAAGTTTCTGGTTAGATACATTGCAAGCTGACTCTATTCTTTTTCGCAAAGACAACATTAGTGATTGTTTTTCAGAAAGTTCTTTAAGTAAAACAAGTTGTTTTATGGATTTAAGGAAAGGGTCGTTTTTAACTTGGTGCAAAGGAGTATCACAAGCTGGGCAACAATCGTGCTCAGTATCCTTGGATGAAGCGATGGTTTTTATAGCGGTGTACAAATTTAGGAATTCGACTTTAGATGAACTATTTTCAATGTCGTTTCTTGTTCGTTCGTAGTTTAACAAGTCATTATCAATATTTGTTAGTTCAGTAAGTAGGCTCTCAAGAGGCTTAACGTTATGAAGCTTAATGTTGTTATATTTATAAATTGAGTCCTGTTTTTCTTTTATTAAGCCATTATCGGGGCTTAAGTACGCAATAAGGTCTGATGCTAGTTCACACATAGGGTAACCGGATAACAGACCAATTTTTTTGTTATTAAGCTCTTGTTGTTCTTGCTCTTTTCTGCTGATAGCTTGTTGAGCTTGTGCTATTTTGAGGACTGTTTCTTTATACTTGTCTAAGACAGGAGTTTTGAGGTCGATATAATTGATTATCGAATCGCTAAAGCCATTACAGAAATTGTTGAACGTTTCAAGGCCAAACAATAGAGACAATCTTTGTTGTTGTGCTGATGCAGTATAAGAGGAAACACGAGCAAAACCCTCAATACGGTTTCGTTCTATAAACATAAACTCGTGTCCACTCTTTGGTTCAGCCAAATCTACGACGTCCCCTTGAGGATTGATGACTTTAAGTGTGACTGCTGAGGATTTACAGTACATGTTTTTGATATACGGTTTGATCTTAAACCCTTTACTCTCTGCTTCGTTAATCTTCCCTGTCAGAGAGAACTCTAAAGCTTCGCAAAAACTTGATTTGCCAGTACCGTTAGGTCCGTAAAGGAAGTTGTACTTTTTCGATAAGTCGAAGGTTTCATTGTTCACAAAACCACGAAATCCTTGGATATCTATAGAGGAGAGTCTCTGGATATTGTTGTTTTGATTGTCTTCAAAAGCTGTTTCTTTGGTCGCAGGAGGCCATGCTATTTTATCGTAAATTGAAGATATATATTTTGCTCTTTTTCCTGCTGCTGTGCCGATTTTTTCCACTTCTTCAAAGTTATTCAGAATAAGATTTGCAAATTTCAATTCACCTTCACTTAACTCTTCATAAGAGTTGTGGATGAATTCTTTAAAGCGATACAAGCTTGATTGCATTTGTATGAGTCCTAATTAATAAACTAGTAGCATTGTAATTAGTAACATATAAATCAACCATTAAAAGATTCTATTGTTATGATAACTCAATCGATTTTTTAGCTCATACACAGGGAGTTAGTTAGGAATATTCTCGATAATTGATTGATGTTATCGAATCTTTTAAGCGAAACAGCTAGCAGTGTAACCAAAGCTGGTGAATCATTTTAGATCCAAGCTTATTTATACTTTTCTTCAAGCTATCATTGACCCGTCTACAACTTCACACTTTATAGTGGCTATATTGATTGAGAGGGATGCTTTCTGTGTTCCCTCCAAAGTAAGTAGAGAGACACTATGAAACGTTTAATTCTAAACATCACACTCTTGGTATTCATGACGCTTAGTAGCTTTAATGCCATGGCTCATGACTCAACGGTTAAGTATGGTATTGCGATATCTCACGATGGTGAGCAAATTGCGTATGGCAAAAGTGGCAGCGGGGAAACGGCGCTGATCTTCATTCACGGTTGGAGCTTAGACAGCAGGCTGTGGCAACACCAAGTGGGTGAGTTTGCAAAGCAGTACCAAGTGATCACCATGGACTTAGCCGGGCACGGTAACTCGTCGTTCAACCGCGAAGAGTACACCATGGTAGCGTTCGCTGAAGACATCAAAGCCGTAATCGAGAAAGAACAACTCGAATCCGTCATCTTAGTCGGCCATTCCATGGCGGGTGGTGTGATTGCAGAAGCCGCTAAACTGATGCCGAAAAGAGTGAAGGGCATTATTGGTGTCGATACATCGCAAAACGTCGCACTAGCCGTTTCACAAAGTGACCTAGATGTAATGACCAAACCGTTTGAAGCAGACTTCCAAGCGGGCATTACTATGTTCGTGAAAGACTCGCTACCAAAAGACGTAGATGCAGATTTACTTTACTGGGTAACGCAAGACATGGCCTCAGCACCGCCAGCTATCGCGATAAACCAGTTCCGCCATTATCTAGGTCAATACGTGACAGGCGAAGCACACCGAGTGTATGAGAACGTGAACGTGCCAGTAATATTGGTTAACGCTCGACTATGGCCAACGGATTCAGAAGCGAACAAGAAACACATCAAGGATTACAGTATTTACTACATTGAAGATTCAGGCCACTTCCCAATGCTAGAGCAACCACAGCAGTTCAACACAACGTTGATGAAAGCGGTGAAATCAGTGAAGTAGGGCGGTTGCACGTGAGAATAGGCTGATAATCCCCTCCTAACCTCCCCTTGGTTTACATCTCCAATCTCTTGTTGGCAACGATAAAGGGGAGGAACTGAATACCGATCGTGACAAGTGCTGCTATATGTTCAGCGACAAAGAATGTTCTCCCCCTCATTCTTAAATCTCAAGAGATCGGGTCACTCCATTCGAGGGGGAGCTAGAGGGGGAGGCTTTGGTCGACTAGAACTATTCACACAACGTTGATGAAAGGGGTGCAGTCAGTGAAGTAGGGCGCTGTAGTTGTTAAATGATGGATGTAATTGTCGATAGAAAAACTAAGGCCTCGCGTGTGCGGGGCCTTTTTGTTGGTCGGAGGTTTTGGTCGAATCCCAGAACTGTCTTTCACAATACTGATCTCATGGTCTTCATCCTATAGAGCAGACAGATGGATACTGAGTGGGTGGCTAGTCGTTCCGGGTCATATTCGGCATTTGTCCTAACATACCATCTTCGCCGAAATGGAATGTTTCAAGTTGGGCTCTGGGTGTGGTACTCGACTTTATCGAGCTGGTATGGAGCGCCTCATCCTTTGTGCTAGCGGCGTAAAGTTGCCCAGAGAACGGAATGCTGGTGTCGTAATTTTCAAACCATACTGCCATTGCTTCCGTTAGCAAATTGTCAGACTTGTCGACATGCGCTAAGTAAGACTTGTGGTTGGCAAATATTCTCAAGTCATGAACCAAGTTGGGCGTGTCGTCGTCCGGAAAGACCGCTGCCATCAAAATACCAGGAATCTTCTGGTGCCACATGTCACATACGCTCTCGAATGACGTACCTAAATTCTGTATTTGTCCTAGCTTCACATAACGCGTCGTAAATCCAAACAGCGGAGGACCTTCTTCCCTACCGCCATCAGGTTTCATGAAACCGGCAAGGCTGCTCTTAAAGTCGTACTTTACGCCCGAATCTGCTTTCGCTCGGGTTTTTGTTTCTTCGTTCCACCCACCAAACACGGTTAATGTGTCTAGGTTTTCAGGCGAGTAATCATACGTATCCCACACCGATTCTGCCTGAGTAGAGCGAGACAAGTAATCGTTAAACGTACTGGCGCTTCGGACCCATAAAATATGCCAGTATGCCAAAGGATCTTCTGTATCAGGAAAGGCAAAGATTGCTTTAATGTCTGGGTTTTCTTCGTAAGCTGACTTTGAATGCGCTTGGTACGCATACTTAAATTCAGCAAGTTTCTCTTTTTTTATATGACGCTTACCGTAAACAAGAATCGGGGTTACTTGTGCCGAGTCAGAGATAACAGCAGTTTCTTCAAATTGGGATAAAACGGGACTTACTTGTTCATTATCATCTTTCTTTTGCATGTCTTCTCCTAACTGAGTGTCAATTTTTATCTACTATTGATAGTTAAAGTTTAGTTTTAATTCGCTTAGAACGAGCATCTATTATCTTAGGTTTGATAAAAGCCATGCTGCCAAATGTTCTAAGGACACCTTATTCACTGTTATCTCTTGTCTGTTCTGAGGCCAACAGATCATCCCTAGTTTTAGCGGCACGAAGCGGAATAAGTTGCTGGGTGATTTCTCGTTGTGTCTTCATATTTATCTCCAGTTAATTCTGAGTGAAATACAAAGCCTAGATACAAAAAAACCTCTGGCGATGAATCACTCAGAGGTCTTTTATTGACGCAAAAAACTACCTCCTGAGTAACCTCATGGTGGTAGTGGTAGTTTTTGCGTTTAGGTAAATTTTGTTCATAGGGGTAATTATTAACACCTTGTAGATATCCGCACAAGGTAAATTAAGATTCCACAACAGAAGAAATGGGTCTGTTGTGTTCTTGAGCTGACAGCAGCGCTTACTCTCATTTCCCCTATGTTTGGTACAAGTGTTCTTGAAGCCAAATCGGTAACATAATGGCTTCTGTCATTCTCATGAGAGCCGTTTACTTGTTGTCTTGAGAGTCTTTATATTTCTTTGCAATCCACTCATGCAAATGAAGCCCCGTTTGACGCTTTAGGAATACACTGATACCAGCCAAAATTAACAGTCCAATTATTGTGCCCATAATCATCTCCACGCTTTGTCATTTTTTAAATTCAGCTTAATCAATATGTTAGTGTTTTGATTAATCCATTGATTTCATCATTTTATCTATATTAAGCCCACCAAGATCCTCGAGGTTATTCTTAATCTCTTCATCGATTGATAGCTGGCGTTCCACTTTCTTTATTTCCTTCTCAAGAAACTTTTCAACTTCTTGAGATACGTTGAACATTAAGCCCTGTTCACGCGCTGCTTTTCTCGCTCGTTTAAGACGAACATCTAAGTCTGATGAGATTTTGATGTTCAGTGATACTTTGGATTGTTTTTTCTGTAATGACATATCGATTCTCAACTCTATCTAAAAAATACTATAAACTTTTCTACCTTTTTAGCAAGAAATTTTGAGGTTGACGGATTTAGGAGCGAACAAGAAATACATCAAGGATTACAGCATTTACTACATTGAAGACTCAGGCCATTTCCCAAAGCTAGAGCAACCAGAGCAGTTCAACACAAGGTTGATGAAAGCGATTAAGTCAGTGAAGTCGGGTGATTACACGTGAGAATAGGCTGATAATCCCCTCCTAACCTCCCCTTGGTTTACATCTCCAATCTCTTGTTGGTAATGGGAAAGGGGAGGAACTGAATACCAATCGCTACATGTGCTGCTATATGTTCAGCGACAAAGAATGTTCTCCCCCTCTGCCGTCTATCTAAAGAGATCGGTGCACTCCATTTGAGGGGGGAGCTAGAGGGGGAGGCTTTGGTCTACTAGAACCATTCACACAACGTTGATGAAAGGGATGCAGTCAGTGAAGTAAGGCGCTGTAGTTGTTAAAATATGGATGTAATCATTCTATAGATAAAACTAAGGCCTCGCGTGTGCGGGGCCTTTTTGTGAGTTGGAGGTTTTGCTAGATACATTCATTTCAATTTGCGAGTCATACCCGCGTCTTTCACTCGTTTATGGTCCTTAAACGACAGCCTCATAGTTATATAAATGCTCTATCAACCACCCCTAGATATGTAATCAGCACCACTGTTATTGGTAAGGGCTGACCGAATCTAGTGGTGCTTTCTACTGACAATCACTTTAACTATGTGTTTAGGACGTCCTGCTATGGCTAAGAAAATAATATTCATTCATGGTCGCGCTCAAAAGCCCGATAAAGCTCCCCTTCAAGCACTCTGGTACGAGGCTATAGAACATGGCTTGCAGCGAGATTGTGGATACTCAAGTTCATTACAAGCTTTTAAAGATGTCGATAAACGGTTTGTCTATTACGGTGAACTATCGAACACATTGTTAGAGAAACCAACGGAAGACCCTGCAAGTCGACAACAAGCGCTGTCTGAACTCAAAAAGTACAAGACAAGCCAGTTCAATAAAACAACGTATAACAAGGTATCTAAAATTGGTTTTCTAAAAGAGGCGTTAGCAGATACTTTTTCGTCACTATTTGGAAAGCTGGGAGTGGCTGAGACACTCATAACCAAGGTCGCGCCGGACATGGCGCATTATTGGTATGAAGATACCTATTTTGGCAGCGATGTTAGGCATAGGCTAATGGTTGAACTGAAGGAAGCGCTCGATAATCAAGATGATGTGATGATTGTATCGCACAGTCTCGGGTCGATGATCAGTTATGACGTGTTATGGAAGCTGTCTCATTACGGAGAGTATAGACACGACTATGGTGCGGACAAGAAGGTCAACTTATTGCTTACGCTCGGGTCACCGTTGGGAGATGAAAACGTAAAAGATAGGCTAAAAGGGAGTCGCTTGAAAGATGAGAAAAAGTACCCTTTAAACATTCAGCAATGGATAAACATATCGGCAGAAGATGACTTTATCTCTCATGACAGCAAAATTAGAAATGACTTTAAGGATATGCTCAAACTGGATCTGATACCCGGTGGAATGAAAGATATCCATCCAGTCTACAACCTCAATATTCGCAACGGAAAAAGCAATCCCCATGCTTCTATCGGTTATCTCATTAATCCTAAATTCATCAAAGTATTGGATGAATGGCTCTCGAGTTAAGTTGGTTTACCATCGCCAATTATTTCTGTGATCGTTCGTTGGAACTTTGATAAAACAAGGCCTCGCGTGTGCGAGGCCTTTTGTGTTTGTGCTGACGAGACAGCTAACTTGAACAATACTAACTACTCTGTGTAGATTGCTATTCCATTAACCGTCTGTTCTGAAATAGGGATTAAGTATTGGTAGTCTGTGCCGACGCCTCCCAAGACTACAGAGTTGTTGCTTCCTGTCGCTTGAAGTAAAACACCATTAGCTCCTAGTTTAGCTGCCTGCTTTTTTAACTCTTCGATTGCATAGTCGATGGAGCCTTGTTTTGTCATGCCTGCATCACTAGATGCATCAACTAAAGCTATTTTTTCATAGTTCTCAGGCGCTTCAAGATAAAGCGTAACCTCTTGAGGTGTAATTGGGTCTCTTGCTTCGCCGACTAATATTGCTGAACCAGATGCACAGCCAACTAAAAATAGTGTGATAGAAAGAGCTAAGGTTTTAAATATATTCATTGAGGTTAGATCTGTTTCTGGAATTAGGAGCGGAGTATAGCGAAATAAGACCATCCTTTAATTATGGGCATTGTAACAAATTGCGTTATTGCTTTTGAATCAATTGCATATGAGGCTTGACCGATAATCCCCTCCTAACCTCCCCTTGTTTTACATCTCTAATTTCTTGTTGGTAACGGGAAAAGGGGAGGAACTGAATACTGATCGTGACAAGTGCTGCCATGTGTTCAGCGACAAAGAATATTCTCCCCCTCGATCGTATGTCTAAAGAGATCGGTGAACTCCATTTGAGGGGGAGCTAGAGGGGGAGGATTTGGTTTACTAGAATCGTTCACGCAACGTTGATGAAAGCGATTAGGTCAGTGAAGTAGGACGCTGTAGTTGATATAGAATAGCTGTAACTGTTTGATAGATAAAACAAGGCCTCGCGTGTGCGAGGCCTTTTTGTGTTCCGACTAAAACTAGATATTAATCGAGCCTAGCGAAAGCTTGGGATAATCGCTGGAATTCCCGGTAGAAGGCCAACCAACGCCATCACACCACTTAGCACAATAAACATAGTGCCAGGCAACACCCAACGGCTCATTTTACTCAGTTCACTACTGCGTTCTTTACAACCGACTAAGCCTAAGTTATCCAACAGCATGGTGAGAGCCCAGCCAAATGCAGGGTTAACGAGCGCTGAAGAGAACACAACAATAGCAGCCGACTGTGTGGTTTTTCCTTCACGCGTCATTTCCATGCCAGCTTCTAGCAATGGAACAAATACCCCAACAATCAGCGCCACACACAGTACAGGTTGCCAGATAGCTAAATCCATCGGGTAACCCCAAACTGCGGCGATGATACAGAACAGAGCTGTGAGTAGCGCGCCAGCAGGAATAGGGCGTTTAGCAATCGCCGCCGGTACGATGTAAGTACCCCATGAAGAAGTAAAGTTAGTACCACCGAGCAGAGAACCGAACGTTTGACGAATTGAAGCCGTGGTCATGGTGTCGTCGATGTTCATGTGTACTTTTTCGGTACGCTCTGGGTAGCTGATCTTTTGGAATACTTGATGGCCTAAGAAATCTGGAGACCACATAGCGACAGCCAAAATTGCAAACGGCAATACCACCATGAAGTGCTCAATCGTTGGTAGGCCTAACATCCAACCTGTATCTTCTCCCCACCAATACATAGGGTTCATGTTAGGTAAGCCTGGCTCAGTGTGGAAAGCGAATGGGGCACCCATGGCAAATGCAATCGTACCGCCTAGCAAGCAGCTAAGAGGGACGGCTAACCAACGTTTACGGAAGTGTTCCAATAGCGCGTACAAAATAATGGTGCAAAAGATCACGACAAAAGCGATATGGCTCATGCCGATTCCCTCAGCCCAAGCGAACAGCTTTTTCACTTGAGAAGCGGTTCCAACAAAGCCAAGGTAGAGCAATAATCCGCCACATACGCCTTTACTGGTGAGGTTGGCCAACATGCTGCCACCTTTACTGATGGCTAAGATGAGGCCAAAAGCGCCAATCAATAACCCAAACGCCATAGGGTGTCCGCCTGCTGCAACCACAATTGGAATTAACGGGATGAGTGGACCGTGTGTACCTGCGAGGTTCGCGGTCGGCAACAGGAAGCCAGAGAAAATAATAATGAAAACAGAGGCGATGAGGAGTTCATAACGAACGTTTTCTAGAATGAAGTCTTCATTTAATCCGAGAGCCCCAGCAAAGGTGGCTGCAATAGCGCCCACCATAACCACTTTACCAATGGTCGCCGCCATCGCTGGGATGGTGTCTTCTATCTCAAATCGATAATCTTTAAACGGCAAATTTGGACGCCAGCGCTTAGGCGACATAATTTGCAATTCGTGTTCTAGATACTGTTCTCGGGAATCAAATTCCGATCTTGGTTTATGTTGTTGTTCATAGGTGAGTTCATCCTCATTGGCTTGAGGCTTCTCTGTTTGTATATGTGCGGACTCTAAAGTAGTGCTCATTTTGATTCCTTTCGTTCACACTCTGAGGTGTGTTATTCCAACAAACGTTGTTGACTCACGGCATGAAGTGTAAACAATGCGTCAACTTATAATTAAAAATTCATTAACATTCAGTTGTTAGTACCTTATACCAAACCAAAAAAAACAAATAGACTCAGTCGGTTAGACATTAGTCGTAGAGTCGGACGACTAGTATTAGACCCTGTAGATAGTATGTGTCTGTTTATTGGTAGGCTCTTGATTTCAGGAATAACAAAGTCACTTTCAACAACAAATGGTTCGACTCTAAAGGCCCAGAAAAAAGTCCAACGACTTACGTTTGGCTGCATGCTTGGTTGCGTTCTGGTGTGATTTGATCGTGACTATCTGGTCCGGTTTTATGCTGGATATATTGGGTGATAAGCAGGGGTAGGGATTGTCTCTAGTAACTCAATTTCTCCTACGTTTGGCCCCTGATAGTGTTAGAATCTCCGCATCAGAACTATCGAGAAACTAGGTATTTATAAACAATGTTTATCCATCACGTAAACGGCATCGACTGGCTGGTGATTACAGCTTTTGAAGAACTGAAACCGATGTTTATTGAAGATGCTGGTCCCATCCCAGCTTACTTCTCTACCACCAGTGAATTGAGCCTGATTGATCAAGCCAAGCGTAGCTATGGATTTTTGCCTAAACTCCGCGGTGTGATCACCGATACCGGCACGTATCAAAGTGAAAATCTTGAAGAAGATTTGAACCCACAGCTAGCGTGTATAGTGGAAGGGCGTGGTCGGGTGTTTATCTATCACGGCGACTATGTGGCTTTTGTGGATGACGAGCAAACCTTCATTACCCGTATGGACTGATAGTGACTCAGTGAGTTGAGATCTGCGAATTGGTAAATCGGCGAGTTAGCTCCCCTAGAATTAAAAACTAAAGGATTAATACGATGGCAAAAACGGTCTCATTGGTACTTGGCAGTGGTGGCGCAAGAGGCTTGGTTCATGTTGGAATCATCCGTTGGTTAATCGAGCATGGCTATCAGATAAAATCCATCTCTGGCTGTTCAATTGGCGCACTTATCGGTGGTGTCTACGCTGCGGGCAAGTTGGATGAATTTGAAAAGTGGGTCACCAGTATCGACCAATCGGATATGGCTATGATGTTGGACTTTTCATGGCAATCGAGTGGTATCTTCAAAGGGGACAAGATCATCGACACACTGCGTGGATTGATCGGCGAGATTTCAATTGAAGATCTGCCTATCCCTTATACCGCAGTTGCTGCCAACGTCGCCGAAGAAAAAGAGGTTTGGCTGCAATCCGGTTCTCTGTTTGATGCCATTCGCGCCTCCATCTCTTTGCCACTGTTCTTCACTCCACATGTCATTAATGGTGAAGTGCTGATTGATGGAGGAGTGCTCAATCCCGTACCGATTGCGCCTACCTTTAGTGATAAGACAGACTTTACTCTGGCTGTGAACTTAGGTGGTGAACCTGAGATGCTTCAACAGGAAGTGATACCGGTTTCCCTACCAACAAAAGAGAGTAACCTGCATGAGAAGGTTGTTCACTTTATCGATAATCTCGGTAGCAGTGTAAAAAGTAAAATGAGCTTCAATTTTGCTGCCTACGACATTGCCAACCAAGCGTTTGATGCGATGCAATCGACCATTGCTCGCCAGAAACTGGCCGCTTATCCCGCCGATATTACGCTTGAGATCCCACGTAATGCTTGTGGCACCTTAGAGTTCGATCGCTCACAAGAGATGATAGACAGAGGCTACCATTTGGCACAGGCTAAACTGGGTAACCGGCTTTAATGTATTTTCAGCTGAATGAGGGTATTTATGGAAACTGAACTAAAAGAGCTTGAACTCCACGAGCTTATGGCAAAAAAAGATGTCATCGTGCTCACCAGCTCAGAAGAAGCTGCCGTATCTTGGCTGATAGAGGGCCATCAAGAGAACGCTGATATTCAGATTATCGAGAACGCGCACGAGTTAGATAGCGAAGCGGTTTTAGCGCAATGTCGAAACAGCCTGAGTGAAAGTAAAAAGGTAATACTTACCGCGCAGTTTCGCAGCCAACTGCCTATCATCAATCTCGCTTCACTGTGTAATGAGATGCGCAAGTCATTGACCAATATTGAGTTATCCGGCTGGGACGAAGAAAAATGCCTTCCTCACTCTTTTAGCAGTATCTAGGTCATAGTAGCTTCTAGCTTCTAGCTTCTAACGGTTTATTGGTAACAGCAGTCGCTAGTCTTTTGAGTTTCTATGTTGACGTAAGCCCACAAGGTATGGACTTCACTTCAAATGCCTGCCGCCATCAAGGTGCAAGGTTCTTCCTGTCATGTAGTGACTGGCCAACACAAACTTGATGCCATCTATTATTTCCTCAAAGCCCGCTTCTGTCGGGATCAGAGCTTTCTTCAGCGCTTTGGTTTTGTATGCCTCATCGTCATGTTCATTGAACTTAATCATGGCTGGAGAGAGGGTATTTACTTTTACCTTGGGAGCCAGCATTGCTGAAAACGATAGCGTAAGGTTGTTGAGTGCAGCTTTACTGGCCGCGTAAGCAATGTGTTTTTTACTGCCTTTTTCAGCAACGTAATCACTGATGTGGATGATGTCTGACGTTTTATCGCCAGACATCAGTTGGTCTTTGAGCGTTAAATTGAACAGATAAGGCACGGTGGCGTGAATCGTCATCATCTGGTGCATGATTTTTGAGGCATTGTCACTGGGGTTTGTCTTGTTCTCAGGCTTCCAGTCTGAAGCGTTGTGTATGACGGCTCGAAGTGTCTTATATTCTTGACCTACATAATCAAGAAAGCCCTCTAGGCTGCTTTGTTGATAAAAGTCTACTTGCTGCAAGTCGGCTCCACTGTCGCGCAACAGTTGCAGTTGAGGATAGTCGCTGCGGTAAGTGCCAACTACTTTGTATCCATCCGCTAAAAGTTGCTGCGCCAGTGCGAATCCGAGTCGCTTTCCCACGCCGGTTATTAGTATCGTTTCACTCATCGTAAAAACTCAGCTCTGGTTTGAGGGTTAGTTTTGAAAATACCACCGAGCGCGGTCGTTGAGGTTTCAGAGTTTGCATCCATGACACCTCTGGATTTAACGCAATAGTGAGTGGCTTTAATTGTCACGGCCACATTTTCTGTTTCGACTAGAGTCTGTATCGCGACCAGGATTTGCTGAGTAAGGCGCTCTTGTACCTGAGGACGCTGAGCAAAGAATCGAACGATACGGTTGATTTTAGACAGCCCAAGAATCTTGTTTTCAGGGATATAGGCCACTTCTGCTAAACCATCGATGGTAATGAAGTGATGTTCGCACGTCGACGTTAAGTCTATGTTCGACACCTTGACCATTTCATCAACCGACATTTTGTTTTCTATAACGCTGATTTTTGGGAAGTTATCGTAATCGAGCCCTGAAAAGATCTCGTGAACGTACATTTTTGCAATGCGATGAGGTGTTTCAGCAAGGCTGTCATCGGTTATATCCAGTCCAAGCGTACTGACCACTTCCGTCAAGAGTCCTTTGATGCGGTTGTACTTCTGGTTGGGATTCATTTCGCTCGGTGTCATTGGGGTTTCAAGTCCTTTTGCGAGCAAAGCTTCTCTTACTTTTTCGGCTTCTGTATTCAGCATGACTCTCTCCTTATGAGTTAATTTTCGAGCTCTGCTTCATAGCTAAGCGTGAGTGAAACGGAGTCGGCAAAACGTAGGGCATGAGGCTTATCAATTCTCACTTGAGCGTATCGTACCCATGGATGATCGATACAAATGCCGAGTACGTCGCTGGTTAACTTTTCTAAAAGCAGAAATCTTCCGGATTCGACATGTTGAATGATCTTCTTGCAGATGTTTTTGTAGTTGAGTGCGTTCTCCACATCATCTGAGAGGCAAAGGTTGTTAGCGGGGTAGTGGATCTCTGCATTGATAACGATGTCTTGCTGCTTAGACTTTTCTTCTTCGTTGAAGCCGATGAAGGTTCTTAGTCTCAGGTTTGTAATGGTGATAATGGCGTTGTGATTCATAACAGTGTCCAATCCTTAGAGAGTGAAGTCAGGTACGTGCTTGTTTTAAGAAAAGATCAGTAAAGCTCAGGTCATTAAGAGTTCAGTTGTTCTTTTAGCCGTTGTTCCTTTCGCAATTGTTACTGTTGTAGCCGTTCTTTTTTCAGTCATGTAAAGGCTAGGTGAAACTGATATCGAAAGGGATGGGTTCGGTTTTCTGATTTAACTTGTCGAAGTTTTCCCAGAGCTGCTGATATGAGATGTCTAGAGTGGGGTGACGTTCTTGCGCAGCAATATCGACTAACGGCCTGAGCACAAAAGCGTACTCGGTGATTTCGCCTCTAGGCAGCTCTACGCCATCGATAACGCCCACTTGATTACCATAAAGAAGGATGTCGATATCCATCGTCCGTGAAGCATAGGCTTTGGTCTGACGCTTGCGATCATTCTCTGATTCGATTTGATGCAGAACCTTAACCAGATCTGCGATAGGAAGGGTACATTCGAACCCAACGACTAGGTTTAAGAAGTTATCCCCTTTAAAACCGACAGGCTCGCAATCGTAGAATTTAGAAATGTGTAGGGGCGCAAAGCGGTCATGCAATGCTTTGAGAGATTCTGTGACGTGATGTTCGCGGTTAATGTTGCTTCCGATGCTGACATAGACGGTGGCCATAGTCTTTCCCTCCTTTTAAACAGCCTATACGTCCGACTTGCTATGAAGATCAGCTATGCGTCCTTTTAATGGCAGGACGGCAAAAGAAAAATACGGTTCTGTTACAAGTGTTGCCCGTTTTGAGCCCGACAAAAGGGCACCTGTGAGTTAGAAAGTGCCACGAGTCAAAGCTCGGCCTATGAAGGTTCTGGGTATAAATGAGCTACAGCTTCCCTTAAATTAGCAATTCATAGATAACTAAAGGTATGGAAAGTCGCTTAACGTAGCGTCCAGTATTGATGGTGCAGACCACTGACAACTATACGGACCTTCATGACAATATGCTTTTTCACATATTTTAAGTCATGCTCTCTAATGCCCATCAATAAAAAAGCCCAAACAAAGGATTGGGCTCAATTCAATAATCATTAAACCATTGTCATGGTGGTTATATTCCGATTAATTTCCCCAGATTTGGCTTACAAACTCTGGATGGTCAATAAACGGATTACGATTCCCTTGGAAATCATGTACCGCCTTATTTCGGTCGATTTCTTTTTGGCTTACTGGATCTTCAGAATGCCAACGCTTTAGCATAGTAAGTAGCCAAGGTTCAAAAACGGTTGTATTGGTTCCATCCAGAGCGGCATCCGAGCTTGTAGAGTTTCCTTCCCAATTAGCGATTTCATTTTCATAGCGTGTTGCCATGTAGAAATATGCTCTTGCGAAATCACCTTTAAACTCATCAATTGGCTCAAACACCGTACCTGCATAACCAAGAGAATTTGCTGCACTGCCTAACTTAGAACCATTGCTTGATGTGTATGTCGCGCTACTCACCTCACCAAATGGCCAATTACTACGTTTCGAGTTAACGTAGCCATCAGTGGCAAATAAATGGTGACCGTCAGAGTTCATTGGCTCGACTTTCCCACCAAACCAGCTTTTCGGGAATGAGTGCTCACGGTTGTAGCAATCACCTTCTTTGCTGTATTGACCACATTGATCGGCCACCTTAGTAAATTGGATTGAATCTGAGCCTGAAGGTTTCTCCGAATACATATCGAGAATTGACCCATCGGTGTCATAGTATGCGTCTAGGTCCGCCTCAGACACTAACGTCCAAATAGCGGTGTAACCCTGACTAATATGATTATCAATAATTTGATATAAGGCCGTTTTTAACGCAAAGCCCACTTTACCTTCAGCGTCTTTGTAATACTCACCTAACACTGGTGGTTCAGTTGGTGGTGTAGTAGTTGAGCCACCAATCGTAAATTCTGTACTCTGACTTGCTTGGAAATCACCACCAGATGCCACAACGGTTCCGTTTACCGACAAACTGTATGAACCATTCCCCACACTGCAGCACATTCCATCTCCATAAGAGTCTGAGACTTCTAGGGTGTAGCTACCATCCGCTAAACACATTTCCACTTCATTGTTGGTGTTACTTTGATAGTCTGAACCAGAATAAAGAGTTTGAGAAACTGAGTTTTTGAGAGACCAACTGGTTTCAGAGCCATAGTTATCCGTCACTACCGTGAGTGCGGCACTTGTGTCATTGCAGCTTTGTGTTGGTGGAGTCTCCGTAGGCTGAAAGTTATCTAAATACACCACTTCCGAACCATCAAAACCAGCATCATCATAAAATCGTATGCCCACAACGATATCTTTAGTGCTCGTAGCGCTGTACGAGTGAGTCAATGCCTGCCACTGATTCGTTAAACCATTATTCGAGTAGCCTAAATAGCCATCAACAAAAAGGCGAGCTTTCACGTTACCTTCAGTGTGATAAACATCGACAGAGAAATCATAAGTTTTCCCTTGTTCAACACTTATCGTTTGAAGAAAATCGGTATTACTTTGAGTACTTGTATTCACTGTGACTTGTGCAGAGAAACTGCCGTTATTTACAGGGTCGGTAGAGGGTGATACCGCAATGCCGGAATCAATTACACTCCATCCAGATGGTACGTTTCCTTCCCAGTTTTCGAAACTTCCATTTTGCATTTGCGCATGCGCACTCGCTGAACAAAGTAATGCAACGCCACTTAGTGTTATTATTCTATTTATCATATAACCTTCTGTTTAATTGGATAAAAACCAACTAAGCTTAGAAAGTAATCAAAAGATGAATGGAGATAAACATCACATTTATAAATGTAAGTAACATTACTTTTATTAATATATGTGATGTAAAGCAATGTGATATCGACCTATCAAATGCTTTCACAAGCTAGATTATTGAAACAAGGTTCATCTTGGCTTTCAGGGGAAAGCTGCGATGAACCCAAAATAAGCACTTATTCACAAGCCCTGCTTATAGTAAATGTAACCTCTACTAAAGCTCGATTCAGCCCTTACCTAACCAACTGAAAATTATGCGCACAATTCAGTTTGGTTCTAATTTCTAGTTGAAGACCGTGCAAGCACATATTGCTTCCGATTCAAGGCATGAGGAAGATCAGCCTCTAGCGCCCCTTAAACCCAAACAACAGCGTCACACATTTATCTCACGGGAAGCTTGGTCTTTGTTTTTACCTGACCGAAGGCGAAGCTGGATTCAATAGAAGCAATATTGGGCAGGCGTGTTAATTGCTCTGTAGATAGAATTAAGGCCTCGGGTGTGCGAGGCCTTAGTTTTGAGGCTATTACAATAAACCGATCTCTAACAGGTAATTGGGTCGAAGCGTTCGAGTCCATACCAATTAGAGTCGTTATTATCCTTACCAGATATCTTCAATTAAAGAGTCTTTGAGTTGCTCAGCAGCGGCAATGTTTTCTTTCGACATGTATTGCTTAACGTCAATTATCTCTTTCTCTGCATCAGAGTTTCCGTATTCCTGCGCGATTTCAAACCATGCTAACGCTTTAACAAAATCGCTCCATGTTCCGTGGCCATTACGGTAAGCGTAACCAACGGAATACTGACCATAATCGTTGCCCTGCATTGCGGCGCTAGTGTAATACTCTAATGCTTTTTTTGCGTCTGTAGTTTTGAAACCACAAGATTTTTTGTATCGAGTAGAAGAGTAAATATCACCCATCTTCACATAGGAAAGTGTATGTTCATCTTCTTCAATGGCGTTGCTAAATAATTGCATCGCTTTAGAGCAACTCTTTTCAACGCCTTGTCCATTTAGGTAAGAAATACCCAAGTTGTACATGGCACTTGCATCGCCTAAGTTTGCCGATTGCTCAAACCAATAAGCAGATTTGGAGAAGTCTTGAGTGACGCCTTGACCTTCATCGTATGAAAATGCGAGTTGATACATAGCGTCAGAATACCCCGCTTTTGCAGAAGCTAGGTAATAGTCATTGCCTTTCTTTAAGTCGACAGGTGTACCTTCACCATCAAAATACATTACGCCTAATGAGTAGAGCACATAAGGGTCTTTGCTGGTTTCAGCTTTATGGTACCAAGCCAGTGCTTTCTCGTACTGTTCGTCGTAGTAATACTTATCTGCCAAGGTAATAATTGCTTTCACCTCACCAGACTCCGCGAGTTGATTCATGTACTCATAACCGCGTTCTAGGTTTTCTTCATACATTGAATCTTCAATCAGAAGGTTAGCAGCCTGCATCAGCAATTCGTTATCGCTAGAGTTTTCTGCCGCCTTTAACAATGCGAGCTCTTTGCCCTCAAAAGCTTCAATCTCAAGATCGTATGCAAAAGCATTAGCTGACAACAGCAACGACAGTGACGTTAAAAAAGTACAACTTTGTTTCATCATTCAAGCCATTTATTATATTAGTTAAGTTTCACATAAATATAACAAGGTAGCCTTGAAAAAAAAGGAGTTTTTCGGAATGTCGGTCTCTAGATTTACTACAATGAGATCTAGGGCTTTTCCGAGTGCTAGAGCACCAGAATCGTTTAGCGAAGTTACTTTCTATGGAACATTAGTAAACACACAATATTCTTGAAAAACATGATCCTTTTGAGCTCTGCTCATTTTTGTACATACATCGAGCAGGTGCTTGTAGATGTCAACTCTCCCTTCAAAAAAGTCATGTATTAAACTCAAATTCCCATTTGTCAGTTTTGGATAAAAGTATGCTGAGTAGTAACTTCCGTTATTATCAAACTCAATTTCAACAATGATATTCTCAGCATGAAGCTCAGTTACATCCAACATATCTACTAAAGCCGGCTTTGTTTCATAAAATTTTGCTGTTAGTGGATTTAAATATACTGACATTAATCTAGCAGACTCTGTTGTTATTATTTCTATATCTTTCGAGTCGGTGGTGCGGTTAACTTTGAACTTGATAACATAGGCTTCTGGAGATGGATGCCATAAAATAGAAGCTAAACAAATAGACCTCGTTTCTTCTACTCTTTCACATGCAAGACTGTTTTCTAAATCAGGCTGGCTAACAACGATATAGTCATTACTGGTTATAGCCATCGTTGAACTGCCAAAAAACAAGAAAAACAGTATCACTATTAAATGCACAAAATTCATTTTTAGCTATCGCCGCCTAAGGATTGGGTGAATGGGCTTTATATAGATATTATGAGACCTTTCATTTTAAATTTAAATCAATTACTTAGTAAGTTTATAGGTCACAATGAAAATATGTAACTCTTGCTACGTTGCTTCATGTCAGTCTCTAGCACTCCTCAAACCCAAATAGCTGCGCCCTGCATTTATCTCACGGGCAGCTTGGTCTTAGTTTTTACCTGACCGAAGGCGAAGCTGGATTCAATAGAAGCAATATTGGGCAGGCGAGTTAGTTGTTTACGGATGAACTGCTCGTAGCTTTTGAGCGATTCACTGACCACATGCAACAGGTAGTCGTGATTGCCTGTCATCAGAAAGCACTCTAATACTTCATCAATCACTTCAATGTGCTGCTCAAAGTCTCGCATATTCTCTTCAGTTGGCTTTTCAAGTTTCACCAACACAAATACATTCACAGGCAAGCCGCATGCTTCTTGGTCGACACTGGCGTGATAGCCGCGAATAATCCCTTGTTTCTCTAATGCTCGAACTCGGCGTAAGCAAGGTGAGGGCGACAGTGCCACGCGATCGGCTAACTCTTGATTAGTCAGGCGGGCGTTGCTTTGCAGTTCAGCCAGTATTTTCTTGTCGATCTCATCCATTGGCATATCCCATCAATATTCAAGCTTATTTGGCAATATTATTGCTCAAAGTGTATGTCTTACTTCGCAAATAGCAATTTTTAGCATCTGCACAAAACTAAAATTAAAGGAGGAACAATAAGCATGGAATGACTTAGGAATTATGAATACATCAACTCAACTTAGCCCGCTGCGTAAAACAACCAAACATGAACAAGCAGAAGCCCTTGCCATTGAGCAAGCAAAGCATTTTGGTATCGACCCAAACAGTGATTACGGCGTCACGCTGATTGAACTGGCGACGACACTGTACCAAGCCAATACCAAGACTCACGATCTTTGGGCATTGACGGTTGATGGACTTTCAGAACTCGACAAGAGTGACCGAATCGCTTGGTTTAACGCTAAACGTTTCTTGTCATTCCAGATAGCTAAGATCCTCGACAACCTGCAAAACCCAATGCGTGCTACTTACCAATCTATTGCTACCAATAATGGCAATTTTGCGTCTAAAGGTGCGTATCCTATCTTCGATAATGTGGCGGCTATCTTTTCGGCAAGCCCGGTTATTACGCGCACAGCCACGTATTTGTTTGCATGTACAGAATGGATTGAAGATGCGTTTAACGGTAAAGAGCCGCTGCACGATATTTACTCTCGACTGCTTAATCCAACATCGATTTCACTGGCTAATCACATGGTTGATATTGAGGCAGGCTCTAGAGCCAATGAGTACCTCGCATGGAACTTTAACTCGGGTATGGCGGCTATTGATGGGTTGTTGAGCCATTTACTTGGCCATGAAGACATTGTCTTGGCTTCACGTAATATCTATGGCGGTTCTTACCAGCTGTTGGAAGATTGGTTTGGCAAGCCTTCGAATCTGAATGTCGCGGTAGAGTGGGTGGATGGTTACTCCGGTGATGAGTTCGCGAAGCGCCTTGATGAGGTTGCTCATAAATACGCAGATCGCCTCGCTGCGGGTAAAAAAATCTACGTTTACCTAGAGTCACCATGTAACCCACATGGATACGTGTTAGATGTTGCTAGCATCAGTAAAGCTGGTCACTCTCGTGGCTGGGATGTGATTGTTGACTCAACAGTGGGGACTCCATTGCTGCATCCAGTACTAAAACGCGACGATGTGGCTGAAAGACCCGATTATGTCATTCACTCTTACACCAAAGAACTGGCGGGTTCTGGCACCACAACCGCTGGAGTTGTGATTGGCCGCAACGAGACCATGTTTATTCCAAAAGGAGAGGAGGTCACTTTCACCAAGTCCAACGGCGATGAGGTCACCATTCCATGGAACGAAACGCTGTTTTGGAATGTGTACTACATTAAGGGCGCATTCCTAGACGCAGACAAAGCGTTTGAAGTGCTCAATGGTATGAAAACGTATGAGATGCGAGTGGTGCAAAAGACCATCAACACCCTGACTCTCGCGAAGATCTTTGATGCTCACCCAGACATCAATGTGTCGTGTCCAGCTTTGCCAGACAGCGATAACTATGAACACTGCCAGAACAACATGTACTTGGGTTTACCAGCGGCGCTTTTTACCATCGATATGGAAGGCAACGGCGACCGTGCACCAATCAATCGAGATGGGTTTAAACAGTTCTTTGACATGCTTGAGCCAGCAATCGGCATGCAAGTGAGCCTTGGGCAAACCAACACCGTGGCCTTGTGCCCAGCACTGACCACGCACTCAGAACTCAGTGATGAAGCGCTTAATGAAGCCGGTATCAAACCTACCACTATGCGTATCTCTATCGGCTTGGAAGATCCTCGAATGTTCATTGCTCATATTGTCGAGGCCGCTAAATTGTCGATTGACCGCAAACACGCAGACTTCTCATCGAGCTTCCCGAGTGGTGACAGTATCGATGAAATCTATATGCAAACCTATATGGATGTACACCAGAGGTTTGTGAAGAACTTGCCGAAGTTCAGTCAGCTTACTCAGTAACTTAGGTCAGTAAGGAAAGTTAACAAGAGAAGTCAGTGAAGTAGGGTAGCTGTAAACGTTAAATGAAAAACGTAAGGCCTCGCGTGTGCGAGGCCTTTTGGGTTTTAGGTAGCAGCATAAACCAATCGAGAACAAATCCTAGAAAAATGCGTCGATGAATCACCTAATAGCCTTTAACTCGTGGAATGTGGGCAAATCACTTCAACACCTCACGGCTTTCGTGACCACGCCCTTATTTGCTCAATTTCATCTTCATCGATATTTAAAGATTGAAGGAATTTGAGATGTCCTAGTGGCTCCATCTGCTCAAAGCGTTTGTGCCAATTGATCATACCCTGTTCATCCATCCCTGATTCTTTAAGTATTTCTGTCCAACGCTCTTTGGTGAGTAGGCCTTGATTAAGAAGTTCAGGCTCTTTGAGTAACGCCATAATGGACTGTTGTTGCTGGCGCAACTTTTGAATTTCTAGATCGAGGGCAGCAAACTGTTGTCTTAGTACCACATCTCGGTCTTCATCCTGAGATTGCTGTAGCAGGCTCTCAATCTCACTGACGGGAATACCATAAGAGCGATAGGCAAGTATTGCTCTAAACCTTTCAAGCTCTCGTTCGCCATATTGGCGATAACCGTTAGGTGTTCTAGCTGCGGGAGTGATTAGCCCCTTTCGCTCGTAGTAGAGAACCGTTGTTCGAGATACCTCTAGTTGTTCACAAAATTGTTTGATGCTCAACACTTAGGGCTATCCTCTTTGGTTGTTTGATAGTGAGACCAAATCAATGGAATCAATGCACTAATAAGAATAATCAGTGCGCCAATCATTGACCATAAATCAGGAATTTCAGAAAAGACAACTAAGCCAATAATAAGTGAATAGATAATCTTTACATACTCAACATTGGCAATGATGTTGGCTTGCGCCCATTTATATGCAGAGATACCAACATACTGAGCAAACGAAGAGATGATGCCAACTAACAGCAGTAACATAAAGTCTTCGACTGTTGGTGTGCGCCATAAGTAAAGGGTTGGTATTAATGTTATCAAACCAATTGCCAGAGCTTGGTATGCCATCAATGTTATTTTTGGTTCGCTCTGTGCCACTTTCCTAACACACACTACCGCTAACGACGCGCCCAGCGCGGCAATCACGCCAGATAAAACATAAAGGCTATGGCTTGCAGCAAAGGTCGGTCGAACAACCGTCATTACCCCGATAAATCCAACCACAATCGTGAAAATTCGACTGCGGGTGATCTGCTCTGCCAATACGAAATGAGAGATTAGAGCTACAAAAAGCACCTGCAAGAAACCGAGTGCTGTTGCGTCAGCAAATGGAATATTGCTTACTGAAATAAAGCCAAAATATAGAGCGGTAAAAGCGCCTAGTATTCTTAGTAGGTGAAGCGATATTTTGTTGGGCTTAAGTAGCACATCGATATTTTTGCTGATCGCAGGCATGAGCAACAACATAAAAATGAACTGGCGAAAGAACAGGATCTGAAAGGTGTCATAGTGTGTGCTGAGCTGTCGAACAAATACCCCAACGATCGTAAACAGTGCTGTAGATATAAGGGCAAGAGTGATCCCTTTCATTGTCGATGGTAGATGGTCGAAGAGCTGAAATAGCTTTGACTGCTGTAAGTCTCGTAATTGGTGCAACGAAATGTGCCTCTTTAGTCATGATAAGCATAAGGCTAATCATTCTAAAGTCGTTACCTGTAGACAGGTCAAGTGGTATGAGTGGTCAACGGCTAGAAAAAGAAATTAGCCACAGAGGTGGCTATTATTCAAATGTTAATGGGTCATTTCCTATAACATAAGGCAAATATGAGCGGAAAAAGTAGTTTTTTGGACAACACTGATGTTGAGCACTTTTTCCACTCAATGAAGCTGCAATTAACGTTGGCTAGGGTAACCAAACACATCGTTCTCGTTGGCTGACTCTCCAGTTTGAGTTTCTGCAATATCCCAATGCTCTACTATTTCCCCTTCGCTATTAAAGCGGAAGATATCAATGTAACCAACACCTAAATCGCCTTTTTTACCTAGGTCAGTTTGCTTAGAATGAACAAGAACCATGTCACCCATCGCGATTGTTTTTGCTATCTCCGTTTTTAACTTGGTCCCGTTACTGTTTAAGTAATCGAGGTAACCAACCAATGCTTTTCTACCATTTGGAACCTCTGGGTTGTGTTGAATGTAGGTTTCGCTAGAAATATACTTTTTTAACGCACTTGTATTCGCTGGGTTATCAAAGCTTTTCAACACAGCAATGGCTCTGCCTCGATTACGCTCGATGTCTTGAGTTGCATCATAGATATTCGCGTCTGGCCCTTGGTACATGGTGTTTTTGTTTTCAGATTTTTCCGGAACTTGTTGGTAGTGATCCCAATGCTCTACCAGCATGCCATTTTCTTCTCTCCAGATATCAACATAAACATATTCCGCACCGTCTGAAGTTGTCCAAACAGAGTGTATTGCGACATAAGGACCTTCTGCAATGGTACGGTAGATATCTACTTTCACGCCAGGATCAGCAGTTAACTCGCCAGCTACCGCTTTAATCAGTTCTGCTGGTCCATCGCCATACGCTGTAGCGTGTTGGATGTAAGTGTCACCAACGTACTTTCCAAAGTTGTTCAAATTCCTATAAACCAGTACATCTTCATAGAAGCCTTCCGCTAGTTTAATGGATTGATTAGTTTGAGCGTCAATGGTGCTTAGGTTCGCAAAGCTTGGGGCAGTAAATAGACAAACAGCCATTCCGATTGCAACAGATTTAATAGACATGATTCTTCCTTTTTAGGTTTGTTTTGTTTGAGCACCTGTATGCTAGCCAGTCTAATTAATTAAAAAAATAGGGCATTATTCATACTTCTCATGAATAAATTCGATTGGTTGTAGTTGTTGTGGTGAGATGGTGGTTGCGGCGAGGTGGTAGGTAAAGTCTATTACTTAAATCTAGATCTAATGATGGTCACGGGATACTGGCTGGGATCTGATAACTACTTATTTTAAAGGGCAAATCAGAGCAATATAATTACTCTGAATAGATGAATAGATGAATAGATGAATAGATGAATAGATGAATAGATGAATAGATGAATAGATGAATAGATGAATAGGTGGGTTTAATACTCAGGCGTTTACTTGGTTTCAAAAAACAGAAACTTCATACCATGGTCGGTCTTTTTTAACATACAGTCAAAAAACTAAGAGTATCAATCCCAAATAATACTCACTGTAATCGATTTTTAAGCCAAGAATGACGCTCTGACTGCTTATTTCTATTGTGCCAGACTTTAACAATATTGAAGTGAGGAAGCTCAAAAGGTAAGGGGACCTGCTTAAAGTCTCTAAATAACGTTTCTGACAAGCGAGAAGGCATTGTCACTATGATATTTGTATCTTTAATTAAAGACGCTATTGCCCCAAAACTCGGCGCACTAGCCACGATTTTTCTCTTCACTCCTCGTTTTTTAAGTATTGTGTCTATCTCGGTTTGGTGAGAGTGCTCAAAAGACATGATGGCGTGAGGTTTGGAGCAATATTGCTCTATCGTTGTTGGCGGTGTTTGCTTTTGAGGATTGTAAAAACAGACCTCTTGGTCAGAAAACAACTTAGTTTGAATTAAATCCGACTCGTTACTCGTTAGTTCTGGTGACAAAACAAAATCTACATCGCCAGACCGAAGTAATGAAGCCCACTGAAGTTGAGTTCTGGCTGGAGCTATGTGCAACGAACTCATCGGCGCTGCTTTCTGGAAATCATGAAACATAGGTTTTATAACGGTTTCTATTTCATAGTCGTTAGCCGCGATGGAAAAAACTTTATCATCTATTAGTGGGTTGTATTGTTGTGAGCTTGCGAAGGCTTGCATCGCTATTACGATTTCTCTCGCCTTTTCAATAAGTTCTCCCGCCTTTGGCGTAGGCGCGATGCCTCTTCCTGAAGTGACAAACAATTCATCTTTTATTATTTTGCGCAGTTGGTTAAGCCCATGGCTAACTGTTGATTGAGTAACCCCCATACTATCCGCTGCCTTTGTTACTGATTGGTGTTCGTAAACGCTAATAAACATGCGAAGTAGCCGTCCATCCAACGTAGAGTAATCGAAAGTATTCATAGGTAACATTCAACTTATGCAGTGTATTAATAATATAGGTTGTAACATACTCTTTCTCGATAAAACAGAACCAAAGATTGACTCACCGGAATGAACGATATTTTCGAGTTAATCGTAAATAAAAAATTCCAGTTTATAGAGGTATTTTATGCCCAGTTTCACTCCTCAATTACCAATTGCGTATGGTAATCACCAAGAAGCAATATCTTCTCCAAGGTTAAAAGGTTGGCATGCACATATTTATTTTAATGACTTTACCGAGCAAACGGCTCAAAGGGTAATTAACGATATAGCATTAGAAATTACAGATCTAAGACAAGGCCAACTGCATCGAAAATTGGTTGGCCCTCATCCTTGTTGGAGCTGTCAGCTTTACTTTAAGCCACATTTATTAAGTGATGTAGTCACTTGGTTGACGTTCAACCGAAAAGGCTTAACGATACTTTTTCACCCCATCAGTGGAAATGATTTGTTAGATCATAAAGATAGAGTGTTTTGGATGGGAGATGTCAAAGCCCTAAATCTAGAGAATCTATAAAGCCCCAAATTTGTATCGATGATGAAAACAATGAAAAACATGGAAAGAGGGGTGAAGAATCAAAAGAAGGGAAAGGAAGCGACTCGTTCAAATCCTGGATAAATTGCTCTGGGGGCAACGGTGACAGCAAGCGCTAACTGAGGAAAAAAGCTTTCGCTACAGCCCATGCTGTCAGCATGAAATGGTGTTTATTAAGGTCGCTCGACAGGGTAGTCGAAAGACTGTTGTTAGCGAACTTGGTCACGCCCTCTACTCATCCGCTTACTCTTTGGGCTGGTGACCCGTCTTCTTCGCAAACTTTTGCATAGCTTCGGCAAACGTAGTTGTTCCGCCTTTCGCTTTAACCTGAACCACCTTATATCCCAGGCTTTCTAGCGCTTGGCACTCTACTAAAACCGCTTTGTCATCTGGTTGACTGCCTTGCACAGGTTGATGAATGTAACAGCCTTCTAATTGACCATCTTCGACCAGCTGGTGGTGCTTCAGTGCATTGATATCAAAATTCATAGTAAGTCTTTTCGTTTTAAATGGAGAGTCTCTGTGGCAAAGGCCGCGAGTCTTAATAATTTTATGGTTTGTACCATACGGTATTTTAACTATAAGAAGCTAGTGAAAATACAGTAATCCAATGGAATGTGCTGGGTGCGGTTCGTATTCTCAATCTCTTATTGATCGTATGAAGAGAAGGAACTGAATACCGATCGCGATAAGTACGAGACAAGTGCGCCTTCAGTTTAGCGGCAAAGAATGTTCTCCCCCTCGGTCGTTAATCTAAAGAGATCGCTGAACTTCATTTTGGGAGGAGTTATAGGGCGAGGTGTAGTGGTCTAATGCTCGACTTGAATTTGTGTATTGGTCATCATCGCGATCAGTTTAGCCACTCGTTTACGCATGTCACGTCTACCAACAATCATGTCTAATGCGCCATGTTCTAATAGGAACTCACTCTGCTGAAAATCTTCAGGTAATTTTTCTCGTACCGTTTGTTCAATCACTCTTCGTCCGGCAAAACCAATTCTCGCTTTAGGTTCACCGATATTGATGTCACCAAGCATTGCTATACTTGCTGATACACCGCCAAAGGTTTGGTCGGTTAATACGGAGATATAAGGGAGCTTTGCATCTGATAGCCGTTTTAAAGCAGCACTCGTTTTTGCCATTTGCATTAAAGCCATCAGTGACTCTTGCATACGCGCTCCACCACAAGCCGAAAAGCATACCAATCCACAGTTAGCCTCGATGGCTGCATTAACAGCATCAACAAAGCGAGCGCCCACAACGGCACCCATTGAGCCAGCCATAAAAGAAAATTCGAAAGCGCACGCCACAACAGGCATCCCTAACAACTCTCCCTGCATCGCGACTATTGCATCTTTCTCACCTGTACTTTTTTGGGCTAGGGCAAGGCGCTCTGTGTAGCGTTTATTGTCTTTGAAACTGAGCAAATCTTTCGGCTCGTGTTGTTTGCCTAACTCAGTTTTCATACCTTTATCTAAAAAACTGTCTAAGCGACAGCGTGCCGACATCCTCATGTGGTGATCGCATTTTGGACATACCTCCAGATTTTCATTAAGGGCTATGCTGTACAGGATCTGGTCGCAAGAGGGGCATTTTGTCCATACGCCTTCTGGAATATTCGCTTTACGCGTACTGATTATATTTTTCTTATCTAATAGTTTTTCTATCCAACTCATTGGAAACCTTATCCAGTTCACTTTTAATGATGAGTATTGTATAAGCCTGTTTCTGGTAATAAAGTGGCTAATATTGGCTTTATAATCCAATTAGGTGGGATTATGAGAATGGGTGGGATTAATGGGAATGCTTGAGAAGATTGATCAACAATGGCTAAAAAGTTTTCACTGTGTCTATGAGAACAATAGCTTTAAGAGAGCGGCAGAGTTTCTGTGTTTACCGACATCAAACGTCAGTCGTCATATCGCGTTGCTAGAAGAGCAGCTGGATGCTCGACTTTTTGATAGAACGACTCGCCGAATTTCTTCGACAGAAGCAGGGGACCACCTTTATCTACGAACTCAGCCATTGTTGGATAAACTCAACGATGCCCTGGAGGAGGTGACACAACACTCTCGTGAAGTCATAGGGCAACTCAATGTTTTAATGCCAGACTCACCTGACTTGGCCCAAGCCGTCGTTTCGTTTTGTACTCAATATCCATCTATTTCATTATGTTGTGATACGAGTATCAGCCCTAAAGAGGATCCGCTTGACGGGTTTGACGTTATTTTGAGTTTTCATCGAGGGAAGCTAGAGGATAACAATTGGATAGCGAAAGAGATTAAGCGTTGGCCTAGTGTTGTTGTGGCTTCACCCAAACTTCTTCATACATCTTCTAAGCCTTTTAAGATTACGGATTTGAAACATGTACCTTGTATTAGCAGCTTTACCGCGTTAAATGGTACGCCATGGGTATTTAAGAACGAAACAGGTGAGGTAATTACTCAAAGAGTAAAATCTGCATTTAAAGTGAATAGTGGGCAACTTGCTAAAGCTGGCGCATTGGCTGGTTTGGGGTTTGCGATACTCCCAGCTGAGCTTTGTCGCGATGAAATAGAGACTGGCTCTTTGGAAGTCATAGAACTTGAATACAAACCTGAAGATTTGGTGCTGTACGCCTTTTATGCGTCGAGAAAGCACATAGCAAAAAAGGTTCCGATGTTCATTGAGCACTTATTGTATCAAGCAAATCTAGACGCGCAAAAATAACAGAAAATGCGGAGGCTAGGGGCCCTTCCCTAGGTTAGAGATGTACTCACTATTTATGGATAAAACTAAGACCTCGCGTTTGCGAGGATTTTTGTTTTTCGGGTAGTGATAACAAACTCTTGGACAAAAGCTTGTCAGTGATTTTACTAAATTAGCTTTTCACGGATTACCTGGGGTATTGCAAAACCTCTAACCTTTGGGCCAAATTCACTGAGACACTACATGGCGGCTTACCGCCTGTTTTGTACAAGTTTTATTTAAAGTTCAGTGGCTTAGTTTTGGTTGATCAGCAATACAATCGTGCCACCTTTTAAGCTACTTCCATAATTGAGATTGACGCCAATTCCTATGTTGTCGATATAGGTCTTCAAGAATGGTGCGGAAACTAACCACCCTAAGCCCCATTCATAGAAGTGAGCAGCTCCCAAGGGGGCTTGTAGGTCGGCACCAACGTCGATTCTTCGGACGCTACTAAACAAGGTTTGTTCATACCCTCCCCAGTCCGCGATGTCATAGAATCCTTTCAAACCATTTATCCAGTACCAGCCTTCGGGGTTACCTATGTCGCCATTGTTTGCTTCTCCCCACCCGTGACCATAGAAGTAATTTATTTTACTGTACGCTTCCCAGAGCCCCCATGTCTGAGGCTTTCGATAGTGAGACTCGATGCTTGGTTGCATGGTAAAAGCCCAAGCGTCTGTATTAACTACAAAGCCATCAAGCTGCTCTCGAAAGAGCGTGGTTGTAGGATCGTTGTAATCGTATTTATTCTCAAAATACATCAGATTAGCTCTCATCCCAGAACGTATGCTCCATACTTCTGAGAGAGGATAACTTGACCAGTATTTTGCTCCGGCCGTCATGACATTCTCAGTCGATTTGTCACTGCCGCTGTTTGAGTTTTCTGTAAACTTAAACTCTCTTGTTTGCTCTATGTAGGAAACAAACAAAGATACGTTTTGATTGATCTTTTTCCCATTATTGAGCGTTAATTCATCCAGTTTCCATGTAAATGGTGCGTTGTATACACTAATCTGTTTTCGATTATCCAACGCTTCCATACTCCCTAAGTTGTCCCCAAATACACTGCTCGCATTGAAGTCATGAAAACCCAATGAGATCGCATCACTGTCACTAAGTAGCACAGCCGTTGCAAAATTCTGATCAAGCAGCTTTTTAAACGTATCGTCTGCCTGAGCGAACATTGACGTAAATACAGAAAGATATAAAAGTAGGTATTTCAACGTTCACCACCCTAGTGTGACAACTTAAGCGCACAATTAAGTTATTCATGAGAATTACACTGTATCCTTATAATTGTAGGTCGGTTGCTTTACGAGAGGTAACTACTAGCCACGCAGTCAATACATGTAAACAGGGTGACGCTGTCCTTTTGGTTCTTTTGCTTGTTTAACCTGTAGTGGTCAACAAATACCGGACAGCAATTTCAATTCTGAAGAAAGGAGCTTAAGGAGTTCATCAGTATTTACCGTTGGTTCTGTATTCAAAATAATGCTCCTACCTAAATGGCTTCAATCGACTAGACACACTGATTAGAAAAAATAGGTCAAATACTAGACCGTAAAAAGCATCTGATAAGTCAGTTAACTTTGAAAGGGACATAAGTGAGCTAGTCAATTATCGAACTTAGTCAATGAAAATTACTTTTTGATATGGAAAGACACTTAGCTCGTGTCTTGTATTGATATTGAAGATCAGCTTCATCTGAACCAGATGAAACTGACAGTGCCTTTGAGCGTTTCTACGCAATTGTAGGATTATTGTATCTAGAGCATTAGCCTGTCGCGCATTTCTCAATATTTACGACAGGCCCACTTTATTGCTGTGAATAGTTTATCAATGTCTCTCTGTAGAGTGAGAGTAAAGTATCGCTATCTACTTGAACGCCGACTTGTTGTGCAGGAAATAGACCCCATTCATCATTCATATAGTTACGTTGATCAGCTTTCTGAATGGTCATCCCTTCCGCTGGCCCATCTGTGACAACCCTGACCGGGCCATTACGACTTGTAAAAAGAGACGGTTGGATAACATAAGCAATGGCTGATGGGTCATGAACATGACAACCATCCATTCCTACTTTGTCAGAATAAAACTTTAAGTAGTAACGGCTAATGTCCCAGATGAACTGCCCAACTTCTCCAGCGTCATCTCGCAACTCATCAAGGTATTGACTGGTAAAAAAACTCTCCTCTGTAACATCGAGCCCGATAATGACTACTGGCCATGATGCCGTAAACACCTTATCGGCAGCATGAGGGTCATCATGAATATTCGCTTCGGCAAATGGTGTTACATTCCCTCTGTGGCCGTTTTCACCGAATGCACCACCCATAACGACCACTTCTTTTACCAAGTCGACGATGTCAGGAGCAGCTTCCAGTGCAAGTGCAAGATTAGTCAGAGGACCGACAGCCACAAGAGTGATCTCTCTAGGTTCAGCTCGAACACTGTCGATAATGAACTGATAAGCTGGCTTTTTAATCGCTTCATAATCTAGCGAACTTGGTGTCGTCACATCACCCAACCCCGTTTCACCATGCACAACAACCGTTGCTCCAACAGGATCTCTTAACAAGGGCTTATCCGAACCTTTAGCAACGAGTGCCTTCATACCGAATTTTTGCTTCAGATAGAGAGCATTTTGAGTGCCATTGTCTATCGTCGCATTTCCATAAACGGTCGTGATCCCCATCAGCTCAATATCTGGATGTGCTTCTGCAAATAGGATTGCCATTGCATCATCGATGCCCGGATCTGTATCTAGGATGATTTTCTTTGTCATATCAGCTTCTAATTAAACAGTTGAGAGGAGTAGACGATACCTAGAAAAAACACTGATGAACGTGACTTGAATCTCATGATGAGAGCAATTTAAATTAAACACTCAAGGTTTGAATTTCTCGTATGAATATTGTACTCCGGTCATTTTGTTTCCGCCTTTTCTAAGGTATTAGTACCTTTAAAATATTGGAAAAATTCACCATGTCACTACAAGTTTTCTGACAGTGATGGACCACCAGTAGAATAGAATGTTCGATACTAAAGAAAGTTATCACGATGTATGTGGTGAATTTAATAATGGCTTTTAAATCAGTTGCTTATGGTGGGGTTTTTTATTTTTAAGATTCCAAGATCAAAAACGAAGTAGGTCCTGATTTGGAATGGATGCCATCTACAAATAATGATGTTGTAAACGTTATAAATTCTCTAAACGAATTGGTTTTGCACGGTCACTTAAGGCAATTAGGTCGATGTGGCCGTTATGACCATATATATTCAATAACTGAAAAAGAACGTAAGTATTGGAATGAGTTAAATAACAAGTTTTAGATACTCTTCTTTGTCCTAAAAGTGTGCCAAACGCTTAGCTCTAAAAATACAGATCAAAATCTGAGTGGCCATTGGTGTTTAAGATCTTTGGTATTTAAGTCCTTTGATCGTTAAGCCCTGATTTAGCCTTCTAGATTACGCCGAACTAAATCGTGCATTTGTTTTACTGTCATCAGTGCTAACCAGATGATTTCTTCTACCGAACGTTGACCTGTTGTGGAAGTTGGGTGACCGGTATCGGTTTGATTGGTTAGCGCGGGCAGCTCATGGACGCGGTTATCACGAATGGTATTGATCAATGCATCCATCGCATCATGAATTAAGCGTTCGACTTGTTGTGAACCTTGGTATTGCGTGCCTTTTCTGACCAGCGGAATCAGCAAGCAGAGATAATGGCTTAATAATCGATAGTGACTCAGCATATCTTCATAATAGTGAGGATCGGCACGAGTGTGTTTTGGCTCTTGCTGCATCTCATTGTAAATCAGCTCAAGGTCGCTTTCGGCGGTTAGCATAGCGGCACGTTGCTTGGTTAGCGCAATATGGTCATGTTGTTCGGTGCCAATTTGCAGCTGTTCGTAGCAATACACAAATAAGCTTTTTGAACTATTAAGCGCTTTTAATGCTTGAGTGTGGATCTCTTTGCCTCGCCATTGCGGCCATAACAAACTATATCCGAGCAGGACAATCGCGCCCCCGACTATGTTGTCGATCAAACGTGGTGCTGCAAAGTCGAGCCCTTGGTGCGCCATGGCCTGATACACCAAAATCAATAGCGCCGTAATACAACCAATGGCTAGCGAGTAATGGCGCATAATATTAAGCATCGCGACAGGCAAGAGGATAACGATAAGCGTATACATCGCGGTCGTTGGTACGCCAATGTGAATTAAAGAGGTCGCGAACAGCACACCAAGCGCCGTACCTAAACAGCGTTGCCACGTTTTACTTCGTGTCGCCAAGAAGCTTGGTTGAATCACCATTAACATCGAAATCAGAACCCAATCAGGGCGAAT
>NZ_CAWPOA010000052.1:38021-63517 GCF_963889365.1 Vibrio sp. OPT20 | reverse complement strand
CAATTCGAAGTATTCTGCAATTCCAGCACCAAGTGCGAACATCAAACCGACACGGGTAACATGACGCCAAATCGGATTGCCTCGGCTTGGTAGGCGAAAAGACAACTCGAACGGCTGCACTTCAAAAGAACGTTCATAAGCGGGTTCATTAAGCTCAATACGTCGGGAAATGTGCTTCACTGCGTATGCCCAATAACGAAAGCGGGGTTGGTCTTCGAGCTTGACCGCTTCAATCAAGTCATTAGCTTCTTGCTCTAATGAGCTTAAGTGCTTCACCTCTTCGTTTGTGTTGTGTAGAAGCTGTTTGGCTTTGTGTCTTAGTCTTTGCTGACAATGCTGGCTCCAAACCAATAGCAAGTCTCGTTTGTGTTTGCTGGACTGGAATTGGTTCAATAGATCGGGATTCGTTGTGTGGCTGCTGAGTATCACTTCAAACGTATCAAGAGCGAGGAACAAGGCTTGTCGAAGCGAGTTAGCATCTTCTTGCTTAGACCGAAAAGATTCAGATTGAAGAGCCTGTTGGAACAACTCGATGAGTTGGTATTTGATGCGTCTTTTCGGTGCATCACTTTCGCTACCTAGCAGGAATGCTTGGCGATATTGGATGTAGTCTGCCAACGTTTCGTAAATCGCGGACAGACACACACGCAATGCATAGTGCTTCCACAACGCAAACCAAAGCCAGCTAAACAGTGCAAAAGTAAGAGGCCCGAGTACCAACATAGGGTACAAGCTTAGCGCTGTGTTGGAATTGTGAAGTGAGAGAGTGACGACAGCTATCAATAGGCTCGACATACCGAGCCTCGCCCAGAATGGACCATTGACCGCAGCACTGGCAAGCAAAGCACCCATAGCACCATAAGTCACCCATAAAGGCAGTCCGCTTTTCAGCAGAGCGTAACTGATGGCCAGAGTCATGCCCCAAGCGGTTGCGGTAATCGCAAAACGTGTCCACCGCCTTGGCCCTGCTGCATCGAGGCCACTAATCAGAGCGGCTGGCATGGTCATGAGAGCGGTCATGGCGATAGTGGTTTGATTCGACAACACCCCTAAACCGAGAAACAGCACAATGGCACTGGTGGCGCGAAGCCCAAGGTTAATAGAAGGGGAGTACCAGACTTTACGCAAAATGGCAGGAGAAAACGTCATAGACCCTCGTTATTTGTTTGATCTTAATGAGTGTAACGCCAAACCTCTTCGCGTGCTGTCTTCAATCGCAGATTGATAAATTGAATTGCTGCAAGCCTCTTCTATTGGCATAGAACGCTATATAGCTTGGTTTATTCGAAAGCGAATCCACAAGGTTTAAGACAGCAAGATTCAAGATCGAGGGTTCAAAAATAGACAGCTTGGTAGTCGATGGAATCAACAGAGAACGAAATTCGACTTAATCCTACCTTCTCGCTGCGATTGTATTCATTGATCGAGTGGTCAAAGCCATAGGCTGTCGAAGGGGCCATGTATTGAGTTATGCCTTGTTGTGTCGCCGTTATTCCATCGTGGCCATGACCGCAGATCACATCACGAACGCGATATTTTCGAAGTACGCTCATCACATCAGCATCGTTCTCTAGACGGATGGCTTTCATCCAATCAGCACCGACTGGAATGACAGGGTGGTGGATTACAACGATTGGGTTATTCGTATTTCTAAGCTGTTGTTTTAGCCGAGCCATGCCAAGGTTATCAATGCGCCCAGAACCGAGTGGATGACGTTTATCCAGCGGCTTGAAACTGGAGTCCAAAAACACAAATTCTCGTTCATTGATCATTGCTTTATCGGTGACGAAAATCGACGATCCTTTTAACTCGGTACGCATTAAGCGAGAGTCATCATGATTGCCCGCAACCGCGTAAATGGATTGGTCGCTAATGTGTTGCCTAATGAACGCCTCTAATCGAATGTAGTCGCCAGACTTTGGATTACAACAAATATCACCAGTTAGAAAAATGGTCTTGCATGCTGTGTCTTTGCTGACGTATTCCAGGGCTCTACGCAGGTTTTCATAGCTGGATTTATCGGAAAGGTGACAATCACTGATTTGGTAAACGGTGTTCATTGTTGTTGTCCGGTTATGCCATACGAATTATTAAAGATGATAAAAAATGCCTGCCAATTTGGCAGGCATTTATTGATGCTAATTTGCTTTGGGTGCTTTGGGTGCTTTGGGTGCTTTGGACGCTTCGTGTTGCTCAACCATGAACGCAACGGCTTCATCGCTTAAACAAGACTTACTGACGTATTGGCGCTGCTTTCCAATATGAAGGATAAAACCTAAATCGGTTTGTTGCAGCTGGGAGATGTCAGTCCAAGCGATAGTATTGGTGTTTTTAGCGTTTTTATAACTTACGCCGTTAACATCCCCCTGAAAGACTACTTTGCTGCCAGCACCTGAGCTGATTTTTTGTCGCCATATCCACCAGGTTCTCTTGCAGTAAACGCTGAACGCTTCAATCACACTTAATACAATAAAGAACCAGCCAACGTAACCGTTAGGTAGTAGCTCAAACTCTAATAAAACCACACCAAAAATAAGAAACAGTATTCCTTTTAAATAGGCTTTTGGAAATTGAGTCGGAAGGCTAGTTTGATCATAACACTCTGTGAAAAACGTCTTATCGAGGATGTATTCTGTGGTGAAACCGGGATCTTTAGACATGTCTGGCTACTTTAATGTTTTCTGTGAATGAGCTTTCTATAAAGGGGCTACTACGCTGCAATCTAGTAACTCCAGCATTGTATCGCTTGTCGGTACTTTTCTTTAGCGGTTTTGATGCTCTTTTGTAAATCAATAATACTGACGGGGTTTGCTCTCGGCATCGCTTACTTGTTTACCTGATTTGATATTAAATAATGATTAAAGCTAAGGCCTCGCGTTTGCGAGGCCTTGATATGTGCGGAGCGGGTGGAAAGAACCTCAGATATATTGCTACGTTCTTGCGCTCTACATGGTGAAAACAGGCGACATGCCGCTGTCTTGGCCGTTCATTAATAACAAGCCAATCAACACAAGCAAAATGCCGCCAAAGAGTTGCAAGTAGTGACCTGCGACTTTCAATGATTCACTACTGTTCTTGTTACCCGCTGCCAAATAGCGCTTCACTAGATGTTTACCTGTTAGCGTCATCATTGCAATTAATGAGGTTGTTAATGCTGTGCCTACGGCCATCGCAAAGGCACTCAGAACGCCCATCCAATATAGGCCAACCATGTTTGCGAAAAGCAGAACCATGATGGCTCCGGTGCATGGCCTGATACCAATCGTCACTATTATTCCCGCGTACTCTCGAAATGTTGAAGCTTTATTGATGGCTTCTGGATCAGCGACGTGTTGGTGGCCGCATCCACAGTCGGCATGAGAATGATCTGCATGAGTGTGGTCAGCGGCTTGTAATGCATTGGTAGCGCCCATAATCATTGAACCAGATGAACGAAGCGCCACTGGCGTACGAACTGACACTGACGAACGAACTGACACTGACGAAGCTGCGCCTGTTGCTAATGGAGTGATGGCTTTCACTCTCAGAGTTGGTTGCGGTTTACGCATCGTTGAGTAGATGTTTTTCAGAGCTTTCCAGCAAATCAACGTACCTACCACGGCCACTAATGCAAAGCTTAATGAAACAAACATATTCGCTTTGTCATTCACCACTCGCATTGAAGCACTAAAGCCCCAGATCAACACGCTTACCAATAAGATTGCGACCAGTGCTTGTAAAAAAGCGGAGACGACCGTAAGTACCAAACTCGCTTTTGCTTTGGTTGGGTGAGTGGCTAAGTAAGTAGATACGATAACCTTGCCGTGCCCAGGTCCCAGAGAGTGGAGCATGCCGTAGATAAAGCTGAATCCAATAAGGTAACTGCCTGCGCCCCAAGGATTAGATTTAGCTTCATAAAGTAGGTCTGCAAGCTCTGAATTGACTTCTCTTTGCCATTGGATGCTAGAGATAACTAACGATGGCCACATGGACCACAGTTGATATGCACCGACAGCAACAAGCAATAAAGCTCCGGCGCCAATAAGGTAATAGTTTGTTTTAAGTTGATTTGTCTGCATTTCACAAGAACCTATATCAGATATTTTTCTCTTAAATGAATTGAGAAGCTTACGTAATGGCGGTAAAGAGTCACTTTATTAGGATGCAGGAACTGCTGCACAATGAAGCTCAACCGATTGTGTAAACAGTTGGCCTAACGTGTTATCTGGGTCAGCATCGGCTGGTAAAGACATCGCATAACTCATCTGTTCTGGCGTCGGGTTAGGCTCGATTAATTCCAACTGACATTGTCTCGCTAGTTCAGGTGACAAGGTCACGTCGCTATTCGATAGCCACGACATGTCGACGAAGTAACTAGGGTCAAAAATGAGTACGCGAAGCGAGTCTCGTGTCACAGGTTTAGGCTTAGAAAGTGGTAGGTCAAATGTTAGAACCATTTTGGCTTTGTCACGCTCAAACTTGGCGTGTTCAGCAACCTGATATTTGATGGGCTCTTCACCATCATAAAAGTACGTGAAGTAGTGCTCATACTTCATGTTTTCAATAACAGACGCAGCGAGCTTTTTGAATGTTTCAGCTTCTGTATCGGCAGAGACATTTTCGCCATCCAACATGTACATGGATGTCATAGCATCAAAAGACCACTCCATAGAGAGACCGGTGATCATGCCATTCTCTCCCTCAATATGGGTTTTCATCTCTATCCAAGAGTGAGGGTGGGCATATAGATTTGGCGCAAAACACAGTAATACTAGGCCAAAAGGCAAACCCTTTAGAGAACGACAGCATGTCGAGAAACGGCTTACATAGCGTGTGGAGAGGCGATTGATGACATCGATTAGAATAAATAGCTGTTTCATGAGAACGAATAGTTATTAAGTGTAATGTTATAATATAACAATAGAGTGGGTTATTCACATCAAATTTGTGTCATGTTTTGCCTGTTTACGTTTCTATTATCGGTTTCAATTCGGAGTTGCTTTTATTCGCAACTGCTTTAATTTGCAGCAATGCCCCGCAAGTGCGAGGCATTTATTGTTGGGGTGGGCAAAGGTATAACCAAATTAGGCGAGTGAATGGACTTGCTTAGAAGAATTTCTTAATCGCTTTTTCAGCACAAGCGACATCTAAGTGGCCACCCGGAGCGCCACCCACACCAATCGCGCCAATCATGGCATTGTTCAGTTGTACCGGAACACCACCCGCTAGGAACAACAAGTTGTCGTCCATATTCTGCAAGGGTTGCATGATAGGTTTGTCGGCGATGAGTTTCATCAGGTTACCTGATGGCTGCTTCATGCTTGCCACTGTGAACGCTTTTTTGCGTGAGCTATCAAGAGTGTGGATGCCTGCGCCGTCAGAACGTAGTTGAGCAATCACATTGCCCGACAAGTCGACAACAGTCGCAGAAACCTTGTAACCATCAGCTTCACATTGATTAACGGCTTCATGGGCAAGCTTGAAGGCCGCTTCTGATGAGATTTGAGTGAAAGAGACCGTTTGTGTTTCTGCTGCCATTGCATTGTGAGAAAGGCTAAGGAAACCAAGGGTTGCTGCTAGTACTGTTAGTTTTGTCGTTTTCATGTTTACTCCGTTAAAGCATCTGTTTTCAAAAAGAATCTGTTTTCAAAAAATATTCGTTTTTCAAATTCCGAATTCTATTTTTTGTTTGTTTAGAAAGGGTGTTTTTAATCAACAGGTTCATACTAACGAATGCATGATTACGACTGGCTTTCTTGAACATTACAAAGTTGCAATGTTGGTTATATTCGAGAAAGGATATTGATAGAGTGTATTAAGATCACGGCAAATAAATAAACGGACGTTAATGAAAATACTATTTATTGAAGATGACATTCATATCGCGAGATTTTTGGTGAATGGTTTTCAGCAAGAAGGGATAACGGTGACGCACGCAACAGATGGTGTTGATGGATTACACGAGGCCGTAACCGAAGAGTATGACGTGATCATTCTCGATATTATGTTGCCAAAGAAAGATGGGTTTGAAGTGCTTGCCGAGCTGCGAGGGCAAGGCTACGCGACGCCTGTCATCATATTAAGTGCCAAACACTCAGTGGAAGAACGAGTGCAAGGGCTACAGTCAGGTGCTGATGATTATTTGGTAAAACCTTTTGCATTTCCTGAGTTATTGGCTCGTTGCCAAACCTTGGTGCGTCGAGGTAAGCAACCGACAACTCAGCCATTAGAACTGCATTATGGTCCGCTTAGCCTAGACCTACTTAAACACACGCTGCAAAGAGATCAACAAACGATCATCATTAATCAGCGCGAGTTTATGTTGATGAAATTACTGCTTGAAAACCGAGAGGCTGTGATGTCTAAAACGGCGATTCTTGAGCATGTTTGGGGGCATCAGTTTGATCCGCAAACCAACGTGGTCGATGTTTTGGTTTGTAGGCTTCGCAGCAAAGTTGATAAGGGTTTTTCTAAGCCATTAATTCACACACTTCGAGGTGTTGGCTATGTCCTCAAGTCGTAGTATTGAACAGGCGCTTGCTAAAACGCAGAGACATTTGTTGGTTCGTTTTATGTCGACCTTACTGCTCTGCTTGCTGCTGGTGGAACTGATTGTTGGGGCTATCTTCTTTTTCGACCTTTACCAAACGGAAAAGAAGATCCTTACGTCTATGTCGACCGAGTATCAGCGTATTTTGACTTACGATTCGAGTGAGCGATTGATTCATGTTTTAGAGGCTAACCCTCACCGGTTACTCGAAAACAACATTGCGGCGTATAAGCTTGAGAAGGGCGCTTCATCTGATGGTGTGTTTATCGCTGGTGTTCAACATTTATCGACAGAACAGTCTTTTTCTAGCTATCAAATTGATGAGAATCGTTCATGGTTAGAGAGCTTCATCTTGAGTCCCTATATGTCGTTGCCTATTGAAGGGGAGCAGTATGATTTCTGGTTGGTTTTGGATAACCGAGCAAGAGACTTTATCGCCTACAATCAATGGCTAATGACCTTATATGCGTTGCTTGCTCTCGTGGCCGTGACCGCAGTATTCACTCGTAACATCATCCAGAGTGCCATGTCTCCGTTAGTGACCTTTGGCGACCTGCTCGATAAGCTGAAAAAAGGGCAGTTAGAATTTCCTAGCACTAAAAATGAAGCCGAATCTGATTTACCGCAAGGGCTCAACGTGATCAGCTCTAGTGTCCATACTGCGGTTGCCAAGTTACAGCACGTGACGACAACCTTGAATACGACCGTCGATGCGATCGCTCATGATATTCGAACTCCTTTGTCGCGTATTACGTTAGCTTCCCAAACGGCATTGCTCAATAACGCCGACCAACAAGCGATGAAAGACGCATTGGCAGATTGTTCTGAACACGCCATGCAGGCAAGCAATATGTTAACCGCCTTGATGAAGTTGAACGACGAGCTGACCGGAAAACGCATACCACAGAAAGTACCGACTCAGGTCTCTGATGTGATTGCCAATGTTGTGAGCTGGTATGAAGATGTCGCAGAAGATAAACAAGTTGAGCTTGAGGTTGAGAGCGCTGATGCTCTTGTTATTCAGTCAGATCCTGACAAATTGACTCAGGTGTTGGTTAACCTTGTTGATAACGCGATTAAGTACACCGAGCCCGAAGGAAGAGTGACGGTCAAAGCCGAGCAAAGTTCAGAGGGTAAGATCGCGATAACCATCCAAGATACTGGTGTTGGCATTGAACAGAAATATCAGGATTTGATTTTTGAACGACTTTACCGAGTCGACAGCAGCCGCAGCAATATCGAGGGGTATGGTCTTGGATTATCTTTAGCGCTTGCCATGGTCGAGAATCTAGAAGGAACGTTAGTCGTTGAATCTGAACTGGGTGTGGGAAGTACTTTTACTCTTTCGTTGTAACAACGATTTATATCGTCACTTCTGCCTTTGAAATTTCAGCTCGCACGTACAAAGAATGCCCCGCACTAGTGGGGCATTCTTGTTTTTGGGGAAGGGAGGCTCTCCATGAACAGGTTCGGGAGGTACAGTAACCTGCGCCAACCCTATTGGCTGCTTGTAGCTTGTAGCTTTTGATCTTACCTGTCGATCCAGTAAATCTTATTTTTCACATGATAGTTATTGGCATATGCCAATAATGGGGCGTATGCTGAACTTCTGATCATCAATAACAGGAAGTTACTATGTTATACGCAGTACCTTGTCGCGACCTTCATGTAGGCAACCATTTTGCTCGTTCCCCACAGATTGCGATTGTCGATGAACAACGACAAATAAAGCAGATTGTTCCTTTGGTTGAGTCCGACACCGCTTGCAATAAAAAGAAGCAATGGATCTCTGTCCTCCGTTCTTACGATGTGAAATCTGTAGTCGTCCGTCACATAGGGAAGAAGATGCTAGCGCACTTGTTCAACCACGATATTAGAGTCTTGGCATCAACAGGTAAGGCAGAAATCGGGACTTTGGATTTCGACAATCTACGGGAAGTGACCGATCTCGATTACGGTCGCGAACCTCGCAACGTTTGTCACAGTAAAAAAGGGCACAGTAATAAAGGGAGTAGTAAGAAAGGCTGCTGTGAGCAAGGGCGCAAGAAAGACGCCGCGATTCTTATGGCACAGCCGAATCACTTAGGGGGTATTCGAGGGTTCCGAAAATGACCTTTTTGTTGACGCTATTGGGGTTTGTCGGAATCGTCGCGTTGATGGCGATAGGTGTAATTTTTTCTCGCAAGCCAATCAAAGGCAGCTGTGGAGGGCTTGCGCAGTTAGATATTGAGCGTGAATGCAATTGCAAAGATGTGTGTGAAGGGCAGAGTCGAAAGCTGTATCAGATCTTAGAGCCATCAAGCTAAGTATCGAGAATTCACTGTCGTTGAGCTAGCTAACGTTGGGTTAACTAACGTTGGGCTAGTTCGCGAGTTAAGCGCTTTGAATCACCAACGCGTGACCGTTGACGATGCACTTGGCGACTTTGGCTCGTGCACGCTTGATGATGTTGCCGAACGTTTGGCGAGACACCTGCATATGTTCAGCGGCTTCAAGTTGGCTCAATCCTTCTTGATCAGCCAAGCGTAAGGCTTCTAACTCTTCTAATAGCAATTCTTCTTTATGAAGCTCGTCCATAGGAACACCATTAGGCTTAAAGCAAGAGTAAGCCGCTCGGGTGCATAACTGGCGATGTTTTTTTGGTCGAGCCATATTAATCTCTAGGTATTTAAGGTTAAAAGGTAAGTATGAAGGTTTTCATTCCACACAACCATCGGCGTTGCCAAGTGTGCAGCCAAGGTTTTTTCGCAGACAGCCCCATTTGTTTTGAAGCCGTTGGCGAGCGCGAGACTTTAGTCAATCATAAAGCCTTGGCCAATCATGAAGCTTCAATTAAGAGTGAAGCTTTAGCTAAATATAAAACCAGGGCCAAGATTGTACCAACAGATAAAGCTGAGGGCTACGATGGCATCATGCAGGGTGGCATTGTCACCGCGTTACATGACAGTGCGATGCTGCATTGTTTGTTCCAAAATAATATCACTGCAATGACGGTGAGTTTAACGTCTCGCTTTCATCATCCTATTTCCATTGGTCAAGAAGTGGAAGTTCGTGCCCAATGGGTCAAAAGCAGACGTAAGATCTACTTCCTTGAAAGCCAAATTACGCAGTGCGGAAAGTTATGTTCGTCGGCACAAAGCCAGTTTATGTCATCCCACTAGTTATCGATCTGATGTTCCCTATGCCGTTAGTTTGTTACGCCCATTGTTTTGCACAATAAATAGAGGTTTTCTATAGTTAAGGTAATAACGAATAAAGCTAGGGCAGTATTGAATTTATCATAATCTTTCTTCACTTCTGATCGCGCTGATGTGTGTTCATTAGTCGAGCCTTCGTACTCGATTCAATTCATTGCTGCCTTCTTCTGGAGGGCTGCTGATGCACAAATACTTCAAATCGACACTCCGATACGGTGTCACTTCAATCGTTTCTCTTTTTTTATTCTTCAGTACTTTTGCCTCTTCTTCTCCACTTAAAGTCGGAGTGTACCCGTGTCCTCCTTTTGTGATCAGTTCGATGGAAAGTCAATGGAATGGCCTGAGTGTCGAGCTTTGGGAACAGATCGCAAAAGAAATGGACGTTGAGTACACGATAGAGAATCACCGTTTGGATGAATTACTCAATGCGATTGAAACAGAGCAAATCGACATCGGTGTCTCTTGTATTTCAATCACCCCAGAGCGTGAGTTGTTTGCTGACTTTTCCCATTCCTTTTATGAAACTCACCTCGCTATCGCAGTGAAGAAGCAAGGTTACCTTCATACCTTACACGCCATTTTCTTAAACCCTGCATTGTGGCTGATCATTGGCGTTATCGTCTTTACCTCTGGTGTGATTGGTGCCTTTTTTTACGTATTGGAACACGGTGAAAATGAAAAGCTCTATTCGATGAAAAGCCGAACGGGCCGTTGGTTAGAAAGTTTCATATTGGGTTTGCTTTTTATCACTCGAGGCCCATTCAATTATTTTGAGTTTAAGAGCTTAACCGGACGAATTGCTACGGTGTTCATTGGTGTGCTGAGTATGCTTTTCATCGCCAGTATTACTGCGGTATTAGCCAGCAAGCTTACGCTTAGCCAAGGCTCTTCCCATATTAAAGGCGTGAATGATCTTGCGGATGTTGAAGTAGGGGCAAAAGTCGCGACGACTTCTTCTTTGATGCTCACAAGCTTTGGTATTCGACACAAGAGTTATATCGATATGCCAAGACTGTTGGCGGCTTTAGAGGAAGGCGAAGTGGAGGCGATTGTCGCTGATGATGTGGTGCTCAAATATATGATCGGTAATGGCAGAATAAGCGGGCAGTTCGATGATCTGGAGGTGTTGCCGTATCAACTCGAAAAGCAGAATTATGGCTTTATCATCACTGAAAATAACTCGTATGAAGAAGAAATTAACCGTGCTCTTCTGAAAATTCGTGAGTCGCGAAAGTGGCGTAAAATCTTGGTCGACTATTTTGTAGATAAGTAACCGAGTTTAACTGCTGACTCTCAAACATTTTTAATGCCTATCCCTAGAGTTGTTCTGAACCAGAGGCTTTGTTCTTCTTGAAATATTTGAACGCTGTCCAAACGACATAAGCCGCAACGCCCACAATCAATGCAGAGCGAAGGAGAATAGGCGCATCATGCTCAAGTTGACCAACATGCGGCACAATACTGGCAAACAATCGACTGGTAAAAAACAGCCCCATTACTAACATAACAATCTTATTCATGTGACCTGCCATTCAATTGAGTACGTTGCACAGAATGAGTTATGGGGCGATTACACGGCCAAAAACGATTCTGCTCGAAATAAAAGCATGCGCTTCTCAAGAGCGCTCGTCAACGCGATATCAGCTTAAAGCCAGTAAGCTAAAGTTTCGTTTTTGGAAGTGATTTGTTCTGCTGTTGGAGTTTCGACATCAAGACTGTTGGTAGGGCGATGACACCTTTCTGTGAATTTGATTTTCCGGAATTATTATTCTGATTTATGATCGCATGCAATCTAGGGGGGACAAATGTCCTCCTCTTTGTTTCTATCGGCGCAATAAGATAGGTGCTACAAAAATCAAATAATAAAGGACACCCCGATGGACCTATTCGCCCTACTTGATATCAATAATACCTTAGTCAATATCCCAATAGGGGATGGCTACGCGATGAGCTGGATTGAAGCATTCGGCACCGTATTTGGTTTGCTGTGTATTTGGTTTGCAAGCCAAGAAAAAACCATTAATTACCTGTTCGGGTTACTGAATGTCACCTTATTTGCGGTTATATTTTTCCAAATTCAGTTATACGGACTGTTACTTCTTCAACTCTTTTTCTTCTGCGCCAACATTTACGGCTGGTACGCATGGACACGCCCTAATGAGCAAGGTGAAACGCTAGAAGTTCGCTGGTTGAGCCAAAACAAACTAGTAGCAACAGCTGCAGCGTGTGCGATTTCGATTGCACTGCTCACAATGTATATCGACCCATTCTTCTTTGCGTTGGCAAACATCGCGGTTGATAGCTTGAATCTATTTGGTGCTGATTTAACGGAACCAGTACTTGAACCTGATGCGTTCCCATTCTGGGATGCCACGATGACCATTCTATCTATTGTTGCTCAAGTTCTTATGACACGTAAGTATGTTGAAAACTGGATACTGTGGATTGTGATTAACATTATCAGTGTTGGTATTTATGCGACGCAGGGTGTGTACGCAATGTCTGTTCAATACGCAATCTTAATGTTTATTGCGGCAAACGGTACTCGTGAGTGGGCACGCACAGCTAAACGAAACAGTGATAAATCGTTAACTCAAGCAACGGCTTCTTAGGAGTGAAGATGGCAAAGCAACCTCATATCGGTGTTGATGAAACGCAAATTGCTCCGTTAGTCATTGTTTGTGGGGAGCCTGATAGAGCGAATCGAATCGCGAGCTTGCTTGAAGATGTCGAGATGGTTTCTGAGAACCGAGAGTATCGAATCTTCACTGGAACTCATCAAGGGAAAGCGATATCAGTTTGCAGCACTGGTATTGGCGCACCTTCAATGATCATTGCGGTAGAAGAACTTAAGTTTTGTGGTGTCACTCATATCGTTCGAGTAGGGTCTGCAGGTGCGATGCAGTCACATATCGGGCTTGGTGAGCTAATTATTGCAGAGGGCGCGGTTCGCGATGATGGTGGTTCTACCGCTTACGTTAAGCCGTCGTATCCCGCCTATGCAAGCTTCTCTCTGCTTAAAGAGCTAGACAAGTTCTTGCAGCAGCAAATAACACCTTACTATTTGGGCACGGTACGCTCACACGACAGTTTTTATACCGATGACGAGCAGGCGCTTTGTCAGTACTGGAATGGCAAAGGCATTTTAGGTGCAGACATGGAAACATCCGCGCTGTTTACCGTGGGACGCTTGAGAGGGCTTAATGTAGCTTCTATCTTGAACAATGTTGTCTTGTACGAACAAGATGTAAAGGAGGGCGTTGGGCAATATGTCGATGAGGCCGAGGCAATGATGCAAGGAGAGCGGCTAGCATCATTAGCGGCACTGGAAGCATTAATTACTCAATAAGAGCCTGAATAAATGCAAGACGAAAGCGATGGGAGACCGTCGCTTTTTTATTGGGTTCTCTCCTGTGGTTTAAGTGGTTACAATCGTTTGAATATAAACAGCAGTAATGCAATGAGAGAGTAAGTATGAAGATTGCACCATACTCAAGCGGACGCTTTAAAAATTACTTAGAACAAAAAAGCTCTGAATTTAGAGATCTCATCTACCAACACCAAGTTAACTCTCGTTACTTCAATCAAAACGATGAAATCCTACGTCAAGGTGAGCAGCTTAAGTACCTTTATGTAGTGCCCGCAGGGAGAGTCTCTATGAGTATTTCTGCGGCTAATGGGCGACGCTTTCAATTGGGTGAGGTGAATTGCGATTACCATATCTTTGGTGAGATGGAGTTTTTCACTCAGACACCTTGTCAGTGGAACGTAGTGGCTGACGAACAAATGCAAGTTGATGTCATTTGCATTCAGAAACTAGCAGAAGCACTACATGAAAATCCGGAGATGATGTTCTTCTTTGCCTCTGCATTAGCGGAAGATTATCAAGACTCTATGGGCATTTACACTAACCGTCTTTTACACTCAATTACCTACAACATTGCCTACGACTTATTGGTTCAAAGCCAGACAAATACTGTGTTAGGCGGTTTCGATAAAGTGAATCAAGAAGCGGAACGTTTTGGCACATCGAGCAGAGTGTATCGAAGAGCGGTTAAAGACCTATTAGACAAAGGTTTCATCAGAAAAGGAGACCAAGGGTTGGAAATTGTTGACCAGCAAGCACTCCGAGCCTTTATTGATTCGTATGAGTAAGAAAAAGAATGACTCAAGTTGAAAAGGAAGTTTGAGTGAAATCAGAAAGATAAGTACAGAGCTGCTTCTCGATTCTAAGGCCTCGTGTTACGAGGCCTTGTGTTTGTCACAAAAGAAAGAGGGAGCGCCAGAAAGTCCAGCAAGTTAGCACCTATTTAGAATGCAGTTGTTAGTTAAACTGAACTTGAATGTTGTGGCTCATTTTGTTTTTTAGCTCTTCTTCATACTGATCTAGCCACGCATACCGCTCACGATATAATTTACGTTTTTGGCGTTTTAGAGCCTCAAGGTCTTTCCTGTTTGGGTTGATCGGTAGACGATAAAAATAGTCGTCATGTACCTGTCCATCGTGCTCTTCCCATAAATTATCGTACTTAAGGCTGATGTCTTTGTTTTTCTTGCCGTAGCGTAATGAATTCGACACATGGCCAGATTCTTTTACCGCATAGATATTTTCGATACCTAAGCTAATGGCTAACAGTCGTAGTGTTTCTACCATGAAGGATTTAGGTCTTAAACCGTAGAAAGCTTTTGTGAATGTACGGCTAAATCCATTGTCATTGGCTCCACCCTGAATACCACCAATGTAGATGCTGTTGTCGAAAACAGTGAACGAGATGCTATACATTTTTTCGAGTAGAGAATTGGTCAATGAAATTGTCAGTTCACCCTCTTTTCTCGCGTTTCTTTCAAAGCTGAGATTAACCAGATAAACGTTGTCATCTATCTCTAGTTTTAAAAGATTGAGTCTTTCATTATAGATTTGGTGTCTAGCTTCTGTTGCGAAGGTTTCTTCAAACCAGTCGTAGTGCTTGGATAAGATTTCTATCTTTTCTTTATTGCTAAAGCCAGTACATAAGTAGGGAGTTACAAATTTAGATAAGAAGTTAGGCTGTTTGATAAATAACAGCTTTCTCTCTTCAGAGTTGAAATTTTCACTCATTTTTCTAGTGGCTGAATAGTAAAACAGGGCTCGAATAGTAAACTTAATTATCGCCTTGTACTTACCCTTATTTTTATGGGTATTGGCTTCTATTCCCATGCGAACGACATTCATAATCACCTCAAAAAAGAAACGCTGCACCAACACATTAGTGTTGCGAACATTTCCCTGACTCTCATAACTAACAATGAAAATGATGATAGTGAAAAATGCGATTTGGGTATGTATGAGTATGTATGACAATGTAATTAAGTCAGTTACTTAACGTTCAAATTTTGGGCGGCCTTTACGCTTAACGCAGATTGATAAATGCAAAAAGTAACATTTACAAAACGATCGTGTAACAATTGTCTGGCGAGTAGTATTCTTCCCAATTCCGAAGCTGAGTTTCATATGACTGATTTTTCGGAGTAAAGATACTTTGAGGAATTAAACATGGCAGGAAGCATATCACCGCGCAGTTACGGTTGTTTAAGACAGAAGCCGATGAAGTCGGTGGTATAAATGATTGGCTGGGTACGCTTGTTAACATCGAGAAGTTCATTTTCGATGTTAGTGATCATCGCTATTGCCTCTGTAATAGCGAATACGGGGTGGCGAGTTGTCATGAACAATTTCGCTGTCGATACCGTGGGCATGACAGGAGCGGACGTTGGTCTGCTTCAGAGTGTAAGGGAGATCCCTGGTTTACTCTCATTTACAGTGCTGTTTCTATTACTTATTATTTCTGAACAACAAGTTGCGGTGCTCTCTGTCGCTGCGCTGGGATTAGGCGTTGCCATAACGGGTTACTTACCCTCAATCTATGGCTTCTATTTCAGCACAACCCTGATGTCTGTTGGTTTTCATTATCTAGAAGCAGTGAATAAATCACTGTCTACACAACTTCTAGGTACGGAAAACTTTAGTGAATCCATGGGGAGGATTCGAGCCGCGGCATCCTTTTTCTCCATGGTGACTTTCATATGTATTATTGTCGCCAATTATGTTTTTGGTGTATCAGATAAGGCTATATTTTTTGCTAGTGGTACAGCGTGCTTCTGGTTAGCTTTTTATCTACTCACATTCAAAAATGCTAGCTGCGGTGAACGACAGCACACCAAGCTTATTGTACGTCGTGAATACACCACATATTACATATTGACCTTTCTAAGCGGGGCAAGAAGACAGATCTTTGTCGTGTTTGCAGGCTTACTCATGGTCACCAAATTCCATTATACGATCGCAATGATGGCCGCTCTATTTATGTTATCAAGCTTGTCCGCCACTGTTGCATTACCTGTGGTGGGTCGTTTTATTGACCGAGTAGGAGAAAAGAGAGCTCTACTGATTGAGTATGTGGCGTTGATGTTGGTGTTCTTATCGTATGCTTTTGTAGAGAATCATTATCTGGCAGGTGGGCTATACGTTGTCGACAGCATCATTTTCAGTTTTGCGATAGCGTTGACTACTTACTTTAAGAAAACCGTCCGGTCAAACGAAGTGGCGTCCACGGCGAGTCTTTCGTTTACTATCAATCATATCGCCGCAGTATTTCTGCCATTCTTATTGGGAGTGGTGTGGATGTCTGGCTATCAATGGGTGTTTGTTACAGGAGCTATTATTGCATTGCTGAGTTTTCTAATCTCGTTGACTATCGATACCAAATTGCATCAACGCATTAATGGGGTGACTGAATTGCAGAAAGAGGTCGCTTGAAAGGGTTAATCGGTATAAGCACTTGATTAGTGAAGCGCTGTTTCTTAAATCAAAAATGCCACTGCAAGGCTGCAGTGGCATTAGAAGAATAACAAACTATAACTCTAACAGTTTTGCCAATTCACGCTCTTCCATAAGCTCTTCAATGCGTTGACGAGTCTTGGGCGTTTCGGCTTGTGCTTTGGTTGACTTGCCTGCTTTTTTACTGCGGCTAGCTTTAACTTTTTCTTTGGTTATAGACATAGTAATCTTCCTTGGATTCTGCTTTGAGATCGTATTTACTCTAAGCGTTACATGACTCTTTTAGTGCTTTACCTGCTTTAAACGCAGGCGTTTTTGATGCTGAGATTTGAATCTCTTCTCCGGTTCGTGGGTTACGACCAGTGCGAGCTGCACGAGAATTAACTTTGAAACTACCGAAACCAAGGATGGCAACATCATCACCCTTAGCCAATGTGTTAGAGATACCTTCAACAAGTGCGTTTAACGCTGAACCTGCTTGATCTTTTGAGATGTCTGCTGAAGTTGCGATGTGTTCAACCAACTGAGATTTGTTCATATTCTATATTCCTTATTGAGTACGGCTGGCGCTTAACTTTAAGGCCAAGCTTGTTCTATCTTAGCAATAAGGGCTGAAATAGTGTTAACACCTAGGCAGGGTTTTGTAAAGTAATCAACAAGATTGAGCGTTAAATCATCTTTCAGTATAACCGAATGCAGTTCTTTAGCTATCAGTAATTTAAATGCTAGCTATCAAGCTAGTATGGGAAAGGTGAACGTTATCTCTCATTTTTTGAGAAAGCTAATCATAATTCAGCGTATCACTTGTCGGATAAATGAGAGAGCAGAAACAAAAAAGCCCAGCGAATGTGCTGAGCTTTTGGTGTGTGTTTCTATTTTAGGACGAAACACTAAGTTAGTTCGGTAAGATCTACTTAGTAATAAAGATTTTCTCTGTTTCTAGTGACGTCATAGCGCGAACTTGGCGCCAAATGTAATAGAAAATACCTAACATCATCAGCATGCTAGGGATAGCTATGGCTGGGTAGCTGTATAGCGTGAGCTTACCCAACTCTTCATTAAAGGCTGCAGTGCCGGCAGGGCTTGTCACAATCCAAGTCGCTAGGAAATAGTTCATCGCAGAAGAGAAAGCGAAGGTACTTGCGAATAGGTAGTTCGATGTCATTAGACAACGATCAAACTTTGCTTGGTTACCGAACTGTCTTAAACGCTCTTCAATAAGAGATATGTTTAACAGAGCTGGTGTAAAGATAACTTTTTGGATAAACGGGTAGCGAGTGAAGGTCGATCCAAGAACCGCTAAACCAATTAGGCCGGGTATTAATGCTTCTTTTAGCGCTAACCAACGAGTATCTAGTTCGAAGAAACCAATGCCACCCGTTAATAACACGCTGACGAAGCCAAGCGCCGCGATGAAGTTGAACTTCTTGTTGCGGATTAACTCCATGCCACCGTAAGCAATAGGGAAGGCAAGGGCGACAAGTAATGCTAAGCCTGTTCCGAGATGCTCCTCTCCACTGAACTTCATTAAGATGAATGAAGGAAGAAGGACGTTAAATACGACTTCGAAAAGAGGACTCGATTTTTTGTTTTCTGTACTACTCATAATTTCTAAATACATTATGTTATGGATTTATTCTCAGGGATTGTTGTTTACCTCGCCCAAGATGTAAAGCCTTAACACGTCATGCTGTGTAACGACATGTGACATCAACGACACCTCTGAGCCTATCTCACGTTGAATTCAAGGCTTTACGCATTCTAGTTCTGGATGCTTTTAGGTATCCCGACCGAACGAATCAAGCAACGTTTCATAATCAGGCTTGTTTGCCAAACTCTCAATGCTTATAAATGTCAGTACGTCTGCAAAGGGGGAAAGGTGTAAAAAATCGATGATGTTACGGTTGTTCACTTCATCAAACAATTCAGTATGTCGAAACTGGACGTAATCTAAAGCGACATGGAGATACAACGTGGCCAAGTTGTCGCTCAAAAGGGATTCTAGCCCTTGTTTTTTTATCTCTTGGTCAAGTTGCTCTAGGGCGGCAACCATACCTTCTTGCCCTCTATGGATAAGCGCATTGTCACTGTCTGCATAGCGAATCAATGCCGCGGTTCTAAACGCGATCTCCATTAAGGTCTTTGCTGTTCCTAATGTTTGCATTTCATTGGCACGACTAAACGTTACCTGACGTAGCGTTTGAGGCTGGTACGTTTCAATTAGGTATTGGCAAATGCATAAGCTTTCCGTTAGTGCGGTTCCGTCTTCAAGTTTGAGTGCTGGAATTAAACAAAACGGATTGACGCTTTTTAGATTGGCCGGGGAGCTCCATGGATCAACCCAAACAAAAGACAAAGGAGAGCAGCGTGATAGAAGCGCAGTTGCTGCGACCACGCGTGAAAACGGGGAGGTTTCATTTAAGTAGAGTTGCATGATAATCCTTTATTATATTCGTCAGATGAACTGAGGAAGTTAGCTTAGATCTAGGTCAAGTATTCAGGCTTAGAGTGAGTTACAGTCATTAAGGTACACACCGCAGACAGCATCAAAGCAGCAGTACTAACGGTGAATAACACGTCGTATGAAGCCATATGATTTAAGTAGTACGCCGTCAAAAGCCCAACCACACCTTGTGATACGGCAAAAGAGAGTGTCATGCCTGCCCACGCTTTGGTATGCAGTTCATAGCCTACAATCTCCAACGTGTAAGTCGACACTAGAGTTACCGTTCCCGGCGTGAAAATACCAACCAGTAATGAAGAAATTAACAGCGCGATAGGGTGTGTACTAACAAGCGGTAATGCGACGCCTAAAGCCTTGAGGCTAAATGCAATACAGAGGGATTTTTTAAGCCCTAACTTGTCTCCCAAGATACCGGTAATCAATGGTCCAATGGCGGCACCAATACCAAAGGTAGCCCAGAACAGACCACCGCTGCTAAACGACATACCCAGTTCGCGCACGATGTAATCTACCCAAAACAAGGTATGGGGTAAGTAGCCAATAGCGTCGAAGGTATACGCTAACAGAATAAGCGCAACACTGATTAGTTTTGGCTTTGAGAGCTGAGAGAAAGAGGATTTTATATAAGGCGCTTTAGACGTGTTAGGTTGGGTTTGCCATGCATTCCAAGTCAGTATCGTTGTGACTAATGCGATGGCTCCCATGCCAATCCAAGCCGACACCACACTAAAATAGATCAGCACTGGGATTAATGTGCCTGATAACATCGCACCAAGTCCAATGCCTGAAAATATGACACCGCTGACACGCGCCTTCACATCGGGATTAAACTTTCGGACAATCACTGGTGGGGCGACAACCATTAATAAGGCTCCCGCAATTCCAGCCAACGTTCGCCAAACATAGAACCATGTTAAGGGCGCCTCTTGTAGCGCACAGCCTAAGTAACTAAAACTGCTTATCAACATAGCGAATCGAATTAACTGCCCAGCACTAAAGTAACGCAGCAGTATGTTGGCAGCAGGTGCACCCAATATGTACCCAAGAAGGGTCGCGACACCAAGGTAAGATGCATCACTTTCGCTAAACCAACCACTTTGAATGAGAGCCGGCATTAATGCTATATAGGCAAACCTACCGATCCCGTTGCCTATTAGAGTCGCCCCCATTCCAGCCAAGCTGTCTCGATTAACGATGTGTTTATTCAGCATGAAAAGGCTCTTTTTAGGTTTAGCTAGATGTTCTAGCACTAGGACAAGATCTTTGTTTAGTTTTGCATACTGACATTATTCGCCATCAATATCACTAGGCGGTTAGTCATATAATTTGCTCATTTAAAACCGGTTTGAGATAGGTAAATAGCGAGTGTGTTTAAACACTTAGGTGGATGTGTTGTTCTGCGGAGGATAGGGCAATAAGCGATTGTTTTAATCACCGTAGAATTGAGTGATTAATGGTTAGACTAAAGTTGGACGACCGGCCGCTTTAATTGAACATGAGTGATTTGTTTATCTAGAACTGTGCACTGACTTGCCGGCTCTAACTCACATTCATCCACCTTAAACGATAGATGAATGTGAATTAAGAAAGATCTAACTGGCTAGGTGTGACCCCATTATTTATCGAAGAGCAGATTGAAGCTTAAAGGGATTTTGTCGGAAATCGCTAACCCACCAACGGTAGCTGATAGCTTGTTCAAGTTGTCTGTCGATATTCCAAAATCAGCGCCATTGACGATGATTGTCGAGGCTGAACTGACCATCACTAACTCTTCTGATGGAACGATTAAAACGGGAAAATCAATCGTTTTTGTTACGCCGTGCAAGGTAACCTCCGCTGCAATGGTTGTTCTTTTTGGGTCACCAGACAACATTGACGGTTCAACTTTTCCAGATATCTTCACTTCAGGGAAAGTCATCGATTCAAAGTAGAGCTCATTGAGCCTCTGATCGCGAATAGCCACGCCAGTACTCACACTTTTTACGTCCAACAATATGGAAAACTGACCCGCTTCGGTAAGACCACCAGATAAAGGTTTGATGGATGCGGGCTCAACAACAAACTGCTTCTTGATGGTTGCGAATGTGATATTCGATAAATTGGGGTCTAACGTGTAGCCCGTTTCCGCGAATGATTGAGCGGAGATAACGGTGCATAGGAGGCCGAGTGTAGAGATTAGTTTTTTCATAAGTTGTCACCACATTGATGAATTCACAAGTTTAACGCTCTCGAGTCGTGCATTTTTGGAGATCTTTATTTGAACTAAAGGTAAATTAGAAAAAGATAGATAGAAGCTTAGTTCAGCATTCATCAAATTACCTGACGAAGGTAGAGCATCGCCATATTATTGGAACCATGATCGGCAAAGTTACTTGTGCAAATTTAGTTATGTTATAACATAACTAAAAGTCACTATTACTGTGAACGATGTTTGCAGTATTAAAAGAGAAACGATAAGCATGCATCAAGGAGATGACGTATTGAATGCCGTGTTAACCAAGCCTTTGATAACGAATAGCAATCAGCCACTTAACATTAGTTCCGTTGTGAGTATCAAGGATCAGGCGAATCATAAGCCTGGACTTAGCGCTTCTGAGCAGCCAACGGTATTAGCGGATATCTACCAAAGCGATATTAATATAACGGTATGGCAGCGACAGTTTAATGGAGGTTTAACGACGGCAATCAGTGAATTCATCGCCTCGAATCCTAGCTTCAGTAAATCTATTAGCCTGTCACCAGACAACGCTTTCGATAAATTGGAATTTGCCACCGATGGAACCGCTTCTAAAGCGTTATTAGAAAACATGGCAGAGCTGGTGGATATGTTCTGTTGTTTGTTCGATCTTGAAGAAGTAGGGCTCCGTTTGGCGGTTCTGAATAAGGCGATGTGTCCTCGTTTCCATTTTGACCAAGTACCTTGCCGCTTAGTGACCACTTATCATGGTGTTGCGACGCAATGGTTGTCAAACGACTTAGTCGACCGTTCTAAGCTAGGGCGAGGGGCTAACGGACAGCCAGATTCAGCGTCAGGCTTATACAATCATGAGTCAGATATCCAACAACTTTCGAGCGGTGATGTGGCGTTACTAAAAGGGGATCGCTGGAGTGGCAACGAAAATGCAGGCCTTGTGCATCGTTCACCAGTTACGTCACCAAATGAGACACGACTATTGCTGACTCTAGATTTCGGTTAGTAAGCTTTTTATGAGATGAGATGAGATGAGATGAGATGAGCAAGCGGATTAAATACGGCTTGCTCTTATTCGTTTAAGCGAAGACGCGGATACGGTGTCCGTCTGGATCAACAGCAAGGACGTTGATGCCATAAACCGACTTTTCTGGTTCTTGTTCAAACTGAATGCCTTTCTCTTTCCATGCTTGGTAAAGACTTTCTAGTGTCTCTTTGTCTGCAACAGGCATGGAGAGCTCGGTGCCACCACCCTTGATGCTACTTGCTGGGGTTAGAACATCTGACTGTTTGAGTGTAATTTTAACGTTGTCTGCAAAGTCTAGAGCAGCAAAGGTCGGTGATAGAAGCTTTGGCTCGCAATCAAAGGCTTTAGAATAGAAATCCATGCTGCGGTGAATGTCAGTGACATAAAGAACAAATGAATCGATGGTAAACATAGTAGCTCCTGAACTGTTCAATTGGGTTTGCCGTGTTGGTTTCAGTTAACTCGGTTTTTGTGTTGAGCCCGGTTTGGGACCACAGCAATGTATCTAACCCCTGTGACAGTTTTTGTCAGTAGCGAATCACTTTATCTGCAATGCCTTCCATGTTCTGCCAATCTTTGATCAAGTCGTGGCGCGCATGCTGGTACTTTTGCTCAAGTATTTTCCATTCGGTAATTCTGTCGAGCCTGAAATTACGATACGCACTTCGCGTTTCACACCAAGCGACCAAGACATATTGTTGTTCGAATAAGCCAATCAACATTGGCCAAACGATTCTAGAGCTAATCTTAGCTTTGGCGTCTGTGTAATGAATCTCAGCTTTGTTCTGTTGCTTAATTGCGAACTTGATGTCCGACAGGTCAATGGTTAACTCTGCGACTTCAATGATTGAAGCAATACGCACGATATCTTCACTGCGTTTGGCCTGGTGGTCAGCAGGTAACACAGCAGAAATCTTGGCAATGGCATTTCTAGCTGACTCACTGAATTCCCCATTGGCTTGCTTGGCTCCCCATTCCGCGCCAAGCCGTAACGCTTCCAATTCTTCCGTTGAAAACATCATCGGAGGGAGAGTGAAGGTCGGTTTTAACAGATAGCCAACTCCTGCTTCACCATCAATTTCAGCACCTTGTGCTTGCAACGTCACGATATCGCGATAAATGGTGCGAGTACTTACATTGAGTTCTATCGCCAAGTAGTCGGCGGTAACTGGGTATTTATGGCAACGTAATAGTTGGAGTAGGTCAAAGAGACGTTGGCTTCGGGACATAGGAAAACTCAGACGACAGAATGAACGATTAGATTAATGGATCAAAACTCGTAACGCTATTTAGGTTGTGAGAAATGGCGTGTTCTGCGCCTTTACCAGCCCTAAAGTTTGACACCTACCCGTTGAACTTATTCTCGTCTCTAATTCAAAACTTAGAGTTCACCATTCTCTAAATCAATGGGTTACGATGCGTGCTCTTACTCACACATATGAATAATTCAACCGGTTAGCTGGTTTCTTAATTTATTTTAAAGCGTAAAATATATCCCGCTTGCAAACCGCTTTGGCAACCAATTTGTTCGCCACGGTTTTTTACTTCCAAATTATAGGTTTCCTATGTTCAAGAAACTCTCGCTTAAAAATAAGCTGGCGATTTCAGCCAGTATGGCCATTATCCTGGGGGGGATTTTGGTTGAGGCATTGTCTTTTCGTGCTTCACTGCAAAGATTGGATATTGAAGTTGAACAGCGCTTAGAGGGCGCATCGGCTTCGTACAATCAATATGTATCGGATTGGATCTTATCCAAAGAGCGTGCGCTTACTTCTCTTTCGAAAGAGTCCAAACAAGAAAGCTTGGTGACTCATCTAAAACAGGTTCGTGACTCAGCCTCTTTTGATAATGTCTTCTTGGCATTTCCTGATGGTTCGCAAAAGAACGCGAACGGAGTAGTACTGCCGCCGGGCAATGATGATCCCCGTTTATGGGGTTGGTACACCAATGCGGTTGCGAACCCAAGCAAGGTGTTCATGGATAACCCAACGGTTGCTGCAGCAACTGGGGCGAACGTTGTTTCATTAGGAACAGCAATGCAACTGCATGGGCAACAGGTTGTGTTGGGTGCTGATGTAGAAATTACAGACATCTTAAACAGTCTAGAGCAGGTGATTCTTCCAGGTGAAGGTTACATGTTCATCGCGACCAACAAAGGCACGGTTTATACGCACCCTGACACTAAGTTACTGAACAAGAATATCAGTTCACTTGGGTTAAATTTCTCCGATGTACAAAAGGCTCTGACTAGCGGTAAAGACACTTCTATCGAGCTGAATGGCAGCGACTATGTTCTGTACGCACGTGCTATTGACGGAACGAGCCTGATTACAGTGAGTGTTGTTAATCATGACTCTCTGGTTGCACCGTTATTTGATGCAGTGATTGGTCAAGTTTTAGTGACACTGCTGGTCGTCATTGTATGTACCATACTGTTTAACCTTTTGTGTACTATTCTATTCCGTCCGTTGAACCACGTATCTCAAGCATTGGCGCAAATCGCGAATGGTAGCGGTGATTTGACTCAACGCATTCATGTAGAAAACCAAGATGAAGTGGGCGAGTTGGCTCATAACTTCAATACCTTTGTTGGAAGCTTACAGCAGTTGATTGGCCATATCCGTGGGCAGTCAGAACAGCTAAATAGCCAGTCAGAGCAAAGTACTCAACGTGCGAACCGTTCTGTGGATGAGCTTAACCATCAACAGCAAGAAATCACAATGGTGGCAACGGCTGTAACGGAAATGGCCTGTGCAACTCAAGAGATTGCATCGCATGCCGAGCAAACAGCAAAAGCGGCACAAGACTCAGCGACAAGCACTAACAGTGGTCACGCTCTGGTCGTCGACACTAAAGGTTCTATCAATAACCTAGCCAATGAAGTGAATGAAGCGGGTAACGTGATCAGCGAACTTAACAAGCACGCTCAAGAGATCTCGACAGTACTCGCAACGATTCAAGGTATTGCTGAGCAAACCAACTTACTTGCTTTGAATGCAGCGATTGAAGCGGCTCGTGCTGGTGAACAAGGTCGTGGCTTTGCTGTGGTAGCGGATGAAGTACGTGTGCTTTCACAGCGTACCCACTCTTCAACAGAAGAGATCAAATCAACAATTGATATCCTGCAGCGCACAACGGCGCAAGCGGTTGAGCTTATGGAGAGCAGTTCTAAACTGGCGATACATTCAGTAGAAGATGCAGACAGAGCTTCGCATGCGCTTGAAGAGATCAACACGGCGGTTGCTTTGATCAGCGATATGGCGACTCAAAT
>NZ_CAWPOA010000052.1:26979-37967 GCF_963889365.1 Vibrio sp. OPT20 | reverse complement strand
CGCGACGGCTGCTGAAGAGCAAACACATGTGACGGGTGAAATTACCCAGAACGTGACGACCATTAAAGATGTTACCGACCACCTAGTTGTGGGCGCACAGGACAGCTTAACTGAGTCGAACGAACTTAAGAGCCAAGCCGCTGGTTTAAGTGATAAAGTGGCGACTTTTAAGCTTGCTTAACTGTTTCATTAGCTGATGCCTGATCAGTGAATGAACAGTAAGCAATAAGCCAAAGCGACGTAGATTACGTCGCTTTTTTTGTGTCTGTGAACAATAGAATTCTTTACTAATCCGCTTCTGAAAATTCTCTAAGCGCACTCATTGCGGCTTCAGCTTTGTCTTTCTGAACGAAGATATGGTCGTGATAGTAGCCTGCAACAACGTTAGCGCTAATGCCGTATGAGCCAAGCTTTGTCGCAAAAGCAGCCGTTAATCCAACTGCTTCGAGGCTCGAATGTACCGACAATGTAATCAGGCTAAACACACCGTCGAAGTCTAGCTGAGCTTTGGTCGCAACTTCTTCTTTCAGAACCAGTGTTAAACCTTCTTTCTCACGAAAAGTCGAGATTGGATTGAGCTGAACATAGTCTGCCAATCCCCCGTCTACAGTACAAAAAACATAATCACCTTCAATGAGCTCTGGTGACATGGACTTTAACAAAATGTCTAAATCGGTAATGGCAGTCATCGTCTTTTTCCCTGTGTAATCGCGTTTGTTTATGGTGTTGAATAATGCAGCCAAGATAGAATTTAGCTCTGCATAAGTAAAATTAATAATACTTATTCCACATCAGCATTACTAATGTCGAGCTTGCTTGCATGTTGCAGATATTGAAAACGTACTGGTAAGCACAAGCAATCCAACGTCTGTTGATATCAGTGATTACATGAAGAAAGCATACCCACAGTTCAAGGCAACGGAAGGCGATCTAGAGCTAGGTGCCAAAGTGCTAAGTGCTAAGTGCTAAGTGGTGAGATGGAGTGGCACTAAGTTCATTATCTCGGTTGTGTCTCAGAACAGCTTGAAGATTGTGTGCTAGATTTAAGTTGATACACAACTGGAGATATCGATGATCTGGCTTTCAGTGAAAGTACTACAGATTGGACTTGTCTATGGATACAGGAAGTATCAAAAAACGAAAAGAGCTCCAGCTTAGGGGCTCTTTTTTTGTTTCGGAGAGGCGATTTTTTATTTCAAGTGGGAAAGAAAATCTGCATTTTCCCGGTTTACTGTTAGTAGTCAGATTAGCCTAGTAGCCAGATCTGTCCTGCAACTCAAAATCCCCAATAAGCGAAAGTATGTTGAAAATAGAACCCATTACTCCTCACATCGGAGCTCACATCCACGAATTAGAGCTTTCTACATGCAGTGCTGATGAACTCGATAAGGTGTATCAGGCACTGATTACCCATCAAGTCATCTTCCTAGGTGATCAAGTACTCTCACCAGAACAGCATTTGATGATTGCAGATCGTTTTGGACAACTTGAGCCAGCACATCCGTTTTTTCCTCGCGTCGAGCATGTACCTCAGGTGAGCGTGATAGAAACAACGCGAGGCAATGCTCCGATGGAAAGTTATTGGCATACCGACTTAACCTGGCGAAAATTGCCATCGAAAGCGTCGTTGTTGCATGCCCAACATATTCCAAGCGTAGGCGGGGATACGATTTGGTGTTCGATGACTGCTGTATTTGATTCATTAGATGAAGACATCAAAGCAAAGCTGAGGAGCTTATCTGCGACTCATTCGCTGGTGGCTTTTGAAGGTATAGAGTCGGATCAGATTGAGCTTGATTGGCACAAGTCGTTAATCAAAACGGCTCAAGAAAATCCACCAGTGATTCACTCGGTTGTTCAAGTTCACCCTGAAACGGGTAAAGAGACGCTCTATATCAATGAACAATTTACTCGTTATATCAATGAGCTCGACCGACAAGAGAGTGATGTTTTACTTAACCAACTGTTCGAAATTGCGAGACGCCCTGAGTTTCAAGTTCGTTTCAAATGGGACAAGGGAACAATGGCTATTTGGGATAACAGAGTAACGCAGCATTACGCGGTAATTGATTACGGCGATACGCCAAGAAAAATGCACAGAGTCACGGTGACCTAGCTTACGTAAGTTTTGGGTAAATTGAGGCCAAGTCGAATACGACTAAATATTTTGACTCATAGGTCAATGTGATTTATTTTTAGCGCTAATGTTCAACTCAATACAAATAAGGAGGATTTTTATGAAAGTGTGTAAATTTTACCTTGCGCATATTTTTTGGTACGACCAAAACTCAAGTTTTAACACTATCGTGCTGCGATAACCAAAACTTGAGCGAAGCATTTAAAACTAAACTTCTATAGAGTTTCTTCACTCTAGTTTACTTGGTTGTTGTCAGCAAATGACGACAGCGTGTTCGCGCGCTTGAAACTTGAGTAAACAAATGACTACATTAATATCTACATCATCTATTTCTTACGATCTAACATCATGCCGCTTATTTGATGGGCTTTCTTTCACCATTAAAAAGGGTGACCGTATTGGCCTAATTGGTAGCAATGGGTGTGGGAAAAGCACCTTACTACGTCTATTAAACAAAGACTTACCTGACTCTATCGGCAGTGTGTCTTTTGCTTCTTATGCTGAAGTCGCGCTTATTGAGCAACATCTCCCTAAACGCCTGTTGAGCATGTCGATGCTTGATGCTGTTATCGATAATCTCCCATCTGAGATCCAACTCTCTGAGCAATGGCGCGCTCAAATCATCTTGTCTAACTTAGGTTTTGACGAAAGCTATTGGGGTCAGTCAATTGATACCTTAAGTGGTGGTCAATACGCGCGAGTCTTGGTGGCAAGAGCCTTAATTGTCGAACCTGATGTTCTACTGTTAGACGAACCGAGCAACCACTTAGATTTGCCAACCTTGCTTTGGTTAGAGCAATTTCTGATGGATTGGAAAGGCACCTTTGTCATGGTTTCGCATGACCAAAGGCTACTCGACCATGTGACTAACTGTACTTGGGTGTTACGTGACAAAAAGCTGCAATACTTCAGCCAAACCTGCACTGAAGCAAGAAAGGCGTTAGAAGAAAAAGATCGCGCTGACGCTGAAAGACAAGAGGTGGAACAAAAAGAGATTAACCGCATTGAAAAGAGTGCGCAGCGATTAGCTATTTGGGGTAGGGGTTTCGATAATGAAGGCCTAGCACGCAAAGCCAAAAGTATGGAGAAACGTGCTGCTGGTTTGCGAACGACTATGACGCGTTTGGATACGATTGAACCATGGACGCTAAGCCTCTCTGGTGAGTCAATGAAAGCCAACCGCTTACTTGAATTAGCATCGGTGCCAATCGCAGCCGCGCAGGAGCAACCGCCTTTGTTTGAAGTTTTGTTCCAGCAGGTAAAGAGCGGTGACCGAGTCGCTATTTTAGGCAAGAACGGCGCAGGTAAGTCTTCATTGTTGAAGGTGTTATGGGCAAGCTATCAAGCCTCTCAACTTGAAGGTAATGGTTACTTTCATCCGCAAGCCGAAGTGGGTTATTACGATCAAAGCTTGAACCAACTGTGCGATGAGCACTCATTAATAGACTCGCTGTACCCGTTTTATCCTGTGTCGCAGGAAGCAAGAAAAATGGCTCTGATCAGTGCTGGTTTTTCTTATGAAAGACACGATCAAAAGATCGCAGAATTAAGCGGTGGCGAGCGCTCTCGTTTACTGTTTGTCGGGCTATCTTTGGCTAAGTATCACTTCTTGTTATTGGATGAACCAACGAACCATCTTGATATTGAAGGTAAGGAAGAGTTAGCGCATTGCTTAACTCATTTTGAAGGAGGGCTGTTGTTGGTCAGCCATGATCGAGAACTCATCGAGAGTTCATGTAATCGATTCTGGTATATCAGTGATGGTCAGCTGGTGGAAATGACTTATTTAGATGCGGTTAATGAGGCCATGTCTGTCGGCAATCAGGTCGTAAGCTTAGAGGCGAGTGAGACCACACCAAGCTCGGTGTTGTTATCCAAATCTGAGTCTAGAGAAAACCATCACTCAGAGACGGCTCAAAACGATGATGAGTTGCTGTTGGAAAGGCTGTTAGAGTTGGAAAAGTTACTAACACAAGACCAGTCACGAAAAGCGAAACACCAGAAGCCAGATCTGCAACAAAAATGGCAGCAAGAAATCGTGAGCATTAATGCGAAACTGGAACTTACTTAGCTCTTAATTCTATTGGCCAAGCACATTAGTTAGCAGTACAGCTCGACTGTGACCGCTAACTATGAAAAGTAAGGCTCTTTAGCTCCGTATCGGCTAAAGAGCCTATTTTCAATTTCTCATCGTGAGATATTTCCTTTTAACATCAACATAGCCTCCATTCGTTTTTATAAAAACATATACTTATCCATAGTTTTAAAAGCACATTACCTGCGAATATCGCAATCTCAGTCAGGCGAATGCGATTCTCTGTGGGTATCATTTCTACGAATTCTTAACTGGGTACAAGAAAAATGAATGTAGTGAAGCACCATGAACGAAGAATACGGAAGGTATGTGACTTCATCGATGGCCATTTAGATGAAGCTTTGAGTTTGGAAGAGTTAAGCTCTGTTGGAGCGAGCTCTAAATTCCATTTTCACCGTGTTTTTAAATCATTCATGGGTATTAGCACCATTCAATATGTGCTGTTGGCGCGCTTAAAACGAGCTTCTTTTCGATTAGCTTTTGAGCCCGAACACAGTGTTACAGACGTTGCCTTTGAAGCGCATTTTGAAAGTCTCGAGGGGTTTTCTCGTGCATTTTCTAGAAACTTTGGGCAAACGCCATCCCAGTTTAGAAAACAGCCCAATTGGCCATCTTGGCATTCAAAGTATGAGTTTAACCCACCGAAAACTGGAGACAGGGTAATGGACGTAAAAGTCGTAGAGTTTTGTGAAACACAAGTCGCTTTAATTGAACATAAGGGAAGCCCTAAGCTTGTCTACAACACGGCAGCCAAGTTTATTGATTGGAGAAAATCGACAGGGCTCTCTCCCGTAAAAACGAGCCACACTTATGGAGTACCTTATTCCGACCCAGCCGACATCGTGGAAGACGAGTTTCGTTTTGATATTTGCGGAGTTCACCAAGGGAATGTGCCGGAAAATACTTTTGGCGTGAAGTCTGGTGTTATTCCTGGCGGCAGATGCGCTGTTGCTATTCATGAAGGAAGCCATGACTTAATCAGTGACACTGTTTATTACTTGTACCGAAATTGGTTACCTGAAAGCGGAGAGGAACTAAGGGATTTTCCATGCTTTTTCCAATATGTGAATCTTGTTCATGAAGTGGACGAATGCGATTTGATAACTCACATCTATTTACCGATACGTTAGGCTCGTTACTGAACTAGCATCGCATATCCATTAGGAGGCCTCGTATTTACGAGGCCTTGTTGTTTTTATAAGCATAAACATAAGCCCCAAAAACTAAGATTAAAAGCAAATACCTTCATATATATTTGATTGAAACCTCACTGCTCGGAGGTGATGTGTAATATAATCGACGCCAAAATATAAGAATAAAAATCAAACCATAGAATTAGTAAACGTTAGGGCTTAGAGAATAAAGAATTTCGTATGAACGCTATTCGTAAAGTTTATCAATACGCAGAACCAAACCTTACTCTCGTGGGTTGGATGGGCTTTGTCGGCTTCCCAATTTACTACATAGTGTGGGAGTTCTTGTTTCCTCAACCTTATGAAAACTTAATGCTGCGTCTGTTTTGCTCAGTGTTATTTTTCGGCATTATCTATCGCAATCGTGTCCCATTTGAATGGCGAAAATACCTTCCGGCTTATTATCAAGTTGCTGTAACTATCTGTTTGCCGGGTTTCTTCTTCTACATGCTACTCATGAATAATTGGTCCAACGTTTGGGTTATGTCATTCATGTCGGCCATTTTCCTCCATATTTTATTAGTGCACGTGACGAGAGTGATGTTTGCACAAACCTTTGCCGGTATTGGGATGGCGACCTTGTGCGCTTGGATTGCACAAGGCTTCTACCTAGAACTGACAATGGATTGGACGCATGTGCCAATCTTTTTGTTTATCTACTTATTTGGCAACTTGTTCTACTTCCGCAATCAGATGGAACACGAGAATAAGGTATCGTTGGCGAAATCTTTTGGAGCCGGTATCGCGCACGAGATGCGAAACCCCCTGAGCGGTTTGTTGACCTCTATTGATGTTATGCAGTCCATATTGCCGAACCCTAAAAGTGGTGATCACAAAGGGCAATATGCTTTAAGCAACGAAGAAGTCATACAGTTACGTGAGGTGGGCGATGAAGCGATGGAGATCATTCACTCAGGTAACGAGACGATTGACCTGTTACTGACTTCAATTGATGAAAACCGAGTATCTCGATCTACCTTCAAGAAGCATTCAGCACAAGCGGTGATTGAGGGGGCGATAGACAGCTTTAACTACAAGCGTTCAGCCGATAAATCAGCAATCTCTTTAGACGTACAGAGTAACTTTGATTTCTTGGGTAGCGACACTTTGTTGAAGTACGTGATGTATAACTTGTTCAAGAACGCATTCCACCATCGCAGCCCTGAAGATTTTCATATTCATGTCACTATGTGTAGTGATGAAGTGGCCAATCAAATAATGGTTACCGATAACGGATCAGGCATCTCAAATGATGTGATTCGACGCATTTTCCAGGACTTTTATACTACTGGCCAATCGGGTAATTACGGCTTAGGTTTGCCATTTTGTCAGAAGGTAATGCGCTCGTTTGGTGGTGAAATTAAATGTCAGTCTGAAGTGGATCAATGGACACAGTTCACGATGACTTTTCCATCGTTGTCTTCCCATTCGGTGAAAGAAATCAAGAGTGAACTGACTAAACTTAAGACTGTGCTAATGGTGAGTGATCAGAAAGTTCTCACCAATAAAATGACTGAGGTAGCCCGTTTTATGGGTTTTGAGCTCACGGTGTTGGATGTAGCATCAGCGCTTAAAAATAAGGAATACCAGTTCGAATTCGACTTGATATTCGTTGACATGGAGAGCTTGGATTTAAGAGCAAGTTGCCTCGATAGGATTGAATCTTTACTTTCATTCACTGAAGCTCGAATCATCTATTTGTATGAACATCACCCAATTAAACGTGTCCGAAACGTTGCTTTTGAACCTATTTGGGTGGAAACACAAGTTTGGCTACTGAATACCAAGGCGACCATCGAACGCTTACTTTTCGACTCCAACTATGTGATGCCATCAGTTTCTGTAAAACCGTTAGAGGTTACCAATAAGCGCACGATCATGGTGGTCGATGATAACGAATCTCTGCGCCGATTTACCGCGATGTTATTGGAAAAGCAGGGTTTTGATGTCGTGCAGAAAGAAGATGGGCAACAAGCCTTAGACGCGTTGGACAGCGATGATATCGATCTAATTCTTATGGATATCGAGATGCCAATCATGGACGGAGTGGAAGCTTCACGCCGAATTCGAAGTGCTAATAAAGCGTACTCTTCGGTGCCAATTATTGCTCACACAGGTGACAGTTCTCCTGTGACATTGGAAAAAATGGAATCATCAGGCATGTCAGACTTTATCGTCAAACCGGCAGATAAAAACAGACTGTTCGATAAGATTGCTCACTGGATTTAGTGAATGCTATAGATTGATGCGCACGGCCATTTTGTCAGCGAACATAAACACAAGAAAGAGCTCAGCGAATTGCTGGGCTCTTTTTGTTTAGCGACATGATAGCGTCCATTCAGTCCTGCCGTTTATATTGATAATCGGAAGAGGTCTTATCTTTCAAAGAATCCTGTTGTGTGAATTACCCTTACAATCACACGAACTCTAATTCCGGATGATTGTACGCTTCATGACAAACGGTGAGCACATGGTTAATGTCTCTTGGTGTCATGTCGGCATTGACCGAAAAGCGGATGATGTTTTTGTTCTTGCCCGTCGCGGGGCGGCAGAAAACCGCGCCGAATACATCTCGTTCTTCGAGGAAATCACGAACACGTTCGGTGTTTCTTTCACTACCACACTCTAGTGCCACGATTTGAGACTCGCTGCGGATATTAAAGCCAATCCGCTTGAGGCCGGTAGTGAGCGATTTAGCGGTTTTGAATAAGGCTTCTCGTTTGTCTTCTGCACCTTTTATTACCTCTAATGTTTTCTCTAAACGAACCACCTCTTGTGGTAACACGGTCGAGCTGAAAATAGCTGGATACGAGACAAAAGGTAAGGTTTCTGAAAGCTGCTTTGGCCCAAGGATAGCACCTGCACGATAAGCAAAGGTCTTAGCCAAACTGACGGTAATGAAGTCGACTTGATTAGTGAGACCCAATGCGTGAACTAAGCCAGCTCCATTTTCCCCATGCGTACCCAGTGAATGCGATTCATCAACGACGACGGCACTATCAAATTCCTGCGCCATTTCGTAGATGTCGCGTAGTGGGGCGATGGTGCCGATTGTGCTGTAAATCGAATCGACCACAATAACGCCTGAGCCGTGGCGCTCTAGCTGTTTGCGCAGGTGATTCATATTGTTATGCATAAACGGGTGGGCGAGGGCGCCTGCAGCGCGAATGCCTTCCCATAGCGACATGTGTGCAAAGAAGTCAATGTACACAGGTGTGCTTGGTGGGCAGATGGTTTGCAATAGCCCAATATTAGCAGCCCAGCCAGACTGAGAAAGCAAACAGCTCTCCATTCCCACATAGCTTGCGAGTTCGGTTTCAAACGCAGGTTTAGACTCTTCGTCTTGCAGGAAAATGGCCGACATCACCACGTTGTCATCGTGTTCACTGATCGCCGCTTGGTGAGCTTGTTGGATCGGCTTGTTGTGTGACAGGGCTAGGTAATCATTGCTCTGCATGACAACAGCGTTGCGTGGTGGACGTTTACCCAAAACCAAATGCTTTTGGCTTTGGTTCTGGGTAATTAGGTCTTGAATATAGAAGTTCAAGCGTTCTTCGATAAAGGAAGGTAGTGGTTTGGTTTTTGTTTTATCACTCATAATAGTTCTCTTCAAATACAGGAAAACGCCAGCGCTGACGGCTGTATATTGACGATTAAAAGTGAGGTGTCATTAGCCAAGTTGCATATTTTTGTGCGTGCTTGCAAACTCAGTATTTAAGGGTTTTGAGGCGAGTGATTTTCCTTACGGTTCGGGGCTTTAACCTAGTTCAGATGGGAATAATAGCCTTCTTTTTTATGATGAAAGGCTATTAAAATTCGGTGTTCGAGTGGTTATGAAAAGGTCGATTATGAAAAGCTACGGTGTGCTAGCTTTGTTTATTAACCAGCACGTATTAGCTATTAACTAGCACGTATTGCCTATGAATTAGAACGTATTACCTATGAATGTGAATCAGTTCTATTAAGTCGTCCAATTGCTGCTTGGCTTTCCCCTCTAACGAGTAACCAATATTGATGCGTAAGCAATTGCTGTAAAGGTCGAGAGTGCTGAACAGGTACCCAAGCCTGATATCAATGTTCTGGTCAGCAACTGCCTGAGCAAAGGTTGATTGGTTCAAGTTGGGTATTTGCAGCCAAAGTACCATGCCACCTTGTGGGTTACTTATCTTCACATCTTGAGGAAGATGCTGAGCTAAATAGCTTAGGTATTGCTGGCGTAATGAAAGGATTTGAGCACACCTTCTTCGAACGTGTTTTGCGTATTGACCAGATTCGATAAAGTCAGCAACCGCAAGCTGAGTCGGCAGGGCAACGCCATAGCTTGCTGCAGAAAACTGAGCCTTGTATTCGTTGATAAACCTACCCGGTAAGCACCATCCTAATCGGTAGCTCGGTGACAGGCTTTTCGATACCGATCCACACCATAATACATAGCCGCCTTTGTCATAGTATTTTGCTGGCAGCGGCGTGTGTGAGGAGTAGGACAGTTCCAGATACACATCATCTTCAATGATCGGCACTCGATAGTGATTCGCTAATTCAGCCAGTTTCTGCTTTTGAGTGGCTGACATATTGATCCCTTGAGGGTTCATATGAGAGGTACAAAAGATCGCGGCATCCACTCGTTTATTCTTCAAATGCGCTTCCAGTTGTTGCAAGTCGACACCATCATCTAGAGACGGGATCTCGATGATTTTTCGCGACATTTGTCCGAGCAATTCCAGAATACCGTTGAAACATGGCGAGCTAATAGCGATGGTGTCGCCTTCTTTAGTGCAAGATTCAAGTGCGGCCTTAATCGCTGACATACAGCCAGCCGTAATCACCATCTCTTCAGGTGAAAAGTGCACATCGAGCTTGGCAAAATGAGTGGATAATGCCTGTCGTAACATCGGCTCACCTTGTGTATCTGGGTAATGGTTAAGCCTGTTGCTCATACGCCTAGTAGCGCGGCGGAAACTACGTTCCAGTTCTACAATCGATTGTTCATCATTGGTGGTGCTAGAGACCCCTAAAGGCCCATTGATTGAGTTGTGAGTCGATGAGGTTTGCATAACGCTCGACACCTTACTCTCAAACTGTGCCCACTCTGGGGTTGAGTGAGCAGGTTTATGAGGAGAAACAAAATATCCCGCTTGCGGTCGAGAATGGATCCAACCTTGTGATTCTAATTCTTGGTAGCAGCTCACCACGGTCGACATGCTGATCGCCTGTTGCTTGGCCAATTGACGCAGCGAAGGCATGCGTCCGCCTTCCGGTCTTTTGCCGGTTTCTATCTCATCGATAAACTGATTGGCTAGCTTTCTGTAAATGCTCATTGTCACGACCGCTATTAACTGTACTGGTTTTTATTATAAAAATTGTATCTGTACTGGTTTTATTGTTCAAGGGATACTCATTCAAAACAAAGGAGGGGTGAGTATGAAAAGAAATGATTTGTTGTTAGCGGTATTCGTTATGGCAATTTGGGGGTTCAATTTCTCGATGATCAAAATGGGTGTGACCAACGTTCATCCATTATTGGCCACTGCAGCACGCTTTTCGCTAGCGGTGATTCCGGTGA
>NZ_CAWPOA010000052.1:0-26925 GCF_963889365.1 Vibrio sp. OPT20 | reverse complement strand
TATTTTTTGTGGCGAGACCTAATGTCGCTTGGCGCTACTTAGTCAGTTATGGCTTTGTGTTCGGTGTGGGAATTTGGGGTATGGCTTCATGGTCGATTACTGCGGGTTTGTCTTCGGGGCTTTCATCAGTCTTGCTTTCAACCAACGTATTAATTGGCATGGCGGTTGGCGTGTGGGTGTTCAAGGAGAGTGCTTCCGTTCGTAAATTAATGGGTGCGATGCTAGCGATGTGTGCGTTAGCGGTGTTGGTTTCCGCAGCAACGGGCAACGTGACACTCAATGGTGTTATCTTGATTATGATCGCGGCATGCAGCTGGACCTTGATGGGCGTGATTGTTAAGGCATCTAAAACCACTCAGGCTTTTGCATTTAATGTGTGGGGGATGCTGTTTGCTCCGGTGCCATTGGTGTTGTTTGCCGTGATGTTACACGGTGACCAAATTATCTGGCAGGGTATTGAACAATGGGATTGGAACACGACGATTGCAGTGCTGTTTCAGGCTTATCCAACCACGCTATTTGGTTATTGGGTGTGGAATAAGTTATTAATCCAATACCCGTTAAGCACCACAGCGCCGTTAACCTTGCTAGTGCCAATATTCGCGTTGATAAGTGGTTACTTTATGTATGACGAAGTATTGTCAGTCGCTCAAGTTGTTGCATCTGTACTGTTTCTAATCGGTATCGGTTTGATTGTGAAGCCTGCTAAGGCTTCTAATACTCAAGCTACAACGAAACTCGCAGAACAAAAGTGATTGATAAGCGGGCAGCATTCAATGAAACGGATAGAGTTCAAATGCTTTGAATAAAAATAAGGCCTCGCACTTGCGAGGTCTTACTCTATGTCGAAGAAGTGAAGTTACTTAAAGCATCAATTAACAGCACTCTATTCACTTGCTCTCAATTAACTAAGCGATCAAGTCACCATACATTTGAGCAATTGGCACTCTAGGTCTTCATCTATTTGGTACCCGATCACTTCAATTCTGGTTTCGGCACACTCATCGAGCTCTGATTCCGTCAAACCATCTTCTGTTAAGTTGTAGCCGAAGATACCACTTGGGGTAATGAATATCGCTTTCATTCGCTCTGCTTTTAATCCAACTAAAAAGTGTCTCAAACGCTGGTGGTCAAACAATTTCTCTGCTGAGAATCGCCAACCAACGCTTTCAAAACCTTCACCTTGGTTGGTCGCTTTGATCATGCCGCTTTCTGGCATCGGTAATTCTGAAGCGAGCGGCTTTTCTTGTTTATGGATGTGGTGGTGATGGTGCGCTTGTTGACTGAAGAAACTAGTGTCTCCTTCGAACTCTTCAAAAGGGATTTTTCCATGATGAGCGAAGACCAACTTGGTATTCGGGTGACAAATCTCGGTAACGTATTCAGCCAGTGCTTCGGCGTCGCCATCTTGATATAAGTCGACCTTGTTACCAACCACCGTATCGGCAATAGAGATTTGCTGATTGAAGGTATCGTGATTTGAGTAGCGAAAATCAGAGAGCTTACGCGCATCGACTAAGGTGACGTTTTTCTGTAGTGACAGGACTTTACGGTAGTGCTCAGAAGACAAAACTTGCAGCACTTCTTTAGGGTGTCCAAGCCCTGTTGGTTCGATCAACAAGCGATCTGGTTTGGCTTCGGTAAGCAGTTGATTGAGTGCAATTTGCATCGGTAAACCTGCCGCACAACACATGCAACCACCGGGTACTTCACGAATGAACACTTGTTGTGTGGTCTGGTTACCTTGAATCAAGCAGCCATCAACGCCGATTTCTCCAAATTCATTCACTAACACAGCCCAGCGTTCATTTACTGGCTTGTTCTTCATTAAGTTGAGAATCGCAGAGGTTTTTCCTACTCCAAGGAACCCGGTAATAATGTTGGTTGGAATGCCTAACATAGGTGACTTATCAGAGCTCATTGGCAATTCTCCTATAGCCTTGAACTAGGGTGTGGTTGGCTGAAACCACAGACTCTGAAAATGCAGAGTATTCGGGTGGCACTTTTGAGATGCTATTTAAATCAAACCCTGAGCCTATATTGGTCATTGGTGGCACATGGAAGCTTTCCGGTAAATCGAGCCCATCTACCACACAGTTGTGACGAATCACGCAACCTTTACCAATCAGAGCATTAAATACCACCGAGTTGAAGCCAATAAAGACATCGTCACAGACTTCACAAGGACCATGAATGATGGAGCGGTGAGCGATAGAAGAGCGTTCTCCGATGGTAACCGCTGCTCCTGCTTTAGAGTGAATAACCACACCATCTTGAATATTGGTGTCGCGCTTAATCACAATCGCTTCCATGTCACCTTGTTCGTTAACCTCGTCGGCACGAATGACGGCGTAGGGGCCGATAAATACGTTATCTTCAATGATGACTTTACCGCAGATGATGGCGGTCGGATCAATGAAGGCGGTTTCGGACACGTTTGGCATATGGCCGCTAGGGTTTCTTCTTAACATATTGAGCTCTTTTGTTTTTTGTAATGCCGCTGGGCATACCAGCATTGATGGCGCTGGGCATTTATGTATCGACGCATTCATCGCATACGCAGCTTATCTCTAACTGCGGGCTTATTACGGTGAAGCCTTCTTGCTTTGCGTGAGATTGAAGATCGCGAATAATGGAAGGGGCGATGGTTTGCTCGCTGATTTTGTCGCACTTAGAGCAAATCAAAAATTGCGGGATACCGTGTTCATGATCGCAAAGGATATGGTCGCAAAGTATGTACTTATTGGAGACTTTTAGTTTGTGCGCTAAGTGCTGCTCTTCGAGAAATTCTAATACCCGGTAAACCGACATCGCTTGAACGTGTTGATCAAAGTGTTCCTTACAATATTCAACGAGTTCATACGCAGACAGCGCTCTGTCGGCATGAACCAGTGCACGCAGTATCAACAGTCTCTTAGCGGTAAACTGTTTTCCGTTTGTTTTACAGCCTTGTTTTACGTGCTCGATGATCGCTTCGATGTCTCTCATTCAATCCACAAAATTAACGATGATATAGATACGTTATAACATAACAACTGATTACTGAAAACAAACTAGTTACGGAAAACAAACTTTTTGCTTTGTCGTTGTTTAGGGGTACTACTCAGGGTGTTCGATATATTCTGGGTTAGGTACGCGGTGGGGAGGCTCACCAAGCAGTAATAGGGAAGGGATTACTGCGGGATAATAAGCGTGTTGAGCTGTTCCTAAACCAAGTTTACTGGCTTTTTGAGTGTTGGGTGGAAAATACCCTTCGCGCCCATATCGACAATGGCATAGTCGTTTAACCCTTCGGTCATTCGACTGCGTGATTGACTGAGTTTTACGGTCTTTAACATCAATTTTTCAAGTTTAAGGTTGTAGTCTTTAAATTCTTCTTCGGTCAGCCTAAATTTGGTCGTAATAAAGTACGCTTGTTTGTTGTCAGCACTAATATATTGCACCGCTTGTTTCAGTGCATCGATGACTTGATTCTTGAACGTCGAGCTAAATCGAGCGTGTTCAGAGAAAGCCGTATTTGAAGGCACAATGACATGGAACTTTAAGTCGAATAACATCGCAATCAGTTTTAGCTGTTCAAGCTTTCTTAGATAGATATGCAGTGAAGGTTTGTTTAAGTCAAAACGAGCCATTAATTGTTGAGCATTTGTCCCTTCATTAACGATCTCTTGAAAAATAGTAAACAACGCAGGCTCTTCACAAAAGGCCGCATCTTGTTCATCAGTAAATAGTGAGGTTGAGGCTAATGATTCTTCTGCCTCAGAGAGAATTGCGGATAGAGGGCGTTGAATTAATTCGCATATCTTTTGTAACTTTAGAATGGAAAGCGATTGGTGGCCATTAAGAAGCCGTTTGATACTCACTTCAGACATTTCAGTGAACTCTGAAACCTCTTTATAAGAGATGCCTGTCTTTTTTAAATGCCGTTTTATAGCGCTACAAATTTCTCGGTTGAGCGTATCCATCACTTTATCCTGTTACCTATTTATATTCTCAAGGTATCACATAGTGTCACTTTTGTTATTTGTTTTGAATAGTAAGGGGCTATTAAGGATACTAATTTAGACGGTTAATACTACTTTGAGAGATTACGATGGATTTGGGATTAGATAATATCAATGTTGTTGTTACAGGGGGCTCGAGCGGAATTGGGGCGAAAATAGTGGAAGGGTTTGCCAACGAAGGAGCGAACATTTGGTTTTGTGGTCGTTCTCAACATCGAATCGACAGGTTGTATGAGCTGCTCGGAAACACGGCGGAGCGAGTTGTTGGCAAAGTCGTTGACGCCCATGATCCGGCTCAAATGAAAGCTTGGATTGCGTCTATTCCTCGCATAGATGTTTTTGTTCCTAACGTGAGTGCACTTTCTGATGAGTGGGAAGATGTACTGCAAAAGGACATTAGTGCAACGCAGCATGCCATTACGTTGGTTTTACCCAAATTGCTTGAATCGGATTACGCAGCAATAACCTATATTGGATCGAAAGCGAGCGGATATACCGCCTGTCACGCTAATGCTTACGGGGCAGGGAAGGCCGCACTAGCCCATTACATGAAATCTCTGGCTTTGACCTACGTCCGTAAGGTAAGGGTTAATACCGTTTCACCTGGAGATACTTATATTGCTGACGGCCTTTGGGGTAGGTGTAAGCGTGAAGAGCCTGAGACCTTCCAGAAAGTCCTCGAAAGAAATCCAATGGGTCGATTAGCAAACCCTGATGAAGTTGCCAACGTGGTGACCTTTATTTCTAGTCCTGCTGCGAGTTTTGTTTCTGGGGCAAACTGGTACGTAGATGGAGCATCGACCAGCCATGTTCAATACTAGCTGTATCGGCTAGGTTGTTTATGCAGAGGTGAGCTTTATTATGTTAACTTCTAAACAAGTAACTCCGTGGGAAGCGTAACTCAGTAAGGTTTTATCCAGGCTAATTCGAATTAAATGCTGAAATGATACAAATCTCATATTTGATAACGCTTATTTAATAACCTCTGTTGAGTTCGATATCAAATCAAGTGGCTGATTTTATTGGGTATCGGAGAAAAGTCTCAAAAATTATCATTTAGGTCTCTAAAGTATTAAATTCTATTTATAGTCAACTAACAGGTATGTTGTTCTATTTGATGATGGTTAAGTAGATGTTTTTTAGCCATATATGTGACTTTACAAGCGACTTATCTTTCTGATTTGAAAGAATAATTAAATAGTTGAGATAAAAAAGTTGGCGAAAATCAGAAGCTTGGCATACACTTTCCTTGTAAACGACCTTATCTCATTGATTGAATAGGGTAAATGCTTTGGCGCTACTGGCGATGGTAGCAATGTATAACATAGCTTTGAGGAAAGTTTTATGGCACTCACTAAAGCCGATTTGGCTGAGAACCTGTTTGAAACACTCGGATACAGCAAGCGGGATGCCAAGGAAACGGTTGAAGTGTTTTTCGAAGAAGTTCGTAAGGCACTTGAAAATGGCGAACAGGTAAAACTGTCTGGTTTTGGTAACTTTGATCTTCGTGAGAAAAACGAGCGACCTGGTCGTAACCCGAAAACTGGTGAAGACATTCCAATTTCTGCTCGACGTGTTGTTACTTTTAGACCGGGACAAAAACTAAAGGCCCGAGTCGAGAATATTAAAATCGAGAAGTAGCCAAGCAATAGACCACGCCTAGCGTGGTCTTTTTGTATCTATCCCAAGGAAAACACCCATTCAATCTCTAACGGCTTTAAGCTTCCAAATTCCAAACCCAATCCTAGATTCACCATTCACCATCATTATGCCCATCTCTTAAGATTCGTTGATTTCACGGTTGGTTCTCTCAATCCCACTGCTTAAGACTGATGTATTTCTGCTTCTGTCATAACTTAATCTGCACCATATACTTTTAAAGTTCACCCAATTGTCTAGTTTGCTTCTTATGCTTGTACTAGGAGCTCAATGTAAACAGATTCAAAAAAACACTAGACCGATCGGTTTGTTTTGTTTATTGTGTCATCAGTACAGAGTGAAAGGGTGACTGAAAATCAGCGCATTTCTGCACAGAGCCTTTCAAACAGGCAGTTCAAAGAGAGAATCGCATCTATGACACTAGCATTGGAAAGTTATCTATTCATTGGATTTTCAATGGCGCTATTGAGTCTTTGGAAAACGTATTCAGGGCCTGCTCTGGCAGCGCTCATGTCATATTCATACCCTGAAATGCTATTGTTTAATCTACTTCCCGCATTACTGGCAGCTTATGTTGGGTGGAAGGTCGCGCCAGTTTATTCGAGCATTTTTAATCGACACAAAACCGTTGCTTTTAAGCCCAAGCTGAGACGCTTTATGAAGCGATGGAATAAATACGGTCAACTCACGATGGCTGTTTTAGCTCCTGTTCTGGTGGGAATTCCAAGCTACACCTTTGTTTCGAAGCGGCTTAATCAAGGTTGGAGAAAGACGTTCGCCATGCTGACGTTGTCGATCTTAGGTTGGAGTGGTTTGGCTTATGGCTGTTTCTTGTTACTCGATGTTGAGCAGTACATTGCCATCGAAAGCATCATACCTAACGCAATGCTTGAAGAAATTAAATAGTACACAGTAAGTGTTAATCGACTAAATGGTGAAACCAATATGAACAAATCAATAATTATTGCTGGTGCGAGTGGCCTAGTCGGTAAAGAAACGCTTGCTGCACTGCTTAAAAGTGATGAGGTAAATCGCGTTTATGCATTGTCTCGACATCGATTGGCTGTTGAAGGTTCTAAGTTGACTCAAGTGATTGATGAAACGCTGTCAGTCTCTCCAGACATCACAATGGATCAAATGCCTGAGATTGGCATCATTGCTTTGGGTAGCACGATTAAGAAAGCTGGCACGAAAGAAAAACTGCGCGAAATTGATGTCAATTTAGTCACAGCGACCGCTGAGAAAATGCAGCAGCTTGGCGTAGGTCACATCATTGTTGTGTCATGCCTTGGAGCGGATATTAACGCTCGTTCCCATTACCTTCGTTGCAAAGGTGAAATGGAAGCAAAGGTCGAATCTCTGGGTTTTGAACAAACGACTTTTTTACATCCAGGGCCTTTAGCGGGCGACCGTGATGAGAAAAGAACGGATGAAAAATTTCTGCAAGGTTTATTGAAAATTGTTAAGCCGCTAATGATCGGCAATCTAAGTAAATATGTCCCGATTGAGTCGTCTGTTATTGCTCAAAGCATTTTGACGATATCGATGATGCCTCATTCCAATCAGGTTGAAAGGTTGAACTCGGTTGCGATGAATCAGCTCGTTTCTTAGCGTGAGCCTGCGTTCACTCTACTGATACTGATACTGATACTGATACTGATACTGATACTGATACTGATACTGATACTGATACTGTATAGCTATAGGCATAGCTTTGTTGGGTATGTGATTAAAAATTAAGAGGTTATCAATGAAAAATCGTTCTTTAATGATGTTGCTGGCGTTACCTTTGATGGGATGTGAGTCAACAGTTGATCCCATTGCTTATGTCTCTGAGCTACAAGCCGTCGATCAGAATGCTTTGACCGTCGAAGCTAATGCCCAAGGGCAAAATTTGGATCATGTGCTGACTATCGATCATTCTCGTTTAGCGGAACAAGCAGGAGAGTATTTGGCTCCAAGTCGTGTGGATTTCTATACCAATGACGCTCTTAATACCGCATTACTAAAACTCAACCCGGAAGTAGGACTCGATCTGCCTTTTCGAGTTTTAAACTACATGGAAGGCGGGATTCAAGAAACGGTCTACACAGACGCAGAGTTTATTCGAAAAAGACATGGGATCACAGATGACGCCACGCTTACACAATACCAACTGCAGGTTGAACAGCTTGTTCGTGGGCTAGATAATGCTTCTGCAGTTAATAGTGCCTCCTTAGAGCAAGGGTATGGCATTGAAGCGCTTGAATCTGATTATGACTTTGAGACGACGTTAAAGAACATTAAGCGAGATGTTCTTGAACAAGATGACACGGTTTGGTTTATGAATTGGGACTACAAAGCTCGGGCCGAATCGATTGGAGAATCGCTTCCTAAAGCAACTTTGTTGGTGTTTGGAGGGCCAGCGCCTGGCGCGACCGCAATGACTGATTTTCCTAGTATTGGTTTAGATGCTTTTGGTCAAAAGGTTCTTGTTATCGAGCAAGAGGGCAAGGTTATTGTGCTCTATAACGACATTGTCGATATGTCGGAACTGCATTACGGCGATAACGCAATATCTCACAAGATCATTAACTTTCGATTAAGCAAAACCCTTGGCGGAGCAGTATCGAAGTAGGGGCTGTTTTTACTAGAAGCGCTATGTGTTTGCTAAGCGGTTCCAGTAAGTCTGTATATCTATATCTATACTTTACCAATTACCAATTACCAATTACCAATTACCAATTACCAATTACCAATTACCAATTACCAATTACCAATTACCATCGCATGAGCTCTGTTTACGCCCGTCAAGCAGAGCTCTTTTGTTCTAGTGACTCTCCACAGTCGATCAATACCTACCACTTCAGCTCAGTCATACAACTTTGTTCCCAGCACCTTATCTTGTCTCCATACATCGACGCCCGTCTTTATTTATTACCCGTACATTTAAAATGGACAGCTAGGCAGTATGTATTCAACGCGCCCTATTTGTTTTTGAAATCCGTTCAGTGAAATTGAACAGAGGTTAAATCTAATTGAATTTAAATCACCCGAGTGATTTGCTGTAATGCGCTCAATAAACAGCCAGTTAATCTATTTTGTTGTTCTAAATCTAAGGAGAAGCTTTGCGTAAGTCCGTTTTAGCTTTGATGTTACTCTTTTTATCGACTGTCGCTTCGGCAGCGGAGTACCAGCAACTCGCCAATATGTGCATTGCTTGTCATGGCAGTAACAACGACACCTCGTTTCCCTCTATCCCTAACCTTAAGTGGCAAAACCAAGTCTACCTTACTGAGCAACTGACTGATTTTAAAAGTGGCAAGCGTGAGGACAAAACGATGTCTAAAGTCGCGCAACTATTGTCAGAAGAAGATATCAAGAAGTTAGCCAATTACTTTTACCAACTGAATAACACAGGGTCACCGCAATGAGTTTAGATAGAAGACAGTTCCTTAAAGCCGCGCTTTCAGCAACCGCAGTATCTGCATTGCCGGTGTCGTGGGTATTTGCCGCGAATCGACCTGAAGGTTTAGCTGCACTGGACATCAATGCATTAACGTGGGCAAAAGCAGAAGATCTACCGGATTACTACACCGTTTTAAATACCAACCCTTTGAATGCGTATCCGCCAGAAAGTATGCTTGCGCCTGCTGTGACTCCTGCAGATGTTCCCTTTGTTCGTTGGAATGGCTTGATGCCAGATTTTACGGAGATGGACCCAGATACTTGGACCTTCGAAGTGAAAGGTGAATCGGTAAAACAGAGCAAAACCTACACGATAGCTGAGCTCAAATCTAAGTTTAAGCATCACACGCAAAGCCTTGTGTTGGAGTGTGGTGGTAACAGCCGTAATAACTTTTATCCAAGCACCAAAGGCAATCAATGGAGCAATGCTGGCGTCTATTGTTCACAGTGGACAGGTGTGTTGTTGAGCGATGTACTTAAAGACTGTGGCATTAAAGATGATGCGGTTTACGTCGGTAACCATGGCTTTGATAAGCACTTGAGTGGTAAAGGTGAGGCGATTTCACGTGGCGTTCCCATTGCAGCTGCGATGAACGATAACGCGTTAATCGCGTGGGAAATGAATGGCGAGCCAATTCCTTATCTCCATGGTTACCCGTTACGAACGGTATTCGGCGGTCGACCGGCTTCTGTTTCTCAGAAATGCACGACCGGCATCAGTATTCGAAATAAGATTCATGATGGGCACAAGATGGCGGCTCCTGCTTATCAAGTGCCTAAGAACCCAATCGCTCCGGGTGAGAAAGTGGATAACAAAGATTTCCGAATCATTGAAGAGATGATTGTTAAATCGCTGATTACTTCGCCAAAGAGTGGCACTGAGTTTGCGTTAGGTAAGAAGGTCAAAGTCAGTGGTCATGCTTGGGCTGGCTTGAGAACCGTTGAGAAGCTGCAAGTGAGTTACGATTACGGTACTACTTGGCATGATGCGAAGCTGAACAAGCCAGTAAATAAGGGTGCGTGGCAACAGTGGGAAGCTGATTTAGACCTTCCTACGATTGGTTATTACGAGATCTGGGCAAAGGCGACCGACAGTGAAGGCGATAGCCAGCCAGTCGTACAACCGCAATGGAACCCTAAAGGTTATCTGTTCAATGGTTGTCACCGTATTGCTGTAAGAGTGTCGTGATGCTGTCTATTTCCAATAAGCCTAATTATGGCCGTTCGAAACTTACCAATTTGATTGATGACCAGTCATTTCGTGCAGACTCAGCTCTTGCCAGCAAGCGCAGTTACCGTAAAGGCGTAATGAGAGCGGCATTGGTGTGTAGCTTATTAACGTCGATGCTTGTTCATGCTGAAGACATTCCAGAGAATCCGAAAGAGTATTACGGCGTAGACAAAACGTCGGGTCTAATTATGGCACCCGGTTGGGAGACCGTGAAAGGGCAATGTAACGCCTGCCATACCAGCTTAATCGTTGCTCAGAACAGCGGTAACCGAGAGCAATGGCGTGAAACCATTCAATGGATGGTCGACACTCAAGGGCTGTGGGATCTGTCTGATACTTGGGATCCGGTATTGGATTACCTCAGTACCTACTATCAAGACAAAGGCATCGATATGAACAAGTATCGTCGTAAGCCTATTGATAGCGCCTTGATGCCACCTATGCCGGGAGAGAGCCAATGATCATCAATCGATTAAAACGGAACTCTCTTGTAAATGGAATTGTTGCGAATGGAGCTGTAGTTAATAGAGCGATTGTAAATGGAATTGTTGCAAATAAAGCTATTGCGATAGCCGCTGCAGCAGTAGTTTTGTCGTTATCGGCGTGTACTGATGAACAGCCGAGCACTGAAGATAAAGTTGCCTCGCGAGTCGAATCATTAGGGATAGAGTCGGAACCAGCACCGAAGCTTAAAGCGGAAGCTAAAATCGAGGTTGAAACGCTTGTCGATAGCAAGGTAACCACCAAAGATTACATACCTAGTTTAGTTTCAGGTGAAAAGTTGGTTCAGAACTTATGTAGTCAGTGCCATGGTGACAAGATCATTCCCTTCGTACAATCTTATCCAAACATCAAAGGTCAGAAGGCTGGGTATATTCTTAAGCAGCTGCGCAATTTTAAAAGCGATGAGCGCCAAGATTTGTACATGCAGTCGGTGGTGAAACACCTTTCGGATGAAGACTTACAAGATGCGGCGGCGTTTTATAGCACGTTGAAGCCATTGGATTTATACAATCGCACTAAAGAGTATTATCACCAATAGGTGGGACTTTCTGGGACGTTGGTTAAGTTGGTTTTTACGAAATTTGATAGGTAAAATAGTTGATAGCGATAGGTGAAAAAGTAAATAAAACAAAGGGCTGCGATTATGCAGCCCTTTGTCGTTCTTGTTTGTGATAAGCGTTTATGCCAGTGGTTAAGCCGCTTTGATGTGCGTGGTAATGTATGGTTGCCATGCTTGTTGATAAAGCTCTAAAGATTGGCGTCTTAGGCTGTTAATTTGTGCTGCTTCAATGTCATTGATAGGGCGTTGTTCTGCAATTGCGTGACGCTCAATGCCTTGGATGATTTCGTAAAGCTCGTGCTCAGGGCCACTTTTCACATCAGCAATCGCTTTTAAGTGAAGTTGAACCTCTGCAATGATGTTGGTCTTTGGCAAACGAACCAACAAGTTAAGGTCACGGTAGCCAGAGTCAGCTGGTGATTTAAACTTGTTTTTCAGCTTAACAACGTCTGCTTCACGGCTTAGCGCTTCGTAAACTTCAACCAAGCTCTCGACATCATTCGCGATGATAGTTGCACGGGCTAAGTCGGTAATTTTTGTCACATCACCATCAAGCTCAAGGGCGATTTTTTCTTCTGCACGAGCTTGAGATTTAACGCCAGCAAATAGCGCTTCAGAATTGGTGAGTAGGGCAGTACTTTTACAGATAGTTTCTAGTTCAGCTTGGCCTTGATGTGCTTTGCTGTACAGAATATCGAAGTCGGTGTAAGGCTGAGTCGGGCGTGAGTCGAAGGCTTTGATGCCGTAAAGGCCGCTCAAACTATGACGGAATACGTTTGATGAAACTTGGTTTTGCGCAGGAGTGCGCGTTTGATCAGTCGAACTTGTTGAAACAGGTGCTGCTGCGAATGCAGGCGCTCGGCTCAATACCAATAGCATTAGGGCCGTCGTACGGAGAAATACACTCATTCAAACTCCAAAATACAAGGTTACAAAAACGGGTAGTCAAAAGGGGTAACCAGTAACGCATAAGAGTAAAAACAGCTTAACTAAACTCACTACATATTAAATGGGGCTAGCTAAGACAGAAACCAACTCTAACGTTTAATATTGCTTTAAAATGTGAAGATATAGACAAATAATCCAACCGTTAGTTCCGCAATTATTAGAACTTTGAACTTAGCCAGTTTCTGATTTCATCGAAACCAATGTGGTACTTTAAACCAAGCTAAGGTTGCTCTTACCTCTCTATACTGTACCCTTGCATTATGACTGTTTAACATGAACGAAAGATGAATAATCCTGAATTTTGGCACAATAAATGGGCAGCCAACCAAATTGGTTTCCACCTTGAAGATGTAAACCCACTTCTGATTAAATTTTGGGAAAAGACTGAGCCTAGCTACGAGAAGAGCGTGTTTGTTCCACTTTGTGGTAAGAGTGAAGATTTGATTTGGTTGGCGACAAAGCATAGTGATGTGCAATGTGTCGAACTCAGCCAGATTGCGGTTCGCGCATTTTTTGCAGAGCACCTTTACACCCCGACTGTGACTCAAATCAGTGGTCAGCACGAGCTGTATCAATTCGATGAACTGAACATCTACACGGGCGACTACTTCTCAGCGCCAATCCAGCCTGTCGATACCATTTATGATCGCGCGTCTTTAGTCGCATTGCCTGAAGAGATGCGAGTGCAGTATGTAGAGCGTTTGAAACAACTGCTGAAACCGGGTGGTAAGATCCTTCTGGTGACTCTAGATTACGACCAAAACGAGATGGCAGGGCCTCCGTTTAGCGTACCTAAACTAGAGATTGAGCAGTTGTTCGCGGGATACAAAATCACATTGTTGAATCAAGATATTGCAGACGATGAACATCCGAAGATTGCCAAAAAAGGCTTGTCTCGATTTAGTGAAGAAGTGTACTTGATTGAGTCAGACGCTTAAGCGCAGTGAGCTCTCTAGCGAAAAGACCGCTTCAATAAAAAAGATAACACCAACAAAAAGACGGGCTCGATAGCCCGTCTTTTTGTTGTTCAGATTTGAAGTCGTGATTGTTCAGAATTTGAATAGCTGGTTAGTAAATTACTTTTACTTTAGAAGCACTCTCAATTGCATCTTCAATCGCAGTCTCAGTGCTGTTGCGACGAGTAAGCGCCACACCTAGACGACGGCGACCATCGATATCAGGTTTACCAAACAAGCGAACTTGCGTCTGTGGTGCGTCTAGCGCCTCTGTAAGACCTTCAAAACGAATGTTGGTTGAAGTGCCTTGGCCCAGAATAACCGCTGATGCACACGGACCGTATTGCGTGATGGATTTGATCGGCATACCAGTAAAGGCGCGTACGTGCAGTGCGAATTCCGATGAGTCTTGAGACATAAGAGTCACTAAGCCAGTATCGTGTGGGCGAGGGGATACTTCATTGAAGATAACGTGATCGCCTTTAACAAACAGCTCTACGCCGAAGATACCGTGACCACCTAGTGCATTAACCACTTGTTCAGCTGTGTATTGCGCTGTTTTAAGTGCGTTGTCTGACATGACTTGTGGCTGCCATGATTCACGGTAATCACCATCTTCTTGGCGGTGACCGATAGGCGCACAGAAATGCACACCGTCGACTGCGCGAACGGTTAGAAGCGTGATCTCGTAATCAAAGTCGATGAAGCCTTCAACGATCACACGACCCGCACCAGTACGACCGCCTTCTTGTGCGTAGTCCCAAGACTTCTGAATGTCTTCTTCTGTTTTGATAACGCTTTGACCTTTACCTGAAGAGCTCATTACTGGCTTAACAACGCAAGGCATGCCCACGAATTCAACAGCGGCAGCGAAGTCTTCAAAGGTGTCTGCAAAGCGGTAAGGAGAAGTGCTCAGCTTTAGCTCTTCTGCAGCTAGGCGACGGATACCTTCGCGGTTCATCGTTAGCTTAGTCGCATTTGCAGTGGGAACGACATTTAAGCCTTGCGCTTCTAGCTCTACCAACTTGCTGGTGGCAATAGCTTCAATTTCAGGAACCACATAATCTGGTTTTTCAAGTTCAATGACTGCTTGCAGTGCATCGCCGTCTAACATGTCTAATACATGGCTACGATGTGCAACTTGCATTGCGGGTGCGTCTGCGTAACGGTCACATGCAATAACTTCCAAGCCTAAACGTTGGCACTCGATAGCAACTTCTTTGCCGAGTTCACCTGAACCTAATAGAAGTACACGAGTAGCATTTTCACGAGTAGCAGTACCAAACATAGAAATTCCTTCCGATCTTTTGAGCGATTGATTGAAAACGGGGTGATCATACTTATTTCAATGATAAAAGCAAACGTTTGCGCAAGTTGTTGCGTTAATTACAGGCATAAAAAAAGCAGCCCCGTTAAATAGGGCTGCTTATTTAAAATTTTGTTAATTAGATGTACTTAGATTGCTAAGTAAGTCACTGGAATGTCGGGATTAATCGCTTCTAATGTAGATTGCGTATCCGCTAGGTGACTTATGCTACCTTCGGCAATTTCAACCAACGCTGCACTTTCAATCTGTTCAAAATCGAAGCCAGCGAGTTTAAGTTGAATCAACGCCACTTGTAGAGGAGGTAAGCTCGGGTTGAACGCTGCGTTTTCAGCGTAAGCACCGGTGAAAATCTCACCCGACGTCAATTGCACTGAAACACCACTTAGGTTTTTGGTGTAAGGAGCATGGCTGCGGTTTAGTGCTGCTAGCGCTTCTACAACAATAGGCGTTGTTTCTTCAGTCGTGTGTTTATGATCAAGCTTAGTCATTAGGCCAGTCGTCACACCTAAATCAGCAGGGCCGAATGAGTCTGGTAGGTACTCTTGCAGAGACATTTCATCACGTTGTGGAAGCTGAACTTTAAGTTCTTTTGCTGTGGTCAGTTCGTTCATGAATTGACGACAGTGACCACAAGGGCTGAAGTTGATGGTGATATCAGAAATACCTTGTTCGCCTTTCATCCAAGCGTGGCTGATTGCAGATTGCTCAGCGTGTACTGTTTGGCCAAGTTGAGCACCAGCAATTTCAAGGTTTGCACCAAAATACAGAGTGCCAGACAAACCACGCACGATTGCACCAACATAAAAGTCAGATAGCGGAGCGTAAGAATAGGCTGCGGCAAAAGGAAGTAGCGCAATACGTAGCTCGTCATCCGCTAAACCACTTGCTTGCAGTAGGCTAGCAAATTGTTCTGGAGACAATGTCGCGTCAAAGTTGTCTGCTAATACGATGTCACTCAAAAGTGCTTTGATTGCTGTTGGAGCACTTTCCAGCGCCAGGGTAATACGACTGTTCATGTTGAATCCTTAATTGACCTTAGGCTTTAATTCTATGCAATGCTCAGGAATTTTCTGTGACCTTGATCACCACTGCGTTGTTGTTGTTACATTGGTTTGCATAATTAGAGTGAGGTCACAGATGAAATCGATTGCAAGAGTAAAAACTACCATTGATATCCCACTTATTGGCCTAAACAGGGCGCGATTTGACTGCTATTGCCGAGTAATTGCGAGAAAAAAGCCCAAGCTATCACTGAAATAATCAGGTTATGCTTGGGCTTATTGATATCTGTAACGCTTAAAATTCGCGAACCAGTGAGTTTAGCTATTTACCAACTCATCTATTAGAGCCCGTATAAACTGTAATCAAAGTGGTTAAGAATAGAACCAAACCACGAGCGAAAATATACTCGGTGCAATGATTGAGGTGATAACCCCACAAAGAACCAATGCCAACGAACTGAATGCAGCATCTTCCTGATTCTTTTCAGCACAGGTCGCAGTACCTAAAGCGTGAGACACGGTGCCCATGGTTAAACCACGCGCGATAGGGCTCTTAATACCAATGAGATTGTAGATTGGATAAGCAAAAATTGCCCCAAATAGACCAACAATCAATACCAGTATTGCCGCAATTGCTGCTTCACCACCTAAATGGCTCGATACTTCCATCGCAATTGGTGTGGTGACTGACTTACCTAATAAACTCGCAATCAAAGTTAAGTCCGCTTTAAAAGCCACTGCGATTAATGCTGTCGTTGTCATCGACATCACACTGCCTAGCGTGCAAGCAAAGGTGATGATGCGCCAGTTGGCTCTGATTTGAGGTAACTGTTCGTAAAGCGGGTAAGCAAGGGCAACAACCGCAGGCTGCAGCATGTAGGTAATCCAGGTGTTGTCGGCATAGTAAGTCTCAAACGGTACTTTGAAGAACGTGAGTATCGGAATGATGATACCAATGCTGATAAGCAGGGGATTACACAGCGGTGAGTTTACTTTTTGACTTACCCAGCGAGCAAACAGGAATACCACGATGGTGAGTAGAATCCACATGATCAGTTACCTCTCGAAAGCAAGCGGTCTAAAAACCATGATAAGGACACCAACACCAGCAACGTGCCACCAACGGCGCTCGCCATAATTGGCAATGCGTTCGCGATGAGCATGTCGAAGTGATCCATCAACCCAACACTGATCGGAACAAACAATAAGATCATTAGGCGGATAATCAAGCTTGCACCGGGTTGTACCCAGTGCGAAGGAACAATACCAATCACCATGGCGGCAAACAGAATCAACATGCCAAAAATACTGCCTGGGATTGAGGTATCCAAAAAGTGCTGTAACGCGTTACCTGCTGTAAGTGCACCTATGATTAAGGTGAAGGAGATTAAGCAGTAAACCAGTTGGATCAATCTTTCTTTCAAAGTGTTACGTCTCTTGATAATGGAATTAGCTAGCTAACTTTTCTACGTATTGATAAACCGCCTTCAAGATAGCCATTTTCTTCTCGTCGCTTTCATGTTCATGCGCGAGGTTTTCAAGGTTGAGCATGTACTCTTCTAAACGGCTTTCATAAAACTCACGACAATGGTTCGCCCATTTCAATTGCTCAGCTTCGTCGAGCGTCCATGGGAAATGACGAGCACGGTAACGGAACAGTAACGGTTTAATACGTTCATCACCGAAGGTGATATCTAAAGCTGCCAAGTTATTTGGGTCAGTTTCGCGAATGATGTTCATCGCTGTTTTATCAGCAGGTGAGAAGAAACCGTCATAAAGGTGTGTATCAACATCATCACTCGTTTCGTACTCTCGCTCTTGTGAGTACAGGCCGATCAGTTTTTCGCGGATCTCTGGGTGTTCGCGCAGCAGTGCCAAGTTCTTCAAGCATTGTTGGCGATCAATACCGATGGTTTCGGCATTTTCAGCCGTCAGCGTTTTAGCTGGAGCAAGAATAGGGCACTTGTTCAGTTGAACCAATTTGATGGGTACGGGTAGCTCGTCTTCACCCAGTTCACTGCGTTTGGTGTAGAGTCTGTCTCTGAGTTCATCAGCGTCCAGTTCTAACAGTGGGCTTGGATCTTTGGCTAAATCAACCACGATAACGGCATTTTGATTGGTTGGGTGCCAAGCCATAGGCACAATCCAACTTGTGTAGTTGCAGTCACGGCCAAACATGCCCGAAACGTGCATCAATGGTGTCATGTTTACAATATCAACCAGGTCATTCAGCTTACGCTTATGACGCATGTTGTAGAGGTAATCGAACATCTTAGGTTGTGCAGCTTTCAGCTTCTTCGCTAACTCGATGGTCGCAATAACATCGGCCATCGCATCGTGCGCGTTCTCATGTTCAATGCCGTTTGCCACAGATAGGTGTTCCAGTTTGAAGCTTGGATAACCTTCTTCGTTCTCTGGCCAAACAATGCCTTCAGGGCGCAGTGCGTGAACAGCGCGCATTACATCTAATAGATCCCAACGTGAGTTACCGTTCTGCCAACTCCACGCATATGGGTCGATGAAGTTTCGGTAACAGGTGTAACGCGTTACTTCATCATCGAATCGAATACTGTTGTAGCCAAGGCTTGTGGTGTTTGGTTTCGCCAACTCGGCATGGATCTTAGCGATAAACTCTGGTTCAGGAAGACCTTGTGAAGCCGCCTTTTGTGGTGTGATGCGGGTGATCAGTGCAGCTTCAGGCGCAGGGAGGTAATCAGCAGGAGGTTGGCAATAGATAACTAGAGGCTCTCCAATAACATTGAAATCTTGGTCGGTACGAACACCCGCAAATTGACTCGGACGGTCTTTTGCTGGGCTAACGCCCCACGTTTCGTAATCGAAAAAGAAGTAGGTCGGCTGATTATCTGAACTCATTGAATTTCCTGAACAGCAAGCGCGGAACGTTTACTGTGGCTGAAGGTTAGTTTTGTTCAGTATCTGATAGTATGCGGTACGCGTGCAACCCAGATCACAAATAAATTGCCGGAAAACGGTGCTTTACTATTCAATCGAGTCGGTGGGGAAGGTTTTGAATCCAATTGTGGCTTTTCTATGGTCACAATTCTGCCTGTGTACCTCTTTTTTAACCTATCTTGTCACCTTAACTGTTGTAAGGCGATGAGTCGGGTTTCAGGTTTACCGCGAATGAGTTTGTTTGTCTTGTACTCTAAAGCTGTGTGATTAGAAACATCTCGTTGTTTTTTGACTGGTGGCTAATCGGCTGTACCTGTACCTGAGGCTAATCCGCTGTGCTTGTGTCTAAACCGCAGCGCAGATGTCTAATCCGTAGCGCAGATGTTTAAACTGCTTCACTTGCCTGTCTTGGATCTGTCCAATCAAGGTGTTTTTCGCAATACAATCCTCTTAGATTTAATTAATTTTTCGGTATTTATGATTGTCGGGGTTAATTTTACTGGAGCGTTATGTCTGTCTCATTTTTAATGCTTTTTATAATCCTCGTTTGAATTGGGTATAAAGAAAACTCTAATATTTCATTTTTATTACAATTTATTTTAATTGTCAGTGTGTTTCACTTCTGAGACTGTATTGCAACACGGTGATCTATATAGTAATTAACCTGAATATAATAAGGCTTTATTCTTGTTCTTTATTTTAGGGTTACTTTAATTAAGGTCTTTTTATAGAAATAATTACGTACAAAAATAAAGGAATTAAGTGTAAAACCAGTTTTATATATAATTGGTGAAAATGATCCAATACCATTATTATTGTTAGTGTTATTTATATCAATTTGCGTGATCTTATTCTCACTGCGCCTCATTTCTTTATAAATAAGTGTCAATATATATATTTTCTAAATAGGATTGTTGTTACTTAATTGTTAACTTTGATTGACTATTAGGTAACCCTAATAATAAAGCCGATTTTATATAAAGGATTAAAGAAATGAACAAAGTCTTTAAGGTTGTTGCTGTATCTGCACTTTCTATCTCTTCAGCGAACGTTTTCGCTGTGAGTGACACTTTTGATGCAACACTAGAAGTAAAACAAGCAATTACAATGACAAAAACAAGTGATCTTGACTTCGGTATCATCACTTCAGACAACACAACGGACGTTGTTATCGCTCAAGGTGATGCTGGAGCTGCGGCATTTACTCTTTCTGGAGAATCTGGTGATGCAGTAACAGTAAGTATTTCTGATACTAACTTGGTTAACGGCGTAAATACGATTGCAGCTGAATTCGACTTTAATAACGCTATTACTCTTACCGGTGGTACTGCGGCTCTTAATATTGGTGGTACTGCACGTACTTCAAGTGCGACATTAGTTGCTGGTACATATACTGCTAACGTTGCAGTAGATGTTACTTACCAGTAATTAAATGAAACCAGTGTAATATTGTGGCTGCTATAAAGCAGCCGCTTTTACTATGAGTGTTCTATTCAAATACGCGATTTATATTGGTCTGATGATTTACTCCAGCCCTTTTCATGCGCTAGAAATTATTCCTGAGAATATGGAAGTGAAATTTCCGGGTATGTATATCTCTGGGTCGGGCCAGAATGCGGATTCAAACCCATCCAATAGTCAGGTTTATGTGGTTCGTTTTTATGTTGAAGGTGAGCCTGGTAAAAAAATCGTGGTTTCTCTCCCTTCCAAGCAATATCTAAACCATTCTCGTAAATCCAAACGCCTGCGTATTAGAAAGTTCTATTTTGGTTGTGGCTTATCAAAGCGTGGTAGAGCCAAAATCAAAGGGAATGGAAGAAGCAAATTATTGTGTATTGGTGCCAAGTTGAAAATCGGCGCTAACCACCCAGCAGGCCTTTACACCAGTACAATTCCTTTTGAGGTTAATTATAAATGAAGTTGTTTATCTCATGTGTTCTCGGCTTAATCTTCACAACACAAGCCTATGCTCAGTTACTTATCGCACCGACTCGTTTTGTGCTGGATGCCGACACTTCGGTGACTGAAAAAATCGTCGTCGAAAACAATTCAGATCAACCGATTCGCTTGGAGATAAAACCGATTTATCGCCCGGTAAAGGCGAGTGGTTTAGTTCGAACTGACGCTAATATCGCGCAATCAGAAGATATCGCTAGTTGGATTAAAGTGTCACCACCAATAATTCGTGAACTTAAACCCAATCAAAGACGCACGGTTCGCTTACGTATGAATGCTTTACCTGCTGACATGGCTGATGGTGAATATCGTGCTTACTTGTGGTTTTCCCCAATAGCAAAAGCTGCAGAGCTATCAGACATTGCGTTGTCTTCAAGTAAAACCAACAGTGATGGTTCAGCCTTTCAACTGAACTTTCACATCAACAGTTATGTACCCGTTTATGTTCAGAAAGGTGAGCGGGTGCAAGATGTTAAGTTTGAGTGTGACAACCAAAGCATCAAGATTCGAAACGATGGTAACTTTCAGTTTACTGCGAAATTGAATGTAGACGAGCATAGCGAAAAAGTGGTGCTACTTCGTAATGCTGAATTAACCAAGCCTTTTCCAAAAGGCTCAAAGATCTCACTGGTTCAGAACGAACAGCCTCTGTACGAATGTGTTCTGTAGTGCTCGTTTCATTGTCGCTGACTCTGTAAAAGCCAGTGTTCAATTGCATGGTTTGGCGACTTTTGTTGCTCGCTTCACTGTTTCCTTTTGGTGCGTATTCGGAATCTAAAGCAGAAAGTGAGGCGAGTGAACTCTATCCAGCCCATGTTGAAGTTCGAGTCGGGAAAGTGGGGGATAGCTTTTATCGTGTCATGATGGATGACTACGAAGAACCCTTCATTTCGATATCCAATGCTGCTTTTTATCTGCTCGAAATGAATGGTCAGTGTGATGAAAGCGGATATTGCGAATTGTATTTGCCTCAAGATGTGGGAAGAGAATCTCCTCCGTACATTCTAGATACCGAACAAGCCATTTGTTATCGCGATGACAACAATATCCAGTCGATCAAATATCAAGTCATCGACTCAGAAACTTACATTCACTGGTACAGCTTACAAGCTTGTATCCCGGCTAAAGTGCGTTGGGATATTGATGATTACCGGCTCACCGTTACTCCAGAATTCAGTTCATTGACTGAACTGGAAGCCGCTATTTCTAAGATGAAAAATGAATCACGTAAGAAGGCCGAGGATCTTAAGCGAGCTGAAAACACGCCAGCTTTCGAACCTGTTGCCGCCGTGGGTTTGGCGACTCGGTTAGCGACTTCGGTTTATCACGACAGTGAAACTGGCGGTGATGTTTACGCAATTTCAGACACCATATTAAGCACTGAACACTCCTTGTCTCGCTTGTCGATTGATTCACGAGAAGATAACCCCATCGTTTATTACAACGTTGCGATAGAAGCTCATGACGGTGAAGGCTCTTTGGAAGTCGGCCATGTGTTATTAGATGGCAGCGTCTTTACCGTGAATCAAACCCTCGAAGATGGGCTCTATTACACCAACCGAAAGCGACAGACAGAGTTCGGCAACCTTCAACTTGAACGAACCACTCAACCAAACATCAGTATCGATGTTTTGGTCAATGGCATTTATCAAACCACTTATCGCTCTGATGAGTTTGGACGCTTCGTGGTTGAAGAAGACAACATCTCCCCCGGTGACACCATCAAGTTTCGCTACTACTTATCGAAAGGTGTCTGGCAGGAAGAAGAGATCACCGTCGCCGGTTTAGAAGATGCATTTCTGCCAAGTAATGAGTGGGGCGTGCAAGTGGTAGGCAATGAAGGTGCTGACCGAGCTGGCGCTGTGTCGCTCGAATATGGGCTTGCCGATTACTTCACCGTGGGTAGTGCCTTTATGAGGCAAAATGGTAAAGACTTGATTGGTGTTCAAGGACGATACTTACCGGCGCATTGGTTTGCGGGTCATATCGGTTGGTTACCAGAGTTCAATCGGTTTCCAATGGAGTTTGATATTTTGATCAATGGTGATCAGTCGGCATCGATAGAGCTCAATAAAACCGATGAATTGGACTTAGAGTCGATGGAGTACGATGTTTTCAAATACAACCTGTCGCTTGCCAATCTAACGGCCTTTTTGACGGTAAGGGATGATGAAGATGAGTTGAGCGTTGAACCCAAGTTGAACTCGAAAGTGGCTCGTAATCTGTTTGTCTCATACGCCGGTGACTATCGATACATCAAAGCTTCTCATCAAGACGATTACCTCCATACGATTGGCTTGGCTAAAAGCGGTTTTTCGGATACGTCGTGGAATATTTCTGGAACTGTTGATGGCTCTGGTCATCATGAACGAACGGAGCTGTCTCTGAGAAATGCGTGCAAAGAGTGCCTGTTAGATCCGTTGGAGGTTTTTCAAGAGCTCACGACGAACGTATCGGCTCGCTATCAGAAACAGGAAGTTTCGTTTTCCGCTTCTTTAGAAGCTCGAGTGAACCCTTATTTACTCTTTAAGCTAGAAGGAACCGAAGACCGATACGGTGTCGAGATGACGACAGAATTCGGTGCTAAAACTTACTTTGATGAAAGCATTGGTGAGTTTGTTGAGTGGAATCGATACAACCATTCTAAGCTGACGGGCGTTGTCTACGATCACCACAGACAACCCATACCAGGCGTAAGCCTACAAATCTTGGACCAACGAGCGGTCAGTGATGCAAAAGGCCGATTTGAATTCTCAAGTGTTCCGGCTCGAGATAATCTACCTATCTATATCGATGAAGGGGCACTCGACCTTAACCTCACGCCGATTCAAAACCCTGTGTTTGTAAATACTAAGCAAGTCGGGCTAACTCATGCTCACATCGAAATGGTAGTGTCATTTGGCGTCGATGGCACAGTGGAAGGCGATCTAGAAAACAGTGCTTATCTGCACTTTAAACATATCCAGAAAGGTACTGAGTATTCGAGCGAGATTGAGAGCGATGGCTTTTACATGGTAGAGGGGCTCATCGCGGGCAAATATATTGTGACTTTAGAGATGGGAGACAGGCGATACGTGCAAGGTGCCGACTTGAACGGCGATTTCTGGGTAAGCGACCTCACATTCAACCTCATCGATTTTCATAAGGTGTATTAGACCTGATCGCTTTGATTAGTCTGAAGGAGGCGAGAGTATCAACTGGATTTTCTGCTTCATGGTTAGCTCTCGGTTCCTCAAATCTTTGAATATGGCCTTCCATTCTTGAAAGGTGACTACTATCGGGTTAAAACTGTTTACGGGCTTGGTGACGCCGTAACGCACGGTTTCAATTTCAGGTTCGAACGTACCAAACAACTTATCCCAAATGATCAAAACACCGGCGTAGTTCTTATCGATGTATTGCGGGTTTTTGCCGTGATGTACTCGATGATGCGAAGGGGTGTTAAAGATGTATTCAAGTGGTCCCAAGCTTCGTATCCATTGTGTATGGACAAAGAACTGCAAACCTAGATTCAGAAGCACCACAAAGATGACCCATTTCGGGTCAAAACCTATGATGACCAACGGTACCCAGAATAGCCACATCCCAGCAAGTGGGTACATTAAGCTTTGACGGAAAGCCGTACTGAAGTTCATCTGTTCTGAGCTGTGGTGCGCGACGTGTGCTGCCCACATCCAGCGAACACGATGGCTTGCTCTATGGAAACAGTAATAGCAAAAGTCTTGCAACACCATCAACACAATGAAACTCAGCACGCCCATGTCGATGTCCATTAAACGCCAACCAAACATCAAGAGATACAACTGCACGACCAATAACCCGGTGATCAAATCGGAGAGTTGATGCATTCCCGCAAGCGTGAAGTTACACATCACTTCTGAAAGTTTATAGCTGGAATTATCTGGCAATCGACCTTGCTTCTGACCGATAAAATACTCAGCCAACATGCACACCACGAATAAGGGCGCTAATACCAGCAGTAGCCATTCTGGGTGATTGATTAATGCGTCGATATTCATGTTTTATCCTTGTTGAGACGCTATACGCGTTCTTAGTATCAAGTTTACTTAGATTTGCTCGCCTGAGATTCAATCAGCAGAATTACGTTACCAGCGAGCAAAGTGATCTTCTGTTAGGCCAAGAACAGCATCGAGTTGATGTGTCACTCCATTGTTGTCTTCAATCGAGCCAGAAAAGTGACCAATGAACTGACGAAAGTTACTCTTTAACAGCCATAAATTGAGCTTTTCGCTGCGGTTATTTAAGGGCGTAAAGGTCAGGTTTATACGTTCATCTTGTGATGTTATCTGCCAAGGCAAGTTCGTGTCTTGGCGACTGAACGTAAACTGTACCGGGTTAAGCAAGTGTCTGGTTCCATTGACCCATAACACGTTTTCGCAGCCTCCAGTCTCATTCACGCCTGCTGCGAGGTTCAAGCCAATATCAGTACCATTGGATTGCGTGTTAATGCTTGCCCAGCGCCAACTGGTCTCACGTCTCATGTAACCCGCGGAAAAGTCATAACCGGCACGAGCTTGAGTGAGATCGAGTGATTCTCCTTTGATTTGGATTTCACCGCTGATGCGCAAAGCATTGTGCTTTTGAGTGTAAGTCCAACCTGAATAACCCGTTGGGCTGCACATCGCCAAGGGCAAGCTGTCGGCTTTAGGCTCTAAAGCGATATCGGCCTTAATGAGTTTGGTATTCAAGCGAACTTGCCATTGCCCGCCTTCAATATTAAAGGTGATGCTTTGGCCTGCAATGTTTGTCGTGCCGTCAAATGGCGAAGCGGTAACTTGTTTATCAAACCCTAATGGCCTCAACCAAGATGACTCTTCTAGATGGTTGTTTTCAATATCGTACAGATAACAAAATGCCGAGCCTAAGTAGCGAATATCCGCGATAGCGACACCAATAATGTGCGTGTCGGTGACAATGCTGACAAATTGGAATTGTTTGTAGTGGAGGTGCTTCTGCCAAGAGTTTGCTTTTGAATCCATCGAGTTTCGGTAGTCAAAGCTCTCGATGTTCAGGTGCTTGGGGATGCCATCGAAATGTCCAATGATCGGCTGACCATTAGAATCAATCAAACTGTGTGGGGCTGGGTTCGTTTTTATCATTGCGATAGTTCACATAAATTTAACAACTAAAGCCATTGTGCGATGAGTAGCGTAGAATTGGGAGGTCATATTCGGACAAGAGCGCGTTACCAATCACGATTTTGTCAGTAGTGTTGTTGAAGCTGAGTAGTCATGTTGATGGGAATGGGCTCGATATAAGGAGAGACGATTGGAGATTATCGCGGAGTATAAGCCAACCGGGCATCGGCATCAGTTGGGTACACTAGATATCGCGCTGCTGTTGAATACGTTAGAGCAACGAGGTATCGATATTGAAAGGTTACTCAATGATGTCGGTTTGCCGAACATGGATTGGCGAGACCCGAATGGAAAGCTGACTTACGCTGATAAACTTGCGTTATTTAGCGTGGCGAATCAGAGCTTTCCTCACGATGGCTTAGGGCTTTGGCTGGGGGAACACGCTAGCTTGAGCCACTTTGGTGTGTTGGGTTATGCGCTATCGACCAGTCAAAATGTCGGGGAGGCCATCAAGTCGGGCTTCAAATATCTGCGCCTGAACGGTCCTATCTTCTCGGTTAAATTGTTTCTAGATTCCGAGCAAGCAGTGATTCAGATTGAGAACACCTTGGAAGTGGGTGATCTCCTTCCTTTCTGCAGTGAATATTTCTTGAGTTCAATCGTCTCTTTGTTCAAAGAACTGACTGGTCATGAGTTGGATATTCATACTTTGGCTTTGCCTTACGCTCGTCCCAATTACACCAAGCTTTATGACAACCGCTTCCAGTGCCCGGTGATTTTTGAGCAAAACCATTGTGAACTGCGTTTTGATGCCTCGGTTTTATCACAAACCTTATTGACTCATGATGCCGCGACACTGAAGCGCTATCTCGCGTCTTGCCAGTCGATAGTGGAAACGCTGGACTCTGAGCATCTGCTGACTAACCAAATCAAAACGATCTTTTATCAAACCGCAGGCAGTTTCCCGAATATTGAACAACTCGCGGATGAGTTTGGTTGTAGTTCTCGTACACTCAGGCGAGAGCTAGTGACCCATGATTCCTGTTATCAAGTATTGCTTACCGAAGTTCGAGTGGAACTGGCCAAAGAGCTGTTACTCGGCACAACCATGAGTATCGATGACATCGGTGAAAGGCTCGGTTATAGCGACCCTGCAAACTTCAGAAGGGCGTTTAAAGGGTGGCTCAATAAGACGCCTGCGCAGTTTCGTGACGGTTTAAGTTAAGGCGCTGACGGATCCCCTCATAATTTCCCTAGTCCTGCGTTGTGTGTGAGCCTTTGATATTCGAACATTCCCCATTGATATTGGGATTCATTAATT
>NZ_CAWPOA010000051.1:0-209 GCF_963889365.1 Vibrio sp. OPT20 | reverse complement strand
ACAAAATCTTAAATTGAAGAGTTTGATCATGGCTCAGATTGAACGCTGGCGGCAGGCCTAACACATGCAAGTCGAGCGGAAACGACACTAACAATCCTTCGGGTGCGTTAATGGGCGTCGAGCGGCGGACGGGTGAGTAATGCCTAGGAAATTGCCTTGATGTGGGGGATAACCATTGGAAACGATGGCTAATACCGCATAATGCCTAC
>NZ_CAWPOA010000050.1:52632-79136 GCF_963889365.1 Vibrio sp. OPT20 | reverse complement strand
GGAGCCAGCGTTTAAACGAACTACTACATAGAAAGCTTTAGTTGCAGCTAAAGCCTGGGTCTCACATTACCCGATTGGAGTGCTTATTATCCATACAACTGTTTAAGGGGGACTTACAATAGTGCCAGCGTATAAAAGTGGGATAGGAGAGTCATACCTTTTTCTCGGTACCTTACAATAGGGATTTATTACCATGAATTGGCATTTTTGGTTCTTATTATGCTGATGGTAATTCCCTAAGGTCTGCGTGAAGTGTTACTTGAATTTGGTAGGCACCCAAGGTTTCGCTGGCATACGACGGCCACCACGAAATGGCAAAGGATGCTCTTTAGCTGGATAGTATTTCGGGGACTCAATTTTTCCGTGGCGTTCGACGAGCTGACGATGTTCGTCGCGCCAATAGGCAAAACTGAGCAATTCTTTCGGATTAAACTCGCGTCGTTCAGGCGTGATCAAGGTGGCACGGTCAAAGTGAACCCTAAATCCATTCTAGCGATGATCTAACGGCAAGGAACCGCGAGCGTGGATGTTTGTGGTTTAGGTAAAGTGACTTAACCGATTTGAACAAGTCTGTTCATGACATTATGCAGATCTGAGGAACACACAGAGTAATCCAATAATCTAACTAACAAGCACAAATTTAGTGCGAGCAGTAAGTTGGGTTTAAAAAACTCAGCATGAAAACTTACAGACGAGCTCGTGCGAGAAAACTTAACTGGCTTACTGGATTACACAAAACAGAATTCAACGTGTGTAGCCAACAAGAAACACGGTGGCGTGTGTAAAATCTTAAAAAGAAACGACAGCAATGCCCACAAGGTTTACACACAGCGCGGTGAATCATGAGTACAAGAAGATGTAAGTTAGACAGGCGGAACAAATGTTCTCGTTAATCGGCTTTGTGTAAACGAATCATGTAGATGTTGGCCACACGTATAATGGTTGGGTTAAAACAGCGTTTAGAGAATGCTGGTGAACTCAATATGCTTGAGGCACCAGTTGTAATAAGGGTTTTAAGGGGAAACGATGATAAGGATAACTTTGGAAAATAGTGACATTACTATCTGGGGTTTACAGTCTTAGTGCGTATTATGTACGTTATGTTAAATTGATTTTGGCGTTTATAAGGCAGGTATCCTTGTGTGATGCCCTGCCTTTATTTGGTGTCGATATTCTCTGATTTATACTGTGTATTTAACCATATTGGCTATTTACCATAAAATACCTAATAACCAGTGATAATAATCTTCGATTTTACCCCTGGCATTAGTTAGAGCTTAACCGCCAGCAAATTTAACTTTGTAGCCTTTCTTTTCAAGATGCGCTTTGAGCTTGTCACGAGCGTCGCCTTGAATCTCGATGTTGCCATCTTTTACTGAGCCGCCGCAGCCACACACTTTTTTGAGTTCCGCTGCCATTAGTTTTAATGGTGCGTCATCTAGGTCTAAGCCCGTTACGATAGAAACGCCTTTGCCTTTACGGCCTTTGGTTTCTTTTTGGATTCGAACGATACCATCGCCTTTAGGACGTTGGACTTTCTCTTCTTCAGGTTTAATGCGACCTGTTTCTGTTGAATATACTAGGCTCATAAATTACTTCTTTTGTTGCTCTGCTTTTTGTTTTGCGAGTAAGTAAGCTTCTATATGACGCTGGATTGCAATCTTGCCGCCTTTGATAAGACGCCCGTTAAACATGCAATACCACGCGTTAGGCTCACCGGTGTCATTCTTGATCTGATAGCCGTTGAAATTTTCAGTTAGGCCACCAGTTCCTCTCGACTTATTTAATGCAGTGAACTCTTTAGGGTCAATAATAGACGCCGTGTCAATCCACCAATCAATACTCTTCTTCACGGCAGCTAGGTTGCCCTGAATCACATTGTTTTTTAACTTAGCACGCCAAATGGTGTTATTCGCATCCATCGATTGCAGATGGACGCTACGGTAAATTGAATTAGCCATATCTATTAATCATCTTTTTGTTTTCACTGTATTAATCATAAGTATACTTATAATGATATCAAGCATAATATGGTAAAAACACCTGTCGAGGTACGGTAATTTGCGAAAAAAAGTCCCTATTTTAACCGACTCTGTGACAATTAATTCATTTGTTGAAAAATTGAACAGGCACGCGACAATTGAAATTATAGATGAGTTAACAGGATATCAGTACTCTCGTAACTCACTGCTGGGTATCTACAGTGATTGGAATCGCTACCATGCGTTCTGTACTAAAAATCGTATCAACACACTCCCTGCCTCTATTACTGCTGTTCGTCGTTTTCTCGAGACTGAATCCAGTGACAGAAAATACGCATCTTTAAAACGTTACACTGCAACGCTTAGTTTGTTGCATACTGTCTTGAGCTTTGCCAACCCAATCAAGCATAGACAAGTTCGTTTTGCCCTGCTCCACTTGCAAGCTCAAATGGCCGGCGACGCTAAGCAAACCAATGCCATGACATCTGCACACCTCATTGAATTGAACACGTTACTTTCAAATGAGAAATCGAGCTTAAAAGAGATCAGAGATATCGCCATTTATAATGTGATGTTTGAGTGTGCTTTAAAACGATCAGAACTTAAGTCGTTATCAATGGGTAATGTCGAGTGCGTTGAAAATGATTACCAAATTACAATAAAAGATTCAGCGTATCGGCTGTCGCAAGTAGCAAGTGCTGCACTTCAGCGTTGGTTTGCGTTTACTGGGACACAAGAAGAATTGCCCATCTTCCGTGCGATAGACAAGCATGAGAATATCAGTCTGCAACCTTTAGATGATTCGTCGATCTATAGGATATTAAGAAGTGCAAGCGACTTACTTCAACTCGCAGAAAACCACCATTTTTCAGGGAATTCGATTCGTGTAGGTGCCGCACAAGAGTTGTCAAAACAAGGTCTTAAGGTTAGAGAGATTCAGGATTTTGGTCGTTGGCTCAGCCCTGCAATGCCTGCGCAATATGTGGGTTATTCGGGTACGGCTGAGACTGAGAAGATGAAGTTTAAAGCACTGATCCCTTGGCAATAAGCTGACTATCTGTTGGCATTAAACCAATAGTTCCTTGGCTGTAAGCTGATGGCCTCTTTGTTGACAGTTAGCTTGTTTATAGACCGCGTGTTAATAGTTAGCTTTTAATAGACAGCTGGTTACAAAACGGCGTGATCAATAACTGACTGGCTTTAAAAACAAAAAGCTTTGACTCTAAGAAGTAAAAGCTCGAACTCTTAAAAAATAGCGCCTTGGCGGGTAAGCTCAAGGCGCTATTTTTTTATTTAGCCAGCGGTGTAAGACTCGCTAAGATATTTTGGAACAACTAAGAAATGCTTGTTCTCACACAGTTCTCTAGGAACTGGCTGAATTTGTGGCCATCATGTTCAACCATTTTAGGGAACATGGAAATTGGTGTCATGCCTGGGAAGGTGTTGACTTCATTCAGGTAGATCTCGTTGTCTTGCGTTAAGAAGAAATCGATACGAGATAAGTGACGAAGCTTCATTTGGGTGAATACTTTACGAGCACTGTCTGCAATTAACTCTAGTTGTTCGTCTGTTAAGTTATTTGCTTCAATTTCGGTAATTGAGTGGCTGTCTGAGCTGTATTTCTCTTCGTAAGAGTAAAATGCGCCATTAGGTGCAATCACCTCGCCCGGTTTGCTGATGTGTAGCTCACCATCGATTTCATAAGCGGCAACTTCGAGCTCTCTAGGCACAACTGATTTCTCAACCAGCACTTGATCAGAGAAGGTAAACGCCTTATTGATCGCTTCGCTTAAGTCTTCCACTTGGTTAACTTGGTAACAACCTACAGAAGAACCTTGACGAGCCGCCTTCACGAAAACTTTGCCCCAATTTTCAAAAGCTTGAGTCGCTTGTGAATGCGCTTGGTCGTTGTTGTCTGATAAAAACAGATACGGCGTGTTTGGGATGCCAAGTGCGTCGTACCAAAGCTTTGAAGTGATTTTGTTAAAGCTGTTGTTACTCGCTTCAGAACCACAACCTAAGTACGGAATCTTAGCCATTTCAAACAATGATTGAATGTCACCTGTTTCACCCGGGAAGCCGTGAATACAAGGCACAATGAAATCGACTTTAGACTCTAGGTTGTCGCCACGTAAGGTTTGATTGTTGATATCTAGATAAACCAATTCACCTGAATCAAGACACCAGCCTTCGTTTTTAATTTCAACTCTGACAACGTTAAAATCTGCAACGCTATTCAGTTGTTCAAAAAGGTAATCGGCTGAAACTAAAGATACTTCATGCTCTGAAGATCCACCGCCACAAAGTAGAAGGATGTTAATGGTGTTCATGGGTAAATTCGGTCCTTGAAACTAGGAATACTGACTTCAATGATAAACAAAAGTCGAAATAGGTACAGTGTTTTGAACGTTAAAATTGTGTTCGAAAGAACGAGCGATTAACTATTAAACAAAACTGCTGGTCTTAAAACAAAAGAAGGAGCAATTGCTCCCTCTTTCTGAATTAAAACTTAGTTCAACTTGTTAAGCGTTGGGTATTCAGAGTTCTTGATGTCATCAATGCTCTTAACAAACGGCTTCAAGTTTTGGAAAGTGGTTGGCAGCGTTGAGATTGCCTTTTTAGCTTCTAAGCGTGTTGCGTAATCACCGTAAAGTACTGTGAACCACTTAGTGCCGTTAACCATTTTGTAGTTTTCCCAAACTGGTTGAGAAGTCGTAGGTAGCATTTTCACGAAAGAATCGACTTTACTCTGGCTGCCAACAGCAACAACTTGAACCGTGTAACCAAAGCGCTGGTTCATATCTTGTTGTTTCTTCGTTGGGCCTGTCACTACTGCAACTGGCTTAGCTTTAGTTGTTTGAGTGACTTTCTGCTCAACAGGTTCGGTTCTAATCACGTTAACAACGTTTTCTTCAACAACGCCTGTTTGCTCAGATTGAGATACAACTGGAGCTTCAACTTTTGCCGTTTTGTACTCTTCTTGATAACTATCTGAAGTTACATTGGTAACGTAGTCGTCAGATACACATGCAGCCAAGAGCAGTGGCAAAGTCACAATTGCAAATTTTTTCATGGAAAGCTCTATATCCTTAATAATAATTACTATAAATCATGCCGATACGTCGGTTTAGAATCAAGTTAACTTTGAGATTATACACCATTAGTGGGTGACCTATTTCACAAACTTTATGCAGTGTTTGCTTATTCATCTGAATTCGGTGAATTTGCCATCAACCCGTGAGTGAAAAGTAAGTTACGATGAACTTACGTGCATTGCTAGGATATGTCTATGAATCATCTTGATCCCCTCCTTAAACCCCGTTCAATCGCTGTTGTTGGTGCTTCTCAACGAGAAACGCGCGCGGGATATATCGTCATGAACAATTTGTTGCACGGGGATTTTAAAGGTGCGGTGATGCCCGTTACGCCAAAATATGACTCGGTGGCAGGCGTACTCTCATACAAGAACATTTTGTCACTGCCTATCGTGCCTGACCTTGCGATTCTCTGTACCAATGCGACCCGTAATGTGGCTATTTTTGAAGAGCTGGCCGAGAAAGGCATAGCCTCTGTCATTGTGCTTTCATCCGACATGCAGCAACAAAGCGATAATGGCGAAACGTATGATGCACGATGCCTAGCGATTGCTAAAAAACACAACATTCGGGTGCTTGGCTCCAATAGCTTGGGGATTATTGTCCCTTGGTTAAATTTAAATGCCTCTTTCTCTCCAGTGACTGCACTGCCAGGTAAAATCGCCTTTGTTTCTCAGTCGGCTGCAGTGTGTACCACGATTCTCGATTGGGCGAACGACAAAGAGATTGGCTTCTCAGCGTTTATCTCGATAGGCAATGGCAGTGACATTGAATTCTCGGAACTCTTGGATTATCTGAGTACCGATTCTCACACCGAAGCGATATTGCTTTATGTCGATAGCATTACTGATGCGAGGCGCTTTATCTCTGCGGCGCGTGCAGCGTCACGCAACCGACGAATTCTAGTGCTAAAAGGCGGACGAACAGCGAAAGGCCGAGCGGCGGCCATGGCACATACCGGTGGTGCCGATACCTTAGACATTATCTATGACTCTGCGATCCGACGCAGCGGTATGTTGCGAGTTAAGAACTTACATGAACTGTTTGCTGCGGTAGAGACACTAACTCATTCAGTGCCCTTGCGTGGCGAGCGCTTGGCTATTGTTACCAATGGTGGCGGCCCTGCAATTATGGCCGTGGACACCCTATTTGACCGCGGCGGTAAGCTCGCAGAATTATCTCAAGATACGCTCGATAAACTCAGTAAGGTTTTGCCATCGAGCTGGTCTCATAGTAACCCTATCGATATTGTTGGCGATGCTGGCGATCAACGCTATATCGACACCATAAACATCTTACTCGATGGCGATGAAGCGGATGCCATTCTTATCATGCACAGCCCTTCTGCGGTCGCACATTCAGCCAAAACAGCAGAGAGAATTATTGAGGCGATTAAAAAGCATCCTCGCCACAAGCGCTTTAATATCTTAACGAATTGGTCTGGTGAGTTAACCGCAAGGCCAGCGAGAAAGCTGTTTACGGAAGCGGGTTTCCCAACTTATCGAACGCCTGAAAGTTCAGTGGTCGCATTCATGCACTTGGTCGAGTACAGACGCAACCAACGTCAGTTAATGGAAACGCCGACCACGGCAGAAAAAGTGCACATTGAAGACTTAGCAGATGCCAAAAATTGGATAGAGCGCCAACTACTGGATAAAGATACAGTTAGTCTTGATACCCATCAAAACAGTCAGTTTTTCAAGCACTTCAATCTTGATGTGTTGCCAACTTGGATTGCTTCCGACCCAAGTGAAGCGGTGCACATTGCTGAAACGATCGGTTACCCGGTCGCCGTAAAACTTCGCTCGCCAGACATTGCGCATAAGTCAGACGTTCAAGGTGTGATGCTCAATTTACGAAACAGTAGTGAAGTCGCGAATGCCGCTCAGGCAATTCTCGATCGATCTCAATTGTCGTTCCCTACTGCTCATATCCATGGCTTGTTGATTCAAGGTATGGCCAAGCTTGCAGGCGGGCAAGAGCTACGCGTGAAAGTAACAACCGATGAAACCTTTGGCCCTATCATTTTACTTGGCCAAGGTGGCTCTGAGTGGGATGAATCGATTGATGCCGCGGCTGCTTTCCCACCGCTTAACATGACACTGGCGCGTTACTTGATCATTAGGGCGATAAAAAGTGGCAAGATTCGCCTGCAAAAACTGCCTAACCCGATCGACATTGAAGGGCTCTCTGAGTTGCTGGTTCGTATATCGCAAATGGTAGTGGATTGCCCTGAAATACATGATTTGGATATCCATCCTGTACTGGCCAATGGTGACAAGTTCACGATATTAGATGCCGATATCATCTTGAAAGCGTACGAAGGCGATCCACAAGAACGTCTTGCGATTCGCCCTTATCCGGTCGAACTTGAAGAGAATATCGTACTCAAGGACGGCACCGAAGTGTTGCTACGCCCTATTCTTCCTGAAGATGAACCGCTTCATGCCGATTTTATTAATCGCGTCTCTAAAGAGGATCTGTATAAGCGTTTCTTTAGTGATGTTGGTGAATTCAATCATGAGGCGTTGGCAAATTTTACTCAGATTGATTTTGATAGGGAAATCGCGTTTGTGGTGGTTCGTAAGGAACAAGGTGTGCCTGCGATTATTGGTGTATCGAGAGCGCTAATTAACCCAGAGAACACCGATGCCGAGTTCGCGATTCTGATACGTTCCGATCTGAAAGGTGTCGGCTTAGGTCGTATTCTTATGACTAAGGTTATTGATTACTGCCGTGCGAAGCAGACTAAACAGATGTCGGGCATGACGATGCCAACGAATAGAGGGATGCTGACACTAGCTCAAAAGCTCGGCTTCGAGCTAGATATCAGTTTTGAAGATGGTACTGCAGATATGGTGTTACCGTTACTTTAACGCCCATGTCTTTTTAAGATGTTGGATACACCAAGACTTGGCGTCGCCCATTTTGTTGCGTCGCCAAGCCATGACGATATCGATCGGCTGTGGTTCTGTACCCGAAATCTGCTGTAGAACGCCAGATTCAATCAGCGGCTTAGCAATACTACTCGGCAAGGTGCCAATCCCTAATCCAGTTGTCAGAGCCTCTACCTTTGCAGGGAAGCTTGTTACGGTTAAACGAGGTTGTTTCTCTAGAATATTGCGACTTAACGCTGGTTGATCGCGAGCAGTGTCTGCAATTGCAATAACCCTGTAACTTTCCCTCGCTTTTTGATCGAACTCGCCAGAACGTTTATGAACGTAGTGGTTTGATGCCGCGACCCATACCATTTCCATCTTACCAATTATGTCACTTTTCATATCGTTTGGAATCGTGTCGAGCTTGGGGCATACCAATAAATCGGCTCGGCCATCTGTCAGGGATTCCCAACATCCGGCTAAGATCTCTTCTTGTAAGCGAACACGTGTTTTGCTGATTTTCCCGAGTTCGTCGACCAACGGGAAGAAATTGGCAATAGGAATGATGCCATCAAAGGCAATGGTTAAATCTAGCTCCCAGCCATTAGCAAGAATACTCGCATCGTTAACGAGTTGTTCAGTGGCACCAAGAATGATTCTACCTTGCTCTAATATTAACTGCCCCGCTTCCGTGAAATTTGCACGGTGGCCTGAGCGATCAAAAATCATGATATCTAAGTCTTGTTCTAACTTCTGGATTTGATAACTCAATGAAGAAGGCGCTCGGTCCAGTTCATTCGCTGCAGCTGCGAAACTCCCACGACGATCAATGGCATCTAATATGTGTAATGCTTCAAGTGTTATTGGACTATGCATAGCTTTCCTACTTTATAAATGAGACTTGAATCACAAAAACAGAAGCATTCAGGCTGTGAATGGAACTGTAAAAGTCTTTTTAATACAGATATTTAAGAGTATTAATTATGAATTAGTTGATAAGATTGAAAATTATTTAAATGCAAATAATAGTAATTATCATTTAGATCCAATATTATCTTTCGCAAATCAAGATAATACTATGGAACTAAGGTAACTATCAGATGTATAAGCAATCCCTACTCTCTGCTTCAATCGTTTTAGCGCTTTCATCAACATCAGCCTTTGCTGACGATTATGCCCTATTTGACGAGGTTGTTGTATCGGCAACTCGTACGAATCAACAACTTGAAGATGTTGCTGCATCGGTAACTGTGATTAACGATAAAGATATCGAAAAAAACATGGTAACGGATGTAAACGATTTATTTAAGTACACACCAGGTGTCACGGTCACTACGAATTCTCGTCAGGGGATTCAAGGTATTAATATTCGTGGTATGGAAGGTAACCGAGTAAAGGTTATCGTTGATGGAGTCTCACAAACTAGCCAATTTACTCCAAGTGGTACTCAGTCATATAACTTCATCAACTCTTCGCGTGTCGATGTTGATACGGATATGTTGAAGTCTGTTGAGATAGTTAAAGGTGCAGCTTCGTCTCTTTACGGTTCAGATGCTATTGGTGGTATTGCTGCGTTTGAAACAAAAGACCCAAGTGACTTTTTAAACGGCAAAGATTTCGGGGGGCACGCGAAGTTCAACTACTCTTCATCTGATAACACATTTAGCGAATCCGTTGCCTTAGCGAATCGTATTGGCGATCTTGAAACACTCGTTGCTTATACTCGCAGAGACGGTGAGCAAACTGATAACTTTGGTACACCTGATGAGCAAGATACTCAGAACAACAACTTGTTGGTTAAGCTTCAATATCAATTAAACGAACAGCACCGTTTAGAGTTTTCTGGTAACTTCATTGAGAATTCAGGTGATACCGATTTAGATAGCTCAAGCTACACCGGTTACACTGGCGAAGATTCGACTAGCCAACAGCAAATTGGTATCAAACATATTTGGGATGCTAACTTAGCGTTTGCCGACACCGTTACTTGGCAAGCTGACTGGCTGAGCAAAGAAGAAAACGGTATAACTAATCGAACATCTAAGGGTGGTAGTATGTTCTTACCGCCAGCTGGCAACGTTCAGAAAAAGGACTATATCTACGAAGATGAAGGCTATCAGCTTGATGTGCAATTCGATAAGTTCTTCATGACAGGTAATGTAGAAAATTACTTTATCTATGGTGCTTCATATTCAGACAAAGATATTAAAAACGTTAATAACGAATATAACTCAATCAGTGCAGACCAAGTTATCTTCTATATTCCTTCTGCATCAGAAAGAAAGTATGGATTCTTTGCACAAAATGAAATGACGATCGGAAATTGGATGATTACTCCGGGGGTTCGTTTTGACGGCTTTGAAACAGATCCTGGTGATACAAGCCAAAACCCAAGTGGGAACCCTGAAGAATCTTATGCAAAATATTCAGACTCAGCTGTTACCGGACGCTTAGGTACAACTTACACGCTTAATGACGAAAATAAGATCTTCGGTCAAATCAGCCAAGGCTTCAGAGCTCCTGATTTCCAAGAGCTTTACTATTCATTTGGTAATCCTGCTCACGGTTATGTTAATGCCCCTAACCCAGACTTAGAAGCTGAAGAAAGTATTTCATACGAGCTAGGTTGGCGTCACAACACAAATTATTCATCAAGCGAAATCGCTATCTTCTACAGCGACTACGATAACTTCATTGATAATGTAGCTGTTAGTGGTTCAGCCACTCCTATGGATCCAACAGTATATAAAAATGTAAATATTGATGAAGCGGTAATCAAAGGTATCGAGGCTTCAAACACGTTGTCTTGGAATAACTTCATGCCGGTACAAGGTGTGAGTACTCGTGTTGCAGCCACGTACACAGAAGGCGAAGACGGTGAAGGTAACCCTCTTAACAGCGTGAACCCTTGGAATGCTGTAGTTGGATTTAACTATGATGCTCCTTCAGCGTTATGGGGTACATCACTTAACATTAGTTATACAGCTGGCAAGAAGTCTAGTGATATAAATAGCGCGGGTCTAAAAGACGAAATTCTACCAACTGATTCTGCAACAGTAGTTGACCTAACTGCATACTACTTGCCGATGAAGGACCTTACGCTTAGAGCTGGTCTTTTCAACGTTACGGATGAAGAGTACTATTCGTGGAATGACGTTCGTGGATTCTCACAAGAAGATAAAGATTACACGCAAGCTGGTCGTAACTGGTCAGTCACAGCTAAATACGAATTCTAATTCGTTAGAAAGCTGAACCACAGAAACGTATACAGCAGATACTAAAAAGCCAGCTAAATGCTGGCTTTTATTATTTCACTAAAAATTGTATCAAAAAGGGATAAAGTGAAATTACTTCTCTGCCATCTCTTTCTTAACCATTACTGCAGCAGCAATGATGAAAGTGATAATTAGGCCTAGTTCCATGATTAACTCCAAAGAAAATTAACATTAAACATATAATTCGCGAGCATGATAACAACAACCGATACAGAATGATACTTTTTAACCACCAATTCACTTTTTATTCGATTTAGATCAAAAAAGATGCCCTAAAGCATCTTTTTGTATATTAATCATTAATGAAACGACTAGATCAGCCAGGGAAACCATTAGGATTCGTTGACTGCCAGCGCCATGTATCTTCCGTCATTTCAGTCAATGTACGAGTCGCATTCCAGCCGAGCTCTTTCTGAGCTTTAGCAGGGTCTGCCCAACACTCTGCGATATCACCTGGGCGACGATCGACCAGTTTATAAGGGACTTGTTTACCGCTCGCTTTCTCGAACGCTTTAACCATATCTAATACACTCGAACCGTTACCAGTGCCAAGGTTGTAGATATGAAGACCGTCTTTACGCCCTACTTTTTCAAGCGCTGCGATGTGGCCATCAGACAGATCCATGACGTGGATGTAATCACGAACACCAGTCCCGTCTTTTGTTGGATAATCGCTACCAAATACCGATAGGAAGTCACGGCGGCCCACGGCCACTTGAGAGACAAATGGCATTAGGTTATTTGGAATACCTTGCGGGTCTTCACCTAGCTCACCACTTGGGTGTGAACCTACTGGGTTAAAGTAACGCAGCAGTGTAATGCTCCAATCTGGATTGGCTTTTTGGAAATCGGTTAAGCACTCTTCAACCATTAGCTTACTACGACCGTAAGGATTGGTTGCGCTTGTTGGAAAATCTTCTGTGATAGGCACACTCGCAGGATCGCCGTAGACCGTTGCTGAAGAGCTGAATACTAAGGTTTTCACACCAGCGTCACGCATTGCATCAACAAGAACTAACGTGCCGTTCACGTTATTGTCATAGTATTCAAGTGGCTTAGCCACAGATTCACCAACCGCCTTTAGGCCAGCGAAATGAATAACGGCTTCAATGTTGTGTTGCTTCATGGTTTCAGTCAAAAGCGCTTTATCACGAACGTCACCTTCAATGAAATTAGGGCGAACACCTGATACTTTTTCAATACGTTCTAGAACGCTTGGTTTACTGTTATACAAGCTATCAAAAAGTACAGGTGTCATTCCTGCGTTGATCATCTGGATACTTGTATGGCTACCGATGTAACCCATGCCACCTGTAACTAAAACATTCATGTTTAGCAGACCTTTTAATTAAAAATATTCAACCTATCACTTATGATACAACAACTTAGGCAGAGGTCACAAACGCCTACGGCTATTAACTATCACGAGAGAACACAAATTGACCTTTTCCTTTGCGTTTTGCTTGGTACATCGCCTCATCGGCAACCTTTAGAATCACGTCTATATCACGCTCTGAACCATCAACTAAGTGTATGCCCAAGCTCGCTCCAACATGAAGCGAACGCTGTTTATGGGTAACTTCTTGCCCGATCAGCTCCAACAGTCGCTCCGCTAACTTTGCTAACAAGACTTTGTTGGTCTGTTTAATAATAAGAACAAATTCATCCCCCGACAAACGTGCTACCAAATCTCCTGCACGAACTTGAGATAGCAACCGGCTCGATACTTCTTTGAGGATTTCGTCGCCCGCATCGTGTCCATAGTTATCGTTAACGTGTTTAAAGCCATCGAGATCCAAGTAGATAACCGCAAAATGCTGATTAGAATAATGGCTAGACGTGACTACATCATCCATCACCTTATACAGCTGAGCTCTGTTGGCCAAACCCGTTAATGCGTCGTGATGAGCCAAGTGTTCAAGCCTTTCCATCTCTTTGACATTAGATAAATCAGACAGTGTGAGTACCATATCAAACTCGTCTTTCTCGTTGTCTGACGAAACTCGATTCACTTTTACAAACATTGGAACCAAAGTGCCAGATGCACTCTTCTCCCATACCTCGCCTTGCCACTGCCCATAATTTTCCAATGAACTGCGAATTGTCGGCATTAGGGATGAAAACTGTTGCCAAGAAAAAACGTCAAATGGTGTTTTGCCCACCAGCAGATCAGCGTGATAACCAAGAAGTTGGGTGACAGCTGGGTTTACCATGGTAATTACATTGGATGAATTCAGTACGATTAAGCCGTCTTTACTGTTCTCAAAAACACCCGCGGCTATACGCTGGCGACTCATGGCCGTTTCTATCCCCGTGACATCTTGGATTGCATAAAGAATACGACCGTGCTTTGACAACGAACGGCTGCTCACACGAAGCCAACGTTTTGAGTTAAAGAGATCGGTGGTTTCGAGTAGTTCGTCATTCAGCTCAATATTGGCGTCGATAACCTCTTGTAAGAACCCAGTTAGCTTTGTCGCGATCAACTCTTGGATCAATAAATTTTCAAGAAACGCTTCGGTACACTTAAAAATGTCACGAGTGGCAGCGTTCGCATGAACGATGAACCCTTTTTCATCGGCTACCAACAACGAGTGCTGAACAGTTTCAATTACTTCATTCGCAAACGACTTTTCTTCTTGTAGTTTATCTAGCGTAAAGTTGATTTGGTTGTCACGATGTTGAAGTCTTTCGAGCATGGTATTAAAAGCTCGAACAAGATCCCCTATCTCATCGTGGTTCGTTGCGACTAATTTTGGTTGTTTTGAACGACGTTCAACAAAGGCTTGCATCGCCTCATTAAGGTCAAACATTGGATCGATAATCAAGCGTTGAACCAATTTGACCAGTACCCCGCCTAAGATCACCAGAAACAGCAAGTAGACGGCCGCAACCTTGAAAATATTCGTTAAGATCGTATTAAACGTTTCTTTTGATATTGTTACTCTCAAGTTAGCGATCACAGCGTCATCCAGCGTCACCGGAACAAGCAAAAAGATGAAATTCTCGGAGATGGCAAATTGATGATCTGCGATGTCATTTAATTCATCGGTATTCGGCCTTGGAACCAGCGTATTACTGACTTGATAACTCGCAAAAAGCTGTTCGTTAATGTCATAGAGCTTCACCCTGACGATATCTTTATCTGCGACGAAAGCTGACAAAATCTCCTGAGCTGAAGATTTATCCTCAAATAGAATCGCGGCTTGTAGGTTATAAGCAACACCTTGTGCCAACACTTTAACTCGCTGAATAAGACTCTCTTTCTCTCGCTCAAAAGTGACAGTGTAATTAACTGATTGAATCGTCACAAAAGTAACTGCGATGAAGATGACAATCGGTAATATCAGCTTGTTTTTAATCGATAAATTATTAATGAAAGACAACATTATTGGCCCTCCACTATAGCGATTCGTAACAGGTTTGAGCCGATGACGTATTCACCGCGTCTTGCATTCACTAAGTTGATCTTTGGCTTTAGCTTATTATCGATGTGCGTTAGCTCAATGACTCCGCCCATGTCCGTAAAGTTTGGGATATCGCTAATCGTCACAGTATGTGGTGAGTGGGCTTTACGGCTAAATTCATCATTATCGAGATCAGATAGATAAGTGATATCACACTTAGGAGTCACCAATTGATGTACTTGAATAGCGAGAGAACGAATAGATTTCCCTTGTGTAATCGACGTCAGTGCTTTGCTTACCTTCTCATCGCCAATCACACAGAAGTTAACCGTATTCATGGTGCTTTCGTCGTTCCAACGAATAAAGTTGGCAATTCTAAAAAGGTACACCGCTTTCACTTCATAAGGCTTGAAGCTAGCCGCCGATGTATTTAAAGGCATAATAAACATAGCTAAAGTGGCAAGGCCGAGTTTAGTAAAACCAAGCTTAATACGGTACTTGAGCCACTTAGAATTCATGAGAGACCCTCACATATACAGACTCTTGGTTGACACTTTTCTCAGACGTGAATTCAGCTTGATAGCCGTCACTCTTACCAATGTTTTCAACGACTACTTCAATTAAAGGTGCTGCGGATGATTTTTTCCATGCAAGACGTGCATCAAAGGTTATTTCATGTGGGTAAGATTGCCATTCGTATTGAGTGCCATCGCCTGCTATCCAATAGTCTGGGTAATTCACATTAATGTATTGGCCGATAACATCGAATTGCCAGCTATCGGTGATATTCCACATCAACTGTGCCGTGGCTAAATGTTCATTATCAATGTCATGATAGACGCCAGTTTGTGGGCTAGATTTAGGGTCATCACCCTTGTTTTCGCCTTCTAACGTTGAATAGGCATAACTAAGGTAACTGGTGAGATCTTCTGTAATTTGATAACTTGCGCCTAACTCTAAGCCATAGGTTTTCGCTTTATAATCATCAGATAATGCACCGACATAGACATGATTCGCGGGGATATCATTCGGGTCATAGCTGTGGAAGCGAAGATTGTCATGTTCACTCAGGTAGATTGTTGCATCGAGCTCGAAATTTGAATTGTTAGAGTAGCGATACCCCATTTCAGCCGTTATGACGTCCTCTATTTCAAGGTTCGAGTTTGATTTATAGACATCCAGATAACTGTCGTTTGAATCGGTATTATAACTGTTGAAGTAATATGTAGAGTTTGAATCCATATAAGATGGTGCAACAACCGCACGGCTAAGCCCCGCCCACACGGAGTGACGTTGAGTTAACTTATATAAGCCACGCAGTTGAGGCGAAAGTTCTGTTGAGTCATTCTGTGTAAAGTGTTCAACCTTGGCGCCAATAGTAATCGATAGCGCTTCCGTCATTTGAATTTGAGACTGTATAAAAGCGTTCGCAATATAATCGTTGGCAGATTGGATATTGTAGGCTCGACCTTCGTAATCGGGATTGTACCAATCAACGTCCGAAACTTGGCTAGACGAGAAATCAAGATACATATATCGCAGGCCACCACCGAGTGTCATCTGATGCTTTGCAGATAGTTGGTTGATATAGGTCGAGTCAAAATCGATTGTGGAATAACTTCCAGGGGCGTCTGGCGCATTATCCTCATTATATTCACCCCATAGCGAATATGAGAGTGTCGAACTTTCATTAAAGTGACGAGAGTCGTTAAATTGAACGTAAGCAGATTGGCTCTTGTTATCAAAATCATTGGCTTGTGAACCGACAAACGAGCCTGAGTTATCATATTGGAACGTATAGAGTTCCGACTCATAAAAGCTTTTCTCACCACCAATACGTAATGACCAACTTTCTTCGGCATTACTTGGTTGAAACACCATCCCAGCCGTTTGCGCTTTCCATTTTTCAGATTCGTTTGTGCGATACGTGGGTTCTTCTCGGTACTTATAGAATGCACGCGCATTCACATCGTCATTCAGGCTTAAACCCTGACGAACACTAAACTCGTAATTATCAGTATTAGAGGCGACACCAGAGAGATACGTCCCTTGAGTATCATTGGCAGACTTAGTAATGATATTCACCACACCATTAACCGCATTGCCTCCCCAAATCGTTCCTCCGGGGCCTTTTAGTACTTCAATGCGTTCGATATCGGCAAGTATATAGTCAACATCGCTCCAATACGTACCGCCATAGACTGGACTAAATAAGCTTCGTCCATCCATCATCACGAGCATTTTGTTATACAGTCCATCATGAAAGCCGCGCGTCGAAACAAACCACGAGGTCTCGTTAAACTTGGTCACTTTGAGGCCGGGTACTAGCGTCAGCACTTCCGCAATGGTTTTCGCCCCACTGCGTTGAATTCGCTCATTAGAAAGTACATAAACCGATGAGGGAATGTCGGTAAGTTTTTGTGTCACTTTCGAAGCCGTTTCCATTTCAACATCTAACATAGACAACTCTTCAAGGCTCATCGACATGAGTTGGTCTAAAGAGTTTTCTTGAGCAGCTACAAAAACAGGTGTCGTTAATGCTAGTCCTAAGCAAACCTGGCGCGATATCATGTGCTCACCTAATATACAGATAGATATTAATCCTTTAATCAATAGTTCAACTATATATGAAATGGCATACTGGTAAATTTTCGGTGTCGAAAGTTTGAGTCAGGTCACTGTTTATTTATAGTATTTATAAGACCGTCATTACTTACCTCAACGTAAAGGATTAGCACCACGTGACAACGAAGATTTTGCTTAATTGCGACATGGGAGAAAGTTTCGGCAATTGGAAGATGGGCGATGATGAGTCGGTCATGGAATGGGTCGATATGGCAAACATCGCTTGTGGCTTTCACGCGTCTGATCCGCACGTTATGTCCAAAACCATAAAACTGGCGCAGCACTATCACACCCAAATCGGTGCTCACCCTGGTTATCAAGATTTAGTTGGGTTTGGTCGCCGTTCTATTCCTCATACCATGGACGAGATCAGTGAACTGGTTTGTTATCAAGTCGGTGCACTACAAGCCCTTTGCCGATATCACCATGCATCTGTTGGTTATGTGAAACCTCATGGCGCTCTTTACAACGATATGATGGCGAATATTGATGTGTTTAATGCCGTTGCCCAAGCCGTCGCTGAATTTAACATCCCCTTAATGATCCTCTCTTCGTCAGACAATCAGCAGTATTTAGATATTGCTGACGATCATGACCTGCCACTGTTATTTGAAGCATTTGCCGACCGTGCATACTTGAATAATGGGCAGTTATCGCCGCGAACTCAAAAAGGCTCGGTTTACGTCAATCAAGACGACATCTACAACCAAGTCATGCAAATCATTAACTACGGTTCGGTCACGACCATTGAAGGTGAAAGACTGCCTATTGAAGCCGATACCATCTGTGTTCATGGTGATAACCCCCAATCCATCGCATTAATTAGAAAAATCAGACAAGACCTCAACGCTTTTAACTAATATGAAGCGTGTGATTGGTATGGCGCATGGCCTTATCACTCGCCTAACCGAGCATCGAACCAATTGCTCGTATGGTCTAATTGCTTTGTATTGGCTTGGACACGGAAGTAAAACACGCCAAATAAGTAAACAAAAGGCAAGTAAGCTAGTAAAAGGCAAACAAACGTATGGAAACGAAATGACGACGAATCAAATTGAATTCAATATAGCGCCAGTCGCGGAATGCAGCGTTTTGGTGACCTTGACGCTATCGCCTTCAAATAATCAATCTAGCACTCAATATGCGCAGTACATGGCTCACTTTTCCGATGCCATTCGCCAAAATTTAGCGTCGGTGTTGATGAATGTGACGCCGGCTTACCAAACAATATTGGTCGATTACCTACCTTATCGAATATCAGAACAGCAGCTCATGGAACAACTCAATAATTTGTTGAATCACGCTCTTTCGTCTTTCTCTAGCGTTAGTAACACGCGTAACACTATCGAGCTTCCCGCTTATTACTCACCAGAAACAGCACTCGATTTAGACCGATATCAAGCCAAAGGCATCTCGCTGGATGAGATCATTCAACATCACACCTCACAGACTTATAGCGTCAGTGCGATTGGGTTTACGCCTGGCTTTGCGTTTATGTCTGATGTGGTCAATGAGCTTGCTTTGCCTCGTCATTCAACCCCACGTTTAAGTGTACCGAAAGGCAGCATCGCCATCGCGGATACGAAAACGGCGGTGTATCCTTCGGACTCACCGGGCGGTTGGAATATTATTGGCAATTGCCCACTCGCACTGTTTGATCACAGCCAATTAAAGAACGCTGATACCACGCAAACGCCGCTGTCTCTGCTTAATGTCGGTGATAGGGTCCGTTTCATCGCGATTTCAAAACAAGAATTTGCAGAGATTAGTGGAGATGTCGCTCATGGTTAATACAATAGCTAAACCAACACTAACAGTGATTAAACCTGGCCCGTTGAGTTTGATTCAAGACTTCGGACGATTTGGTGTCGCTCACCTCGGGTTGACACAAGGTGGCCCTGTTGATGATTACTCGTATAGCTGGGCCAATCACCTACTCGGAAACCCAGTCAACCAAGCGGCGTTGGAAATCACGCTTGGGCAATGTGCGTTACGAATCGATTTTGATTGCGAAATGGCGTTATGTGGTGGCGATTTACAAGCGAAGCTCGATGGCAAACCACAGTCGAACTGGCGTACTTTTCAAGCTTTCGCAGGGCAAGTTCTCTCATTTGGTTTACCTAAAAATGGTCTAAGGGCGTATTTAGCCGTTAAGGGTGGCTTCGATGTCCCATCAACTCTTGATAGCAGCTCTACGGTGACTCGTGAAAAGATTGGTGGATTAACGCAAGATGGAGAGCCATGTCAACAAGGGCAACAAATTGCGTTTACCCAACACAAACTCTCTCGCCCGTTTAAAGCGTTGAGTGTTACCTTTCGATACACGCCTAATTACAACCTACCAGTGAACCTGCGAGTGATTGAAGGCTATCAAAGCGAGCTGTTCTCCGAGTCAGCAAAAGAGACTTTGTATAACGCACAGTATCACGTTGACCAAAATTCAAATCGCATGGGTTATCGACTGAGTGGTGAAGCGGTTGATTCACCTGATATTTCGCTATTGTCAGAAGGCATAGCCTTAGGTGCGATTCAAATCCCCCAAGATGGGAAACCTATCGTGTTGCTTAATGACAGACAGACCATTGGTGGCTACCCAAAGGTTGGATGTGTCGCCAGAATCGATTTGCCACGCTTAGCACAAGCCAAACCTGGACATGAGGTCTCGTTTAGTAAAGGCGATCGCTTAGGATTACAAGATGTGTGGTGCCAATGGGCTCAGTTTTTCGGCTATTAGTTTTTACTATGTAGCTATGTAGCTATATCGCTATGTCGCAAAGAATCTAAGAATCTAAGAATCTAAGAATCTAAGAATCTAAGAATCTAAGAATCTTGAAAGAGTTAGCCAGGAAGGTTTCGTTTGCAAGATGTAGTTCAGGCAATTGACAAGATACAGGCAGGCGTTTCAGTTAAATGTTCGGCTTACCTGTCAAAGTAAGCCGAATTGAAGATGTCCAGCGTAGTCGATTATGACTGAGTATTAAGCGTGATCTTGGCCTGATACCTTTGCAAGGGCTCCTGGGTATCCACGTTCTTGTGTCAAATCTATCGCTCTATTCTCAATGTCACTTAGATTAAGTGACATTGTCACTGAGTGTGTATCTTCAATCGATACTGACTCTGCGACATCAAACCAATGCTCAGCGACCTTTTGTGCAGCTTCTAAGGTTGAGGACGCTTTGACGACTTCAAGTCGAGCATAGCGATCACCACAGAATGAAACGTCTGAAGCTCTTAAGCTCGGATCGGTTCCCGGAATCTGCTGTGCACCGAACAGAGGCTTACCACCTACCAGTGCAGAGCTGAAACTTGGGATGAACTGAGACATATGCGTTATCGCAGCGCGAGTTCTTAATTCAAGCTGCTCTTCACTCCAACCTGATACGATTTTCTTAAGAAGCTTAGAAGGCAGCTGAGGCTGTGATGAATCTGTTGACGATGAAACAAGCCCACCCTCAAACAGAGTAATCCCTTCTGTCATACCGTGAAGTTGGAATACACCATCAGCGTACGGTGTTAACTGAGCCATGCCTTGCGGTGTGCCTCTCGGGCCATGGAAGATAACCTCTGGCCACTCTTCCTTACATTCTTGCGAATACGGCCACTCTGTAACGTATGCGGCTTTGAACTCAACAAGCCTTTGTTGCTTAGAACCAACAAAGTCATCCACGATGCCCGTTTCAAAGCCACTTGCATTAATCAAGTAGTCGGTCGTTAGATGACAGCTTTGGTTCTCAGCGTCTGTATAAGTCAAAGACCAGCCTTGCGCTAACGATTCAACAGATTGTAATCGGCTGTTGGTTAATACTGAGCAATTCGATTGTTGCCCCAAAGACAGTTGAGCGGTTGCAGATAAGCGGAATACACTCCAGCCATACTCTTGAACCATAGCAACAGGATACTTAAGGGTTTCTAGATCCGTATGTTTAGCGAAAGGAATACACCAATCATCAAGCGATGTTGGTTTTAGAGGCTGTGTTTGGGTGGCAAGTGTTAATAACTCTTCTTTGCTGTACAGCTTGTAATACTCTTCCGGCTTACCAAGCACTTGGTTACTTTTATCTTGATTAACAAGTTCAGCATAAGCGTCCTTGATTATCTTTAGACGCGGAAGTAGATCCAACGGCTCTCCACCATCACTGTGTGGAACAGCGATAATTGTCGGACGAATATTGATCGTGTGGGGAAACAAGCGGACGGTATCAATTGACTGCGTGAGCAACTGCAGACACTGCTCTACAGAAATATCTCGATACAAATTGCCGCCAGCGTGCAGGTGGCAAATTGGTGGGCCATTAACCAAACTCGGCCCTTTTTCCAAGATAGTGACCTTAAAACCCAACTCACTAAAGTGAATCGCGCTCGTTGTTCCGGCAATACCACCACCAACAATGGCAATAGAAGGCTGATTTGTATCCGTTTTGTTGTGGTTCATCGTGTTCTGTAGAATAAGATTAACTGCCGCTATTCTACTTTTGTTCTGCGATGAATTAAAACACATTTTTATCAAGGTCTTAGTTAAGTGGGATTTAATATCTATGTAAAAAACATAAATAATCTCTTGACTCAATAACTCCAGATAGAGTTTTAAAGGTTATTCTAACAGTCAAAATTGTCCTAAGTGACGCCACATAAAGGCTGCATCCGTACTCTTAAAACATAGATGTTAACTTATCCCTAAAGTTATCCACCGTTTTTGTGGATAACTGTTGATAACGTTCTTGCTAAGTTGCGCAAACCCTTTGTTTACAGGGACTAACCGCTGTTCATTAAATCGGCATTATTGTGCGATTAGTTTTAAAAAACACTAAAAAATTGGAAAATTAAGGTGCGATATTCGTTACTTGTGCTACGCATTGGTCAAATAAAAAACGGTCTAAAGCGACGCCTTATAAATAGTGCATGACTAAATATAAATAATGTCACTTTTAGACCGTTTTAAGCATTTGTGAGCTCTCGCTAGAGACTAGCCAAAATCCTTGTTTACTGGTGCCAACAAACGTTTGATTAAGCTATTCACTACCGCGGCCAATGTGATAAACGTTAGCACGGGTAGCGCTATCCATAGCATTGGGTGGAGTGAAGGTTCTAACTCGAAGCCAAAGTTCATTACCCCTGCAACACTGAGCTCAGAACCCATCGCAGCAATCGAGCCAGCCACTAACGCCATTAACCCGTATTCACACCAAATCGTGTTGAGAATTCGCTTCTTACTCGCACCTAGAGTGCGGTACAAACGTATCTCTTGTTGTCTTTGAGACAAGCTCAATCGCAACAGAGTAAAGATTAGCAACAACCCTGCTACCACACCCAAAGCCGCAAGTACGGTTATCGACCAAACAATCTGTTTGAGCAACTCTTGGATCTTGCTACCCATCTTACGAATATCCATCAAACTCACGGTTGGGTGATTTCGAGAGAGTTCGTTGAGCATCTGATTATGTTGTTCTTCTAATCGGAAACTCACGAGCCAAGTAGAAGGAATAGAGCTCAAAACATCTGGCGTAAATATGAAGTAGAAATTCGGCTTCATTTCTCGCCACTCTACTTTTCGGATGCTGTTCACCTTGGCAGAGACATTCTGGCTGTTGATTGTGAACGATAGCTCATCGCCAATCTTTAGACCCAGCTGCTCCGCGACATCGGATTCCACAGATACGCCCTGCTCTTGTGTCCAGCTGCCCTCTAACACTTCATTGTACTCAGGCAGGCTATCTCCCCAAGTGAAGTTGATTTCGCGGCTTAGTGCGTCTGTTTCTTCTGAGGTCTCGCTGTATTTTGCCGCCTCAACGCCGTTAATGGTTGTGAGTCTTCCTCGTATAATTGGAAACGCTTGAGTACGCTCTACTTCGTTTGCATCAATCGTCTCGAGATAACTGTCTTTCTCATAGCTCGCAATATTTAGCGCAAACGCATTAGGTGCGTTCTCGGGCAAGGTTTGTTGCCAATCTGACAGTAAATCACTCCTGACCAACCAGATGATAGACAACAGCATCAGTGAAAGCGCTAAAGAACCAAATTGAATCCCTGTTGCTAATGGTGTGCGATTAATTCGGCTCAATGCCAAGCGCATAGATGTCGACGTCGGCAGCTTGCCGACCAAACGCAGAACAAGCGTACTGACAATCGCGAGCACTAAGAACAGGCAAGCGATACCCGCAAGAACTATCCATACCAACAAGTTATCGCCGTACATCAGCATCATTGGAATAATAGGCACCAGCAACAACAGGTATTTCTTGTAGCTTTCATTGGACTGATGACTTGATTGAATCACGCTGATTGCCGAGGTGTTTACCAAGCCAATTAACGGAATACCAAGAGCAGGCACACCAATGAGGATGCTTGATAAAATCGCCAAAATGACAGGTTCAATACCATAGCTAGGAAGTGGTGTTGGCAACAAATCACCTAAAGGTATACGAAGTAGAAACTCTAAGCCGACCCCTATCGTAATTCCCAGTACAGCGCCGATGACCACTAACAGAGACACCTGTACAAACAACCATTTAATGATCCATTGCTTACTCGCACCCAAACTTTTAAGCATCGCAATGGTTTTACGGCGACTCGCAACATAATGTTGGCAAGTAAGTACCAAAGTGGTCGCCGCCATTATCACAACGATAGCCACAGTTAACGAAAGATATTGAGTCGTGCTTTCGAACATGTCGTTAGTACGGCTCGCAGAATCTTGAGTACGCCAGCGATCGCTTGGTGTTAATTCTACGCTGTCTTGCGCGGCTTGCAGTTTTGTATCATCACCGTTTAGAAACAGCCTAAAACTAACACGACTGCCCGGTTGAATCGCTCCCGTGGCATCGATATCACTTGTATGAATCAGCACGGCTGGCATTTGTTGGAATGGGTTAAAGCTCAAACCTGGCTCTTGGGTGATGCGCCCTGTTATCGTTAAATCGGCATCACCAATAGTGACATTGTCACCAATTTCAACCTCTAGCTGCGCAAATATACGCTCGTCTAACCAAAGTTCACCCGACTTAACATGGTTACTTGATGCTTTATCAGCACCCTCTAAGATCATTTCACCGCGTAATGGATAATTACTTTCAACCGCTTTCACCGTCACTAACTGCATTGAGTTATCACTGAATGCCATGGTTGAAAAACGAGTCAACTGAGAGCTTTCTAACTGTTCAACCTGAGTGAGGTCTAACAAGGGTTGCGGGATGGGGTTTGCTGAGATAAACACGCTATCGGCAGTAAGCGCATCTTTGCCCTGCTTAACAATTACCTGCTCCATACGTTCGGCCAACGCCGACAATGCAAACACACAAGCAATAATAAGCGTTAAAGCGATTGAAACTGGCCACAACTGACCGTGTCGAATCTCTTCGACACTCCATGAGAACAGGCGTTTATTCAGTCCGTTTGATGAATTCAATTTAGACTTCCTCTATCTGACCGACATGCATCTTAAGTGTTCGTTGGCAACGTTGTGCAAGCTTAGGATCGTGTGTCACCAAAACTAACGTTGTGCCGTGGGATGAGTTCAACTCAAACAGTAACTCGACAATTTTGGCTGCCGTTTGTTGGTCTAGGTTGCCTGTGGGTTCGTCAGCAAAAAGGATTTTTGGCTTGATCATAAAAGCACGAGCTAAAGCGACTCTTTGTTGTTCACCGCCTGATAGCTGAGATGGAAGGTGATCAAGTCTGTCTTTTAAGCCCACGGAATCAAGCAAAGCCGTCGCACGTTCGATGTCTTCGTCTTCACCTTTAAGTAAACAAGGAAGCGTGACATTTTGCAGCGCAGAAAGGCTTGGAATTAATAAGAAGCTTTGAAATACAAACCCTACCGATTCACTGCGGATCTTAGCCCTTGCTTCATCATCAAGCTGTGAAAGTGGCTGCCCTAATAAACTGATTTCGCCTTTCGTTGGCACATCAAGCCCTGCAAGCAACGTCATTAGGGTTGATTTGCCTGCGCCAGACGTGCCGACAATCGCGACAGTTTCACCTTCACGAATATCAATATCGACGTGCTCTAGGATTGTTAAATGTTCTTGATTAGTAGACACTGTCTTCGAAACAGCTTCTGCTTTAATGATGGATGTATGCATGACTCGACTAATTTCCTTTTTATTCTTTATTATATTTTCAACCGCTTCTTTGGCTCAAGATACCGAGTTAGATTCTAAGTTACTGGTACTTGGTGATAGCTTGAGTGCTGGTTATAACATGGACATCAAACAGAGTTGGCCAAGTCTATTGCCAAACGCATTAGCGAAGCATGACAAAACAGTTACCGTGGTTAACGGCAGTATTTCGGGTGACACAACCGGCAACGGGTTAGCTCGTTTACCACAATTGCTTGAAGAACATGCTCCAGACACTGTTCTTATCGAACTCGGTGCAAATGATGGCCTTCGTGGCTTCCCACCTAAGCTCATGTCTGCAAACCTTGATCAAATCATTGAGCAGATAAAAGCTGCGGGCGCCAAGCCAATTATGATGCAGATTAAAATCCCACCGAATTACGGTAAGCGTTACAACAAGCAATTTGAATACGTTTTTGCAGCGCTTGCTGATCAACAAAATGTGCCGCTTTTGCCGTTTTTCCTAGAGCATATCATCCTTAAACCTGAGTGGATGATGAACGACGGACTGCATCCAAAACCAGAAGCTCAACCTTGGATCGCTGAATTCGTCGCCGAAGAATTATATCAGTATCTTTAAGTTTTAATGGTCTAGCTCAATAAATTTTACACAGCTTTACGTTAGCCTGAGTGCATATCACCGTTAACTGTAAGGTTATTTATGCTGATCGAACCTATTATCAAGGGTGTGGTAGCCAAAAGCGCTCACCCTCTTGGCTGTCAAGAAGCCGTAAAGCAACAAATCAAGTTTGTTAAGAGTGCGCCGCAAATCAAAGATGGCCCTAAACGAGTACTGATTATCGGCGCTTCCTCAGGCTTCGGCCTTGCCGCTCGTATTGCCGTGACCTTTGGCGGTGCAAAAGCTGACACCATCGGCGTCTCATTCGAGCGCGGTCCTAACGAAAAGTCCCTCGGTAGTGCTGGTTGGTACAACAACATCTACTTCAAGAAAGAAGCCGAACGAGAGCAACGCACTGCTATCAACATCGTTGGCGATGCATTTTCACAAGAAACACGTACACAAGTTGTCGAAGCCATTGAAACCTACTTCGAAGGTGAAGTGGATCTGATTATCTATAGCTTAGCGGCTGGCGTTCGACCTAAGCCAAATTCTGATGAGCTTTGGC
>NZ_CAWPOA010000050.1:0-52576 GCF_963889365.1 Vibrio sp. OPT20 | reverse complement strand
GTTCTGCCATTAAGCCTATTGGTGAAAGCGTTACCGGCGCGACTATCTCGCTAGAGCACGACAACTGGGTGACAAACACACTTGCTGCAGCGACGGAAGAAGAAGCCGAAAGCACACTCAAAGTCATGGGCGGCGAAGATTGGGAACAGTGGATAGATGAGCTCATCAACGCTGAATCCATTGCCCCAGGTTGTAAAACCATCGCATTTTCTTATGTTGGTCCAGAAGTCACGCACCCTATTTATTTAGACGGCACTTTGGGACGCGCTAAAATAGACCTTCATCAAACCAGCCATGCGCTGAATCTTGAACTAGCAAACTTCGGCGGTAATGCCTACGCGACTGTGTGTAAGGCACTTGTCACCAAAGCCAGTGTATTCATTCCGGGATTAAGTCCTTACCTACTCGCTTTATATAAAGTGATGAAAGAGAAAGAGACGCACGAAGGCTGTATCCAACAAATGCAGCGTCTGTTTAGTAGCAAACTCTATGGTCAATCAAAAGTCCCTCTGGACGGCGAACGCCTAATTCGGATGGATGAATGGGAACTCGATCCAGAAACCCAAGCTCATGTAACTGAGCTACTTGAAGCTATGGATGAAAACAACTTCCAAGCAATTGGCGACTATCAAGGATTCAAAGAAGAGTTTTTACAGTTGAACGGTTTTGCTCAACCGTCGGTAGACTATAAAGAGAAACTTAACACTGATGATTTTATAAAGTTAAAGCCTTAATCGAAACTTATCTCATTACTGAGACCCAGATTCACATTTGAAAACCTCTGCAAAATTGCAGAGGTTTTTTTGTGCAACATTTCTTATACTTAGTAAATGTAAGATTCACAGTTTATTTGGTTCATCTTAATTAACACAGGATGTGTTGATGCATTTAGCATAATTGACTCGGAGTCATATGAAGAAGATAAAAACGATAGACTTAGATATTCCTGACGATATGGCCTCCAGTTGGCAGAATATTGTTGACCTCTTGGCTCAAATCACTGAAGTTCCCGCCGCACTTATCATGCGCGTTCACACCAACTACATTGAAGTTTTCTCTACCAGTCGCAGTGAGGATAACCCTTACAACAAAGGCGATTCTGAAACCTTAGGAAATGGGCTTTACTGCGAAACGGTGATGGAATCTCAGCAACAGCTTGTGGTGCCCAATGCGCTTGCAGATCCTGATTGGGAAAACAACCCCGACACAAAGCTTGGCTTAATCTCTTACTGTGGTATTCCGCTATTTTGGCCTAACGGCGAATTGTTCGGCACCATTTGTATCTTGGACTCGAAAGAAAATCACTACACACCTACCTATATCAAGCTATTAGAAAGCTTTCGTACCTCGATAGAATCTCAGCTTAAAACTTTGTTTCAGCACGCTAAGCTCACCCAAATGAATCGTGACTTAAAGAACCGGGTTTACACTCGCACTAAAGATCTCGCGAGCCTCAATTATTCTTTAAACCAAGAGATCGATAAGCGAAGAGCGGCTGAACAAAAAATAAACTTCCAAAAGAATCATGACATCGGCACCGGTTTTTTGAACCGAACCGCATTCGAGTCTCGCCTAAATAACAAACTGTCGTCACAGCAAAGGCTGACGGACAGTTCATTTGCGGTTATTCATATAGGGTTTACGAATGGAAGGCGCATACAGGCTCGATATGGCTATGACGCGTTAGACCAAGTGCTGGTTGAATACCGAAAACGTATCGACAGTATCTCGGATATCGAGGTACTAACTGCACGCCCTACTTCTATCGATCTCGTACTGGCGTTCAGCGTAAAAGATTTGCACCAACGCCTAGAAGAACTTTGCCAGACGCTCGTTAAAGTCGGCCATTCAGAGTTCGATATCGACAGTGACAAAGTACATTTGCATGCGTTTATCGGGATTGCGATTACTGATAACGAAGACGATGCGGAAAGCATTCTCCAGAAATCATCAGAAGCCATGCTCGCCTGTAAAGATTCCGGGCAAAAATTCGCTTACTACTCTCAATCTCATACTGAACAACAAAGTCGCATCAATAAGATCGAAGGTTATTTGCTTCAAGCTGTCCGTAATGATGACCTCATGCTCTACTTTCAACCTAAGGTATGTCCATTAACGCATCGTTGGGTTGGTGCTGAAGCCCTACTACGTTGGCGCCACCCCGTCTTAGGTGATATCTCCAACGAAACCTTGATACATATGGCCGAGCAAAACGGTTTGATTTTCGAAGTCGGAAGCTTTGTTCTGCGTAATGCGATTGAAAAAGCGAAAGAGTGGTCCGAATACGTTGAAGATTTCAAGATGGCTGTGAATGTATCTGCAATTCAACTCAAGAACGTGCACTTTGCGGAGCAAGTGGTTCACCTACTTGAAACCTATCACCTAGAACCTCATTTTTTGGAACTCGAGGTGACAGAAAGTGGTCTGATTGCCGATGAGGTTATCGCTAAGAATACCTTAGAATCGCTGCATGATATTGGCGTTACATTGTCACTGGATGACTTTGGTACAGGCTACGCGTCTTTCAGTTATCTCAAGAAATTTCCGTTCGACACGATTAAAATTGATAAGAGCTTCATCGATCAGATGCTTAACTCACACGAAGACTCGGAAATCGTTCGTTCTATTGTCCAAATCGCGAAGAAGCTCGACCTAAAAGTCACAATTGAAGGGATAGAATCGGAAGTTCAGGAGCAATTTATTATCAACGAGGGCTGCGATGTGGGCCAAGGTTACCTTTATGGGCGGCCAATGCCGAGCCAAGAATTCGAACACAGTTTAATCAATCAAAACTATTTGGGGACAACCCGTTACGCTTAAAGCGAAAAAGAGCAGTTTGTTTTGGATTTAGGCCTACTTTCTCTTTACTCTAAAGGTGGTGATTTTTATAATCGCCGCCTTTCTGTTTTAATCTTCCCTTTATATAGGCATTCCTCGTTATGGATCAGTTGACTGCAAAGCTTAAAAAGCTCGAAAAACAAAACTTCCGCGCATATCAACAAATTAAAGGTCAATACGACTTTGCTGATTTCGAATTACACATCGACCACGTTCAAGGTGACCCGTATGCATCTTCTTCACGTTTTCGCGCAACACGCGCCTGGTCGTTAACAGGGTTAGGTTGGCTGAAAGAAAAGTCTTACGAATACCAAGTAGCAGCGCGTGATTTCATTGCACGTAGCTTCTCTGAATTTGCTAAGCAAGAAACGACTGTGTCTATCGCACTAACAGGCCAAACTGTTTTGGATAACACATCTGTGGTTTTCACCGAGCACGGTATCGAAATTCGTTTTCGTATCAACTTACCGGCTGATGGGCGTAGTATTCTTGCAAAGAAAGCAATCAACATCATTACATTCTATTTGCCTAAGTTTATTCGTCGCGCAACGCTTGAACGCGAACTCAACATTGAAGCGATGATTAAGCATTGTGAAGCCGTTGAAGACCAAGACGCGTTGCGTGCTCAATTGGAAGAAAACAACCTAGCGGCATTCGTCGCAAATGGCAGCGTATTACCTCGTATTGCTGGTAACTGTGACCTACCAATGAAAGGTGCGGTGCCTTTCGCTGCTCCAGAATCGTTGAGTGTTACTTTAAACACACCGAACCAAGGTGATGTGACTGGCCTAGGTATTCCGAAAGGTATCACGCTAATCGTTGGTGGTGGTTTCCATGGTAAATCTACACTGTTGAACGCCGTTGAACGTTCTATCTACAACCATATTCCTGGTGACGGTCGTGAAGGTATCGTGACGGCGACTGATACGATGAAGATCCGCGCTGAAGATGGCCGCTGTGTTCACAACTTGAACCTATCAAATTACATCAACCATTTGCCGATGCAAAAAGACACGTCTGATTTCAGTACACAAGATGCGTCTGGCTCGACATCGCAAGCGGCTTGGTTACAAGAATCAATTGAAGCAGGCGTTCAAACACTACTTATTGATGAAGATACGTCAGCGACTAACTTCATGATTCGTGACGAACGTATGCAAGCGCTAGTATCTAAAGGGGCTGAGCCAATCACGCCACTTGTTGACCGTATTGGCCAACTACGTGAAGAGATGGGTATCTCTACCATTGTTGTAATGGGTGGTTCTGGCGATTACTTAGATGTGGCTGACACTGTGATTCAAATGCACGATTACCAAGCGGTAGACGTCACTGCAAAAGCACAAGAAGTGATAGCTCAACACCCTACTCAACGTACTAACGAATGTGAGACGGCATTAGAAACGTTTGTTCCTCGTTCGTTAAACCGCGCAGCACTGATGAATATTCTTACTGACGGTAAGTTCCGTGTTAACGCGAAAGGCAAAGAGTCTCTGCGTTTTGGTAAAGAATTCGCTGATCTTTCTGCATTAGAGCAGTTAGAGTCAACATCAGAAGTTAACGCGATTGGTTGGGCATGGTTCCAGTTTGCACAAACTCCAGGTTGGTCAAAAAACCCTGCTAAAGAGTTTAGCGCGATCTTAAGCGATGAGTGGCACGTTAATATGCCAAACTACGGTGACTTAGCGAAACCAAGAGTATTGGATGTAATGGCTGCACTAAACCGTATGCGTAAGTCTCAGTTCAAACCTTCGAACTAAGATAGATTCAAGCATCATAAATTGTATTGACGGCTCTCATTGTGAGGGCCGTTTCTTTATTCGCTAGCTCTAACTCTATATCTATATCTAGATCTAAAGCAAAGCCTTAAGACCCTCTCCTGCCTCACTTTTCTTGTTTGAAGATAAAACCCACCAATATTGTGCTTATCCTAAAAATCATGACACAGCTTTTACAAAACTATGGCGATATTCATATAAAGTTCCAACTCGACAGGTGTAACTAAATGTAACAAACCCTTGAGGCTTCAATGAATCATAAACGCGTTAAGATGCGTGACCATAAAAAAGAAGTAAATCTGTTCAAAAACCGTGTAACCGTTGCGTTTTGTGGGATCTTGCTGTTCACTCTTGTCTTAGTCGGCAACCTTTACCGACTTCAAGTCGAAAATTTTAAAAGCTATCAAACCCGTGCCGATGGCAACAGAATCAAAGTATTACCTATTCCCCCGACTCGCGGGCTTATTTACGACCGCAATGGTGTGTTGCTCGCCGAGAATGAACTTGTCTTTAATCTGACGATGATTCCAGAGCAAACTGATGATGTCGATGCAATGCTTGCTAAGTTGGACAAATACATCCCGCGAGAGGCTGAGCAGATTGCTCGTTTCAAAAAGCGTTATCACAACACTCGCCGTTTCAAATCGGTCACGATATTAGAGAACCTAAGCGAAGAGGAAATTGCTAAGTTCTCAGTGCACCAGTACCAATTCCCCGGCTTATCGATTGATACCAGCTTGAAACGATTTTATCCAAATGGAGAAGTACTTACCCATGTCTTAGGATATGTCGCACACATCAATGATAGCGATCTTAAGAGACTAGAAGAAAAAGGCATCGAAGCGAATTATCAAGCGACGACCATTATCGGTAAGCTTGGTGTCGAACGCTATTACGAAGACATATTGCACGGTACCAAAGGTTATCAAGAAGTCGAAGTAAACAGCCGTGGGAGAGTCGTCCGCACCATTGAGTATGTAGCTCCGGTAGCAGGAAAAGATATCGTATTAAATATCGACCTCGAACTACAAAAATACGTATTCGACCAGCTTGATCACCGAACAGGCAGCGCGGTCGTTCTTGACCCGAAAGACAACAGTGTACTTGCAATGGCATCAAGCCCCAGCTACGACCCGAACCTCTTTGTCGACGGTATTTCTAGCAAGAACTATCAACGTTTATTGAATGATCCTGCTCACCCATTGGTAAACCGCACCACTCTCGGCGTTTATCCTCCGGCATCAACCGTGAAACCATTTATGGCTGTAGCGGGACTGCAAGAACATGTCATCTCCGAGGATACGATTCGTAATGACCACGGCTCATGGCAAATTCCCGGTTCCAAACGCAACTCTAAATCATGGCGAGACTGGAAACGCTGGGGTCACGGCCCTGTCGACGTAACCCAAGCCATTGAAGAGTCAGTGGATTCGTTCTTCTATCAAACCGCTTTTGACTTGGGCATTGACCGTATTTCAAGCTGGATGAATCGCTTTGGTTTTGGTGAACCTACAGGTATCGATATCTATGAAGAGAGTACCGCCAACATGCCAACCCGAGAATGGAAGATGATGCGTTATCGTACGCCTTGGTATCAAGGTGACACAGTTCCAATTGGCATTGGCCAGGGTTATTGGACATCGACACCAATGCAACTTGCCAAAGCGACTTCAGTGTTGGTCAATCATGGAAAGGTGATGCCACCTCATATCCTGAGAGCAATCTTGGATCATGGTGAGGACTTTGACACACAACAACTCGTGAAACCTGAACCTATGCCGTCTATCACTGAAGTCCCTGACAAAATATGGGATGTACCTATCAATGCAATGAGACTGGTAAACCACGGTAGTCGAGGTAGCGGCAGGCGCGCATTTAAGGGAACTAACTACACGAGCGGCGGAAAATCAGGTACGGCACAAGTATTTGATCTTGCGAAAGATCAAGTCTACAACTCGAAGAAGTTGGCTAAGCATTTACTCGACCATGCGCTTTACACGGCTTTCGCACCTTATGAGCACCCTGAGTATGTCGCGACGGTGGTCATTGAACACGGTAACGGTGGCTCAAAAGTCGGCGCGCCATATATCCGTAAAGTACTCGATTATGCATTTGAGCATAAAAGTGGTGAAAGCAAAGACCAGTCGTAGCAACAATAAATGAAGTAGTAACGACGCTTAATCTAGTTGCAACACATAACGTATTTACAAAACATAATATAGTTACAGAACATAGCGTAATGACGACAAAGCCCCACTTGTGTCACTCACAATGTGGGGCTTTTCAATTTTATATATTAGGGCCTAAATTTCACTTTATCTAAAGGGTCATAAACCGCGCAATAAGAGTTACTTTCGATTACGAGCTTCGTAATACATTCCATGCTTCACAGAGCGTCTGGAATTTCGCCGTATTTCCCTCGTCCCGATCTGGATGCCAGCGCAAAGCCAATTGTCGCCAGCGCTTTCTAATCTCATGGTGAGTCGCGTCCAAAGGTAACTCAAACAAATTTAACGCTCGGCTTCTATCCATATCGAGTTCATCACCACCGACAAACTTTCTGTACCGAGTCCAGAACTCGTTCAGCAGCCTTTTGACTTCGCCCTCGTCCGCTTCATAGTTAATCCAATTAATGTAGTATTCTCGCAGTGGGTCTTGATGATCAATACTGTGACTGCTTCCGTGATACCGACCATTCATCAATTCAATGTCCATCGCTTGGACTTGTAGCCAACCATCAGGGTGTAAGGTTTCTTGAAGCTGATAAAGCGCATTCATTATGAGGAAGTTCTTTTTAAACAACTCTTTCTCAGGTGCTGGGTCTAGCACCGGCACAAACCCAAGGTCGTTAAGGTGAGCCGCCAATGTGTGTACTTTCCAGCCGCTTGGCTTTTGCTTAAGCACTTCCATAATCGGCCAAAGCAATGGATTCTCCATATGGCAATGAAAGTTTGATCTCACCTCTTGATGATTCGACATAGTAGACTCAGTTAGCTTTTCTGTATTAATGGATGACTAGGGTATTGGATACAATGAGCAACCTACATCATAACCATTGCCGTATCTCTTTTAATTGAAAGCGATTTTCTGCGATTTGTCGAGCTAATGGACCAACAACTTTCAAACGCTTGGCTCAAAGGCACCCTTTCATCATGAAACTGAAAGTCGTTAAGTGAGTGCAACCGCCATCAATGCAGAAGTGATCCTGAAATACAGGTACAAAAAAGGTCAGCAATTTTGCTGACCTTTGATATCTTTACCAATTTTAGTACGAAATATTTCGCTAATTAGATAACGCCAAGTTCTCTTAGACGCTCCATTAGGTACTCGTTTGCTGTGTACTTTTCTGACAGCACAACTTCCGGTTTCGGGTGAAGGAATAGAGGCAAAGAGATACGAGATTTCTCTTGGCGTTCACCTGATGGATTGATTACACGGTGGGTTGTCGATGGAAAGTAACCACCCGATGCCTCTTGAAGCATGTCACCAATGTTGATGATCATGTTGCCGAAGTCACATGGAACATCTAACCACTCGTCGTTTTGAGCTTTAACTTGAAGGCCCGGCTCGTTTGCTGCAGGAAGAACAGTCAGTAAGTTGATGTCTTCGTGTGCTGCTGCACGGATAGCGCCAGGCTCTTCGTCACCTTGCATTGGTGGGTAGTGAAGAACACGAAGCAGAGTCTGCTCACTGCCGTTGATCATTTCAGACAACGCGATAGAGAACTTCTCTTGTACTTCTTTAGGAGCATGAGCTTCAACCCATCCTAGTAGCTCTTGAGCAAAAGCATTCGCACGTTGGTAGTAATCTAGAATCTGTTCTTTCAGCTGCTCAGGGATTTGGCCCCAAGGGTATACGTGAAAGTACTCTTTGATGTCTTTTACAGTGTGGCCCTTAGCAACTTCAGACACTGAAGGTGGAAAATATCCATCTTGTGTTTCAACATTAAAGTGGAAGTTTTCTTTCTCTTCAGAGATGAAGAATTTGTACCAGTTTTCGTAAATAGACTCAACAAGCTCTTTCGGGATTGGGTGATTCTTAAGAACACCAAAACCAGTTTCACGTAGAGAGCGAACAAATTGTTCTGCTGCGTCGTCAGCAAGGTAATCGACAGTTTCCAGTTTCATGACTTTTCTTTCTTGTTATGTAGTGATGAAGCGATTTTAAGGATCGCTTTGTTGTAAATCAAACTTTTGTGAAACTCTCGCAACCGTTTGTCTAGATACTGGGCGATAACGCCAGTTTTCAACAAATATGGTGATTACAGCTCAATTGAACACTGTTCATTATTGTGTAACACTATTAAAAACTTCGACGAGAGATCTCGATATGACAATTACACCTCTTGCTCAAAATCGACCATTACTTTCATTAACGACGCTTTATCTGATTGTGTTTCTATTTTCAGCATTTGCTCCCTCTTCAAGAGCAGTATGGATTGCCGAAATTGTCCCGGCTCTAGTGATATTGGTGGGTATCTGGTGGCTATCAACCAAGCTCACCTTCACTAAGACTGCCTATATTTTGATGTTTATCTGGCTGATGTTACATACGATTGGCGCGAAATATACCTTTGCAGAAGTGCCGTTTGAATGGTTTAACAACATGATTGGCTCTGAACGTAATAATTTTGACCGTGTCGCGCATTTCTCTATTGGCCTTTACGCTTACCCACTCGCTGAGTATTTGATTCGCAAGAAACTGGCTCAACCGGTACTGGCATGTTTCTTTGCCTTACTTGCGATCATGAGTGTTGCAGCAGGTTATGAGATTATTGAGTGGTGGTACGCGGAAATTGCAGGTGGTGATGAAGGTATCGCGTTCCTTGGCTCACAAGGTGATATTTGGGATGCCCAGAAAGACATGCTGTGTGATACAACGGGTGCTATTGTCTCGCTATTACTTCTGAAACTTCAAGGGCGAGTTAGAGCTTAGTAGTTCGTGGATAGCTCTCTCAACTTCTTGCTTATAAGTTAATTAGTCGATTTAAATGCCACGACACAGAAACTGTGTCGTGGCATTTGTTCTTTTCTACTTCATAGTCACCTTGCCACCCACAAACTTGTAGGCTGGCGTACCTCGAACCAAGGTATCTCGCGCGAATTCAATCCCACATTCAGGGCATACACATGGCTCTTTAGTGAAATCTTCAACAATACGTTCCTTAAAACACTTCACGAGTGCACCTTTGCCACCTTTCCGATACTTAAAAAGTTGCGTTTTGCATTTCGCACAGAAAATCTGAACCGTTTTGGTCGGTTGTTTCTTGTTTGGTTTAGCCATAGAAGTTAATGATTGAACTCTTTATTTCTTAAGTTTAGGTGCGACAAGAACCAAGCTTATCCCGAGTAAAATAACGGTCGATGAGATAATAAATTGCATGGTGACCGGCTCGGAGAGTAACAAGACGCCACCGAGTGTCGCGATAACCGGCACAGAAAGCTGTGCAATGGATGCGACCACTGTATACAGCTTTTTCACCACGTAATACCACAAACTATAACCCACACCAGAAGCCACCGAGCCCGATATAACCGCGTAAATCAAACCTTGCTCAGTGATAGAGACTTGAGGCATTGCATTAGGTATTACAACTAGAAGGCTTAAACCTGCAAGGATAACTAGCGAGCTAAATCCAAAGTTAGCGGTCGTCGATTGCAGTGCGTTTAAAGATTTCTTTCCTGCCAATGTGTAAATACCCCACCCAACTCCGGCCAGAGACATCAAGATGATAGAAACTAAGTCTGGTGCCTGTGTCGATTCAGTTGGCATTAACAAGTAAACAAGCCCTGCCACCGATAACAAACATCCGCCCCACTCAAGTAATGACATTCTGTTTCCAGAGAACAAGTGCGCGGCAATCATCGTAAATTGTACTGCGACAAACAACACCAGCGCACCAAGACCTGCGCCAAGCTTTAAGTAAGCGAATGAGAAGCCAAACATATACACAAGCAGTGACAATATTGATGTGAATTGAAACTGTGACTTTAGCTTTGTATATACCGATGTGCTGTTGTTTGCTAGCTCCTGTTTATGCTTAGATTGGGAAGATAAAGTGAATAAAATCAGAAGTGTAAGCGCACCAGACAAGATGCGCACGCTCGAAAAGCTCAAAGGATCAATCGTTTGATCCATTAAAGCCCAGCGACACAAAACTGAATTAGCAGCAAAGGCCACCAGCGTAATAAATGTAACCATCACAGTTTGCATCGTTTTGTCCTAATTGAGTTGTTTGGTCCTAATAAGTGTTCTTGGGTTTCAATCAACGTTGGATTTCAATCAACGTCAGGCTTCACCCAAACTTGACTAAAGTCGAACCAACCTAATGCATTACATTTTGCGTTCTGCAACGTACCACATTGATCTTTGTTAACGCCCAACCAACAGTGGAACATCGGAATTAACTGATTGCTTTGCACCAGTTGCTTACCGAGTTGCCTTGCTGGGAATTGGTCGAATTCGCCTGAACGCCAACGGTCAATCATGTGACACCATTGGTCGAAGTCATCAGCTGGGCTAGATTCATCAAGAAAACTGTAATCCATTAACCAACCGGCCAATGCATCGTCTCTGTTGTTAGCGATACCCATAGGATTAATCCAAATATCAACATTATCGGCGTGTGGAGGATCGGTTTCGTAACCGATAAGCTCAACATCGACATTATATTGCTTCAACACGGTGACAATCGCTTTGGCAAGTGTTGGAAACATCGGGTGTTGGCATTGGTACGCCAATCTAATGGTTGGTTTCGCATTTGCTGGTGGACAGACTGGCGTGTTTAACTTTATGTCATACCAACCAGGTTTTATCCCATAGGCGTGTAGAACGCCCAAATCGATGACGGTCTCTTTTGGAATATGAACAAACAGATCAGCTGCATTCAATGCGTTAGACAAAAACTCCGCCCATGCGGGATCTTGTGCGATGCCCTTCTTTCTATTCAACAGTAAATACGTACAGCCGGGATCAAGCTCTACTTCATCACTATCACCACGGTCGGCCATTACCGGTTTCGAAAGACTTGGGTAAACCATAGAAGAATACGCCTCATCAACCACCCAAACCTCAACGCGATCAATCAGCGGCCTGAAACCGAAGTATCCGTTGAAAGCCGTTAGTACGAGTTGCTTCTCATCGTTCTTCTCAATGCGATACGGCCCCGTACCAATTGGTCGAATATCGTAGTCTTCGCCACGTAAAATCATCGGTAAAGTGACCTTAGCGACCGACTCCGTGAGCGCGAGTGGGAAATACTTATCTGGACGCGTTAAGAATACATCGACCACGCAATTTGCGGGTGAAGAGACATCTTTAATATGCGAGAACAAATTGAGTGGTTCGAGCGCAAGAAGCGTGTCGACAACATGATTCGTTAGTAGAGGCTCCCCGTTATGAAAACGGACACCCGGCCTTAAGAAGAATCGCCATTGATAGTCACTGATTTTTTGCCATGAATGAGCAAGATCGGGTTGTAACTGATCATTTTCATCCAATCGCGTTAACCCACTGAAGACTTGACAGGCAATGTGCTGCTCTGAACGTCGCATCGATTTTGTCGGGTTAAGCATTGAGAGCGGTCGGTAATAAGGCAAACGAATGACCTGCTCACCTTCTTGATATTGCACACCCAAATAGTTTTGAATAACCTGAGTAAGCTTGGCAGCATTGTGGTCAAGCACTGACAGCGCCTGACCAATTTTACCTTCCTGTAAGTACCGCCTCGCTAAGTTTTCACTGACATCGCAACGATTCTGCTTAAAGATAATTTGAGATAACTTACCTCGGCCTGCCGCCGGTAACCATTCTACCCAGCCTTGTTCTTCAAGTTTGTTGAGTACCATTCTTGCATTACGACGCGTACAACAGAGTACATCTGTTATGTCATCGAGCTGAACATCAGAATCTTTACCATCGAAGTATTCAAACAGGGTTTCAAATTGAACGCGAAGTCTTGGGCTGCTCATAAAGAGGAAAACTTATTCAAAGGGCATTGAATTCAGTTTCCCTATTTTAAGACGTAAAATCAATCTTACTGACGTGTTTTTATTGCGAATTATTGGGTATGACGTCCCAAGATGTTATTCAAACATAATGGCTAAGTACTTTTGCAGCATACGGTTACATCACATCGCAGCCGATTTCATTGGCGATGTCACGAAGCTGTTGTTCATTATCTAATTTAATTGACCACTTGCACTCAGAGCCATTCGCCGAAATGACATTTGCCCCTTTTCCAATTAATTGAATCGCATCAACTTGCGCTTGCAGCGTGACTCTATGTTCACCATCTAAACGAACAACCAGCTCATGTGCGGTTGCGATAACTTTTCCACTTTTAAACGTTATGACCATCGGTTTCTCTAGCTACTTCTTTGAAATACAAATTACTATTTTCTAAATAGAACAAAGTTAACTGCTGCCCACTCTATTATCGCTTATGTTTCTTCACGGCAATCGTTAATCGACTCGTACAAACTAAGCGTTGACGCTCGTCAGTGATATTGATTTGCCATACTTGGGTAGAGACACCAAGGTGAATAGGTTCAGCAGTACCAATAACATGTCCTTCACGCATTGATCTTACGTGATTCGCGTTGATATCTAATCCAACGCAATAGTAGCCTTCTGGTACGCAGAAATTAGCCGCCAATGAGCCAAGCGTTTCAGCTAGCACAACCGATGCTCCGCCATGAAGCATGCCTAGTGGTTGGTGCGTAAAATGACAAACCGGCATGGTTGCCACTAAGGAATTGTCGTTTACTTCTGTGTAAACAATGTTGAGGTGCTCAATTAAGGTATTTTTTGAGGTCGCGTTGAAGGTATCTAGGTCAACGGGCTTTTTCCAAATACTCATATGGGTTCCTTAATTATTGACTTTATTAGTGCGTGAATCGCTTTATTAGTAAGTGAATAGCTTTGTTATCGTTAATAGTGATCTTAACGATAACAATGTTTTTAAATACAATACTTATCTTACAGCTCTTAGTTATTACGCAAGTTGATGTTAACATGCATAAAAACCGAATACACAGAGGATATTGTATGACGTCATGGATGAAGTTTGCCTCGCTTCTCACACTTGCAGGCCTAACCGCATGTAGCGCTTCCCCGACAGGAAGAAACCAATTACTGCTTTTTTCTGATCAAGACATGTCTCAACTTGGGGCGCAATCTTTTGAACAAATGAAGAAAGAACAGCCAATAAGTAAAGACGCGAAAACAAACGCTTATGTACAGTGCGTTGCAAATAGCATTACTCAACATATTCCAAAACAAGGCTTTAGTGAATGGGAAGTTGTTGTTTTTGATAGCGACCAAGTGAATGCCTTTGCTTTGCCGGGTGGCAAAATTGGCGTATACACAGGGTTACTTAAGGTCGCGGTCAATCAAGACCAACTCGCAACGGTTATCGGACATGAAGTGGCGCACGTTCTCGCTGACCACAGTAATGAGCGTCTATCTCAGTCTCAAATCGCTAATACTGGCTTATCTATTACTAGTGTCGCGTTAGGCGCATCAGAATACAAACAGTACCAAGGAATGACAATGGCAGCCCTAGGTTTAGGTGTTCAATACGGGGTTATTCTACCGTATGGCCGAACTCAGGAATCAGAAGCCGATGTTGTTGGTTTAGAATATATGGCTCAGGCAGGGTTCGATCCTAAACAGAGCGTCGACTTGTGGCAAAACATGGCGAAAGCATCAGGTGGTAGCCAACCGCCAGAATTGCTGTCTACGCACCCTTCCCACAGTACGCGTATCAAAGATCTACAGGCGACGATAAAAACGTTACCTCAATCGGGTTCACCAAGACCAAATTGCAAAGCGTAATCTAACATTTGTTTAGACGCTAAACTTCGAATACAAAAATTCCCTATCCATATTGGTTAGGGCATTTTTTTGTTTTTGATTCTTGTTAAGTACCAAGAATTTGCAATGGTAGGCTTAATAGCTGATCACCAGTAGATGCAAAATACCAGATAACACCGATCAAACTGCTCACTAGACCCACATACCAAACAAACGACACGACTTGACCGTATTTGTCTAATGGCAACAAGTGACTGTGGTGACGCCCTTTCCATTCGAAGAGTATTTCCACACTGCCCATAATCAATAAGAAGCCAAACAGGGTCAAATTCAGCTGATAACTCAGTACCACGCCAGCAATAGCTGCCGCAACACACAGGACAATACCAAGCACACTGTTCATCGAGAAACTGATACTTTTTAGTACATGTCCGCCATCGAGAGGCAAAATCGGTAATAGATTAAACAGGTTTAATAACGCGTTAAATACCGCAAGCCCAGCGAAGAACATTTCGCCAGTCGCCCAGTACAACACCATAAATATCAACGACAATATCAAGCCAAACAATGGTCCCATGATCGAGATAACCACATCTTGCCAGCGCGTATTGATCTTTTCGTCGGATAACGCCAAGCCACCAAGGAACGGTATCAAATAGATGCCTTTGGTCTTCATTCCAAAGTATTTCATTGCTCTGATGTGGCCATATTCATGGAACATTAAACAAGCGATCAAGGCTAAAGCGAACTGAATTGAAAATAGCCATGAGTAAGCAGCTAAACTCGCAGAGGCAAGTACCACCTTGATTAACTTGGCACTCTTAAGGGCTTTCATTCCCAGCGAAACTAACCCGATTAAGCTAAAACGCTTCTCTGGTTTTGGTGCGACAACCGGGGTTTGTTGCTCGATATCTTTGGTGTTTCGATTGCCTTCGGTAACGGTTTGGCCATTCACGGTCGCTTTATAGGTCATCTCAAACGGTTGCCACTGAACGGTCGCCTCAACGTTACACTGCAACGTTTCTTCACCTGCGCGCAGAGTAAATGCATGAGTTCGAGCGTCATCTTGATCTGTGGTTGCGTCTAATTGGGACACCAAAGTATTGTCCCAATACAACTGTTGCCACCCTGCCATTGACCCCTCTAAACGAAGTGGTTTTCCAAGAAACTCTATCGCGAGTAATTCCAAACTTTAATTCCAATTTAATGACTATCAATATGAATCGATATTATGCCGATTTAGCGATTAACGGTAAACATAAACAAAGTTGTTACATATTGAGCAGTTGAACACTATTTATACCAGCACCTAACATAAATATTCTGGTCACACCTCCAACCACCCATAAATCATTGATTGTAATTATATTATTAGTGTTAGAGTGCCGTCCCTTAAAAATATTACTTCACAAAATGATAACTCATTCTTTGACTTTATATTAAACATGAATTTAACATGCCATTTACATTAGAGCTTAAGCACCAACAACGCTCAGTGTGTTTTCAACAATAAGAATGAGATTTGATGCCCTAGGAGGGTCAAGGATGAAAACAATACAACGCTCTCTCGTTTCACTTTCTGTGCTATTTGCATGTAATTCACTTGGGGCTGGTTTCCAAGTTGCTGAGCACTCTGCCTCAGGTCTTGGTCGTGCATTTTCAGGTGAAGGTGCTGTAGCTGATAACGCGAGTGTACTAGCGAGAAACCCCGCCGCAATGACCCTATTTGATACAGCCCAATTTTCAGGCGCGGTTTCTATCGTTGATCCAGAGGTTAACGTCACTCAAACCAAAATTAATGATAGCGATTTCAATCAGAAGTCTTCTGACGTAGCCCCTTTGCAAATAGTCCCAGCCGCTTACTACATCAGTCCAATCAATGAAAAGTGGGCTTGGGGGATTGGCATGTTCACTACATATGGCGTTGCTACTGATTATCCCGACGATATTTATGCAGGTGATTTAGCCGGTGACACATCTTTGGTGTCCGTAAACCTAAATCCAAACATTGCTTACAGAGTAAATGAAAGCTTTAGCCTCGGTGCTGGTATCAATCTGGTATATGCGGAAGCTGAATTAAATAGACACAAAGGCAGTCTACCTGTTGGCGGATCGCCAAGTGACAAACTGATATCAATGACAGGTGAAACGTTCGCTTTTGGCTGGAATGTCGGTGCGCTGTATGAACTGAATGAAAATAACCGTTTTGGTTTTGGCTATCGCTCATCTGTTGAACTTGATTTTGATGACGGAGAGTTCACTGATTACACCGGCTTAAAAATGGAAAGTGGCGCTCCAGGTAAGACTACCGGACGTTTAGAAATTGAACTACCCGATATCTTTGAACTATCGGCTTTTCATCAACTTAGCGATGCTTGGGCAATACACTATGGTTGGCAATTAACCAAATGGAGTAAGTTCAAAGAATTAAAAGCAACGAGTTCAGATTGTAAAAATAATGAGTGTTTCTTAAAAACCGAGCATTACGAAGACAACCAAAGATGGTCTGTAGGTGCTACTTACATGGTTAACCAAAGCTGGACTCTACGTGCAGGTTTGGCATATGACGAACAAGCTGGTGAAGCGACCTTAAGCATCCCCGATAGCGACCGTATGTGGTATTCAGCCGGTTTAACTTATGCAGTTTCTGAAAACATGACTGTCGATGCAGCATTTGCATTAGTACAAAGCGAAAGCGGCTCGTTTACCGAAACCGATGCAGCAGGACAAAAGCTTACATTTGATGCTGAAGGCGTTGCTTACCTTTCAGCGATCCAACTTAACTACACGTTCAACTAACCGTACGGGAATAATTACATGAATAACAAATTTTCTTTATCTCTCGTATGCTCAGCATTACTTCTTACTGGCTGTGGGGACAACAGTGAAAGCTCTGGTGATTCAACTGCAGCACCGTATTCCGACGCAATCAACCAATCATTAGCTAGAAGCTCAAAAATTAGCTTTACGCTTTTAGGTAATGAAGCGGATGTCCCTCTTCCTTCGTTTTTCTTGTTCGATACCAACGATCACACTTTAAACATCCCGTTAGATACAAATTCAACGGGATTGTTGAATGATCCAAAAGTAGCGATGGGGGAAGCTGATGGTTGGAGTACTATCATGCCGTTCACTATTAATGTGAATCTTCCAAGTGATAGAACGCTGAAAAACGATGTCGTGATGAACGGGACGACACCGTTTAGCGCGCACTTAAATGCTGGCGTAAAAGTAGCAAAAGTAGACGTTGATCTGAGTACCGGTATCATGTCTAACTTTACTGCGCTAACTGCTGGAGTTGACTACTTAGTGGCATCTAGCGATTTTAAGACCATACAAGTTTTACCTCTTAAAGGTTTAGACCCTAGCTCTGACTATATCTATGCATTAACCGACTCAATTGTTGATAGTGCAGATGAACCACTAGGAACATCAAGCTCCTACGCGTCTTTAAAAACGACAGATATAGACCAAGCAGGCTCGCTCGATTTACCACAAAAAATCATCCATCAAGTTGAAGCGTTATTTGCTGGCTATGGTGAAGTGTCAAGTTCAGATGAGATCATCTACTCATCTTGGTTTACTACTGCGTCGGCAGGTAACGTAATGCAAAATACCAAAAACGCGTTAGCACTAGGGTATGAGTCAACCCAATCTCAGATTTGGCAAGGCAGCGCCAACCCGAACAATATTGATGCAGATATACTCAATAGCCTTTACGAGATAGAAATTGATACTGCGAGCCAAATTCCAAATACCATGGCATTTGATACCGCACTAAGTGTTGATCCATACGCAAAAGCGGTACTGGGAACAGATGGCATTAATGCCCTCACCACCAATTATGCTGATCTAAAGTTAACGGGCAACGAAATCACGGTCTACCGTGCTAAAGTTAAATTACCGTATTTCCTATCTAATGACACAGCGAACAGTGGTTGGAAAACTCAGCCTTGGCGCAGTAGCATGCCGAGTGTCCTCAAGATCCTCAAAGTTCTAACGTCTGGTTCGGACGCAGACAAAGGTGAAATAGCAAGGCAACTATTTGTACTGGGTATCACTGAACCAGCGACTCAACTACTCGATCCAAACTACCAAAAGAACCTAGTTGGTACGGAGCTGACCTTAGCGGACGGCTCTCAACTGGATCCAGAACGAATCTTAACCAAATACAGTGCAGTTCCACAGATTCGCTCTGTTGAAAGCGTTGATGTCATTATGTTTATCCCTTCTGGTGTCCTTGTCGGTAACAGCCTGCCAGTACTTCAATACCAGCACGGTATTACCAGTTTAAAAGAGACCAGTTACGCTTTCGCGTTGCAGCATATTGCGGGCGCAATCCAAACCGGCCAGCAACCTTATGCCATTGTTGCGATTGATCAACCGCTGCATGGTCAGCGAGGTCTTGGACAAAATGGAGAAGTCGTGACTACGCCAAACACACCGACTGTGTACATGAACCTTGAGTACTTACCGGTTGCCCGTGACAATATTAGACAAAGTGCGATTGATGGCATTGGTTTGAGACTTGCGCTCAATAACGGTACTGGTGCACCATTTAGCTCTTTAGATACGAGCAACGTATCTTTGATGGGGCACTCTATTGGTGGCATTACCGGCATTAGTTCTTCAGCAGTAGCCAACACCAAGATTGATGCGAAATTCGGCATTACGGTTGATGACGAACTTGCTTATAAAGCGACAACGTTAGCGAATCCAGGCGGTGGTATCGGTCCATTCTTACTTGAATCTGGCTCATTTTCCGGAACAATAAAGCATACGGTAATAGGTGCTCAAGTCACCGCCTATCAAGACTATTATGCCGTCAATTGTTATAACAAAACGCCGGCAGTTGACGGTGGTGATTGCTTTGATGATTTCTATGCAACGCTCAGTGACTCGAACGCAAGTGATGAACAAAAACAAACAAAATCCGTTGTTGATGCAACGCTCACGTCATTCACTTATGCGGCGCAAACCGTGTTAGACAATGTTGACCCGATTAACATAGCGACACTTATGTCTGGCCCTGTACTTGGCATACAAGCAGAAGGTGATGAGACAATACCTAATACGACTCAACTGCCTACAGCTGGCACACAAGCTCTGTTTAGCAAACTTGAGTTAAAGAACAGTGTTAATCATTCTACAGGCCAATTATTGGCGTCTTACTTTGCTCGCACTTCATTTGCTGAGCATAGTACTGCGATTGCACCACAAAAATCTCACCTACCTACAGAAGACGACAGTGCCGCGCATGAAGAAATGGTGTCACAAATTGTGCAATTCAATCTCACCCAAGGTAATGCGACGGGTAGCTTAGTCGTTAACCCTGCACTGCTTGATGCAACGATTGATTAGCAACAAGTAACTAATGATTAAAAGGCAAATAGCCCAGGTCATTAAGCCAAGTTATAACTTATTCATGCCAGCCTAACCGCTGGCATTTTTGTATCTATCGACATCCCATCGTCCCTAGTTAACCGTTTGCATAGAACCTTAAAACACAAATGGTTGATCTCAGCTAAAATTAATCAAGACAGAATACCGTACGACCTCTTTCTTTATTGCAAATAAAGTGGATAATAGCCCCGTAATTTAATACCTAATAAATGTGAGTCCATTATGTCTTCTGAAGCTACGATGCTAGAACGCTGCCAATCTAAATGTGAACTATGTGGTTCTGATTCTTCTCTTACTGCATACGCAGTACCGCCACACAGCCACGTAACAGTGGATCACGGCATCATGGTATGTGACAAATGCCTTGGTGAGATTGACGATCCAAAAGATATCAACCACTGGCGTTGCCTAAGCGACAGCATGTGGAGCCAAGAAGCGCCAGTTCAAGTAATGGCATGGCGTCAACTTACTCGTCTGAACTCTGAAAGCTGGGCTCAAGACGCGCTAGACATGATGTACCTTGAAGAGGAAACATCAGTTTGGGCACAAATCGGCATGTCTGCTGATGACAAGCCTCTTGATGTGAACGGCGTTGAACTTAAAAAAGGTGACGACGTAACAGTAATCAAAGACCTGCCAATCAAAGGTACTAACCAAGTGATTAAGCAAGGTACTGTTATCCGTGGCATCAGCGTTGGTGACGACCCTAAGCTTGTTTCTGGTAAAACAAACGGCGGTCAATCAATGTACGTAATCGCTGAGTTCTGCCGTAAGAAGTAATTCTTCTCTTAGCTGAACAAAATCTAAAAGGCGCTAATGAATAATTAGCGCCTTTTTTAATATCTCCAATTTTCACGACTTAAAACTATCAATAAGTTGCTCGCGGTACTCTTTAATAACAGACACCAAAGAGCCTTTGATACCACTGACTTGCTTCGAGTGCGGGCACCACAACGCGAATCCAAATTTGAATCCTTCCACCATTTGCGCAGAGTGAATGGGCTCTATTGAATGTTTTGAAAATTCAGAGTCGGTAAAAAAAGCCTTAGGAAGAAGTGCCCATCCAAAACCCTCTTCAAGCATTTTGATCATTAACGAAAGCTGATCGATCTCTTCATAGTCAGAGCTCACAATAATCTTTTCAGACATCCCTTCATCAATCAGAGACTTCAATACGAACTGTTTTGAGTTCCTTAGTGCCACTAATACTTCATCTTTATTTATATGTGAGAGCGCTCCCCCTTTTTGTCCAAATGGGTAGAACTCGAAATGTCCAAGGAAAGTAGAATCAAAACTGTGCATCGCTCGGCTATTATGAGCATTCACAAGTCCAAAATGATATTCCCCACTTTGTATCCCTTGCTTAATTTCGTTCTTATTCCTAACCAGAAAGTTCACTCGCATCATTGGGAAGTCGTGCTTAAGTCGTTTACGTATATCGACCAACACACGTTGTGGAACGAAACTAGAATACGCTATTGTTATGTTCTCTAACCCACCATAAGAAAGGCTCAACGCCACTTTGTCAAAAGTACGAGCTTGCTCAATCGTCTGTTTTGCGTAGTGATAAAGGAGGTGCCCGTCCTCCGTTGGTTCTACAGAGCGGCCGACCCTTTCAAAAAGATGCACAGCAAGGTGGTCTTCCAAATTTGTAATAACCTGACCGACGGTCGTTCTGTGCTTGTTGAGTTTTACTGCTGCTTTGCTGAATGACCGTTGTTCATAAACGGTCACAAACGCGAGAAGTTGTTCAATACTAAAGTTCATTTTGATGTGCTTACTTTCTTAGTCATGTATACGAGATAGAAAAACATCTACTGCATCAGAATAATAATGATAAAAAGACAGAGCAAAAGTGACTACTGATTTGTACCTTTGCTGCCTATCCTTCCTAGTATATACCTAAACCTGTCTGTATTTGATGGATCTGATCCTCTATATACGATTATTAACATCACCGCATTTCCTTTATCGTTACCTTCTTAAAACGATAGAGACAGACCCATGAACACAATGCCACATGAACTCGTGTGGGGTGAGATCTACTTCCCTCCTTTGCTATTGGTTATCGCGTTAGCTTATGTATTGACGATATTGACTGGCTCAATCGCGACAAAACTTGGGCTACATAAATATGTCGCTTTTCCTGCAATTGCCGAATTAAGCCTAATCGTGATTTTCGTCGGCGTTATCGGTCAATTCATTACCATCTTCTGAGGAATTCACCTTGATTAAACGTTATCTCATCACGCTACTACTGGTCGTTGCCGCAAGCTCTGTGGTTTATAGCTATTACCAATCTTATTCGAGTAATCCCTGGACTCGAGATGGTCAGGTCAGCGCTTACATAGTTTCTATTACCCCTCGAGTCACCGGGCAAGTAACTAAAGTCCATATTGAAGACAACTCACAGGTGGCTAAAGGTGACTTGCTGTTTGAGATCGATCCAAGCATTTATCAAGCGGCCTACAATAAAGCGTTAGCGACACAGATACAGGCTCGCGCGCTCTTAGCAAAAGCTAAAAACGAAGAGCAACGCGCGTTGAACTTAGAAAAGAGAACGCCCGGCGCTATGCCAGTGCTGACATTGAATAACCTGAATAACGCGGTTGATACAAATGCAGCTAACGTTGCACTAGCAAAAGCCAACGTTGAAGAAGCGCATTTAAATCTTGAATACACCAAGGTGTACGCGCCAACAAACGGTTACATCACGAACTTAAACCTACGAGAAGGCTCTCAAGTCGTCGCTAATACACCGGTAGTTGCGCTGATCGATGAAGACAGTTTCTGGATCGAAGGCTATTTCAAAGAAACTGATCTTGTGAACGTTGCACCAAACGACAAAGCTATCGTCACGCTCATGATGCACAATGATGTTCAATTAAAAGGCCATATTAAAAGCATTGGCTTTGGCATTGCGACACAAGATGGCAGTACTGGTAATGACCTTCTTCCCAACGTGAACCCTAATTTTCAATGGATTCGCCTCGCTCAGCGTATACCAATTAAAGTAGTACTCGATAACGTGCCTGAAGACTTGCAACTTCGTGTCGGCATGACAGCTTCAATCAAAATAATCAAATAGTTGGATGGCATTTATGTTCAGTGCATCGACCAAAGAAGCAATTAAGGCTTCTCTCGCGATTGTTATCTCTATCTGCCTTGCGTTGTGGTTTCAGTGGGAAAAACCCTATTGGGCGGCAATTGCGGTTGCTGTCATGGCATTGAACGAGAGTTTTGCCCATTCAATAAACAAAGGCCATAACCGATTAATGGGAACCTTGTTAGGGACGGGTTATGCCTTTTTCTTGATTGCGATGTTTTCGCAAGACCGCTTTCTGTTTTTGATGTTTTTCACTTTATTTCTCGGTACATGCATCTTCATGTCGAGTGATGAAAAGTACGGTTATGTCTTTTCTATAGGCTTTGCTGTCTGTTCCATCATCTCTTGTATGGGGGGATTCGATAACCAAATTACATTCTATTTTGCGGTGCTACGAATACAAGAAACTTTGCTAGGCGTTATCACCTTCTCGATTGTTTATCGTCTAATCTGGCCGGTAAACACTGAACAAAACTTCGTACAACGATTTGAAACAAGCAGAGAAACGCTGATAACAGCAATGAGCGATACCAATAACCTTGATATAGAAGCCTTAGAGTCCAATACCGCTAATATTAAAAAGCTTTATCAACTGTTGGATTTACCGCTCACTGGCAGTTATCACCTAAAGCAAAATATCCAAGCGTGGCGTTTACGTGTCCGTGAAATTGCTCATATTCAAGATCGTCTGCTTGAACTCGCCTCGGATGAACTTACTCAACCTATTGATTGGCCAATTCTCACAGAAAAACTGGAAAAACTAGAGTTAATGGCGCCACACTTGTCATTGATTGATGATGTGCCGTTTGTGAAGAGTGAGAAGAAAAACGTTTCTTGGCACCATGAGCACCGTACCTTTGTTCAACACCTGGATGAAGATGGGAGAAAAGTCTTACAAGGAGTCTCGATGTTCGTAACGTCGCTACTGGTTTGGATATATCTACCTGTGCCGGGCGGTTTTATTTTTCCGATGATTGCAGGCGTATTTTCTTCCATGTTACCGACGATGCCACCAAGTGTTATCAAAGATGCGTTTTTCGGGGTGATAGGCACTGGTACCGTTATTTTACTTCAATACATCTTTATCATGCCGATGATGACTGAGTTGTGGCAATTAGCACTGTTCTATTTCATTAATAGCATGGTGATATGGAAAGTGTTCGCAACGCCTAAACTGATGGTGCACCGAATACTTGGCATTAACCTGCTGGTCGTACTGACATCTGGCGCGCTTAATCTAACACCGGTTTATCAGATTCAAACACCATTACTGATGTTAACCACACTGCTCGTCATTTTGATGATCGGCAAATTATTTACTGACCTCTTTAGAGTCAAGAGTGTCGTTTAATCTCGTTACGCGGATTTGCTAAACTTAGGGCTAAAAATAAAAAAGGCGCAATTAAGCGCCTTTGGAAATTCTATTTTTTACTGACTCAATATCAGTTGTTTCTCAACCAAACATCTTGGTTTTTAGGTGTTTTCTTCTTTTTCTTCTTGCCTGTGCCAGCCGGTGGCGCAACGGGTTTTAGTGCAGCAACAAGTTCAGCGGTTGCCTCTTCATCCACTTCAAAACCTTCAATTTGCTCACGCTCAAGACGGATTTTGTTCTTCTTCTCAATGATTGTGAAGTGATGGTAATCTTCGTGGTCGATCAAAGATAGCGCTAGACCAACCTCACCCGCACGACCACTTCGGCCAATACGATGCATGTAGTCTGATGGGCTACGCGGTAGGTCAAAGTTGATTACTACTGGTAGCTTTTCGATATCCAGACCGCGTGCTGCGATGTCTGTCGCGATAAGAACGTCAATCTCGCCAGATTTGAAATCTTCAAGAATACGAGTACGTGAACCCTGCCCTTTATCGCCGTGGAATACTTCTGCGATGATACCGCGCTTGTAAAGCTTGTCTGCAAGGTGCTCACAGCTGTTCTTCGCGTTTACGAAGATCAGTGCTTGGCGCCATTCGTGCTGTTGAATCAGGTGTGCGAGTAACGCTGTCTTGCGACCTTTTTCTACTTCGAATACACGCTGAACCAATGTGCTCGCATTAGCACTTTGAAGTTGAACTTCAATTGGATCATTCAGTAGTTCGTGAGTCAGCGTTTTAACTTGCTCGGGGAAAGTCGCAGAGAACAACAAGGTTTGTTTTTTGCTTGGCAGAAGTTTCAAGATCGCGTCTAGTTCTTCTGTAAAACCAAGGCTTAACATTCGGTCAGCTTCATCAAGCACTAACGTTTTTACTTTATCTAGCTTGATAGCGTTGCTTGAGATCAGATCCAGTAAACGACCCGGTGTTGCCACCAAGATATCAGTGCCGCCACGTAGCGCTTGCATCTGAGTGTTTACCGATACACCACCAAATACACAAACCGTTTTGATCGCACCATTGAAGTGTACTGCGTAAGACTTAACGCTGTCAGCCACTTGCTTAGCAAGTTCACGAGTAGGAACTAAGATAAGACCAGACACAAAGTTACCTTTGCCTGCTCTGCGGTCTAAAGGTGCATCTTCATAGATTTGTTGTAACAGCGGCAGTGCAAATGCTGCAGTTTTACCTGAACCCGTATTTGCACCTGCAATTAGGTCGCGTCCTGCTAACACACTTGGAATAACTTGCGCTTGGATAGGCGTTGGCTGTTGGTATTCAAGCTCTGTTAAACGAGCCATCAAAGGAGAGATTAAGCCAAGATCAGAGAAGTTGGTTGGTGTTGTGGTGTTAGTCATTAATTGCAGGAACTCAAAGCTAAAATAATAGCGCGCTATATTAACGTATTTCAGCAGTATTACGTAACTAAATCGCCCCTTTCTCCTGTGTTTCAGCGATTAAGCCCCTCTAAAACACATCCAGATATCAAGTTATCGCAAATTTAGTTAAGCCACCCTGCTACCGTTTGCTCTGGCGTGTACGAGTTGAGCTCAGTTAACCACACGGCTACAGCATCTGGCGTGGCGACTAAAGGAGAGAAATCGATATTGAATTGCCAATCAGACTCACCACGTTGATAGCCGTCGTAAACCACGACAAAATCGTGCTTAAGTTTCTTACCTCTGTTCTCGCCCGCTTTAACGCTGGTGACTTCGTTCATCGCCAACAAGGCAATATGAGCGACATAATCCCCTTTGCCTTCGTAACTCACGTTGAACGCATCGCCTTTATGGTTCACTGTTAATTTGGGATTAGTTTGTTGTTGGAGCGAAGGCAACGTTCTGTCTAGCCAATTAAAGTAACCACGCCACTCTTTTCCATCGACAACAAAGCCCGGTGTATAGACGCCACTTGTTACCCCATAAGCTTTGTACAAACGTTGCTTCTGACTGAATGCCTTGCTGGCGAACTTGTCTCCCCAGCCTAAGTAGTCCCAGTAGTCTACGTGATAAGCAAGCGGTATAACCTCGGTCCAAAGTTTTGGATGATCTGCAAAAGTACTAAGGTACGTGTCAGCAGGCGGACAACTAGAACAACCTTCAGAGGTAAACAGCTCAATAACCTGAGCAGGCTGGCCTTCGTTACTCCACGTTTGTGCAAACGACACAGAAGAATAGGCGCCGATTGGCAAGGCAAGTAAACAGAGTTTAATCAATGATGAATTGCGTGTGGCGTGTGACATACCATGATCCTTGTACAAAGCGAATTTACTGGCGCTCAAATACAGACCGTTATGCCTAAGTATTTCTTTCAGGTGATGAGTTTCTTTCAGATACAAAAACGCCAGCTTTAGAAGCTGGCGTTTTTTAAATTCTATATTTTTACATGTTAACGCAGAGATTAACGGTTGATACCGATATCGCGTTGCATGTGACCAGATAGGTCGCTTGCGTAGTAACTACGTGGAGAGTTGTCTACGAAAAGAATATCGAAAATGTGTGCAATCAATCCTTTGATGTTAACCGAGTAGGTCTTCTTATCCATAGAGTTAGGAACAGCGATAGTATTCATTTGCATTGCTTGAGCCATGATTGCCTCTCTATAAATTTGTTTATGTGGTTCGTTCTGATGACAAGAATAATAGGTGATCTTTTGCAGGTTAAAAAATGACTAAAATTAGAAATTCAGATTAGTTTTTCTAATAAAACAATCCATTAACAACACCTCGAAATACATATTCACGCTTGATGAGTAAAAATTCACAACAGTGCCTAAATCATGCATTTAGTACAAATAACCCTCAAACAACAGTGGCCAATGTCACAAAAGATTTACATAAATAAATTTCAAGCTTCATTGACCACCTAATCCTTATAGAGTTTTCGATAAGTTATTTTTGTTTTAATTTACTTGTTCAATGTCTGGCTTCTTCGCATAAATCGACGCTATAACCGCAATCGTCATAGTAGAAATCAGAACAGCTAGCGACCAATACGTTGGGATAGCCCACTCACTGTCAACCAATAGCATTTTCACACCAATGAACACCATGATGAATGCCAGTGCAGGCTTCAAGTAGATGAACTTATCCATCATGCCTTGCAGAACAAAGTACAAAGAACGAAGGCCAAGCAATGCAAATACGTTTGCAGCCAGTACTAAGAATGGCTCTCGCGTAACGGCGAAAATTGCAGGAATAGAATCCAGTGCAAACATCACATCCATAACCGCAATGGCACCAATCACCAACATCATTGGCGTGAGTACCCATTTAGTGCCTTGCTTGATCATCAACGCTGGGCCATGGAAGTCTTCTGTCACAGGCATCACTTTACGAAGTAACTTTTCGGGTAGCGTATTCACACTCTCCTCTTCGCCCTTGTCTAGCGCTAGTTTAATACCCGTACCAATTAGGAATGCAGCAAATACATAAAGCACCCAATGGTATTCAGCCAATAGCTGAGCACCTAATGCGATCATAATTGCACGAAGCACCAATGCACCAATTACGCCCCAAAGAAGCGCACGAGGTCTTAGATGCTCAGGAACTTGGTATTGAGCAAAGATCATCGCGAAAACAAACAAGTTGTCTACGCTCAATGATTTTTCTAGCAAGTAACCGGTAATGAATGACACGGTTGCTTTTTGGGCTGTGTATTCACTATTCGGCGCATAGATGTCCCAGAAAAGGTAAATGGAACCAGCAAATAAAAACGCGAGCACAAACCAGAAAACGCTCCAAATTGCCGCTTTCTTGATGGTTACACTACCACCACGAGTCTGATAGATATCAATAGAGACGAGAATGACTGTTAGCAGGAAAAAGCCCGCATAAGTCGTCATGATTGGCGATGAAAAAAAGGATTCACTATTTGTAGATAATAGAGATTGAGTTGAGTTCATTATTCCTCCGGGCGGAAGAACTGTACAAAGACCTTCCGCAAACAAAACTATCAAGTTCCACGATGGATCTTGATTGTGATTGCGTTGGTCTCGTTGAAGTGAAATATGGGATTTCACCTTTACATACCGGATAGACTCTTGGCCTAACGAGATGACGATATGTAAACTTGCGCTAACTACTCCCCAAACGCGTGGATAATATTCCTCTATCTTTGTTTCGTCTAGAAAAATTTTCGGAAATAAATAAAAAAGGAGCAAAACGCTCCTCATTTATTTCTATAGGCTTGTCAAAACGACATTCGTATTGATTCTGAGAATACTACTGAGAGGGTTAACCCCTAATACCGTTACTCAATAATACAAATAACGAATGAGTCTTGTACGCGCTTTGTCTTACAGTTAACTTAAAGGCACGCTACGTTATAAACCTGCAGCGGGTACCAAGTACACTAACGCGGACCAAACCGATACCCAACCAACCACTGCTACCGCATCTAACCAATCTTTCTTATCCATGCTTATCTCCACAAGAAGGCGACCTGCAGGAATAAAGCATAAACAATGCCAAATTTATAAATAGACGAAACTAATAACACCAATCACAAGTATTACCTGTGACTATCTAAAACACTCCAAACAATTCAACGGCTCGTTGTATTGCAGTGACTCTGGGTGGTCTTGTAGAAACTCGATGAAACAGTCTGCCATTGAGTCGGTCGTGACCATGCCATCACCTATCATATCCAAGACGGCGTTATAGCCCTCTTTTCCTTTCATGGTATAGGCTGACGACGCGCCTCGGTAAATACGGTTGCGAGAAACAGTCTGCCAACCCGATTCATCAGAGTGGATTTCTAGATGGTGAATCCTGTGCCCTAAAGGCGCTTCTTTGTGGTAACAAAACCTCAGGTTATGCGTATAAGGAAAGCTGCCTGAACCTGTCCCTACAACGCCATTATCCAATGCATTGTTGATTGCACCTTCAAGCATGCCTGCGATCGTTTCACCTTTTACTTCATACACACCAATGGGTACGGCAAACGGTAGTAGTTTTCCGGCAATATCGGCAACAGAGACATCGCCGCTATTCAGTGAATTTCTAACACCACCTGCGTTGTGAATGGCAAATTCAACCTGATGCCCTTTTTTGTTCATTAGGTAGTGAAATGATTGAGCAACCAAGGGCGCTAGTTGGCTCGGGCCTTTCTCGTCCGGGATGCGTATGTGGCGCAGTTTTGTATCGGCATGAGCAATCACTTGTTGCTGAAGCTTTCGAACTCGCGGCTGGTATTTATCCGTCAGAATGCTCTGCAGCTCAGGATCTTTCTTACACACTGCAATATTGGGGTGATTGTTTAAAAACTCACACGCCATATCATGAGCGTCGTCTTGCCCGACTTCACTTAGCTTTGCATCTATAAACAGTCGACGGCCTAACAGCAGTTCGTTCTTACCGTTGAAGTGAGTCACTTTGCCTTCTGCATCGAACTCGATTTCGCAGTGTCCTAGGCTCATGGCGTGGAAACCCGCTTGCACAACATAGGTATCGCCAATTTTTACACCGTATTCATCATCTTTAACTAAGCCGATATCAGAGAAATCACCTTGTAAGCGATGACTATGACCACCAACGATGACGCCAATACCTGTTACGTTGTCTGCTAACTCTAAATCAGCCTCGTAACCAAGATGACTAAGTAAAACAATCTTATTGATGCCTGCTTGATGAATTTGCTCAATGGTCGCTTTTGCTGTTTCCAAAGCATTTTCAAACGGTGTATCGATATCTGGGTTAGCAATGCCTGCCATCTTGTCGATGCTTAAGCCAAATATTGCAACCTTCTCGCCATCAAACTCTTTCGTTATAAAAGAAGCACTTCGCGTTTCAGTCAGATAAGGCTTAACAATTTCGTTGTCCGCTAAGGTATGAGTTTTATTGATATCCTCATTCGATAGATTCCAGTTACCGGCCAACAGTGGGAATTTGATTCTTTTAGCGAAAATCGCAACGGGCTCATTACCCATGTCTAGCTCGTGATTGCCGAGCGTCATGGCATCTATATTAAGGGCATTCAACAAATCGGCGTTGGCTTTTCCCTTGAATAAAGAAAAGTACAAAGTGCCCTGGAAGCAGTCACCAGCATGCAGGAACAGGGTTCCAACCTTCTGACGCTGGGCATCTTGTTCTATTTGTTTAAAGCGTGTTGAAATTCGAGCAAAGCCACCAGTACTGACATAAGGTTCAATGATGTGGTTGTTCATTTTAAGTGATAGCTGTAACGAGGTTGGTTCAAAGTATGAGTGGGTGTCGTTGATGTGTGCCAACACTATTTTTGTCGGCTTATTCTTTTTAGTCATATTTTCTTCTCTCTTTGTCCCTTCATACTAGGTCGAGAATCATGACAGAATCGTGAATTTTATGAAACTGCACTGCAAAAAAATTCTCGAGATAGATCAAAAATCCCATTTTGAACCGTATAAATAAACAACGGGTTTTGTGACAGGTAAGCATACCGGATTGGTATTTTTCGATTATGATTAAAGATATCTGTTAGCTTTCAAACAATTAGCAGAGCCTTCCGTTAGGAGTAAGCCTATGCAACTAGAAAGAATCGAGATTTCTGGCTTTCGAGGTATCAAGCGCATGTCACTCGCGTTTGACGAGCTAACCACGCTTATTGGTGAAAATACCTGGGGTAAGTCTTCATTATTGGATGCCCTTTCCGTCGTTCTGCCCTCAGACGGTGTGCCATATCACTTCGAAATGACTGATTTTCATGTCGATTACTCGGTTTCACATCCACAGTCTCAACATCTTCAAATTGTTCTCGCATTAAAAGCCAATGACAAGAGCGAACTCAACGCTGGTCGTTATCGCAAGCTTAAACCTATATGGGTTCAAGACGAATTTGGCGTCTATCGTATCTATTATCGAATCAGTGCCACATTAGAACAATATGAAACGACCACAAACTACGCATTCTTAGGTTTAGACGGTAATCCGCTCAAACTCCATCACTCAGAAAAGCTCGCTCAAGAATTAATGACCTTACATCCTGTGATCCGTTTACGAGACGCTAGGCACTTTGATCGCCCTTTCAACGGAAATTCACTCAACCACAATGCTCGCCTGCCGACTAATGTTCACGCTAATAACGGTCACGCCAACAATGCAAACGGAAATGGGAACAACAATCCAAATAACGGGCATGGGAACGGACATAATCACACAACCAATGGTCATGGCACGAATGGAAACGCCAGCAATGGCAATGGCAATGGCCGTCAGGCAAGAATAGAAAAACGCATCGACAACACCTGCCGCCGTCTTATGGCGATACCCGGACATGTTAATAAAGGTGAAATGCGCAGTAGCCTTGAGTCAATGCAAAGCTTAATAGAACACTACTTCTCATTTAAGAGTGTCTCACGTAAGAATCCGAGAAAACCGCGTGACGGGCTACTGTACTCAGCTGGAGCGAACGACAAGAGCATTCATCAATTGGTCGAGGAGACCAAGAATAAACAAACTCGGCTGTTATTCATGGGCTTACTTAACGCTTATCTACAGGCCAAAGGGCCGACAGACTTAAGACGATGTGCGCGCCCTCTTTTGATCCTTGAAGATCCAGAGGGTCGACTGCACCCAACGCACCTAGCAAGGGCTTGGAGCTTGATGCAGAAGTTACCCATGCAAAAAATCCTTACCACCAACAGTGGCGATCTACTTGCTGCTGTACCACTTCAATCGATTCGTCGTTTGGTGCGCCAGTCCGATAAAACCATCGCTAACCAACTCAACATGAACCACTTTAGCAAAGATGAGCTTCGTCGAATTGGTTTTCATATTCGTTTCCATCGTTCAGGTGCTCTGTATGCTCGCTGTTGGTTATTAGTAGAAGGTGAGACTGAAGTCTGGTTGTTTAACGAGTTAGCCAACCAATGTGGGTATAACCTTGCTGCTGAAGGCGTTCAGATTATTGAGTTCGCTCAATCAGGACTAAAGGCATTAATTAAAGTCGCGCAAGAATTTGGCATCGATTGGCATGTCGTCACCGATGGTGATGCAGCAGGCAAAAAATATGCGGCAACAGTGCTATCTAAACTTGGGAACGCTCAAGAGCGACATCGCCTCACAGAGCTTCCTGACAGAGACATAGAACACTACTTGTATATGAATGGGTTTGAGAATTTTTTCAGAGACATGGTTAAGATTCCTTACGATCACCCTATCCCAGCGAAAAAAGTCGTGGCTAAAGTTCTTAAGAAACACGCAAAACCAGATCTGGCTTTAGCGATCGTGTCTCATTGTGAGAATCAAGGACAAGACTGTATTCCCTTGTTATTAAGGTGGACGCTAAAACGTGTCATCACCATGGCAAACGGGAACACCTAAGCGCTTTAATTAATTGATAGATGCTATTGGTTCTTCTGCAGATGATTTTTTAAACTGATTGGCTTAACCAAAACCAAAAAAGGCACACCAAGTGGCGTGCCTGTATAAATCGATATACAAATTAATTGGGGGTTATCTTGCAAGAGTTTACAGTGACTAAACTGAGGTTAGGTTAACGAATTAAGGTTAGGTTAACGAATTAAGCCTTAGCTTGCTTAGTGTGTTGTTCAACCACTTCCGAAGATTGAGTCGATTTCTCGTGAAGCCATAGCCCCGTTGCTTTCATCAAGTATCCAAATACACCACCAAGCAGTAAAGATGGTACTACAAGTTGCCAATCGCCACCTGCAGCAAACGTCGCACAACAACCAATGAAGGTTCCTGGGATATAACCTAGCCACGCTTGTTTCGCTTGGATACACATAAAGAAAGCCACAATAGCGGTAATCATGTAGCCTAAAATCTCTAACCCTGCGAAGGTTGAGCTTTCGATAATCACCATTGCCCAGAATACGCCTGTCATGTTAGTCAATAAGCTACCGGCTAGTCCTTTAACGCCGCCTGTTGGCGAAGCAAAATAACTGGTGCAACCTAAGAAACCTGCCCATGACAATAAGCCGAAAGAGATAGCAATCCATCCCCATAGACCTGACAAAATACCTGTTGTTAATGAAATCGCGACTAATGTACTCATACTATTTCTAAAGCCTAATTACGTAATTCATCGCAACCGGATTTAGCCTCACTTAAAATCAAGTAAGCATATTATGGGAAGATCGCCCTTTTTTAGCCGATCTCGATCACATTAATAATGTATGCGAACATGCATTTATCACCAGATAGAGATCGGAATCGCTTATTCAACACAATTAGTTATCAGGGGCTATTGGCCTTTCGAGGTCGATTTTGCAGCCTTTGTGGGAAATTTATACAAGACAGAGGCTTTGACGTGTAGCTAGCCTACATGAAAAGCCGATAACGCAGTAGAAATGAACCACAAGGGCTGCCCGAAGGGTTCGGCTAAAATCGCTTTATGCTTTGTTGAAGAATATTTGCTTAGAATGACTAGGCTACATACTCTTCGCCGCGCCTAAAACGATTTTACCTCGAACAAAACTTGACCACGAAAGGTCAACAGCCCCTCGCCTTTTATCAAATCTACCTTACAGAACCGATGGTTTGCCTTTCATCATGCGCTTACCTTCTCGCTTAATACACTCAGCAAGTGGGTTCTCAGACATATCTGCACGCCAAATAAAGGACAAAGTTCTTTCCATTTCAAGCTCAGGGACATTTAACGTGACCAGTTGGCCAGACTCAACAAACTGTTCGACATCGAGATAAGGTAAACACGTTAAATATGGGCCGTTTGCAACCAAACTTCTTAAAACAGGAACGTGTTCATACTCTCGCCAAACATCGAGATCGCCAATTAAATGGTGAATAGAGCTATCAAAAACTTTGCGAGTACCCGAACCATGTTCGCGTAATACCCATTTTGCTTGTTCTAATTGCGCCAAGCTTACTCGTTCACGCTTCGCAAACGGGTGATGAGCCGATGCAACCACCGTTAAATGGTCCGTACACCACACTTCTTGGTGAACTCGGTTGTCATCACAACGACCTTCGATAACACCCAAGTCATATTGATAATCTAATACGCCATCAATAACCGCATCGGTACTTTGCACGCCGAGCGAGATTCGCATCTCAGGAAAGTCGTTATCAATAATACTGATGAGGTCAGGAACAAGGTGTTCCGCTGGTGTTTGGCTCGCACCGAGTTTGAGCTCTCCACTTAGTAAATGCTGCTCATAAAAACCCATCTCAATTTGCTGCGCATCTTGCAGTAAACGCTTCGCTTTAGGCCTTAGCCACATACCCCAATGAGTCAGGGCCATTTGCTTGCCCTGCCTTTCAAACAAAGGCCTGCCGAGCATTTTTTCCAACTGTGCAAGAGACATACTTGTCGCTGACTGAGTCAACGCCAACTTGTCTGCTGCCTGACTAACACTCCCGGAATCCGCCACTGCATCAAATACCGCGAGTTGCTTTAATGAATAACGCAAAATTCATCCTTAATTCTTTTAATAACTTATGTCCTGCTGCTCGTTTTTTGTTAAGCCGATGAGCAATTAATTTCATTCTACGCGTAACCAAATCTATATCAATAATTTTGATGTGGTTTCTAAAAATTATCAATTTTACCTCTACCCCTCAACCCCCTAATCTGGAATGGCAGGACACAAACGAGCCCTGCAAAACATTACTGATTAACCATTACGGATTAACCAAGTCATTAACACTAGGAATTACACATGACGGATTGTTCAAGGGGGGGATATGGCAACCAGCACTTCTGAAAATCAGCAACTGTTCTCGCCAACAGAAATGATGGCGGAAGCCGAGAAGTTTGCATTAAGCAAAGCAAATAAAACCAGCAGCATGACATTGAGTTTGGCAATCATGGCTGGCGCATTCATCGGGCTTGCTTTTTTATTCTACATCACGGTGACCACGGGTAGCGCTGATGCTGGATGGGGATTGAGTCGTTTAGCCGGCGGTCTTGCATTCAGTATGGGGTTAATCCTGATTGTGATTTGCGGTGGCGAGCTGTTTACCAGTTCAGTGTTATCAAGCATTTCATGGGCTAACAAGCAAATCACCTTCACTAAGATGCTGTCTATCTGGGGCAAGGTCTACGTCGGTAACTTCATCGGTGCCATGTTCCTATTGGCTTTGGTAAGCGCAGCAGGCTTATATCAACTGGATGGCGGGCAATGGGGCTTAAACGCTCTGAACATTGCTCAACACAAGCTACACCACAGCCCTGTTCAAGCTTTTGCTTTGGGTGTGCTTTGTAACTTATTGGTGTGTTTAGCGATTTGGTTAACGTTCAGCTCTGCGAACGCTATGACCAAAGCAATGATGACCGTATTACCTGTTGCAATGTTCGTTAGCTCAGGCTTTGAACACTGTGTGGCGAATATGTTCATGGTTCCACTAGGCATCACGATTCAAACATTCGCACCAGAGAGTTTTTGGATGCAAATCGGAGCTACGCCTGCTCAGTACGCAGACTTAAACATCATGAAATTTGTCACCGCAAACTTAATACCAGTGACAATCGGCAACATTGTAGGTGGTTCAGTATTGGTCGGCTTAGCCAATTGGAGCATTTACCGTCGCCCGCAGCTGAAAGCAGCAAAAATTACAGCAATTACACAAACAACAGAAATTACGTCAGTTAAGGAAATCACTATGAACACAGCAACGACTATCAAGCAAATCATGAACACTCAACCAATTACACTGAGCGTAGAAATGCCTACATCAGTCGCGATTGACTCCCTTCTAGACGCTCAACTTGTTAGCGCTCCTGTTTGCGATGTTGAAGGTCGTCTAGTGGGTATCTTCTCTGTTCACGACGTAATGGTTGACCTTTGGTGCCAAGATTACATCCCGACAAAAGGTCAGAAAGTCGTAGACCTAATGAGCCGTGACGTTGTGGCTATCGATGCAAACGACAAGTTAGTCGACGTTGCTGAGTTCCTATGCATCGACAAAGAACAACTGTACCCGACTACAAGCATGGGCTTCGCAACTCGCCTGACTTCTCTTTCTCTAGAAGAGCGTGCAAAAGCGATGAAAGTAAGCCAACCACATATGCTGCCAGTGTTAGAAAATGGCGTAATGGTCGGTGTATTAACTCGCATTGAAGTGATGCAAGCACTACGTCCAATCTACGGTGACCGACTAAACGTGGTTCCTCAAGCTGAACTAGAAACGGCTTAACTAATCGTAAGTTGAACTATTAGGGATTAGTAGTTCAATTAGATAACTCAGTCATGGCAACGTTGACTGGCAGAAGTAAATGGTGGCTTAAGACGCAGTAAAAGGTTTGACACAAAACAGACCTAAACGCGTGGCCATTTACCTCAATAAAAAAGGCGCAAAGTGAACACTTTGCGCCTTTCTCTATTTCTAGCGGTTTTGCTACTTTCCCTATTGCCAACTAGCTAACTGCTGACCTTGTTAGTATCGACCAAACTTTTGATGTTTCTAAAAAATGTTGATACCTGTCAGAGAGGTAGAAAACTAGAAAGCTAGATTATTTCTTTACGCCTTCAACGTGTAGATCCATATCTACATAGCTTGAAGCGCCCATTACTGGAATGTTGAAGTCAGCAAGCTCTAGACGAGTTGTACCAACGAAACCAGCACGCTCACCGCCCCATGGGTCTTGACCAGCACCAATGAATTCAGCTTCGATAACGATAGGCTTAGTTACGCCATGAAGTTTAAGGTCACCCATTACTTCAAGTTTGCCGTCACCTTTATCAACCACTTTCGTGCTGTTGAATGTAGCATCAGAAAACTTGCTTGCATCGATGAAATCACCGCTACGGATGTGCTTATCACGTTCTGCGTGGTTTGAGTCAAGACTTGTAGTATCAACCGTTACGTTTATTTTAGACGCTTCAACGTTGCTTTCATCAAATGAGAAATCACCTGAGAACGTGTTAAAACGACCTTGGATAAAGCTGTAACCTAGGTGGCTAACTTTAAAGTTAACTGAAGCATGCGCACCTTTTGTATCAATCACGTAATCAGCGGCGTTCGCAGCGAAAGGCATTGCCATAGCAAGTGCTAATCCTGTAGCGATAATTGACTTTTTCATTTTGAAGCTCCTATCATTTTTCGTAGCGTATCGTCTTTGTCGATAACGTGGTGTTTTATCGCCGCTAAGGCGTGCACTGATGCCATAATGATCAGTACCCATGCAGCATAGTAGTGAATTGTTCCTGCGAGATCCGATTGGTTTTCAAATAGCTCACCCATACTTGGAACAGTGAACCAATTAAATACGTCGATCCCACGGCCATCTGATGTTGAAATCAAATAACCTGAAATAAATAAAACCGCTAGGTTAATGTACATGAAGCCGTGCGCTATCTTAGCGGCTGCAACTTCATAGCTTTTGCCTTCCACCTTAGGTGACGCCGTAACGAGTTTCCAAAGCAAACGGAGAACAGTAACTGTAGCCAAAAGAATGCCTACCGAACGGTGGTAGTCTGGCGCTGTTTTGTACCACTCGCTGTAGTATGAAAGATCAACCATCCATAGGCCTACACCAAATAAGCCAAATATTGCGAGTGCTGAAATCCAATGCATTGCTCTTGCTAAGGGATTGTAATTTTTAACGTTGTTGTCCATACATCTGTTCCGAATGTTAACGAGTCGTGTGATTTTGAAAAGCGTACCCTACACTAAGTTTGTGTAACATATTATTTACCAAGCTTTACATTAGTTACATCATTTCAAATTAAACAAGTTATTCAAAATTTTTGAACAAGTTGCTTTATTGACAAATTTCTTTGTCGAACAATAGCTTGCTGGGTCTATATTTCAACGATTTGTTCAATTTCATAGAGCTCATCTGAGATATCTAACATTTTTCGTTCCATGACTTTCTGAGCATCTTCTATTCCCTTGTTGTAATACACCGCACCAAACTTTTTGCTAATGAAGTCGACCAAAAATTCCGTGTCGAACTGACCAAGATCTACATCGAGTTCATCTTGCAGGTACTTTTGTAATGTATGAGTGAGCTCAGACTTTTGTTTCGAATCTAATTGAATGGTCATGAATGTGTCCAAATAAAGAGTAAGTAGAACAATTGTGATTAGCTGACTAAGATTAGGTTAACTATCGATAACTTCACTAAGTAACCATGAGCCTGCTAACTCACTATTATTTCTCATAATTTAGATTACAGACCCGTAGAGCGCCAGTGCTATCCATAAAAACGCTCTGCAATGGCTAATTTTGATAGAGGGATCATGAACTGGCACTTTGACGATAGGTAATGGCACTGCAATTACCGTACTATTGCCCATCAATAAGATAGTAACTGTGTATAAGGGACTTCATTGTTATTAGATCTCGTGATTAAAAGCGTCAACCAGTTTCAAGACGATTGCCTAAAGCTTTGTGAACGCCACTACCCTACGGTACACAATCAAGGGATCAGTGAGCACCATATAGGAAAAGCTTTTGCTCGACGAATGGAGCACACCTTCGTTAGCTTTAATCATGCAAGCAACATCAGCCCGCTCGAAATGCTTTCTTCTGGTGAAACCCCTCGACACTTCCGAATCTCCTCTGAAATAGGAACAGTTTGGATGATCAGCCACCACATGGTGAGCGCGGGGAAAACTTGTCGTAGAAAGTTGATGTTGGACATTCATAACTGGCAATCAGAGTATGGATTTGCAATCCAACCCAATGACGTTTTGATCATTGTCTCCGACCATTGGATAACCCGAAGTAAAAACAGCGGTGAACTATTGCATTGGTGGATGGGAGAACTCCCAGACGAGATAACTGAATACAGCCAGCAAGGCATCACCCTAAGAGAGAGCGAGTCTCAATTTGCCGCTGATTTGAATATTAACTTTAAAATTAGCCCCTGTTTTATTAAATTTGGCCACCCGTTAAAACGGTCAGGAAATCATCAATTAGTACGTAAATATCTGCAACTTTATGCGGTACTTCAATGGCAGTGATAATACGGGTCAACTTTTTCATTCAATATTGAAAGTAAATTGTTAGACCTTCATCCCAGTATTTTATAAAAGATAACTCATTCCCTGTTCATTAATTATTCGAACTTCCTGTTTTAATTATTAATAGCCGATCGACTCACAGTCTCGATTTTGAGAGATAGATATCATTTCTGTGTAACTCGCTTAGTCAATCTATTTTATAACTTTGACACTCCCCCATAATTTAAGCCATTAACCCTACTTTTCTCTGGTGTATCAGCGTTCTAGCCTTATATTGGTTGGGATTAATATGTGAGACGTTACTCAGCCATTAGATTCACTTAAGCTATCAAACACAGTCAATGATAAGTAAATTTAATGGTTAATGTCATTTATCATGCTGATTTTTCGTTAGTTATATTAATTTAAATATTGACGTTACAAATGAATTTTTATTAATTGACAATTTAGTAACACCTGTCAATATTGTGACAGCCGTGACGTATATTCTCGTCATTAAATAAACACCTTTATTAGCGACTATGATTTTATCAGACAGAAGTGAATTTATTAGCTGTATATCTGTGGATGCCGATATGCAGTTTATTGCGAAATATCAAGACCTAACACTTAGAAGTGTCTACCAACCTATATTTGATTCTTCTATGACTCAGATAGGTGTAGAGGCTTTAGTTCGAATTTCGAACAGCAAAGGTGCCATTGTTCGCCCTGATCACTTCTTTCATTCCGACGAAACCTCATGCACAGACAAAATTAATGTCGAGAGGCTGAGCCGAGCCATTCATATACGCAACTTCGCACAGTCGACTATCCGTCATTTACACCTATTCTTGAATGTTCTTCCTAATGTTGGCGAGCTATTTGCTGCAGAGAAAGTGAGCGACAGCTTGCTAGCTAAACGCCTGCATGAGCTTAACTTATCGTGCGAACAAATTGTGATGGAGTTGGTCGAGCTTAATGTAGAGAGTGAAGAACGTTTGAAAGACGCGGCCCATTCATTAGCAGAAAATGGTTTTCAAATCGCTGTTGATGATTTCGGAACACAAGCGTCAACAGAACAGCGGGTTCGCCATATTAATCCTCATATCATCAAGATAGATCGCTCTGTGATGTTGGATTTTGAACAAGGCGACACAAGTGAAATGGAGTTGGCCCTAAAGCTTGCTACTCAAATCGGTGCGAAGACAGTAATCGAAGGGATAGAAACCCAGCAACAGCTCGCAGCAATGCAAAGTTTAGGCTTCGATATGTATCAAGGCTATCACTTGGCGATGCCAAAGCCGATTGAATTAGATCTCCGCCTCGCAATCTAGAACTACCCTCTATTCTCTATTCTCTATTCTCTATTCTCTATTCTACAGGAAGCCGCTTTACCATTGGTTAGCGGCTTTTTAATACCTACCTCTTTCTTAACGCAACGCTCGCTGACGCTATAGTCTCTTAGCACGATCTTGTATCGCCAAGTCACACCCATAAAAAAGCCCAGTCAAAATTGACTGGGCTGGCTTAAAAGAATCTGTTCTATATCATTCCCTAATAACCCGCAGTGGACGGTTTGATTCTATATAGAATAGCGAACATCACTGGTACTACTATTAGCGTTAGTACGGTAGCAAAGCCTAAGCCTGCCATGATGGTAATCGCCATTGAGCCGAAAAATGCATCGAATACCAAGGGAATCATCCCCAAGATAGTCGTCAATGCTGCCATAGATACTGGTCGTACACGACTGATCGCGCTGTCTACAACCGCTAGGTATGGGTCTTTACCTGTTGAGAGTTCCGTGTTGATCTGGTCAAGCAGGACGATACCGTTTTTCAAAATCATGCCGCTTAGGCTCAGTAGGCCAAGGAACGCCGTGAAGCTGAATGGCATATTAGTCCCTAGCAGACCAATCGAAACACCAATGATAGAAAGTGGTACCGTAAACCAAATCACAAGTGGCTTACGAAGCGAGTTAAACAAAAGCATGGTGATGATAAACATCAACAAGTAACCCATTGGGAGTGAACCAAATAGAGATTCTTGTGCATCTTTCGAACTTTCGTACTCGCCACCCCAGCTAATGTTGTAACCTTCTGGCAGGTCTAATGCTTCTACCTTTGGTTTCACACGAGCAAATAAGCTAGCCGGCGTTTCATCACCCAATACATCGTGATCAGCCAGTACGGTTAGCGTACGTTTTCTATCACGACGTTGAATCAGTGGTTCAGACCATTGAAGCTCTACACCATCAATCACTTGTTCAACCGGGATGTAGGTTTGCAGCGATGGGCTCCAAATCTTCACATTGTTTAGTGATTCAAAATCAAAACGCTCTGCTTCAGGCAAACGTGCAACAATAGGCAACATATGAGTACCATCACGCAGTAAACCGATGTTGTAGCCACCAAACGCCATTTGTAACGTCTCGGACAGATCCGTCTTTGAAATACCAAGACGACGAGCCTTTGATTCGTTAAACAGTGGCACTAACTCTTTAGTACGTTCACGCCAGTCGTGACGAACATTTCGAGAGCCTGGGTCCGCTAACAAGATATCTTCTACTTCAACCGCAATACTGCGCAAGATTTGTGGGTCGGCACCACTAATACGAGCCTCGATTTTTGAAGCTGGTGACGGGCCAAACTCAATCAGTTTAAATTGGAACATCGGTTGTTCAAATTTATTGGCCAAGTCCTTGTCTAGCCCTTCTAGGACTTTAAACATGGTGTCTCGGTCAGTCGTTCGTACCTGCAGCTGACTGTACGCTTCGTAACTTTTCTCTGGTTGGTATGTCAGCGCAAAACGTTGCATACCCTGCCCAACCGTTGTTGTCACAAACTCCACGTCATCTTGTTGACGAATGTAGCTTTCGACTTTTTCTGTCTGCTTGATCGTTTCACGAACATCAGTGCCTTCCGGCATCCACATGTCGACATAGAACATTGGCGTATTTGATGGCGGGAAGAACTGCTGCTTCACCTTACCAAAACCAACCACAGAAACTGCTAATAGCGCAACCATACTGACTACGGTAAGCCATCTAAATCGAAGAGCTACTTTCAGGCACGCACCAAATACAACGAACAAGATGCCTTTGTAAGGGTCTACGTTTTCATCAACCTTGTCTTCTTCTTTAAGCAGCATCTCGGCAAGGAATGGCGTTAGTGTTAGTGCTGTTACCCAACTCAAAAACAGTGAGAAACACAGTACCCAGAACAGCGAACCCATGAACTCGCCCGTTGCATCTTTCGACAAACCAATCGGTGCAAACGCTGTGATAGCGATAATGGTCGCACCTAACAGTGGCCATTGTGTTTGTGTCACGATGTCTTTCGCTGCTTGAAGCTTGGTTTTACCTTTTTTCAGGCCAACCAGAATACCTTCAACGACAACAATTGCGTTATCCACCAGCATACCAAGCGCGATGATCAATGCGCCAAGTGAAATACGGTGCAGTTCGACATCGTTGTAGTCCATCAGAATGAACGTACCGAATACAGTCAGCAGCAGAACCAAACCAATGATCAAACCACTGCGTAAGCCCATCGCGAACAGAAGTACGATGATAACAATTGCGACCGCTTCCACTAGGCTGATCAAGAAATCAGCAACGGACTTGTCCACTTCTTGCGCTTGGTTGTAGAAGTAATTCAACTCAACACCGGCTGGCTTAATGCTTTCTAAGCGATCAAGTTCCGCATCAAGCGCGTTACCAATTTCAACGACGTTTACGCCTGAAGAGAACGCAATACCTAAGTTAATTGCTGGTTTGCCATTGTAAGTTAATACATTGCCCGGTTTTTCTTGGATACCGCGAGTTACCTCAGCGACATCTTTCAAACGAATCAAGTTACCTGTATCGCGGCCATGAATGATTAAGTTTTCTAGTTCTTCAACCGTACTTAAAGTGCCATTCGGTTTGATGGTTAGGTTTTGGCCATTGAGCATTACCTCACCAGCTGATACCACACTGTTTTGTTGTGATAGCAGTGACGTAACCATCGACATATCTAGATTCAGCGCCGCTAAACGCTCAAGTGACATCTCAACGAACAATTGCTCTTGTTGGTCGCCTGCGATACTTACCTTGCCTACGCCTTCAACCAGTTCGATTTCGCGTGTGAGATAATCAGCATACTGTTTGAGCTCGACATAATCGTATCCATCACCCGTCAACATGATCATCACGCCAAACACATCACCAAAATCATCGATGATCTGAACAGAGTTAACACCACTAGGCAGCGTTGGCTGCAGGTCGTTGATCTTACGACGCATTTCATCCCAGATTTGTGGTAGCTCGTCTGGACCGTAGTCCATCTTCATGCTCACCATAATTTGAGACATACCATTCGACGACGTTGAGGTAATCTTGTCGATATAAGGCAGCTGTCTTATCTCTTTTTCAAGCGGGTAAGTCAGCTCTTCTTCAACTTCCATTGACGTAGCGCCAGGGTAAGTTGAAATAATCATGGCATCTTTAATAGTAAAAGCTGGGTCTTCCAAACGGGATAGATTACCAAAAGACGTCACGCCACCAATGGCCAATATGACGAGAAATAACCAGCTGATTACTTTGTTTTTTATTGAATATTCTGCGATGTTCATTCTGCTTTTCCTGACAATTTGATTCCGTCACGGAGTTTTCTTAGATTCGAGTTTACGAGTCGATCACCTTGCTCAACACCGTGAGCGATTAATGCGCCTTGGCCACTGATCTTGTCGACTTCTACTTCGCTTTTGAATGCTTGTCCGTCTTCCATTTTCCACACATAAAACTGATTCGCTTCAGAACCCGCTTCTAAAGTTGTCATTGGTAATTGGTAGCCTTGAACATCGCTCAAGCCGGCTTTCGCCATATCCACGTTCACCGTAACGCTGGTGCCCGGCAGGATTTCGTTTTTAGGTTGTTGCATCTGCATCCAAAATTCGTAAGTACGCGATTGCGGGTGCAATTCACTGGTGTGCTCCAAATACGTCAGTGGATATTGCCCTGTGTGACCGCCAAAGGTCGCCTCAGGACGATAGCTATTTGAACGCATGTCTGGACTGATCGATGCCAAGATCGAATCTGATACTTGAATTCGTACATACACCTTATCGTTCTGGTACACGCTTAATAGTGTTTCACCCGGTGTCGTGTTTTCGAAACGTTGCTTGTCCACGGTAGAAACGGTCCCGGAGAATGGCGCTAAAAGCTCTGTGTAACTTAGCTTGCGTTCTGCAGCTGCCAAATTCGCTGATGCCAGCTTGTAGTTAGCCGTTAGTTGGTCTAACTCTGACTGCGACAACATCTTGCTACCAAACATCTCCGTACCACGGGCCAACTGCTTGCTCGCCAGTTTGAATTGAGAGTTAGCATCAGTAAGATCTTGGAGGTACGTTGCGTTGTCTAAGGTCGCAAGTAACTGGCCTTTTTCGACGTTGTCACCGGCTTCTACCAAGACTTGTTGGATTTCGCCTGCGAGCTTAAATGCCAAGGGGGTCAATTCAGCGGGCATTACCTGACCATTAAAACTTCTGAATTGATCAGTCAGCGGCGCGCCAACTTCAAAGGTAGAAACTAGCAGAGGGGGTTGTTCACGGTGTACGGCTTCACTGTTACAGGCTTGAAGCAACATAGCCGACGCGACAACAATTGATAATTTGGAAAGGTTCATTAAATACCGCCCTCACGTAACCAAGCTTTTACTTGCTGTCCATCGGATAACACATCCACACCCGCTTCAACGATAAGGTCGCCAGACGACAATCCATCAATAACCTTGCCTTGCTCATCAAGAAGGACTTGTACTTTAGAAATCAATTGAGAGTCAGGGTTATAGCGCCATAGCTCACCATGGTCAGCTTCTTTGGTTAACCAAGCTGAATCAACAATGCCAATACCGTAGTCAGATTTATGCTTCTGAACTTCAACTTGCGCTGTCATCCCAGAAAGTAAATTGATGCCTTCCGGCTTTTCGATAGATACAACCGCTTGGTAGCTGTTGGTGTCTTCATCTGGTTGTGTAGAGATTTCTTTAAAGCGAGTCGGGATACGAATACCACGGTGGCTATCCATCACAACCCACATGTTTGAGCTCGTTAGGTCTTGAATAGAACGGTCTTCAAGCTTTGATACTGGAATTGAAAACGTCACGTCCATTTCACTGTGATTCAAAATATTCAGTACAGGCTGCTTTTCTGCGATCAATTGATATTGTTTTCCAAACACCATCGATACCACGCCATCGAATGGAGCAACTAAGGTGGTGTAGCCAAGGTTTGTTTTTGCTTGGTCCAACTCAACGTCAGCGGCAGTAAAGGTGTTCACGGCTTGGTCGTAGTAATCGGTACTGACTAACTTTTTCGCGTACAACTCAGAAGCTTGTTTGTATTGGCTATTCGCAAGATCAAATTTGGCTTGTGCTGCATCAACCGCAATACGGTAATCCGTCGCATCTAATACGGCGAGCACCTGACCTTTCTTCACTTCTTGTCCCATACGAACATCAAAGGTTTCAATGTCGCCTCCTACTTGGAAGGAAAGCGCAGCACGGTCGGTTGCATCCACTTTTGCGATAAAGCTATCAAGCTCAATATCCGTCTGCAAAGGAATCTCAAACAGCTTTACAGGCTTAACAACTTGAACCGTTTCTTCTGACTGAACCTTATTACATCCGGTCAAAGAGCCTGCGAGCAATAGTGCTGCAATCACAGCTCCCATGCGCTTGCTCGATATAGCATTGATAGACAAATTGGACTGCATGATGTCTCTCCATTTAATTATTATGATTTATTACACAGGTGGGCAGTATATTCAAAATTCCGTAATCCACAAGCTTTACTTTCCACCTGTGCAGTATTTTTTATTTGAGTAAAAACAGTGTAGAATGTGGTAATCAGGTAAATGTGTGAAATGAAGATGACTGAAAAGAAACAAGGCAGAAGAAGCGCAAAAGACGCTGAAGAGACGAGATTTTTGATCATGGGTGTTGCTGCGGATATGTTCTGTGAGCATGGTTATGATAGCGTTTCGCTTCGTAACATCAGTGAGAAAGCAGGTGTATCGCATAGCCTTATTCGCCACCACTTTGGCAGCAAAGAAAAAATCTGGCATGCGATAAGCGATTGTTTACACTCCTATTTTCAGTCTTATATTGCTAAGATAGTGGAAGAGTTACCAAAAGGCGTCGCACCAAACATTACTATCTATTTATTTAGTATGCGCCTTTTTAGCAACATGATTCACTCACGAAAACCGATGCAACTTATCACTGACTCTGTTCGCCAAAAAGACAACTTGGTCGATTACTTTATCGACAATGTTGGCGATGTCGAAAAAGAAATCAACATGTTAGCTGAACAATATAACGATGCGAATCCAGAGAACTTGATCAACATTTATGAGATTAAGTGGCAAATGATCATGTATGCGCACGGAGCGGTATGCCTAACTCCCTTCATGGAGAGCACTTGGAATGAAGGCGATATGGTCACCTCGCCCGAAGATGCCCTACTTAAGCATTGGCAACTATTCAACTCACAAATGGTCAGCAAGTTTAGAATCGAAGACCAATGGGTGCTAAACCCAACTAGCCTAGAAGAGCTAATTTATGAAGTGCCCTGTGTATGGAAGTGTAATCAAGAACATCATTAATCCAGTGTTTTTATCTTCCTTGGTCGTAAATAGATTTACTTGAAACAAAAATGCGCCGTTACAGAACCAACTGTAACGGCGCATTTTTATATCTATAGATCTTTAAACTGGAGCTTTGTCCAGCTTGTTAGCGACGTGCTTTACCGCGGTTTTGGTGAATCTTAAGCTTCGCTTTGATCTTACGTTTTTCTGATGAACGACTTTTACTGCGACCACCGCGATCGGGGGCTACATCTTTTTCTAGACTTGGTTCAAAGCCCTCTAGCCACTCTTGAGGCAAGCGAGTATCAAGTAAGCGTTCAATGTCACCCAATAGGTACGCTTCATCCTGACTCATCAAAGAAATCGCTAAGCCGGTATTACCTGCACGGCCAGTACGTCCGATGCGGTGAACGTAATCTTCAGCTTTAAATGGCATGTCATAGTTCACAACTTGTTCTAGCTGCTGGATATCAATACCACGAGCTGCCACGTCTGTTGCAATCAACGCTCTCACCTTGCCTGATTTGAAATCGTCCAGTGCTTTTTGGCGCGCACCTTGGCTCTTATCACCATTGATGGATGCCGCTTTGATGCCGTCTAACTTAAGCTCTTTAACTAGAGCATCAGTGCCCTGCTTAGTTTTCGTGAACACCAACACTTGTTGCCAGTTTTTTGAGCCAATCAAATAGGCCAATAGTTCACTTTTACGCGATTTATCAACCGGATAAACCATCTGGGTAACGGTGTCAGCGGTGCTGTTTTTTGGCGTAACTTGAATTTCGCTTGGTGACTGCATCATTCGATGTGCAAGTGCTTTAATTTTATTGTCGAACGTCGCAGAGAAGAACAGCGTCTGACGTACGTCGTTCATGCGAGAAAGAATGCGTTTGATGTCAGGCATGAAGCCCATATCTAGCATGCGGTCTGCTTCGTCTAATACCAGCACTTCCGTTTGGCTCAACATAATGTTCTTGGTGAACATATGGTCAATAAGACGACCAGGCGTCGCTACAAGAATGTCGGCGCCTCCGCGTAGGTTATCGGTTTGAACCTTCATGCTAACGCCGCCGTAAGCCACCACGACTTTAATATCGGTGCCTTTCGCATAACTCGTTACGTTATCAAACACCTGTTGTGCCAATTCACGCGTTGGCACTAACACGAGTGCACGAACGAGCTTAGGGTTCGGAATAACATTGTCTTTAGTCTCGATTAATCTTTGAATAATCGGCAAACCAAATGCCGCGGTTTTACCGGTACCCGTTTGCGCACCAGCCAGTACATCTTTGCCTTCCAGTACCAATGGAATAGCTTGTTCTTGAACACTAGTCGGAGCCGTAAAGTTTAGCTCTGATAGCGTTGTAAGAAGTTGCTCAGACAATCCTAGTTGGTTAAAAGATCGGGTAGATTCAGACATAGTATGATGCTCAAAGATTAAATAGGCGCGGATTGTAGCAAACCTGCATTACGCTGTTTACCTTTCCTTTTGATTTTTCTTCATTTGAAGTGCATTAAACTGCTTCGCTTCTTCTAAAACGTTGGGATACAGCTCATTAAAGTGACACTGCAACGTATCATAGTGACGTTCGAGGTCGTCGTAACAATTTTTGAGCATGCCTAACTTGGGCCTTCTCAACGCCATACGTTGCAATACCACCTCTATGGAAGACATGTCTTGATAGCTTTCCAGCCAACGTTGTTCAGCCATCTTCTGATGAATCGTAATGAAGTTCTCAGGCCAGTGTGGCTCTTGATGTTCAAAGATCTGTTGATGACTATCGAAACAAAAATGCTCCAACGTCTGCTGCGAGAACTGAGTCCAATGATTGGCTAAGCAGTGATCCCAGAATACATCCAGTGCAATAGGTGCAAAGCGACGCGTTTGGTCTAAAAAAAGCGATTTTGCCGATCGGGATACATCGTGGTGGTCTGTGTAACTATCCACGAATCGATGAAGTCTTATTCCGTCTGAAAGCGAGGTTGAATAGTGTTTATTAGGGTCGCCTTTAACGAAGTCACCTAACAGATTACCAGCTAAGTTACTTTTACAGTGTTGAGCGATGTGGAGGTGTGCGAGAAAGTTCATTGAACCTCATTAAAGTATCGAGAACTAAGTAACATGGTAAACGTACTCGTTTATCTTCGCGAACTTTAATGAGGATAGTTTTGTTATGACGTGTGAGCGAATGAGATTTGCTCAGTTTAAGAATTGTCTAATTTGAGAACGTTGAACTACAGAAACCTTTAGTTCAGGTAAAACCTAGTTCGAAGACTTAAAAAGTTCTTCTGCTAATTGTTTAACCGCCTGCTCGTAGTCAGATAAATCAATGCCAATTTCCATGGCATCTAACAACTCAAGACTTTCGTCATTAAAAGATTGGTCACTCATAGTGCCCCCTCTATTCCTTGATGCGGACATGATGTCCGATTAACTAGTGCACCATCTTGGACTTATATTATGTCACTTTGATGAACGCACTCTACTCTACCCATTCCATATTTATAGCTTGAAGCTACTCGCGATCATTAGCGCTTGTTTACGCTAAAGGGGTATACGCGAACGACATATGTACTGTCACCTTACACCAAGTACAACAAATAACTCTACAAATTTTGAAGCAGATCATGGTCAAACGTTTGCTTCGGGCATTTGAGTGCTTCCAATCTATCAGTTGTAAAATATAGTTTACAGTGGATGTTTTTAATTACATTAGACATTGCATTTGGAATTAAACTCAATCAGAATACTTAAAAATCGAGATATTCTTTGGGTTTATGCGCTTAAGCTAGAAGAATTACAATGAAAACACACCCTAACGTAAAGAATTATATACAATGAATAAATCAAAGGTCTTTGGTAGTACTTTGATCATTGCAGGCACCACTATTGGTGCTGGCATGCTCGCTCTTCCACTTGCTTCTGCAGGTATTGGCTTTTCAACCTCACTTTTTCTAATGCTGGGCTTATGGGCCCTAATGGCCTTTACTGCATTGTTAATGGTAGAACTACATCAATTCGCTGATTCTGACGCAACCCTACACACGCTAGCTGACAAAATTTTAGGGACAAAAGGTAAGTGGATCGCTAGCTTTGCAGTTATGTTCCTTTTCTACGCTCTGTGTTCAGCTTATATCGCAGGCGGTGGTGCGCAGTTTAATCAACGTATCTCGGATATTTCAGGCATTGAGCTTAATGGCCAAATCACAACCCTTCTATTCACACTGTTAGTTGCTGGCGTTGTGACGATTGGTACGCACAGTGTTGATAAAGTTAACCGCATTTTATTTGGACTTAAACTGATTGCGATGGTACTGGTACTCAGCTTCCTAGCACCGAACATCACCTCTCAATACCTAATGAGCATGCCTTTACAGCAAGGGCTGATTGTTGCAGCGATCCCAGTTGTGTTTACCTCTTTTGGCTTCCACGGCAGCATCCCTTCAATTGTTCGATACCTAGATGGTGACGTTCGATCTCTACGTAAGGTCATGATTATTGGCTCTGCACTGCCTTTGGTCATCTATGTTTTCTGGCAGAGTGTGACTCTAGGTGTGATCAGCCAAGAGCAGCTTTTGTCGGATACAAGTTTGGGCGCACTGTTAGTCTCATTGTCACAAACCGTTCATCAATCAAACCTTAGCGTTATCGTTGGCGTATTCGCAGACCTTGCACTGCTGACTTCTTTTATTGGTGTGAGCTTGGGGTTATTTGAATTCATGGGGGATTCACTGAGCAAGAAACTAGGCAGTGCAAAACGCGTTAAAACGGCCGCTATCACTTTCTTACCGCCATTAGGTTTTGCCTTGTTCTACCCACAGGGTTTCATTACAGCTCTGGGCTACGCAGCCATAGCACTTTCAGTGCTCGCAATTTTGCTGCCGACAGTGATGGTATACAAGATTCGTTACACGGATTTCTCTGTAGAACCTCAAGGCACAGAAGCGACTTACCAAGTGTTAGGTGGAAGTAAAGCGCTGTTTTTAGTTGGCAGCGTAGGCGTTTTTATCATTGCGATTCAAATCCTTATTTCAGTAGGGCTATTGCCTTCTCTGGGCTAATAAACCCATAGAGAACAAAAATACTTGATAGACGTCTCATAAACGATATGTTGTTATCATTAATTTTCACAATTAGTCGATTGGCATCACATTTTTATTGAGGTCGGTTATTTAGAGTCCACGGTAAAGGATTTACCGTGGAGTTTTTATGAAAGAAGTACAATTTCGAACGATAGATAAACTGTTTATTAAAATGTCTATCAACGACAAGTTTTGGGTCACTTTCTTGATCTTTTTTGCCGCTGTGGCAAGCCTCGCTGGCCTCAACTACGTCAACAATATGGAACAAATTGACGCGAGTGCAAAACAGCAGGTTGAATATCAATTACAAGGCATCTTATCAGCGTCAGATTCCCCAGCTTCCGTTCGTTCAGTTAGCCAACAAACACGTCCTCAGGAAACAACCATATTGAAGAATGGTGCAGTTACAGCAACAGCCATTGCACAAGATGGTAACTACTACTCTCTTACCGTTTCAAATCTCGATACGCAGAATCAAAAGCAGCAAGCACTGTACTCTTTATTACTCAGTTTTTTGTGGTGTGTGCCTTTTGGTCTTTTCTGTTACTGGGTGGCGACTTTTCTAGGCGGTGCATTGTGGGTGCTTTACTCAACTACTCAAAAAATTGGTGATGGCGACTTAACATCACGCCTTGGTTTCCACCCAGGACGTGATGAGTTCGGTACGATTGGTTGTGCACTTGACCGTTCAATGGACACGCTTAGTGAGCTAGTCAACAACGTAAACCACAGTGCAGCGACACTAAGCGAAACATCGGCTTCTTTCGAAGCAGAGATGAAGCGCAGTGAAACACAAATTATGAGCCAGAATGCGTCTCTAGACTCTGTTGCTACTGCCATGGATCAGATGACGGCTTCAGCCAATGAAGTCTCTAACATTTCTGCACGCTCAACAGAACAAACTGAACAAGACGCGCAGCAAATCAACGACAGCCATACGAAAGTTCAACAAGCCATCTCAGAAATCACCACCCTTTCTTCTTTGATTGAGCAAACCTCATCTTCTGTTACTAGCTTGAATGTGAACACTAGCCAAATTAATGAAGTGATCACGACGATCAACGCTATTTCAGAGCAAACTAACTTACTTGCTCTGAATGCCGCAATTGAAGCTGCTCGTGCGGGTGAACAAGGCCGTGGTTTCGCTGTTGTTGCTGATGAAGTACGAACGCTTGCAAGTCGCACTCAGTCGGCTACGGTTGAAATCCAAGCGATGATTGAACGCTTACAGCAAGAAAGCCAAAATATCGCTAAGATCACCGAGCAAACGGTCGATCAAGCGCAAACTAGCAGCCAACTGATTTCAAACATTGGGGACGATGTAAACTCGATTGCTGACTCAGCTCAAGCGCTAATGGATATGAGTATTCAGATTGCAACCTCAGCGGACGAGCAAAGCAACGTAGCGAACACCATCGCAGCTGAGCTTAACGATATTCGCAGTCAATCCGATGTGATTAAAGAAGTGGCTCAAAACTCTTCAAATGGCGTGTCGACACTGACAGACGCTTCAGTTTCTTTGTCTAAAACTTTGGCAAGATACCGCACTTAGATACGAGTGATCACTTAGGCTGACCAAGTTAAAGTCAGCGAAACTAAAAAGGACTCATCATGAGTAATGCCGATCAGTTAAAGCCAAAGTGATCGGTTGAACGATCCTCCAGAGCTGTCAAAATCCAAGTGTATTTAATGCACTTGGATTTTTTTATGGAT
>NZ_CAWPOA010000049.1:0-277 GCF_963889365.1 Vibrio sp. OPT20 | reverse complement strand
TAATAACGTTTTGATATTCATCAACGAGTGCCCACACAGATTGATAGGTTTAAATTGTTAAAGAGCTTTTCCTTTTTGAGCTTCGCTCAAATCGGACGGCCATTTTAGCGATTTAAGTTTTAGTGTCAACCACTATTTTCAAAACTTTTTTCAAGCGCTTAGCTTGGCTAATTTGACCTGCTGATTCGTTTTGGTTTCTTACGAAGCCTTCCCGTTTCAACGAGGTCGCATTATAGAGATTTCGATCACACTGGCAAGCCCTTTTTGAAGTTTTTCT
>NZ_CAWPOA010000048.1:0-364 GCF_963889365.1 Vibrio sp. OPT20 | reverse complement strand
CGTCCGATTTGAGCGAAGCTCAAAAAGGAAAAGCTCTTTAACAATTTAAACCTATCAATCTGTGTGGGCACTCGTTGATGAATATCAAAACGTTATTAGTTCTTTTTCGAAAGAGCGTAATAACAGTTACTTCGGTAACAAGCTTGATTTCAATGAACTGAGTGACCAATACAAAATTAAGTTTACTTAATTTTGGCACAGTCAATTCATTATCATTCTGTTGGAATGGTAATAGCTTTAAAATTACACTCTTTATTTATAAAGAATAGTTTTGAAGTCAGTATTCGTTGAGTCACAAAATCTTAAATTGAAGAGTTTGATCATGGCTCAGATTGAACGCTGGCGGCAGGCCTAACACATGCAA
>NZ_CAWPOA010000047.1:0-92232 GCF_963889365.1 Vibrio sp. OPT20 | reverse complement strand
CCAGGTGACAACGTTCAAATGACTGTTGAGCTAATCGCTCCAATCGCAATGGACGAAGGTCTACGTTTCGCAATCCGCGAAGGTGGCCGTACAGTTGGCGCTGGTGTTGTAGCTAAAATCTTCGCTTAATAGCATTTAGATTTTTGCACACTCTTCATTAGAAGAGCACGCATCTAAAAAGGGAAGCTTCGGCTTCCCTTTTATTATTTATAGAGAAACATTCCTTTCCCGCGCAATACTCCATATATCCCCAAGTTCCTTTTCAATATATTTCGATTATTTTCCCAACACTACTTGCATACTAAAACGTGATCTGTATAATGCATCGCACTGGCTAACGCCGGTTTGTGAACCAATGAGCACTGAGGAGTAGGTCTTACCTAGTAATGTATACTCAGCTTATGTTCGCGGTTAATAAAAATAGTAAACCTCGTGTTTACTTCAAAAGTTAACTGACAATGCGTCCTGATTTTGGATGCTACGGTTTCACATAAATCAATCGGCATTCTCTCGTTCTTTCGAGCTTGAGTGGCGATATTGTTTGTGTAATTTTTAATAATTGGAGCTCTGTCTCATGCAGAACCAACGTATTCGTATCCGCCTTAAAGCGTTTGATTACAAGCTAATCGATGCTTCAACTGCGGAAATCGTTGAAACAGCAAAACGTACTGGCGCACAGGTTCGTGGTCCTATTCCACTTCCTACTCGTAAAGAGCGTTTCACTGTTCTTACCTCTCCACACGTCAACAAAGATGCACGTGACCAGTACGAAATTCGTACTCACAAGCGTTTGATCGACATCGTTGAGCCAACAGATAAAACTGTTGATGCTCTAATGCGTCTTGATCTTGCAGCTGGCGTTGATGTTCAAATCAGCCTAGGTTAAGGGAGATAAGAATAATGATTGGTCTAGTCGGACGTAAAGTGGGTATGACCCGCGTATTTACTGAAGAAGGCGTTTCTATCCCAGTAACTGTTGTTGAGGTTGAAGCGAACCGTATTTCTCAAGTTAAAACTCTTGAGACAGACGGCTACGCAGCAATCCAAGTAACTACTGGTGCTAAGAAAGCTAACCGTGTAACTAAACCTGAAGCTGGTCACTTCGCGAAAGCGGGTGTAGAAGCAGGTCGCGGTCTTTGGGAATTCCGTTTAGAAAACGGCGAAGAGTTTGAAGTTGGCGCTGAGCTAAACGTAGAACTTTTCAACGAAATTAAAAAAGTAGACGTTACTGGTACATCTAAAGGTAAAGGCTTCCAAGGCGCTATCAAGCGTTGGAATTTCTCTACTCAAGATATGACTCACGGTAACTCTTTGTCTCACCGCGCACCGGGTTCAATTGGCCAATGTCAAACTCCAGGCCGCGTGTTTAAAGGCAAGAAAATGGCAGGTCACATGGGAGCTGAGCGTGTAACGACTCAAAACCTAGAGATCGTACGTGTTGACGCTGAGCGCAATCTACTCCTTATTAAAGGTGCAGTACCAGGCTCAACAGGCGGTAACGTGATCGTAAAACCTGCTGTTAAAGCATAACGTCTAGGAGTAAGTAATGGAATTGATGGTTAAAGGTGCTGATGCACTAACTGTTTCCGAGACTACTTTCGGACGTGACTTTAACGAAGCTCTAGTACACCAAGTAGTTGTTGCATATGCAGCAGGTGCTCGTCAAGGTACTCGTGCTCAAAAGACTCGTTCTGAAGTATCAGGCGGCGGTGCTAAGCCATGGCGCCAAAAAGGTACTGGCCGTGCACGTGCTGGTACAATTCGTAGCCCAATCTGGCGTACAGGTGGTGTTACTTTTGCTGCGAAACCACAAGATCACAGCCAAAAAGTAAACAAAAAAATGTACCGCGGTGCTATGAAGAGCATTCTGTCTGAGTTGATTCGTCAAGAGCGTTTAATCGTTGTTGATAACTTCTCTGTAGAAGCACCAAAAACAAAAGAACTTGTAGCTAAGCTTAAAGAGCTTGAGCTAAACGACGTTCTGATTGTGACTGGCGAAGTAGATGAAAATCTATTCTTAGCTGCTCGTAACCTATACAAAGTAGATGCACGTGATGTTGCTGGTGTTGATCCAGTATCACTAATCGCTTTCGACAAGGTTCTGATGACTGCTGACGCAGTTAAGCAAGTTGAGGAGATGCTAGCATGATCACTGAAGAGCGTATCTTAAAAGTTCTACGTGCTCCGCACATCTCTGAAAAAGCAACTATGGCAGCTGAGAAAGCGAACACTATCGTTTTCAAAGTAGCTAAAGATGCAACTAAGAAAGAGATCAAAGCAGCTGTAGAAAAGCTATTTGAAGTTGAAGTTAAGTCTGTAAATACTCTTGTATTAAAGGGTAAGACCAAACGTCAAGGTATGCGTGAAGGCCGTCGTTCAGACGTTAAGAAAGCCTACGTTACTTTGAAAGAAGGTCAAGATCTTGACTTCGTTGGCGGCGCGGAATAACAGGAGTAGTAAAAATGGCTATTGTTAAATGTAAGCCGACTTCCCCTGGTCGTCGTCACGTCGTTAAAGTTGTTAACGCTGACCTGCACAAGGGTAAGCCATACGCACCACTTTTAGAGAAAAACTCTAAGAACGGTGGTCGTAACAACAACGGTCGTATTACAGTACGTCACATCGGTGGTGGTCATAAACACCATTACCGTCTGATTGACTTCAAACGTACTAAAGATGGCATCCCAGCGAAAGTTGAGCGTCTAGAATACGATCCAAACCGTAGTGCTAACATCGCTCTAGTTCTGTACGCAGACGGTGAGCGTCGTTACATCATTGCACCTAAAGGTGTTAACGCAGGCGACCAGATTCAATCTGGCGTAGATGCTGCAATCAAAGCAGGTAACACTCTGCCGATGCGCAACATCCCAGTAGGTTCTACTGTACACTGTGTTGAACTTAAGCCTGGTAAAGGTGCACAACTAGCTCGTTCGGCTGGTGCTTATGCTCAAATCATCGCTCGCGATGGTGCATACGTAACTATCCGTCTACGTTCTGGTGAAATGCGCAAAGTACTTTCTGAAGGTCGTGCAACGATCGGTGAAGTTGGTAACTCTGAGCATATGCTACGTGAACTTGGTAAAGCTGGTGCTTCACGCTGGCGCGGCGTACGTCCAACCGTACGTGGTGTAGTAATGAACCCGGTGGATCACCCACATGGTGGTGGTGAAGGCCGCACATCTGGTGGTCGTCACCCAGTATCTCCTTGGGGCGTTCCTACTAAGGGCTTCAAGACTCGTAAGAATAAGCGCACTGACAAGTACATCGTACGTCGTCGCACTAAATAATTTATAAAGAGGAATCGCCATGCCACGTTCTCTCAAGAAAGGTCCTTTTATTGACCTACACTTGCTGAAGAAGGTAGAGAAAGCGGTGGAAAGCGGAGACAAAAAGCCTATTAAGACTTGGTCCCGTCGCTCAATGATCATCCCAACAATGATTGGTTTGACCATCGCTGTCCATAATGGTCGTCAGCACGTCCCTGTTTTCGTTACCGAAGAAATGATCGGTCACAAACTAGGCGAATTTGCACCAACTCGTACTTATCGCGGTCATGCTGCAGATAAGAAAGCTAAGAAGAAATAAGGAGTAGATGATGGAAGCTTTAGCTAAACATAACTTTGCTCGTATTTCTCCACAGAAAGCTCGCTTAGTTGCAGACCAAATTCGCGGTAAGTCGGTAGACCAGGCTCTAGAAATTCTAACTTTCAGCAACAAAAAAGCTGCTGTTTTAGTTAAGAAAGTTCTTGAGTCAGCTATCGCTAACGCGGAACATAACGAAGGTGCAGATATCGACGATCTAAATGTCGCTAAAATCTTCGTAGATGAGGGCCCTATCATGAAGCGTATTATGCCTCGTGCTAAAGGCCGTGCGGATCGTATCTTGAAGCGTTCAAGCCACATCACTATTGTTGTAGCAGATCGCTAAAGACTAGGAGAGTAAGCAATGGGTCAGAAAGTACATCCTAATGGTATTCGTCTTGGCATCGTCAAGCCTTGGAATGCTACATGGTTTGCTAATACCAACGAATTCGCTGACAACCTAGACGGCGACTTCAAGGTACGTCAGTTCCTTACCAAGGAACTACAAAAAGCATCATTATCTCGTATCGTTATCGAGCGTCCAGCGAAGAGCATCCGTGTGACTATTCACACAGCTCGTCCTGGCGTTGTTATCGGTAAGAAAGGTGAAGACGTAGAGAAGCTACGCGCAGCTGTAGCTAAAATCGCAGGTGTACCAGCGCAAATTAACATCGCTGAAGTACGTAAGCCTGAGCTAGATGGTCAGCTTGTAGCTGATAGCATCGCGTCTCAACTAGAGCGTCGTGTTATGTTCCGTCGTGCAATGAAGCGTGCGGTACAAAATGCTATGCGTCTAGGCGCTAAAGGCATCAAAGTACAAGTAGGCGGCCGTCTTGGCGGTGCTGAAATCGCACGTTCAGAGTGGTACCGTGAAGGCCGTGTGCCTCTACACACTCTACGTGCAGACATTGATTACGCAACTTCTTCGGCTCACACTCAATACGGTGTGATCGGCATTAAAGTTTGGATCTTCAAAGGTGAGATTCTAGGCGGTATGCCAGCTGCTAACGCAGTAGAGCCAAAAGGCGATAAGCCTAAGAAGCAGCGTAAAGGCCGTAAGTAAGGAGTCGAACGATGCTACAACCAAAACGTACTAAGTTCCGCAAGGTTATGACTGGTCGTAACCGTGGTCTAGCTAAAGGTACTGAAGTAAGCTTCGGCGAATTCGGTCTTAAAGCTGTTGGCCGTGGTCGTCTGACTGCACGTCAAATCGAAGCGGCACGTCGTGCTATGACACGTCACATTAAGCGTCAAGGTCAAATCTGGATCCGTGTTTTCCCAGACAAACCAATTACTGAAAAGCCTCTTGAAGTTCGTCAAGGTAAAGGTAAAGGTTCAGTTGCGTACTGGGTTGCTCAAATCCAACCAGGCAAAGTTATGTACGAGATGAATGGCGTACCTGAAGAGTTGGCACGTGAAGCGTTCCGCCTAGCGGCGCGTAAACTGCCTGTTAAAACTACTTTTGTAACTAAGCAGGTGATGTGATGAAAGCACAAGATCTACGCGAAAAGAACGTTGAAGAGCTTAACGCTGAGCTATTGAATTTGCTACGTGAACAGTTCAACTTGCGCATGCAAGCTGCAACTGGTCAACTTCAGCAAACTCATACTCTAAAAGCTGTACGCCGTGACATCGCACGTGTGAAAACTGTTTTGACTGAAAAGGCAGGCGCATAATGAGCGAAACTAACCGCATCCAGCAAGGCCGTGTAGTAAGTGACAAGATGGATAAGTCTATCGTTGTTGCTATTGAGCGTACTGTAAAACACCCAATTTACGGTAAGTTCATCAAACGCACGACTAAAGTACACGCACACGACGAAGACAACACTTGTGGCCTAGGCGACAAAGTTGAAATCGCTGAGTGTCGTCCTCTGTCTAAGACTAAGTCTTGGACATTGGTTAAAGTTCTAGAAAAAGCGAAGATTTAATCTTTGTAATTCTATAACTTATAAGCGGCTCCAAATTATTTTTTGGAGCCGCTTGTTTTTTGTCTACCCAATTTAAAAAAAGGGTGGTACAATTCGCGTCCCTTTTAAAGAGGCAGCCCGACCCGAGAGGGTCTAGTTTTAATATTTAGCGGAGCACTAACAATGATCCAGATGCAAAGTACACTTGACGCAGCAGATAACTCTGGCGCGCGCAAGGTAATGTGTATTAAGGTTCTGGGTGGCTCTCACCGCCGTTATGCACATATCGGTGACGTCATCAAGGTTACAGTGAAGGAAGCGATTCCTCGCGGTAAAGTAAAGAAAGGTGATGTTCTGAAGGCGGTAGTAGTGCGCACCCGTAAAGGCGTTCGTCGCCCAGACGGTTCTGTCATTCGCTTCGACAGTAATGCTTGTGTATTGTTAAATGACACTACTGAGCAACCAGTCGGCACACGTATCTTTGGTCCTGTGACTCGTGAACTTCGTAACGCGAAATTCATGAAGATTGTATCACTTGCACCTGAAGTTCTGTAAGGAGCGGCAACATGGCAGCTAAAATCCGTCGTAACGACGAAGTAATCATTCTTGCTGGTAAAGATAAAGGCAAGAAAGGTAAAGTAACTAAGGTTCTGACAACTGGTAAAGTTGTTGTTGAAGGCATTAATCTTGTTAAAAAACACCAAAAGCCGGTTCCGGCTCTAGGTCAACAAGGTGGCATCGTTGAACAAGAAGCAGCTATTGATGCTTCTAACGTTGCAGTCTTTAACGCGGCTACTGGTAAAGCAGACCGTATCGGTTTCCGTATCGAAGATGGCAAGAAAGTTCGTTTCTTCAAATCTAACGGCGAAACTGTTTCTAACTAATTAGAAGTAATTTGGAGTTCTACTATGGCGAAACTGCATGATTACTACAAGTCGTCTGTAGTCGCTGAGCTTACCAAAGAGTTCAGCTACACAAGCGTCATGCAAGTCCCTAGGATTGAGAAAATCACCCTAAACATGGGCGTTGGTGAAGCAATCAACGATAAGAAACTGCTAGAAAACGCAGCATCTGATATGGCAACGATCTCTGGTCAAAAGCCACTTATCACGAAAGCGCGTAAATCTGTAGCTGGTTTCAAAATTCGTGAAGGCTACCCAATTGGTTGTAAAGTAACCTTGCGTGGTGAGCGCATGTGGGAATTTTTAGAGCGTTTAATCTCTATCGCACTTCCACGTGTACGTGATTTCCGTGGTGTTAGCGCTAAGTCTTTTGACGGACGCGGTAACTACAGCATGGGCGTTCGCGAGCAAATCATCTTTCCGGAAATCGACTACGATAAAGTCGATCGCGTCCGCGGTCTTGATATTACTATCACGACATCTGCGGGATCCGATGAGGAAGGCCGAGCTCTGCTGGCTGCCTTTAACTTCCCATTCCGTAAGTAAGGGTAGGGTTACTGTTATGGCTAAACAATCAATGAAAGCACGTGAAGCTAAACGTGCAAAACTAGTAGTTAAGTTCGCTGAAAAGCGTTCTGCGCTAAAAGTTATCATTAGCGATGTAAACGCATCTGAAGAAGATCGTTGGAATGCGGTTCTTAAACTGCAATCTCTTCCACGTGATTCAAGTGCATCACGTCAGCGCAACCGTTGCAACCAAACTGGTCGTCCACACGGTTACCTACGTAAATTCGGTCTAAGCCGCATTAAGGTTCGTGAAGCTTGCATGAAAGGCGAGATTCCGGGTCTTCGTAAGGCTAGCTGGTAATTGCCACTTAATCATTTGGAGTAAATCTTATGAGCATGCAAGATCCGATTTCGGATATGCTGACCCGAGTTCGTAACGGTCAGGCAGCAAATAAAGTTGCTGTAAAAATGCCTTCTTCAAAGCTTAAAGTTGCAATTGCTGCATTACTTAAAGCTGAAGGTTACATCGTAGACTTCGCTGTTGACAGCGAAGTAAAACCTGAGCTAGAAGTTACTCTTAAGTACTTCCAAGCTAAACCTGTAATCGAGCAAATCAAGCGCGTATCACGTCCTGGTTTAAGAGTTTATAAAAATAAAGACTCTTTACCTACAGTGATGGGTGGTCTTGGTATTGCAGTTGTTTCTACTTCCAAGGGTCTGATGTCTGACCGTGCTGCTCGCAAAGCAGGTCTTGGCGGTGAAATCATCTGTTACGTAGCTTAAGGAGTAGATTATGTCTCGTGTTGCTAAAGCACCTGTCGCTATTCCAGCTGGCGTAGAGGTGAAACTAAACGGCCAAGAAGTTACTGTAAAAGGTAGCAAAGGTGAGCTTACTCGCGTTCTTAACAGCGCCGTAGTTATTGCACAGGAAGAAAACAACCTAACTTTCGGTCCGAAAGAAGGTGTTACTAACGCATGGGCACAGGCTGGTACAGCTCGCGCTCTAGTTAATAACATGGTTGTGGGTGTTACTCAGGGCTTCGTTAAGAAGTTAACTCTTAAAGGTGTTGGTTACCGTGCTGCTATCAAAGGCAACTCTGTAGGTCTAACACTAGGCTTTTCTCACCCAGTAGAGCACGCTCTACCTGAAGGTATTAAAGCTGAGTGCCCTAGCCAAACTGAGATCATTATTACTGGTTGCGATAAGCAAGTAGTAGGTCAAGTTGCGGCTGACATTCGTTCTTACCGTGCTCCTGAACCTTATAAAGGTAAAGGTGTTCGTTACGCAGATGAAAATGTGCGTACTAAAGAAGCTAAGAAGAAGTAAGGTATCACTATGGATAAGAAAGCATCTCGCATCCGTCGTGCTACACGTGCACGTCGTAAGATTGCAGAACTTGGCGCAACTCGCTTGGTAGTACACCGTACTCCTCGCCATGTTTACGCTCAAGTTATCTCGGCAAACGGCTCTGAGGTTATCGCAGCTGCTTCTACTGTAGAAAAAGCGATCCGTGAGCAAGTTAAGAACACTAGTAACGTTGATGCAGCTAAAGCAGTTGGTAAAGCTGTTGCTGAGCGCGCTCTTGAAAAAGGCGTAGCTACAGTTGCATTTGATCGTTCTGGTTTCCAATACCACGGTCGAGTAGCGGCGCTAGCAGATTCTGCTCGCGAAGCTGGTCTGAAATTCTAAGGTAGGGTTGGAAGATGGCTAAAGAACAACAACAAGCTAATGATTTGCAAGAAAAGCTGATCGCTGTTAACCGTGTATCTAAGACGGTTAAAGGTGGTCGAATCATGAGCTTTACTGCACTAACAGTAGTTGGTGACGGTAATGGTCGCGTAGGTTTCGGTTACGGCAAAGCTCGTGAAGTACCTGCTGCGATTCAAAAAGCAATGGAAAAAGCGCGTCGTAACATGGTTACTGTTGCGCTTAACGAAGGCACTCTTCACCACCCGGTGAAAGGTCGTCATTCGGGCTCTAAAGTTTACATGCAGCCAGCTGCTGAAGGTACAGGTGTTATTGCCGGTGGTGCAATGCGTGCCGTACTTGAAGTTGCAGGCGTACATAACGTACTTTCTAAAGCATACGGTTCAACGAACCCAATCAACGTTGTTCGCGCAACGATTGGTGCTCTAGTAGACGTTAAGTCACCAGAAATGGTTGCTGCTAAACGTGGTCTAACTGTTGAATCTATTTCGGAGTAAGAACACGATGGCAACTATTAAAGTAACTCAAACTAAAAGCTCAATTGGTCGCCTACCTAAGCACAAAGCGTGCCTTAAAGGTCTAGGTCTTCGTCGCATCAACCATACAGTAGAACTTGAAGATACACCGTGCGTACGCGGTATGATCAACAAGGTTTACTACATGGTTAAGATTGAGGAGTAATCAGAATGCGTTTGAATACTCTATCACCGGCTGCTGGCTCTAAACCTTCTAAGAAGCGTGTAGGTCGTGGTATCGGTTCTGGCCTTGGTAAAACAGGTGGCCGCGGTCACAAAGGTCAAAAGTCACGTTCTGGCGGCTCTGTTCGTCCAGGTTTTGAAGGCGGTCAAATGCCTCTAAAACAACGTCTACCTAAATTCGGTTTCACTTCTCGTAAGAGCCTAGTGTCTGCTGAAGTTCGTCTAGCTGAGCTAGCGAAAGTAACAGGTGACGTAGTTGATCTTAACAGCCTTAAAGCTGCTAACGTTATCACTAAGAACATCGAGTTTGTTAAGATCGTTCTTTCTGGTGACCTAAGTAAAGCTGTGACTGTTAAAGGTCTACGCGTGACTAAAGGCGCTAAAGCTGCAATCGAAGCTGCAGGCGGTAAAATCGAGGAATAATCTCGAGGAACGAGGTACAGATGGCTAAGAAACCAGGAAAAGATTTTCGTAGTGCTCAAAGCGGCTTAAGTGAACTAAAGTCGCGCTTATTATTCGTAATTGGTGCACTTTTAGTATTCCGAGCCGGCTCTTTTGTGCCGATCCCTGGTATTGACGCAGCTGTACTTGCCGATTTGTTCGATCAGCAAAAAGGTACCATCGTAGAAATGTTTAACATGTTCTCCGGTGGTGCTCTTGAGCGTGCATCTATATTAGCATTGGGTATCATGCCGTACATTTCGGCATCGATCGTAGTCCAATTGCTAACTGTAGTTCATCCAGCGTTAGCGGAACTCAAGAAAGAGGGTGAAGCAGGCCGTCGTAAGATAAGCCAATATACACGCTACGGCACGCTTGTACTTGCAACATTCCAAGCTATTGGTATCGCAACAGGCTTACCAAACATGGTCGACAATCTGGTTGTTATCAACCAAACCATGTTTACGCTTATTGCTACCGTGAGTTTAGTAACTGGTACCATGTTTTTGATGTGGTTAGGTGAACAAATCACTGAGCGAGGAATCGGTAATGGTATTTCCATTCTGATTTTTGCAGGTATTGTTGCTGGATTGCCTTCTGCAATCGGTCAAACAATCGAGCAAGCGCGTCAAGGTGAATTGCATGTGCTTCTTCTGTTGTTTATCGCGGTATTGTCTTTTGCTGTAATTTACTTCGTGGTTTTCATGGAGCGTGGTCAACGTCGTATCGTCGTTAACTATGCGAAGCGTCAACAAGGTCGTAAAGTGTTTGCAGCACAAAGTTCTCATTTGCCACTTAAGATTAATATGGCAGGTGTTATACCAGCGATTTTTGCATCAAGTATTATTTTGTTCCCAGGAACATTAGCGCAGTGGTTTGGTCAAAATGGTGAAAGCAGCGCGTTCGGTTGGTTAACTGACGTGTCATTAGCTCTTAGCCCAGGTCAACCGTTGTATGTAATGCTTTATGCAGCAGCTATAATCTTCTTCTGTTTCTTCTATACAGCGTTGGTGTTTAACCCACGTGAAACAGCTGATAACTTGAAGAAGTCTGGTGCATTCGTACCCGGTATCCGCCCAGGTGAGCAGACAGCGAAATATATCGATAAAGTGATGACTAGACTAACCCTTGCGGGCGCTCTATACATTACTTTTATATGTCTGATTCCTGAGTTCATGATGGTCGCGTGGAACGTTCGTTTCTACTTTGGCGGCACTTCCCTACTAATCGTAGTGGTTGTTATCATGGATTTCATGGCACAGGTACAGACTCATCTGATGTCACAACAGTATGATTCTGTGTTAAAGAAAGCGAATCTGAAAGGTTACGGCCGTTAATTCGGTAGTAATTATTTCGATTCCATTTACGGAGTTTAGCAATGAAAGTTCGTGCTTCCGTTAAAAAAATCTGCCGTAACTGTAAAGTTATCAAGCGTAACGGTGTCGTTCGCGTGATTTGCAGTGAGCCAAAGCATAAGCAACGCCAAGGCTAATCAGCAGAAATTTTTACTTGAAATACTAGGTAGAGTCGAGTATATTCCTCGGCCTACCTTTTGCGTGCAAAAGAAGTAGTATGCCGCAGCGTATCCATAACGGGCTTTGCTGCGGATAATTCTTTTATGAACCCCCTTAGGAGTGAATAATGGCCCGTATAGCCGGCATTAACATTCCTGATCATAAGCATTCTGTAATTGCACTTACTGCAATCTACGGTATTGGTAAAACTCGCTCTCAAGCTATTCTAGCTGAAGTGGGTATTGCTGAAGATGCTAAGATCAGTGAACTAACTGAAGAGCAGATCGATCAACTGCGTGATGGTGTAGCTAAATACACTGTAGAAGGTGATCTACGTCGTGAAGTATCGATGAACATCAAGCGTCTTATGGACCTTGGCTGTTACCGCGGTCTTCGTCATCGTCGCAGTCTACCACTACGTGGACAGCGTACTAAAACCAACGCTCGCACCCGTAAGGGTCCGCGCAAGCCGATCAAGAAATAGTCGGATAAGGTAGAGTACAATGGCAAAACAACCAACTCGCGCGCGTAAGCGCGTACGCAAGCAAGTAGCTGATGGCGTAGCGCACATTCATGCTTCTTTCAACAACACAATCGTAACTATCACTGACCGCCAAGGCAACGCTCTTGCATGGGCTACAGCAGGTGGTTCAGGTTTCCGTGGTTCTCGTAAATCTACTCCGTTCGCAGCACAAGTTGCAGCTGAGCGTTGTGGTGAAATGGCTAAAGAATATGGCCTAAAGAACTTGGAAGTTATGGTTAAGGGTCCAGGTCCAGGTCGCGAATCTACTGTTCGTGCACTGAACGCTGCTGGTTTCCGTATCACTAACATTGTTGATGCGACACCAATCCCTCATAACGGTTGTCGTCCACCTAAGAAACGTCGCGTTTAAGTTTCGTTTCTAGGAATATTGGAGAAAGATCATGGCAAGATATTTGGGTCCTAAGCTGAAGCTTAGCCGTCGCGAAGGTACTGACTTATTCCTTAAGTCTGGTGTCCGTGCGATCGATACCAAGTGTAAAATTGATAACGCACCAGGTGTACACGGCGCTCGTCGCGGTCGTCTATCTGAGTATGGCGTTCAGCTTCGTGAGAAGCAAAAAGTTCGTCGTATCTACGGCGTTCTAGAAAAACAATTCCGCAACTACTACAAAGAAGCTGCACGTCTTAAAGGCAACACAGGTGCAAACCTGCTTCAGCTTCTTGAAGGTCGTCTTGATAACGTAGTTTACCGTATGGGCTTTGGCGCTACTCGTGCTGAATCTCGTCAACTAGTTAGCCACAAGTCTGTTCTAGTTAACGGTAAAGTTGTAAACGTTCCTTCTTTCAAAGTAGCGGCTAACGACGTTGTTTCTATCCGCGAGAAAGCTAAACAGCAATCTCGTATTAAAGCGGCTCTAGAAGTTGCTGAACAACGTGAAAAGCCAACTTGGATTGAAGTAGATGCTAGCAAAATGGAAGGTACATTCAAGCGTATGCCTGAGCGTTCTGACCTATCAGCTGACATCAATGAACACTTGATCGTCGAACTTTACTCTAAGTAAGGTTAAAAAAAGAGAGGACACAATGCAGGGTTCTGTAACAGAATTTCTTAAGCCGCGTCTTGTTGACATTGAACAGATCAATACGACACACGCGAAAGTAACTCTTGAGCCATTAGAGCGCGGTTTCGGCCACACTCTAGGTAATGCTCTTCGCCGCATTCTTCTATCTTCTATGCCGGGTTGTGCCGTAACAGAAGTTGAAATTGAAGGTGTGCTACACGAATACAGCACTAAAGAAGGCGTTCAGGAAGATATCCTGGAAATCCTTCTAAACCTTAAAGGTTTAGCTGTACGCGTTGCTGAAGGCAAAGATGAAGTGTTTATTACACTGAACAAATCAGGCTCAGGCCCTGTTGTTGCAGGTGACATCACCCACGATGGTGATGTAGAGATCGCTAACCCTGAGCACGTAATTTGTCACCTAACGGATGACAATGCTGAGATCGCTATGCGTATCAAAGTAGAACGTGGTCGTGGTTACGTTCCAGCTTCAGCTCGTATCCATACTGAAGAAGATGAGCGTCCTATCGGTCGTCTATTAGTTGACGCTACTTACAGCCCGGTTGATAAAATCGCCTATGCTGTAGAAGCGGCACGTGTAGAACAGCGTACTGATTTAGACAAGCTTGTTATCGATATGGAAACGAACGGTACTCTAGAACCTGAGGAAGCAATCCGTCGTGCAGCTACTATTTTAGCTGAACAACTGGATGCGTTCGTAGATCTTCGTGATGTACGTGTACCTGAGGAGAAGGAAGAGAAGCCAGAATTCGATCCTATCCTACTACGTCCTGTAGACGATCTTGAACTAACAGTTCGCTCTGCTAACTGTTTGAAAGCAGAAGCGATTCACTACATCGGTGATCTTGTACAGCGCACTGAGGTTGAGCTACTTAAAACGCCAAACCTTGGTAAGAAATCTCTTACAGAGATTAAAGATGTGCTTGCTTCACGTGGTCTTTCTCTAGGCATGCGCCTAGAAAACTGGCCACCAGCGTCAATCGCTGAAGATTAATCGAAAAGTTAGAAGGATTAGGTCATGCGCCATCGTAAAAGTGGTCGTCAACTCAACCGCAACAGCAGTCATCGCAAAGCGATGTTCAGCAACATGGCTAGCTCTCTTGTTCGTCACGAAGTTATTAAAACTACCGTGCCTAAAGCAAAAGAACTACGTCGCGTAATTGAGCCATTGATTACCCTAGCTAAGACAGACAGTGTTGCTAACCGTCGTCTTGCATTTGCTCGCACTCGTGATAACGAAGTTGTGGCAAAACTATTTAATGAACTAGGCCCGCGTTTCGCGGCTCGCCAAGGTGGTTACACTCGCATTCTTAAATGTGGTTTCCGTACTGGTGATAAAGCTCCAATGGCTTACATTGAGCTTGTAGACCGCCCAGCTGCTGAAGAAGCTGCTGAGTAATCTATACTAGATTCTTAATACAAAAAGCCGAGCATTAGCTCGGCTTTTTTTGTTTCTATCGAATTGAAAAATTGCACCACGATGTTTGGCATTTTTACTTGCCTGCTCTGCTCTATTTTTTAAAAATATCTCGTATCTCGTATCTCGTATCTCGTATCTCGTATCTCGTATCTCGTATCTCGTATCTCGTATCTCGTATCTCGTATCTCGTATCTCGTATCTCGTCTCTCAAATATCTTTTCTTCCACGCACAAAAAAGAGCACCGAAGTGCCCTTACAATATTCTTCAACTAGTCGCTAATCGCGATGGCCTACTGCCAAATAGCGGCAAGTGAATCCATAAGGCCACTCGTTGCACCTTGTGATTGAAGTGCCTGAAGAATGATTGGTGCAAATGTCGTAACCATTGACGAATCCATACCTAACCCAGCAAACGCACTTTCAACAGCACCTTGTGAGCTTAGAACTGATGATAAGCCAGTCGATTCAAGTGAAGACATTCCAGGAATGAGTGATGCGAGTTCTTTATTGTCTGCTGAGCCAAGTGAATTTTGTGCAAGCGCCAACATTGAACCGATACCGCCAATTGCTTGATCGCTGGTAACAGATGCTTGATCAGCAACGGTATCAGCAAGTGGTGTTGTTTCGTTTTGTTGAGACCACATATTCACTGCTGCCATCAGGGCAGTTTGCGATAGTTGGGAATAGTTGGTATCTGATGTTGAACCGGTTTGTTCAGAGTCGCTAGTGCTAGCGCAAGAGACTACAGCAAGGCTGCTGAGCATAGTGATGAGTATTTTCTTCATTATTCTTCCTTAAGTAATAAAGTAATCGACCTATTCACTATAAACGAAAAACGGCGATGTAGTCACATCGCCGTTGGGTTATTTTAATTTTATTTGCCTATAGTATTTTGTTTTACTAAAGGTTTTTATAAAAATTAAAGGATAGCTAGAAGTTCTACTTCAAACACTAGAGCTGCAAATGGTGGAATTGCAGCACCTGCGCCACGCTCACCGTATGCTAGATCTTGAGGGATGTATAGCTTCCACTTAGAGCCAACAGGCATCATTTGTAGAGCTTGTACCCAACCTTGAATTACGCCAGTTACTGGGAATTCAGCAGGTTGACCGCGAGATACAGAACTGTCGAAAACAGTACCGTCAGTTAGTTCACCGTGGTAGTGAACACGTACTTGCTTGTCTGCAGTAGGGATTTCGCCAGTACCTTCAGTTAGTACTTCGTACTGAAGACCAGACTCAAGAACTGTTACTTCTGAACGAAGAGCGTTGTCAGTTAGGAAAGCTTCGCCGTCAGCAGCTGCTGCTTTAGCTAGTTCTTGACGTGCTGCTTCACCACGAGTGTGTAGCTCTTGTAGTGCGTTGTTGATTTCGTCAACTTCGATAGCTGGCATGTCACCAACTAGAGCTGTTGCGATACCAGCAGCGATTGCGTCAACGTTTAGGCCTTCAAGACCAGAACCAGCAAGTTGTTGGCCCATTTGTAGACCGATACCGTAGCTAGCTTTTTGCTCTACAGTTTCAAATTTTACTTCAGACATGAAAAGTCACTCTTTTTGTCAGTACGAAAAGGGTAAGAATACCAGTATTAGCAGCCTGAATAAACGGCTAGCCCCTGATCACTTACGCTTTAACGTGTCCAAATCACAGCTATGTCAATTTTCTTGCTTTGGTCTCTGTTGTAGCGGAAAGATCTATACTGTTGGTACTTTGGTTTTTATACTGTAGTTATTCAATGTATAGGACGCAGTGGCATGAATCGTCGTCAAAAGAAAAAACAGAAAGTAGACCACTTAGCAGAGTTCAAGGATCGACTGAATCAGGTCAAAGAGAAATTAAGCTCGATCGATATCAAGAAAATAAAAACCTCAACCGTGCAGGCCTGGGAATCATTGCCGAAATTACACCAGAGATTATTGATGGTGATTTCGCCGATCGTATTGATCTTACTTTTTGTGCCGCTACCAGAACCTAAAGTAGACGCAGCCCCAGCAACATCGCGCGTTGAGCTTGAGATAAACACCGTTGGCTTAAGCGAACAGCAAAATGCCAAGAGCAGTTCATCAGAACCGAGTAATAACAACTGGCAGGAGTATCTTGTAAAGCAAGGGGATACGTTAGCGCAGGTTTTTCGAAATAACGACTTACCGTTGTCTGACTTGAACGCGCTAGTGCGTATTGAAGGGCCAGACAAACCACTTAGTCAGATTCGTAAAGGCCAGCTAGTTCGATTCAAACTCGCCGAGACCGGGAAACTAGACATTCTTCAGCTAGAAAAAGGCAACACTTCGGTGATGTTTTTCCGATTGTCAGACGGTGGCTTTGGCCGTAGTAAGTAGCTCAATTCTGAGCCTGCGTTTAAGCGTTTTGTCAGATACAGATAGTCGATAGAAAAGAGCTAATGATTAGCTCTTTTTTTTGGTCGCTTGAAAGGTGCAAGCGGTAAGATGATGAGCATAATTCCGATAAAGGTTAACGTATCTGGAATCTCATCAAACCATATCGCGCCTATTATGGCGACAAACACTAAGCCTGAGTATTCAGCCAAGGCAATTTGACTAGAGTGTGCTTTTTGGTAGGCAGCGACCGCCAGTCCGTTGTAGCTTAAAATTAGCGTCGCACTTAATGCTATGTATCCCAAATGCTCCACTGAGACCGGTTGCCAGTATAAAAAGCACAGTACTAATGAGGCTGGAATAGAGAATAAGGTTGTCCACCACAGCGTAGTGACCACCGTTTGCTCACTAGGAAGCTTTCTTACCAATACATTGAATAGTGCGAGGGTGAGTGCTGTACCCAAAGCAAACAGTGCTGCCCAATGAAATTGTGATGGCCTTAAGACAATCAATGCACCAATAAAACCGATAGTGGTGGCGATAACCTTGCTAAGTGCCGGTTGCTCTTTGAGCAGAAACATCGATAAAGGCAGCATCAACAGGGGTGCGACATAAAATACAGCGTTTGCGGTAGCCAAAGAAAGGTGGGTGATCGCGACGACCATACATCCGCTGCCGATTAGGATCAGTTGTCCTCGAATAAAGGTCACTTTAGCTTGTTGTAAGCGTCGTTGTTCTTTTTTCTGTTGTAGCCACAAAGGGGTGATGATTAGCAGAGATATCAACTGTCGGAAAAAAATATACTGAAGAGGCGGTACTTCGCCATTCAACAGTTTTACCGCTACGTCGGAAAGCGAGGCAAACAAGTTACCTGCAACCAACAATAGAATACCGACAGTGATATTCGTCATTACTTTTCTAATCTCATGTCTACATGCGGAATATCGTCTTCCAGATACATCTTAGAGATAGTTTCGAACCCGTGGCTCGCATAGAAGTTTTCTAGGTGTTGTTGCGCGCCAATATCGATGGTCTTGCTCGGCCAAAGAGCCTCACAGCGTGTTAACGCTTCTTTTATCAATTGATGACCCAAGCCATCACCTCTTGCTGATTGCTTGGTCGCCACTCGGCCGATGCTGGTATTGTCGTAAGACGTACCTGGTGGTAACAAACGGGCACACGCCACTAGCTCTGCATCAGCATAGCCAAGCAAGTGTTCAACACCTGAGAGTGTATCTTTACCATCGAGCTCTGGATAAGGGCAATTTTGCTCAACAACGAACACATCGACTCGTAATTTAATTAGTTGATAAAGCTGTTGTGTTGAAAGTTCAGAGAAGGGAATTGAGTGCCAAGTGATCATGTTTACATCCAGAGATTATCGATGCTCTGAATGTACTATGTGCGATGATTGTTGGCATTAACTATTGTTAATTCGACCTTTGATTCTGCTCAGGCTGATCGCGGTTATACCGAGGTAAGCCGCAATTTGATTGTCGTTCAAGCGCTGTTCAAGGTCGGGGTAATGTTCGCAGAACAGTTGGTAGCGTTGCTCGGGAGTATAGAGCAGCATAAAGCGTTCTTTGTTTTCCTTATGCATCAGCTGAGTTTCTAATAACTTTAAATACAAAGGGTTGTTTGATGCGCGCCACTCGATAACCGCATTCATTGGCAGTTCTAACATTGTGATGGGTGTGAGTGTTTCTAACAGGTAAGGGGACGCTTGGCTTTTTATCAGACTCTCAAAGCCGATGATCCAGTCTTGTTCCCAGTAGAATTCTTTGCTGTATTGCTTACCGTCATTAGTGAGATAACAAGCGTGGCACAAGCCTTCAAGTACAAAGTAGATCGAACTCGCCATCTCACCTTGATTGATCAGGATGTGTCGGGTCGGCAGCTCAAGTGGTTTCGCGACAGCTAATAGAAATTCAATCTGACTCTCAGAGAAGTCAAAGCTTTGTAGTTGTTCGATAAAAGAGGTGTGCATGAAAATAACCTAACCCAAATAAGTGCCGAAATCATCGCACTTATTTGGGGAGAGGTACAGAGCAGGCTAAATCAGCGTCGACTGTGTTGCTCTAGATAATCTTGAGCGAGGTCTCTGCCCATGTATTTGCCTAGGGTTTTCAATGGTACTTTCTTAAGATTAACCACAATCAAGCCATCCAAGGCATCATTAAACGATGGATCGACGTTAAAGCACACAAGTTTACCGTTCATCCCTAAGTATTGGCGTAGCAGTACCGGTAGGCCTTTCCCTTGCTCCATACGAGCCAACACTTTAGAAAGCAGAGGGACACTCGCCAATGACGATAGCAGGTGATTCTGCCAGAACACATTATTATTGGTATTGAGTGGTGAAGAAGGAGAAACCAGGTTCGCCTTTTGTTCATCGTAATGGTGTATGGATAGGGTAGTCGCAATCAACAGACGCGCATTGTGGCTGTAATCATTACTGATACTGACTGGGCCGAATAGGTGAGTGTATTGAGGATGACGATACACGAAGGCCGCGATACCTTTCCACAATAGTAATAGCGAGTTAAGGCTCTTCTGATAAGGCTTGCTCACTACAGAACGCCCAAGCTCGATACTGTTGTCTAAGGTATCGATGAATTCTTGATTGTAGTTAAACAGGCTACGAGAGTAGAGCTTATCAAGCCCGTGATCTGCGATGAGCTTGTCGACCATACCAAGCCGGTATGCACCCACTAATTCAGCCTTGGTTTTATTCCAAACAAACAGTTGGTGGTAGTAAAGGTCATACTCATCTAAATCACAGGCAAGCCCGCTGCCTTCTCCGACTTCTCGGAAACTCTCTTCTCTAACTCGACCAATTTCGCGCATTAAGTTAGGAATAGATTGGCTTGGCGTACAGTAGACTTCGAAGTCCCCTTGCTCAAGTAACTTCATCTCTTCAGGAAGAGAACCGACCTCTATTGCCAACACTTCTGGTGGAATAGGCGCAATCACTTGGGTGTCAAAAGAGGGCGCGTGGATTGGCGTATTCGGGCTATCTTGTTGACTCATTAGGTAGGTATTGAGTCGTAGGTAGTTGACGATATCCATCTCTTTTTCAAACGATTTGATCTCTGAATACGGAATCGAAGAGCCAATCGAGATAGAGATAGTCGTCGCCTGTTTATTAAGAAGTTCACGGCCAAGTAAAGCCGTTCTCAGTAGTGGGTGAACACGGCCCGCTTGGTAGAAAAGCTCACTGTTCTTGCCATTGATAAAGATAGGCACCGTGGTGGCTTGGTGACGCTTAACAAACTTTGCGACTGATTTGCTCCACTCGATGTCTGTTAGTGTCTTGGCCCCTTTACGGTAACTCGATACTTCGCCAGCAGGGAACACAATCAAGAGTCCACCGTCTGCTAAATGACGATTGGCATCTCGAATAGCTTTAGCATTGGTGCGTTTCGATTCTTTACTGTTAAAGACATCGACCCCAATAAACAGATCATCCAGTTCAGGCAGTCGCTTGAGCAACTCATTGGCCAACACCTTCACATCCTTTCTTACCGATCCTACGAGATCAGCAAGGATCACGCCTTCAATCGCACCAAGTGGGTGGTTAGCCACAATGACTACTGGCCCTTGTTCGGGAATATTATCAGTGGCGCCTGCTGAAACGGAATAGTCGATATTCAATGCTGACAAGGTGTGATGCATGAATTCAAAGCTAGATAACTCATCAGGTCTATCTTGATAGAGCTTATCTAGCTTAGATAGCCCAGTTGCCCACTCGACAACAGACTCACCTAAACCAAAAGGCGTGTAACGTGGTAAACGAAAAGGACTATCAATCATAATGAAGCTACCTTATTGACTAAAGTTGTTTAGGAAACCGTCTTGATTCTTGAAATCTTTTACACTTAAAAATGCACCGCAAAGCCATACTAGGCATGCCATGCCAAACAGTAATCCGCCGTCATAACCGACAATTTCACCCGCAGCGTTAAACTCAGGCATTTGAATACCGAGCGGCGTAAACAGATGGAAAAATATCGCGCCACTCATAATCCCCACACTCATGATGGCACCCAGACCATGCCAACGAGTAAACAACAAAATGGCCGCAATCAATTCAGCGAACCCAATCAAGTAGCCGCCAAATGAACCGAACCAACTTAAGCCAGACCATGTCGCCAAGGTGCCAAAGATATGCTCAGTCTCGTATGAGCCTGTGAACTTAAAAAACAGCGACTGAACAAATACGAAAGCGATAAATGCCGCAGGAATATGTTTAGCTGGAGTGAATGTCATGGTTATTCCCTTATTTGATCAGTTGCGGCCAAACGGTGTCGGCTTTTTGAATATGTTGTGCTCGGTCTTGTTCCCAACGCTGTTTAATCTCTTGGTCGTAGTTGAGGTAAAGCTTGTTATCAACAATCGTCCATTGATTCGGGTCACCGGGTGCAAAATCACTTTTTGCTGAAACAGCCCAAGCGCAATAACCCCCATATTGAGGGGCATATTTTTCAGGATTATTAACAAATAAAGTCAGATTCTTTTCAGAAGAGAAATACCAGTCCGCGCCTTTGTACTCGGTGCTGAATTTTTTACTGCCTTCAATGGGCTTACCTGAAGTGAAATAAGCCACAGTATCGTAGCCATCGAGCGCCTTACTGCTAAAGAACCCTGTGTAGATTTCATCGGCGGCAAATACGTATGGGCTAACAAGTAGCATGACCATGGTTAATAGTTTTCTCATGATGGACTCCTATAGATTGATTACGGGTGATAAATCGAAGGTAAAGCGCTGTTGATTTATCTGGCATGGCTTAATGGGTTCACAAGGCGAGCCGGGTGCATAAAACATCGAGGCTTGGCCATGTAGATTACGTAAGTGTGTAAAGCTCACCGTATGTGCGTCTTCACGATGCATACAGGTCGCTAAATGAGGCTGTTCGCTATGATGGTGAGAGTGAAATTGAAGTAAGTTCTGCTGATTCTTTCCTGTTGTCATAAGCTGATCGTATTTTGCTTGTCGGTAGGCTTGTACTCGCTCTAAATCAACACCGGATGAGAACAGCGGAGAGTCGGTTTCGACTATTTTTTGTTGAATGCCATCCCACATATAGGCGATAACTAAACCATGGTGTTGAGTTAAGCTCGGCGCAAAAGCCAACAAGGTAAACGGGGCAAAAGAGTGCAGGTCGAGCTGATGAAATGCTTCAGAGAGCTGACTGATGTTACGACTCGATGATAGGTTCTTGAGTAGCAAACCACGGCTGACTAAAGGTCCAACAGGGACTATGCCTTGATAGTTATTGAGTAGGCATAGTGAAAGCCCGAACTCATTGATACTGATCCAGCTACCACCGCCAGTTGGGTCGAGTGGCATGATGATATCGACACCGTTGACTCGATACTGTTTAGGCGGCATTGCTAGTGCTCGCGTTTTTTGTTCGTCACGGTTAAAAAAGACCTGATAACCATTTTCTTCAAGCAGCCAAGATACTGAACACATGATTATTGCTCCCTCAGATAGCTGCTGGTGGTTGGGGCATAACCAAAGGTATTGCATGTTTCGACATCAAGAAAGGTCGTGATCACCTTGATCATCGCATAGTGATGATTGGCATGCAGAGCAGCAAAGGTGACCTCTCTTTCTAACGTAGAAGGCAGGCTGGCGAATACTTGTGTATCCATTGAAACTTCGGTTTGGATCATGATAGGCGCTTCGAGATCTCTGCGGTCTAATCGTTCAAGCCAGTTGATCACATAATGGATCTCTTTTACTGCAATTGAGCGGTCGTATTCGACGGGATGACCACGACGGCGAGTGTTGTAATCAACGGTCGCATTCTCTTTTAAAATTAAAGCGTGAAAAAGATCGAGCGTGTGACGAGTATGCTCACCAATAGAGCTTGTGACGTGCGGCTTTGCTCGTGTCAGATAGTCGCTGTCAGATATCGCTAACAAAAACTCTAGACCCTGATTCAATATTTCTACCGCTCCCTTGATACTAGGAGAGAAAGAAGTGAGGGCGCTCGGTTGGGCTATGGGGTTCATTCATGGTCCTCGTACAAAGTTAGTCAGTGGTCGGATATTGTTGAACAAGACGTCGCTCTTCTTGCCACGCAGCGAATAAGCTCTTGAAAGAGGGAGTCTTATAGCCTCGTTGTTTTTGCTGAGCGCCAATATCAAAAAGAATGCGGTATTGCAGAAGTAGTGTAGAAAATATCTCTCGCAGCGGTGTGTTGCGATCCCAGATATGCCCAGCCTCACTGCTTGCGCCATTGACCTCAAGGATCGTGAAATCCTCGCCGTTCATTAGGCTGTGCATGTCTTTAAACTTGACGTCGAGTCGGCCAAAATGAAAACCATCGAAGTCATCGAATATCTCGTCTAAACGTTCAGTTAAAGCCTGAGTAATGTATTGATTGCCATCGCGGAAGATGCAGCCACGGCTATGGCTACCTGCGAACGCGAGTTGGAACTCTTCGCCCTCTGCGATCACTTGATCCAATTTATCTTCATGCCTTGGTAGATACAGGTGGCTGAGTTGCCCAGCACGCGGGCTATTTTCAATTAACTGTTTGAGTGTCGACTTGCCATCACCCATCACCATTGGCGCATATTTGAGTGTGATCGAGATGATCTCGCCTTGCTTTTTGTTTGGGTAACGAACATAGAAAACGCCAGCTTCTGCCTGATAAGGCGCCTTTTCTTGCAGTAGAAAGCGAGCATTATTTGGGAAAGATTCAACATATTGCTCAAGTTGATCTTGTGTGTTGATCAGCTTGACGCCTACGCCTCGACAGCCAAGATCTGGTTTCGCTACAATCGGGAAATCAAGATCGGATTGTATTAGTGCGCTGCGTGCATCTTCAGCTTGTTTCTTACCGCTGAGATCCGTTTTGGTGAGGGTGATAAACGGAGAGATCCAACGCTGACTTGAAGATCCGGCAAGGCTTAATATCTCGTGTTTTGATTCGCCTACCATTCCGCTTAACTTGATGCTTGGGTTGGCAATGAGCGGCAGTGCCCAGTCAAAGTGCCGTAACCCTTGCATCAGGCTTTGAATCACCACTGGCGTGTAGAAGAACCAAGTTGGAAGAAACTCATAAGGAGAGACGCTGCGCACGGTATCTTTTTCAAGCAAAGGCATGCCTGCATTGATTTGATGTGCGGGAATGATGCGAATATCTTGCGGTGAACTCATGATAATCCTCTAGAGTAGGTTCTATTCATTAATCGATTGCCGATAAACAGCAAAGCGATGGCACACGGGATGATGATCCATTGATATTCAGAGGCTTGCAGCCACGCTGATGTCCCTAAATAGTAGATGGCAGAGAAGACAATGCCAGTCCAGATCGCGGTGGCGCTGATGACAGCAAACAAGAAAGTAGGCAGTGGGATGGCGAAAAAGCCACTTAAGGTAAACCCGACGGTGCGAAGCCCTGGAATAAAGCGGATGACAAAAAGGCTGCTGAATGCGTTCTGACGTAATTTGGTACGAAGCGAACGAAAGTATTTATTCGTGAGGGCTTTATATCGAACACCTCGGAAATAGCGTCCTGACTTCCCTAAGTAATAAAGACCGAGATCACCCGTGGCAATACCGATGAAAATAGCAAGCAGCGCATATTGAGGAAGTATTAGACCTTGAGTCGCGATACCTGCCGCCGTAACAATCGCAAGATCTTCAAGCAGATAAGAAAGCGCGATGATGCCAAGCATCAGCCATAGCAGCGACTCCTCCCCTGAATGTAACCATGCTTGAATGCTCTCGACGGTGCTCATTAAATGTCCTTATCTATCCTATAGATGAATGGCTTAACCACCATTCATTGAGTGTAGTAAATTAAATAGACAGGAGGAGCAGATAAAAACTTACAGCTGATTAGTGTTTTTTGTGTTGGATTTATTCAATTGGTGGTTTGAGTCGTGCTGTTTGACTGCTGTTTGACTGCTGTTTGACTGCTGTTTGACTGCTGTTTTGAAGCTGAAGGCGTGGCATTTGGAAGCGGGTTGAACGAGAGTTTGTCGTTCGAAAATTAGAGCTTTGGAGTGAACATTTAGAAGAAAAGAAAAAGGCTGAGTCGTTAAACTCAGCCTTTCAGAACGTTAACTATGGATTACTTAAAGCAATCTATTTAGTTAGGTCAATCTGGTAAACAGCGAAACCAATATCGTCAGTCGCAACACGTTTCATCGGGTATTGACCCTTCTCTTTAATGAACTCTGCTGCTTTGTCGCTTGGAGATGTTTCAAAGCGGATATCTAGCTTGTTATCCGTTTTGATTGGCGCAAATGACCAATTGTTATCCGCGCTTGGGCTCACTTGACCTTGCTCTTTGCTTACGCGAGAGATGTAGTTTGCAAGAACAGTACGGTTCTCATCTGGTGCATCAAATGCGATGAAGTCTTCACCTGTGCCTGGGAACTTAGCGCTGTATGCACGGTAGTTGTTGGTGGCGATCAGGAAGTCTTGCTTCATGTCGATTAGCTTACCTTGGTAAGTTAGGCCAACAATACGTTGTGAGTCAGGGTTAACGACTTTACAGTTTGCATCGTATTTCGCAGGTTGAGTTACGTCGATTTGGTAATCAACACCGTCGATAACATCGAAGTTGTAAGTGCGGAAATTATCCCACTCGATCAACTGTTGTGGTGCTGTTGAGTTAACATCAACTTGGTTGAACTGACCAGCAGAACACTCGAGCCACTCTTTTACTTCGTGACCTGTTACCTTCATCGCAACTAGCGTGTTCGGGTAAAGGTACAAGTCAGCTGCGTTACGGAATGTCAGTTGACCAGATTCAACTTCAGTGAAGTTCGCTGGGTCATTCTTACGGCCACCAGCTTTGAATGGTGCAGCCGCGGAAAGTACTGGCGTACCATCTAGGTCAGGGTCACCTTGGATGAACTGTTCAACGTAATCTTTCTGTGCAAGGTTAACGATTTGAACTGTTGGATCGTCTTGTACTAGAGACAGGAAGCTGTACATCACATCGTCTGCTTTACCAATCGGTTGGTTAACAAACTCACGAGTACCAGCGTGGTCTTTTTCTAGTGCTGTTACGATGCCTTCATCAGCTGCAGCAAGAGATTTCTTCTCGATTTTGTCGTAGATAGGGCGTGCTTCTGATTGGCCTTTAACAACTTCCCACTTACCGTCTTTTTGTGCAAGTGTTAGATCCATAACACCAACGTGGCTACCCCAACGACCTGGCATTACTGCCGCAACGCCGTTCATGGTGCCCGTTTCGTTGTCGATGCCTTGAATGTCATCAAAACCTTTACCTGGGAAAACTGCGTGAGAGTGGCCGAATGCGATCGCATCGATGCCGTCAACTTCAGATAGGTAGAACGTTGAGTTCTCTTCGCCATTTTTGTATGGGTCAGTTGATACGCCTGAGTGAGGGATAGCAACGATAACCTCTGCACCTTCCGCTTTCATTTGAGGCACTAACTCGTTAGCCGTCTCAATGATATCGCGAGCGATCACTTTGCCTTCTAGATTCTTCTTATCCCACGTCATGATTTGTGGTGGAACAAAACCGATGTAACCCACTTTTACTTCGTGCTCTACACCAGCAGTATCTTCGAACGTGTGCGTCTTGATGATGTAAGGCGTGAAGTAGTGTTCTTTGGTTTCTGCATCGTAAACGTTAGCACTGATGTACGGGAAATCAGCGTCGTTGATCGATTCTTCTAGGAACTCAAGACCGTAGTTGAATTCGTGATTACCTAGGTTTGCAGCGTCGTAGCTTAGTTGGTTCATTGCTTTATATGCAGGGTGAACTTCGCCAGCTTCGATGCCTTTGTCTGCCATGTAGTCACCCATTGGGCTACCTTGCAGTAAGTCACCGTTATCAACTAAAACGCTGTTGGTTACTTCGCTTTGAGCTTCTTTTACTAAAGTTGCAGTACGTGCTAAGCCGATTTTTTTCGATGGCTTGTCTTTGTAGTAGTCGTAATCCATTAGGTTGGTATGGATATCCGTCGTTTCTACGACACGTAATTTAATCACTTCATCGGTATCTGGTGTTGTTGTGCAGCCTGCTAAAGTCAAACCAAGACCCGCAAGTACAGCCAATGACAAAGGTTTCATTGCAACTTTCATTTTGTAGCTCCAAAGTGGATAGTAGAAAATTCGTTGCGTAATGTAACAAAACCGAATGAAACAATGATTACAACGAATGTTAATTCGTGACTTAGATCGATTACTTTATGGTGTTCTGCAAGACGCCTCCCAAAGCTGCTCAATCGATGCGCAACTGATATCGATAATATTAGTCCATTCATTTCACCTGCTTATCGGTAAATCCAATCCCTTATCAGCTTTTCGAATAAAAAATGAAATTTTAGAATTTCCAGTAATATAAGAGGCTCGTCATAATGCCTATATCAAGGACGTATCAGGCAGATGAATAGCAAGGATAGCTCAAAACGAAGCTTCTGTTTTCTTCTAGTGCCAATACTCCCATTCACTCAAGTGGATGAGTTAAATCCCTTGCTTGGCAAGACCAAGTAATGAATTGCTCGTAACGCGAGCCTTAAAGGAAGCACTGAAATGGACCAAGAACGTTTAACCCACCTAAAACAGCTCGAAGCGGAAAGTATTCATATTATCCGTGAAGTAGCGGCTGAGTTTGATAACCCAGTGATGATGTACTCCATCGGAAAAGATTCTTCTGTGATGCTTCATTTAGCTCGCAAAGCGTTTTATCCAGGCAAGATTCCATTCCCGCTATTGCATGTAGATACGGATTGGAAATTCCGCGAGATGATTGAGTTTCGTGATCGTACGGCTAAAAAGTACGGCTTCGACCTTTTAGTACATAAGAACCCTGAAGGTATTGAGATGGGTTGTAGCCCATTTGTACATGGTTCTTCGAAGCACACTGACATCATGAAAACACAGGGCCTTAAGCAGGCGTTAAACAAGTATGGGTTCGATGCGGCTTTTGGTGGTGCGCGTCGTGATGAAGAAAAATCTCGTGCGAAAGAACGTGTTTACTCTTTCCGCGATAAGAACCATACGTGGGATCCAAAAAACCAGCGTCCAGAGCTTTGGCACACCTACAACGGTCAGGTTAATAAGGGCGAAAGCATTCGTGTTTTCCCACTATCTAACTGGACTGAGCTTGATATCTGGCAATACATCTACCTAGAGAGCATCGATATTGTTCCACTTTACCTTTCAGACAAACGCCCTGTGGTTGAGCGTGATGGCATGCTGATCATGGTTGATGATGACCGTATGGAGCTGCAAGAAGGTGAAGTGATTGAAGAGAAAAGCGTTCGTTTTCGTACTTTAGGCTGTTACCCATTAACCGGAGCGGTTGAATCTGAGGCGAATACGCTAACAGGCATTATTGAAGAAATGCTGGTGGCGACGTCTAGTGAGCGTCAAGGTCGAGCGATTGACCATGATCAGTCGGGCTCTATGGAGCTGAAAAAGCGCCAAGGTTATTTCTAAGAATCTAAGGAAAGAAAAATGAATAGTGCAGTAGAAGCCGAATTGGCTGAACTAGGGATTGAAGGTTATCTAAGTCAGCATCAGCATAAATCTATGCTTAGATTTTTAACTTGTGGCTCGGTAGATGACGGTAAAAGTACGTTAATCGGTCGCTTGCTCCATGATACAAAACAGATTTATGAAGATCAGCTAGCAGCGGTTCACTCTGATAGCCAACGAGTGGGTACCACAGGTGAGAAGCCTGATTTAGCACTGCTTGTTGATGGCTTGCAGGCTGAGCGTGAGCAAGGGATTACGATCGATGTGGCTTATCGTTACTTCTCGACTCAAAAGCGTAAATTCATTATTGCTGATACCCCAGGGCATGAGCAGTACACGCGCAACATGGCAACCGGCGCTTCAACGTGTGATCTGGCGGTGATCTTGATTGATGCTCGTAAGGGCGTTCTGGATCAAACCCGTCGTCACTCGTTTATTTCTAACCTACTTGGTTTGAAGCATTTCATCGTCGCAGTCAATAAGATGGATCTGGTGGAGTACTCGCAAGATCGTTTTGAGGAGATTCGCGATCAGTACCTAGAGTTTGCTGAAAACCTAGAGGGCGAAACTAACATTCAGATTTTGCCAGTTTCGGCACTTGAAGGCATTAACGTTGCTGCGCCAAGCAAAGAGCTTGCATGGTTCGAAGGTCCATCGCTATTAGAAGTGTTAGAGAACGTCGACATTGACCAAAAACGTTCTGCGGGCGAATTCCGTTTCCCTGTGCAGTACGTCAATCGTCCTAACCTAGATTTCCGCGGCTTTGCCGGCACAGTGGCTTCAGGTCGTGTCAGCGTGGGTGATGAAATCAAGGCGTTGCCTTCAGGTAAAACTTCTAAGGTGGCAAGCATTGTGACCTTTGATGGAGAACTTGAATCAGCACAAGCGGGTTTGGCGGTAACACTGACTCTTGAAGATGAAATCGATATCAGCCGTGGTGATTTGATTGTGCTGGAAAACGCGCAAATTGAATCCACCAACCACGTATTGGCTGACATCGTGTGGATGACAGAGCAACCACTGCAACCGGGCAAAGCTTACGACATCAAAATCGCAGGCAAGAAAACCGTCGGTCAGGTTGAAACGGTTCGTCATCAATATGACATCAACAACCTGTCGACTCACGCTGTCGATGAGTTACCACTGAACGGTATTGGTTTGTGTGAATGGTCACTGAACGAGACTGTCGCACTGGATAAATACCGTGAGAGTGCCGATACCGGTGGCTTTATCGTTATCGACCGTCTAACCAACGTGACGGTTGGTGCGGGTTTGATTCGAGACCGTTTGGATTCTGTTGAACAGCAAGTCGGTAACTTCTCTGCATTTGAACTTGAGTTCAACGCTCTGGTTCGTAAGCACTTCCCTCATTGGGATGCCAAAGATCTAAGCCAATTACTGAAGTCATAAACGACTAAGTAACAGCTTATTGAATTAGGCGGAAACCCATCGTTTCCGCCATAAAGGACGGGTATATGTGGCAACAAGGATTTGTATTAGCGATTTTGCTCGGCATCATTACTTGCCTGCTCGTTACCCGTATTAAGCCAAGCTTTATCTTTGCTGGCGCGGCGTTTATTGCTTTTATGGCTGGCATGATCGATTTGTCGAGCTTAGCCAATAACTTCACTAACTCCTCGTTACTGACTTTAATTCTTCTTATCCTCGCATCAAGTGCGTTGGAGAAAACTCGCTTAATCAGTTGGGTTAGCCGTAATATCTCTGAAGGTAGGCTAGGTACCGTGGTTGCGAAGTTGGGTATTTCCACAGCGTTACTTTCTTCTTTTACTAATAACACGGCGGTGGTTGTTTCTTTGATCGGGGCGATCAAACGTAATCAACAACATGCGCCATCTAAACTGCTTATCCCTTTGTCATACGCTGCCATCTTAGGTGGAACCCTGACATTGATCGGCACCTCTACCAACTTGATCATCAATAGCTTTGTTGAAGATGCTGGACTGCCAAGCTTAAACTTTTTTACACCGACCTTGATCGGTTTAGCGGTGTTGGTGGGCGGTGTGTTGATCCTCATTCCTCTGAGCTACTTCTTACCCAGCTACGATGATGGTTCTCAAGACGATCTACCTTACTTTCTCGAGGCGCGAGTTGAGCCGGGTTCTCCTTTAGTTGGCCGCAGCGTCAGCGAGAATAACCTCAGAGCATTGAGAAAACTGTTCTTAGCGGAAGTGATTCGAGACGGTAAAACAACCGCGTCTATAGACCCTGATTTTATTCTTCAAGCTCGTGATCGACTACTGTTTTGTGGTGATGTCGAGAGTGTTGCGACACTGCAAGAGATCCAAGGGCTAACTCTGTTTGGTCAGCACCACCTGAACGGCCAGAGCTTTGTTGAGGTCGTAGTCAGTTCATCGGCAAGCTTCTGTAATAAAACCCTCAAAACTAGCCAGTTTAGAGATCGCTTCGATGCGGTTGTGGTTGCCATTCGTCGTGGTCATGAACGCCTTGAAGGTGGCCTTGGAAACATCACATTAACCGCTGGCGATACCTTGATTTTGGTTCCAGGAAAACGTTTTGAAGAACAGCGTCAACAACACAATAAAGAGTTTGTGTTGATGAACGATCTAGACTCAAGCGCCAAGCTTGATGCCGATAAATCGACGTTTGTGTTGCTCTGTTTTGCCAGTGTGATTGGGTTATCGCTCGCTGATGTAGTCCCGATTATTAAAGGGCTAGCGGGATTTTTATTATTGCTGGTGGCATTTGGTGTAGTACAACTTGGTGAGCTTCGCCGCCGCTTCCCCGTCGATATTGTCGTGATCGTTGGTTCGGCACTCTCTATTGCTCAACTGATGATTTCATCTGGGTTGTCTGAGCGAATGGGGCTGATGTTTATGGAGGCCTTTAATGGCTGGGGCGTGTTTGGAGCGCTAGTCGCGACCTATTTCATGACGTTGGTCCTGACTGAGTTGGTGACCAACAATGCGGCAGCGGCACTCTCGTTCCCAATTGGCTACAGTATGGCTGTCGGTTATGGCGTTGACCCAATGCCGTTTATTATGGCGGTTCTGTTTGGTGCCAGTGCCAGTTTTATCTCGCCATACGGCTACCAAACCAACTTACTTGTTTATAGCGTAGGTAATTACCACCTTACGGATTATCTGCGCATCGGCATCCCAATCTCGATTGTTTATTCGGGTTTGGTGCTGACCCTAATTCCTTATTTTTTCCCATTTTAATGCTGTTTATTTAAAGGACTAATTATGACCGCAGTACTCAAACCAAAAGATGAGAATGTTGTGTGGCATCAACACTCGATTGATAAAACATTTCGCTCTGATCTGAAATCACAAAAGCCAGCCGTGCTCTGGTTCACGGGATTATCTGGTTCTGGGAAGTCGACAGTCGCTGGAGCATTAGAAAATCGCTTGGCACAGCTTGGTTACCATACTTACTTATTGGATGGCGATAATGTGCGTCATGGGTTATGTAGCGACCTTGGCTTCTCTGAGCAGGATCGCCGAGAGAATATTCGTCGTATTGGTGAGCTCGCTAAATTGATGGCGGATGCGGGTTTGATCGTGTTGTCAGCGTTTATTTCCCCACATCAAGCTGAAAGACAGTTAGTGCGAGACTTGCTACCTGAAGGCGAGTTTTTAGAGGTGTTTGTGAACACGCCACTCGAGGTTTGTGAGCAGCGTGACCCTAAAGGCCTGTATAAGAAAGCACGAGCTGGAGAGATCCCGAATTTTACAGGCATTAGCTCAGTGTACGAAGCGCCTCAGAACCCTGAGATAGATTTACCTGCGGGTGAGAAGACACTCGATGAACTGGTGGAATTGTGTATTGATGCTTTAGAGAAGCGTAATATTTTAGCCAACTGAGATCGTTGGTATGACTAAGGCTACTCAGCTGTTTATCTGTTTATTCACGACCGATAAATAGTGCAGCCTTGGTTTACCGAGACAAGAAACCTATCCTCTAGATTCTCTTTATTCTTCTCGATACTCTCACTTTTTACACCGTCTATTTTTTGCACCGTCGAGTGCCTAGACGGTGTAATTCACACTGCTTTTCACTTCTGTCTGAACCGTGAATTTCTGGCTTAATAGTGCAATCAGTTGATCGTAATACTGCATGTTGGGTTTGTTGCCAAGTAAGGTGCACAGCTCATTACCTGTTGGACTGAATCGGTAGTAAACCAGTTTAACCCCTTTTGAAATAGGCGCCAGTGACATGCTCTTACCTTGATAAGTTAGGTGTAGGGCTGGGTCGAAATCAATCTCTCCAGATTCTAATTCTGTTCCTAGAATAATCCCGAGTTCAATCAAATGGAGCAAACTAGAGTAGGGCAGGTTGTGTCCACCAAGGTTGATGGTGTTGGTGGTGTCCCTTTTGCCAAAGCTGAAGATTCCAGCATGGGATTTAAAGCCGAGTAATAGTTTCCTGCTGTTATCACTACCAAAGCTACAACCCAGTGACGCGGCTCTTTGCAGGGTGAGCGCTTCTTTTGGTGTCATGTCTTTTAAGATCTGAAGTGCCTTCATCGACGTCGAGCCTGGGTTGGTGACTTCTCGTTTCAGTACTTGAGCCCATAGCCTCTGCATCGATGTATTGTGGATCTCTTGTGCCATATCGAAGAAACGGTATAGCCAGTCCTGATCAGGGTCTCCAGCTGCTTCATCCTTACATGAAGAGTGTGCCAACTTTAGAATCTGTTCTAGGTTCTTTTGGCGAAGCTCTCTACGTTTTTTCTCTCGTAATAGTGCCCGTTCGATAAGCGTACTCTCAGCTTTATCGTTTGGCTTTGTACTATGACTAATTAAGGAATCGAGGCCGAAGTTTTGTGCGATGTGCAGCATTCTGCTTGCACTGTCGGCAATATGAGGCTTTTTCTCATGCTTTTGCTGTGTATCGCTAGCATGCTCAATGATCACTGGCTGTTTAGTTTCTGACATAAGAGTACCGTAAGGAGACGACCCAACACCAATCGTAGTAATTAATTGCTCGCCCTAGCTTGTTAAAACGCTCGATAACAGCGTTAGAATTTTTGATTGTAGAATAACTACTTATCAAAACTATTTATTGAAAAGAGCTTCCTTGTTCTCAAGCCTTTTTCCTACGCTATTTCTGAACACTTACTTATTGTGATTGGTATAACTGTCTAAAATGTAACTCTTTATCTTATTGGTGGCTAGATTTTGCGTGCAGAGTTGAAGGTTTCAACAAAATTTTACTTTTGCTAATGATAATAAAATGTTAAATTTGTTGTAATTCTCAAGGAGGAGTTATGAATCAAGTCAATGATAACAAGCTGAAGAAACAGCTTAGTATAGGGTTATTACTCGCTACTTATGTCGCTGTTCTAGCGTACTTATCTAATTACATCTCGTAATTTAGAATAAAACAATCGTTATTAAACTGTTATTGAATGATCTCACTCGTTCAGTGACGGCAGCTCATCCTTGAGCCACCCTTCTAATGACTACATGTCGTCATATTCTTCAATCGCAGTACCTTCAATAAGATAACCGGTTTGCGCCAAGTCATGGCTTATTGACTCAGTTTTCAGCGTACCCACTAAATAGATCACATCCCATAACTGCTGGATTGGTGCACCTTTAGGGAACTTCACGTAGATGATTTGGTTTGGTGGTGGCGGTGGCACGTGGATACATGCGCCAAAGTACGGTACCAGCAGAAACTCAGTGATCATGTTCTCGTCGCCTTCCAATGGAATCACAAAGCCAGGAATTTTGACTGTGCTGCCATTCAGCTCTGGGCGAACAGCGCCAAGTGTCGATTGTTGAGGTTTGTCCATGCTGTCGTGGTTAACCATCGGCATGCCAAATGAGTCGAGTTGTGCTCGCTCTGATTCTGGAATCAAGTCAATCCAATCGAGTGTTAATACCGATTCGTCAGTCTGAGTGGTTTCAGCGTGAGCTGTGCTGATAAATGGGAACATAAGTAACCCAAGTATCAGTAGGAATTTGCGTTGCATCGTAGGTTCCTATTTTAGATTCTAATAGTCATGCCATCAGACAATGACTGACGGTAAGCCCTGAAAGCGGGAATAAAGCCGATAATGATTCCAGCAACTTGCACCAACATAAGCAGTTTCCACTCATGAGGTGTGATTGCGGATATCGATATGTTGATACCATAACTTTGTTGCACAATAGGAGCAACTACTGCGATCAAGGCAAACAACACGGCAACACCCAATGTGATACCGAGGAAGGTTAGGGCACTTGCTTCACTGATCAGTAAACCAAACACATGACGAGGCCTTGCTCCCATCGCGCGCAGAATAGCCATTTCTCGACGTCTTTCTTGCAAGCTAGTGAGTAGACTACTCAGCATCCCTAACAGTCCCGCGATTACAACAAACCCTGAAACAATCAGTAGTGCTTGTTCTGCTACTGCCATCATTCCCCATAATTCGTGAAGCGCAATGCCTGGCATAATGGCGCTCAAAGGTTCTTGGCGGTAGTTATTGATTTCTCGTTGCAGTGCAAAGGTTTGGATCTTCGATTTAAGGCCAACCATCATCGCGGTAATCTGCTTCGGTTGGAAGTCACGTTGCTTTAGCGCTTCAGCATTCGGTGTGTGCCCGAGGTTAGCCCCCGATTCCCAACCAACGTGAATCGCTTCAATGGCCTCTAACGAAACATGCACCGTTTTATCTACTGGTGTGCCGGTTGGCGCGAGTATTCCGACAATGGTGAAGGGCAGGTTATCATGGCGACTAAAGGCAACATCACTGATACCGTGTGCAAGAATGATGTGATCACCGATTTTGTAATCTAACTTCTTCGCGACATCGGCACCAATCACGACATCAAATAGCTGATTAAACTCTTTACCTTGCTGAAAAGTAAGTGGTTGCTTACTTCCATAGCGATAATTTTCGAAGTAGCTATGGTTCGTGCCCATTACGCGGAAGCCTTTATGTGAATCACCCAATGAGATTGGGATCGCCCACTTTACAGCGTTGTGCTGGCTAAATTCTTCATAGCTTTTCCAGTCGATGTTGTTGGTCGCATTACCGATTCTAAATACGGAATAAAGCAGCAGGTTTACCTGACCAGAGCGGCCACCGACGATAAGGTCAGTACCTGAAATCGTATTCGCAAAGCTGCTCTTAGCTTCGGTTCTTACACGTTCCACACCGAGTAATAGAATGACTGACACCGCCACGGTGAGAATAGTCAGAATGGCTGTGGCTTTACGGTTGAGTACGCTTTTTAAGGCTAAGTGAGTAATTACTTTCATACGACAACCTTAGCTTGGTTAACGGTTTTTAAATCTATGGTTCGAGTGAACAGTTTTTCTAATGTTGGATCGTGACTGACAAAGATCAGGGTAGAACCCGCCTGATTGGCTTGTTCTAGTAACAGTTCGATAAAGGCTTCTCGGTTGTCATGATCCAGAGCCGATGTCGGTTCGTCGGCAATAATGATTTTGGGTTGGCCGATCAAAGCACGAGCGGCAGCAACACGTTGCTGTTGACCAATACTCAACTCGGTAACGGGCTTGTCCATTAGAGCTTGAGGTAGCTTTAATCTGAGCAACAACTCTTGAGCGGTTGCTTGCAGGCTGTTCTGACTTTCAGTGACTTGCTGCTTACGAATCTTAGAAAACTGACAAGGAAGCGTCACGTTGTCGATGACTGACAAGTAAGGAAGCAGGTTAAATTGTTGGAATATATAACCAATATGATCGGCTCTGAATTTGTCTCTCTGGCGAGGTGTTAGCTGTGTGAGATCTTGGCCAAGGATAGATACTTCGCCTTGTTCAGCTTGGTTGATTCCGGTCAGTAACCCTAACAATGTTGATTTCCCGCAACCACTAGGCCCTTTGATGAAAAGGTGCTCTTGGGCTTGGATATGCAGTGAGGGGATCTCTAGCGTTGGGGGCAATTCAGGCTTCCAACGAAAGCTGATATTTTCGAGTTTGACCACAAGTGATGAACTGTCAAAAGACATATTAGCTCCAATAATTAAAGCGGTGTCTCTACTGGACAGTTATTAGAATAATAAATTCCCAGATCACACCGATTTGTACAGCCAAGTAAGTGAATACTTACTTGGCTGCTTATCTACGTTTAATTCAATCTAATGCTAATTAGAATCGAAAACTAATACGATCTGCGTTAAGTACTTCTTGAATTTGAGCACTGTCAGTTAGCAGGTTCACAGTCATTGATTTTGTGTTGCTGAACTTAGAGAACCACTGAGTATTCACGGTATCCAGTTTTTCAATGTCAGAACATTGGTAGTGGTACTCGACAGTGAACTCACCGTGGCCGCCTTCTGAGTGGTCATGGCCTTCGTGGTCATCATGACCGTGTTCCGCATGGTCATGGCCTTCGTGGTCATCGTGACCGTGTTCCGCATGGTCATGGCCTTTGTGGTCGTCATGATCGTGTTCCGCGTGGTCATGGCCTTTGTGGTCGTCATGATCGTGCTCAGCGTGGTAATGACCTTCGTGGTCGTCATGTTCGCCTTCAGCATGGTCATGGCCTTCATGGTCATCATGATCGTCTTCTAGGGTGTTCGTCACTGACTTGAACTTCAAAGTACAGCTTGCATTGTTGAAACCAAATAGTTCTTCTGGCTTGTTCAGTTGCGCAATCGCTTGTTCAAACACTTTCTTTTGCTCGGCAGTTTCTGGAGCATGTTCAAAGCCAACCACATCAGCGCCGGGAGCTGTTACTTCAACAAGCAGCTCTTGCCCATCTTGAGCGATGTTCACTTCAACTTTACCGTGCACGTGTGCTTCGTGAGAGCGGAATTCTTCGTTAGCTAGAACATTCGTTGAGACAGTCATGCCGATAACAACGGCTAAAATAGTAGGTTTCATGTTTTTTTCCTGAATAAAGGTTAATTAAAAAGTAGTGGTAATTAAGCGATATTTACAGGAGGTGAACGTGCTAAATAAGCGAAATACAGGCGCTGTAACGAAACTACTGACTCTGTAATAGTGGCTGTAAATTCTGAATGGAACTCTGGAACTTGTGGCAGTGAGTGCGCAGTAATGAACTGATTTATCGAAAACAGCTCACAGTGATGCGAAGTGTGGTGTTCTGGTGAGATATCCACGATGTGTGTCGCGGCTAACACGCTTAACATAAGCATCAGCCCAAGCAAGAAGCCTGTTTTACGTTTCACATTGTTAGGTGTGTTTTGCCACATGAGTATGATTAACCACAGAAATTAAAAAAGGATACTGTTATAATATAACAATATCCTTTGGTCAGGTCTCGAAAAAGACGCGAATATCTTATTAAAGGCTCGCTTTAATCAACTCAATGACTTGAGTGACTTCTGATTCGTTTAATGCCCCTTCTTTAACAAACAATATTTTACCTTGCTTGTCTTGAACGATAATCGCAGAGCTTTCTTCTTTTAAAGCCCATGATGACGCTACCGTGCCGTCTTCATCTAGCACCATAGAAGACCATGGAAATTCTTCTTTGCTGCTTTCGGCTGATGATTTAACAAAAGACCCAGTACCCCAAATCGCATCATCTTGGTTGATGATAGTAGTGGTTTGGTAGCTGTCTTCTGCGAATTTCGATGCTGTAATGGCTGCCATCAGTGGTGCGTTGAGCTCTTTCGAGCTACTACGGCCAGCGATAGCTTGAACGACGCGAACTTTACCTAGAAGATCATTGGTTGCCCAAGCTTGATATCCGGTATTTCCGTCGTTTAGTACGATTTCACCATAGTTGCTAACATCGACAGCAGGCAGAGTTGTACCTACAGATAGGTTGTGAGCATTGGCGAAGAGTGGAGAGGCTGCGGCTAAAAAAGCCAGTAGAGTTTTGTTTTTCATTATATTTTTGTTCCGCTTATTGGTTTGCTCTGGAAGTATAATATGAAATTTGAAAAATGCCTCTTTAACTTTTTTATCGTACGACGTAGAAATAAGTTGCAGGCTTGTTACCAAAAGGTATAATGCATCAATATCGAGATGAACAATAGATTATCTTGCTGTTTGCTAAAGGAATTAGCGATTGAATGTGCTTTGAATACGGTGGTGTTCAGGTACGTGACTGTAGTACTCAAATGGAATTGAGGTTGTATTATGTTAAGAAAATTTTCTACTTACCGTCCACATCAGGTGGCGCGTTTCGTTAAAGTCCTGTTCAAAGGCCAGTTTGCTATTGAGGGTATCGGAGAGTTTCGCTTCGACCAAGGCAAAGTGCTTCTTCCTGAAGTTTCAGACAAACAAAAGCTCACTATTTTTAAAGAAGTTAACGGCACCATTGCTGCGCTGCCGGTGTAACTGACTGTTATAGATTTGCATTGCGTCAAATAGATTTCCAATGAAAAAGGGCTTCCTAGCGGAAGCCCTTTTTTAATGGGTGTTGTTCTAGTTTGTATGCCTAACACACATTATTGCGGAGGGAAGCACACACCCGTACCGCCCAACCCACAGTAACCGTTAGGATTTTTGGCTAGGTATTGTTGGTGGTAGGTTTCTGCGAAAAAATATTTTCCAGCAGGCAGAACTTCCGTCGTGATCTCGTTGCCTAAAGATTCAGTCATTGCTCGTTGATATTCTCGTTTAGAGTGCTCAGCGATGGACTGTTGCTCTTCACTGAAGGTGTAAATCGCGGAACGGTATTGAGTCCCTAAGTCGTTGCCTTGGCGCATCCCTTGGGTGGGATTATGGCGCTCCCAAAAGGTCTCAAGTATTCGAGCTAAAGATGTTTGTCCGCTATCAAAAATGACACGAACGACTTCGGTATGACCGGTTTGTCCGCTGCATACCTGCTCATAAGTGGGATTGAGTGTGTATCCACCAGCGTAGCCAACGGATGTGGAAATAACACCATCAAGTTGCCAAAACAAACGCTCAGCTCCCCAAAAGCATCCCATACCAAGTAGGACTTCTTGTTGGGAACCCATAGGAGCATCGAGCAAGTCAGTTTGATTGACAAAATGGCGCTCAGTGATTCGGATTGGGTCTGCATTTCCCGGTAATGCGGTTGCTGCGGAAACCAGTTGTTGTTTGCTTAGCATGTTATATTCCTTTTCGCATACGTTTACCGCGTAAGTTAACATTAGATCCAGGTTAATATTAACGGCTGGTTCATATTGATTAAGTCTTTAAATTAGACCGTGTTATTCCAAGATTTATTACAGACTCAATGTCTTTTTAGCGGTATTATTTCTTTTCATTTATTAACGTATTGATAACTTCTTCACCAATTAAGCATGATAAGAAAAACTTTACCAGTTCTGATTGGCACTCTATTGTCATCGACGCTCGCTTTCGCTGATGTTTCCCTTGAAATTAAAGGGCTTAATGGAGCGCTTGAGGATAATGTTGATGCTTATCTGAGCGCGATTCCTGAAGAAGAGTACTCGGTTTCATTAAGGTTCCAATCTCGCTTGGAGTCTATGATAAAAGAAGCCCTGAATGCGTTAGGTTACTACCACCCTAATATCACATTTTCTCACTCCGAAGATGATACCGAAATGACCGTTACGGTTGAGCCGGGAGAGCCTGTTGTTATTTATACCTCAGATATCGTTCTGACTGGTGAAGCCAAAGATGATCCTGACTTTTTGGCTTTGATAGCTAGGAGTAAGCTGTCTAAAGGTTCGATTCTGAATCATGGCAATTATGATTCTTTGAAATCATCGATCCGCAACCTTGGATTAGCGAAAGGCTACTTCGATGGGTCTTATGATCTTAGCAAGCTAGAAGTCGCTCCTGAATTAAACCGAGCTTATGTCCGCCTTCATTATAACAGTGGTATACGCTACCACTTTGGCACAACTACAGTGACGGGCAGTCAAATTCAAGATGACAAAGTGCAATCTCTTAAGCCGTTTGAAGATGGCGAACCTTATTCAATTACCAAAGTCGGCGAGTACAACCAAAACTTGTCGAATACAGATTGGTTCTCTTCCGTATTTGTTGAGCCAGATTTAAGTCAATTAGGCGAAGGTCGCGAAATCCCGATGAAGGTCAGCCTTGCTCCCCAAGCTCGTAACCAAATCGAAACGGGTATCGGTGTATCAACAGACCTTGGTGTGAAAGGCACTCTTAAATGGAAAAAACCTTGGGTTAATGACAGAGGCCATAGCTTCAATAGTAGCTTGTCGATCTCCAAGCCTGAGCAGACGATCACGGCAGCTTATAAAATCCCATTGGATGACGTACTTAATGACTACTACCAAGTTAAGTACGGTATGAAAAATTTGGATAATCGTGATACCAAGAGTTTGGAATCAAACCTTGCCTTAGAAAGATATTGGCGTCTGGACAATGGCTGGCAACGCACGGTGTTCATTCGATACTTGGTCGAAAACTATGAACAAGGTTTACAAGATGACTTGGCACAGTTTGTTTTGCCGGGTTTCTCTTTCTCACGAACTCGAACGCGAGGTGGTTCGATGCCGATGTGGGGCGATAAACAAACCATTATGTTTGAAGCGGCCGATGATACCTTGTTATCCGAAACTAAGGTTGTTCGTTTTCAAGGCCAAACCGCTTGGATTAGAAGCATTGGCGATAACCACCGAGGCCTAACTCGGCTTCAATTTGGCGGTAACTTTGCCGACGAGTTTGAGAAGCTGTCTCCTTCCCTAAGATTCTTTGCCGGTGGTGATAACAGTATTCGTGGTTATGGCTATGAGTCGATCTCTCCGCGCGATGAAAGTGGCGCTCTAACGGGTGCAAAATTTATCGCAACCAGTTCGTTTGAATACCAATACCGCTTGGTTGGAAACTGGTGGGGCGCTGCATTCTACGATATTGGTGATGCATTTAATGACAAGCCAGAGTGGAAGCACGGCACCGGTGTCGGGGTGCGTTGGGCGTCCCCCGTTGGTCCAGTGAGTCTAGATTTTGCTTGGGGCCTCGATGCGAAGAAAGGCGATGAGTTCCAACTGCACTTTAGTTTAGGACCTGAATTATGATCAAAGTGATGGGCAAGTGCATCAAGTGGACGTCGATCTCATTGACGTCTATTTTGCTATTGTTGATAGCCCTGCTCGGTTTTGTTTTGTTCACCAATGCAGGGTTGAACACCGTGTTGTGGGGCGCTGAAAAAGCATTGCCACAACTTAAAGTGGAAAGTACTAAAGGAGCCCTGTTCCCAAGCTTTATGCTTAATAATGTTCAGTTTAAAGATGACAGCCTGCATATCGACACCAAGGTTCAAAAGCTGAACTTGGCTATTAACCCTCGTTGTTTGCTTGATCCTAAGCTGTGTGTTGATCGTTTAGCGATTCAAGGGTTGGACTTCGCATTTACTGAACTGCCTCCTCCCTCTACAGAAGAAGTAGAACCGACTCCGCCCCTAACATCAGTGAAAACACCATTACCAATCGTGATCAACCGTATCGCTTTATCTGATATCAAGCTGAATATCTTGGGTCATGAAATTGAATGGAGTCTGTTCTCTACGGCTTTGAGTATGCAGGGCGAAAAGCTGACGGTATCGCCAACCTTATTCAATGATCTTAAGGTTAAACTCGCGGAGTCGACAGAAGAACCGCAAGCAGAAAAGGTTGAGCCAGAAGTTGCCGTTAAAACTGCTATCGAATTGCCGGAAGTCTGGATTCCTTTACAGGTTGTGTTGGAGCGTTTTGATCTTAACCGTTTCACCTTAGAACAAGAAACACCAATCGTTGTTAATCACCTTGGACTAGAGGCACGCGCGGGTAAACACACGGTTGATGTTTCAACTCTCGAACTCGATATGCCACAAGCCAGCGCGAACCTAACGACGAAGGTTGAGCTTAAAGGTGATTACCCGTTAGAGCTGTCTTTGGATGCGTTAGTGAAAGAAACCGACCTTGCTGGGCAGAAGCTATCCCTGAAAGCGCAAGGTAGCGTAGCTAAACTAAACCTAGATTCCGAGTTTTCTGAATTGATTGAGGCAAAGCTGTCTGGGGATATTCAACCCTTAGAGCCAACTCTACCATTTGACCTTCTTTTAGAGGGCGGACAAGCGCAGTGGCCTCTTACCGGAAAAAGCGATTACCAAGCGACAATTGAGAAATTCAAAGCTAATGGCTCACTAGATGGTTTCAATGTTCTACTTAAAGGTGGGGCCGATGGTAAGGAAATCCCTGAGTTAGCCATCGATCTGCAGGGTAAAGGCACGACGGAACAGATTGAGCTCGAGCGTCTAAAACTGAACACTCTAGGCGGTGAACTTAACGGTGTCGTTAAAGCGAACTGGAAGAGTCTAGTTAACTGGCAAGCTGACGTGACACTCAAAGATATTCAACCGGGCCTGCAATGGCCAGAAGCCGAGGGTAACATTAGCGGAAGCATCGTCACCTCGGGTGAGTTGACGGAAGCGGGCGGCTGGGCGATTGAATTGCCTAAACTGGATATTGAAGGGATCTTACGAGAATATCCTCTCGATATCGAAGGTCAGTTGTCAGCGTCGGATCGCAGCGCGAGCGGTGAACCAAAGCTGAAAACCAGCGGTTTGAGCTTGGCTCATGGTGTTAACTCGATTAAGGCACAGGGGCAACTTGATAAGCAATGGGACATGGGCGTTGAGATCTTCTTCCCTGAGCTTGCAAAAAGTAGTCCTGAGCTGAAAGGTAGAGTGATCGGTAGCATCCAACTTAGCGGCCCAACGAAAGAGCCTGAAGTCGATCTTGCTTTAAATGTTGATAAGGTCGATTGGAATAACGAAGCAACACTCGAATCCTTGTCGCTTAATGGCTCTTTGGTTCCTCTGCCATTACCTGAAGCCCAAGCCGATCTTGTACTCAAAGCTAAGAACTTAGCCTATCAAGATCAAAACGTGGAAAGTATTGATCTCACGGTGAGTGGTGGTGAGAAGAAACACACAGTGACACTTGATGTGATATCCGACATCGTGTCGACAAGTTTGGCGATCTCTGGAGAGTTGATTCAAAAGCCTTCTATTATTTGGGATGGGTCGTTAGATCGCGTCAAAATAACCACTCAGCAAGGTCCTTGGGAATTAGATCAACCTGTCGCGATAAAGGCGGATGTCGATAAACAGTTTGCCGATGTTCAAGCGCACTGTTGGAAACAATCTGGTTCGAGTGTGTGTTTGGATGAAGATGTTCGTGTCGGAAAATCGGGTGAGGCCAAGGTGGCCATCAATCAATTTGATTTCGAGCAGATTAAAGCCTTTGTACCTAAAGAGACGCAATTACAGGGCTTAGTCAATGCGACTGCCCATGCTAAGTGGTCTGAACAAGGTGAGCCTGAGGTTACGGTAAGCGTTGATATGCCGAAAGGTCAGGTTGTTCAACAAGTTGGTGAGCCAATCACACTGGGTTGGGAAAGCGTTGCATTGAATGCCCAGTTGAAAGACAACAAACTGGATGCCGATTTTAAGCTGGATGTTTCCGACAATGGTGACCTGTCTGGTACGGTGTCGTTACCGGATATTCTTGCCGAAGACAAAATGGTCGATGCTGCAATTAAGCTGACCACGTTCCACCTCGATTTCTTGCAACCAATCCTAGGTGAGTACAGCCTATTGAAAGCCGACCTTGAGAGTGATCTTCAAGTTAAAGGATCTTTGATGCACCCTCAAGTTTTTGGTCAGTTCTCGGTTGATGGTATTCAAGTCAAAGGCGACGTTACGCCTGTTGATGTGAAAGATGGCCGTGTCGATCTCGACTTTGATGGTTATAGTGCAAAACTGGATGCGAATGTAGAAACGCCTGACGGTCACCTTGATATTGAGGGAACCGGGGACTGGCAAGATCTTAAAGCATGGCACTCTAACGTTAGAGTTTTTGCCGATGAGTTGATGGTTGATATCCCGCCGATGGTCAAGGTTAAGGTCGTACCTGATATGACTATTGATGTCACGCCCGAGCTGGCAAAAATTACCGGTGACATAGCACTACCATGGGGACGAATTGTGGTAGAAGACTTACCACCGTCAGCGGTTGGTGTGTCTTCCGATCAGGTGATATTGAACAAAGATCTTGAGCCTGAAAGTGAAGATACGATCCCATTCAATGTGATGACCAATATTAATATCTCCATTGGTGATGACTTTAAATTGTCTGCCTTCGGTCTTGAAGGCGAGTTGGTTGGTAAGCTTAATGTAGCTCAAAAAGACCAAGGTCCATTCATCACTGGTGAAGTGAATATCGTCGATGGTACTTACCAATCATTCGGGCAAGACCTCTTGATCGAAGAGGGTAAAATTCTAATGAATGGTCCACCGGATCAACCATATGTAGCCATCAATGCGATTCGTAACCCTGATAATACTCAGGATGATGTGACCGCAGGTATTCGAGTTACAGGTCCTGCGACCGAGCCGACCATCGAGATTTACTCTGATCCAGCGATGCCACAAGCGAACGCGCTGTCTTATATTCTGCGTGGCCAAGATATCGATGGTGAGTCGAGCGGTTCGATGACAACAACCTTGATCGGTTTGAGTTTAGCGAAGAGTGGTAAGGTTGTTGGCGAAATCGGCGAAGCCTTTGGTGTACAAGATTTACAACTGGATACAGCAGGCTCTGGGGATGACTCTCAGGTCACGGTAAGCGGCTATATTCTCCCAGGTTTACAGGTGAAATATGGTGTGGGTATCTTTAACTCGTTAGGCGAGTTTACCGTTCGTTATCGATTGATGCAGGATCTCTACGTTGAGGCAGTATCGGGTCTAGACAGTGCTGTGGATCTTCTCTATCAATTTGAATTTGAGTAACACTTTGAGCGGTGATTGATTAGCGGAGGACGAATGCTAGGGAGTGAGTATGCAGCACCTCGTTTTTGTTTATGGGACATTGAGAAAAGACCAGTCGAACCACCACTATTTAAAACAGTGTGAGTGTTTAGGAAGGTTTGACACACCTGAGGAATACGCACTTTTTGATTTAGTTGCGTATCCGGCGATGATTTTAGGAAAGAAAAGTGTCGCTGGCGAGGTCTATATCATTAACGACGAAATTTTGGAGTCGCTCGATCGGCTAGAAGATGTTCCTGTTGAGTATCGTCGCGAGCAAATAGAGACTATATTTGGATTAGCATGGGTATATTTGTATCAGCTTGATCTAAAAGCTAATAAAGAAATACTTTCGGGTGACTGGTGTAAGCGGGACAACTGTTAGCCGCTATATATCCTTGAGTTATCAAACAAAAAGCCAGCATATAAATTGAAGTGACCCCGTAAAGTTGGACATTTCTGTTAAGCGGCTTTCAAGGCCTGAGTTCGATATTCTATCGGAGTCAGGCCTTTTAGTTTCACTTTTATACGTTTGGTATTGTAGTACTCGATGTATTCTTTAATTTGCTCTATCAGAGCATCTGCATCTTCAAAGCTTTGGTTGTGATACATCTCGGTTTTGAGTAAAGCAAATAAGTTTTCAGCAACAGCATTATCCAAGCAGTTGCCTTTTCTCGACATGCTTTGCGTTAACCCACTCTCCGCTACCTTTTTCTGATACTGTCGATGGCGATATTGCCAACCTTGATCGCTATGTATAATTGGCTTTGAGTTGGGTTTAAGCGTTGATATAGCTTCCGTCAGCATATCCGTGACAAGCGGCAAGCAGGCATTTTTGGCCACTCTATAAGCAACCACCTCCTGAGTAAACAAGTCGACAACGGGAGACAAGTATACTTTCTGCTCTTTGACTTTGAACTCCGTGACATCAGTTACCCACTTTTCATCGGGTTGAGTCGCACTAAAATCTCTTTCAAGAACGTTGGGAGCAGCTTTTCCTGACTCTCCTCGGTATGAACGATACTTTTTAATCCTGACCGTCGATTTAAGGTTGAGTTGAGCCATAAGCCTTTGAACCGTTTTGTGATTAAGCACGAACCCCTGATTTTTTAGTTCCAAGTGAATACGGCGGTAGCCGTATCGCCCCTTATGTTCATGATAAATTGACTTTATCAACCGCAGCTCACGTTCGTAGCTATTTGGGCGCTTGCTCGTTTGAGCCTGATAATAAAAGACACTTTTTGCCAGCTGTAGAGTGTGCAGTAAGTGCTTTAACGGGTACTTGCCTTTAAGAGTTAGAGCTATGACCGCTTTTTCTTTGTTCGACGGTTTTTTTCCTGCTCCAACTCTTCCAACTTTTTTAGAACGGCATTCTCGGTTCGTAAGTAAACCAACTCCTCTTTTAGCTCCTCAAGTGTCATTTCATTATCAGGCTTAGTGGTACGTTGAGGTTGCTGTTTCATTGAGGGTCTTCCTTTCTGGCGCATTTTGAGCCCTTTGATACCGAGCTCATTAAATCTTTTGAGCCAGACAGAGAGTATCCCAGGGGATGAGAGGTTTAATACTGCGCTAGTGTGCGTGAGAGACCATTCATTCGTCCACATTAAATTCAATGCTTTTCGTTTTGTTTGAGCAGTCTCGGCATGCTTAGTTGATAAAAATGAATCAGTACCATGGATGGCAAAGACTTGAGCCCAATACCGTATCTGCCTTGAAGAAATTGAATATTGTTTTGCTAAGTAGAGAGATGACGTGCCATCTAAGTATTGCTTAGCAATGATACATTTTAGCTCTCGGCTATATTTGGACATAAAAAGACCCCCCAATAATTGGTGTCCAACTATTGGGGGTCAGTTCAAATGCTGGCTTTTTTAATGACGTTATTTTGAGAAATAAACGAGAGAATTAGTCTCGGTTAAGCTCAAGAAACTCTTCTACTTTGCGAACCATGTCTGTTGAGCCAACAAAGAAAGGTACACGTTGGTGTAACTCAGTTGGTTTGATGTCCATGATACGTTGAGCACCGTCTGAAGCGATACCACCCGCTTGTTCCATAAGGAAAGCAATTGGGTTGCACTCGTAAAGCAAACGTAGTTTACCTTGAGGGTGGCTTTGTGTGCTTGGGTATAAGTAGATGCCGCCTTTCAGCAGGTTACGGTGGAAATCTGATACTAGAGAACCAATGTAACGAGAAGTGTAAGGGCGGTTATCACTTGGCTCATCTTCTTGGCAGTACTTGATGTACTTTTTAACACCCGTAGGGAAGCGGAAGTAGTTACCTTCGTTGATCGAGTAGATCTTACCTTCATCAGGGATCATCATGTTTTCATGAGATAGACAGAAGGTACCCAGTGATGGGTCGTAGGTGAAACCATTGACGCCAGCGCCTGTTGTGTAAACAAGCATGGTTGAAGAACCGTAAATTACATAACCCGCGGCAACTTGTTTGTGTCCAGGTTGTAGGAAATCTTCTTGTGTTGGTGGGGTACCAATCGGTGACACTCGGCGGTAGATAGAGAAAATCGTACCAACCGATACATTCACATCGATGTTTGAAGAACCATCAAGTGGATCCATCAGAACAACGTATTTTGCGTTTTTGTTGAGCTCTTTATTGAAGGCAACAGCTTCGTCTTCTTCTTCACTTGCAACGCCACAAACTTGGTCACGAGCTTCTAGAGCCGCTTTAAATTTGTCGTTCGCGTAAAGGTCTAGCTTTTGTTGCTCTTCACCTTGAACGTTGTCTGTACCAACAGCGCCAGTAATGTCGACAAGACCTGCTTTGTTGATTTCACGGTTAACAATTTTCGCAGCAAGACGAATTGATGACAAAAGGGATGATAGATCACCACTTGCATGGGGAAAGTCACTTTGTTTTGCAACAATGAACTCACCAAGGGTGCGCATCTCAGACATGTTATTTCCTTAAACTTCTCTCAATATTAGGGGGGATTTGAGCACTGTAGATTAGGCCTCTTGAGTGGGCTTTATTCATCTAGACGCTTACCTAAATTCTAAAGGTTAGATCTTTTTAATGGTAATGAACTAAGCGACACAGATCTCACTTACTATGTCGACTAAATTTGTTTTGCATTGCTGCTCGCTTTTAATCGCCATTTAATGATAATGAGTGCAAGTAGTTTGATTTAGACATGGCTCATTTAGCCAAGCGTTTGGAAGCAATATATGCATATTCACATCTTAGGAATTTGTGGCACCTTCATGGGTGGTGCCGCGGTATTGGCTCGTCAATTAGGTCACAAGGTTACGGGTAGTGACGCGAATGTTTACCCTCCAATGAGCACTTTGTTGGAATCACAAGGGATTGAAATTATTGAAGGGTTCGACCCTAGTCAATTAGAGCCAAGGCCTGATCTCGTGGTTATCGGTAATGCGATGAGCCGTGGTAACCCGTGTGTTGAGTATGTATTGGATAATAACCTTAGATACACATCAGGCCCGCAATGGTTGCAAGAATTTCTACTGCATGACCGTTGGGTTCTTGCGGTCTCGGGAACGCATGGCAAGACTACTACATCAAGCATGTTGGCTTGGATCTTGGAAGACTGTGGCTATGCACCGGGCTTCTTAGTTGGCGGTGTGTTGGGTAACTTTGGTATATCTGCTCGCCTTGGTGAAAGCATGTTCTTCGTTGTAGAAGCCGACGAATACGACAGTGCTTTTTTCGATAAACGATCTAAGTTCGTTCATTACCACCCAAGAACCTTGGTCATGAATAACCTAGAGTTCGATCATGCGGATATCTTTGACGATCTTGAAGCGATCAAGCGACAGTTCCATCATTTGGTTCGCACTGTGCCAAGTAATGGTCGTATTTTCTCACCGAAGCAAGATACGGCTATTGAAGATGTTCTATCTCGTGGGTGTTGGAGTGAGACTGAATCGAGCGGCGAACTTGGCGATTGGGATGCCAAGAAACTGGTTAAAGATGGCTCTAAATTTGAGGTCTATTTCCAAGACAAATGTGTTGGAACCGTAGACTGGGATTTGGTTGGCGATCATAACGTAAGTAATGCCTTGATGGCGATTGCGGCGGCAAGACATGTCGGTGTGACACCCGACTTAGGATGTGAATCACTGGCGACTTTCATTAATACCAAGCGTCGCTTAGAGTTTAAAGGCGAAGTGGCAGGTGTTTCTGTCTATGACGATTTTGCTCATCATCCTACAGCGATTGAACTTACTCTGGGTGGCTTACGTAATAAGGTCGATACGAAAAAAATCATTGCTGTTTTAGAGCCTCGTTCTGCCACCATGAAGCGTGGTGTGCATAAAGAAACCTTGGCTGATTCGCTCAAACAGGCGGATTCTACCTACTTATTCCAACCGGATAACATTGATTGGTCTGTACAAGATGTTGCCGATGCGTGCCATCAACCCGCACATGTAAGTGATGACATGGATGCATTCGTTGCTAGAATTGTCTCAGAGGCACAAGCGGGCGACCAAATCTTAGTAATGAGTAATGGTGGCTTTGGTGGTATTCACCAGAAATTGTTGGATGCGTTGGCACTCAAAGGCTAACGGCATCCACGACCTTATATTTTGAAGTAATTGAGAACATGACAAAACACGATAAAGCTATAACCCTCGCTTTCACTGGCGCATCAGGTGCGCCTTATGGCCTGCGTTTACTTGAATGCCTTTTGGCGGCGGATTATCAGGTCTATTTACTGATATCGTCGGCTGCGCGAGTGGTGTTGGCGACCGAGCATGAACTTAAGTTACCTACAGGGCCCGATGCCGCGAAACAAGCTTTGGTTAAGCTTTTAGGCTGTGACCCAGAAAAGCTAGTGGTGTGTGGCAAAGATGATTGGTTCTCACCGGTTGCCTCTGGTTCTGCAGCGCCGAAGCAGATGGTCGTTTGCCCATGTTCAGCGGGAAGCTTGGCTTCAATTGCTCATGGCCTGTCAGATAATCTGATTGAGCGTGCTGCAGATGTGGTCATGAAAGAACGAGGCCAACTGTTGTTGGTGGTTCGTGAGACGCCATTCTCGACGCTGCACTTAGAGAACATGCATAAGCTATCGACTATGGGCGTGACGATCATGCCTGCCGCTCCGGGTTTTTATCATCAACCTCAGTCGATTGAAGATCTGGTCGATTTTATGGTGGCGCGCATTTTGGATCATCTTGGCATCGAGCAAGGTTTAGTGCCACGTTGGGGTTACGATCAACGTAATTGATCCAAACTTGATAGCTTATTGTTAAAATTCGAATTACAATTCTGAACACTCATCGGGGAGCGAACCATTCAAATAATGAATGCGAGCTGAGATCAAGCAAGTGCTTGGGACCCGTAAACCTGAACCAGATAATGCTGGCGTAGGAATTGAGTTAGGAACAACTTCTACCGTTCTCCTCCCTCAAACCTGTGCCGCTCAGACCATGGAGAGCGTCCAGTGAAATTCACATTAACAACTCTTGCTGTTACTACAGCCATCTCTTTTTCTGCCTTTGCTGCAGATAATACCCTAACGGTTTATACCTATGACTCTTTTGCTGCGGATTGGGGACCTCGTCCTGCCGTTGAAAAAGCATTTGAAGAAAAGTGTGGCTGCGATGTGAACTTTGTCGCGCTAGAAGATGGCGTATCTATTCTGAACCGCTTGCGTCTTGAAGGTGGGAACAGCAAAGCTGATATCGTGTTAGGCCTAGATAACAATCTGATGGCTGAAGCGAAAGCGACGGGCTTATTAGCTAAGCACAGTGTTGATACGTCATCAGTAACGCTTCCTAATGGTTGGAGTGACAGTACTTTTGTCCCTTATGACTTTGGCTACTTTGCGTTTATCTATAACAAAGAGAAACTAGCAAACCCACCTAAGAGCTTGAAAGAACTGGTTGAGCAGCGTGATGATCTCAAGGTTATCTACCAAGACCCACGTACATCAACGCCGGGTCAAGGCATGATGCTATGGGTGAAGTCAGTATACGGTGATGAAGCGACAGCAGCTTGGAAGAAGCTCGCTCAGAAAACGGTTACTGTGACTAAAGGTTGGTCTGAAGCTTACTCTATGTTCTTAAAGGGTGAGTCGGACTTAGTCTTGTCTTACACGACTTCTCCGGCTTACCACATCATTGCAGAAAGTGATTCTAAGTACGCAGCAGCAAGCTTTGAAGAAGGTCATTACACTCAAGTGGAAGTGGCAGCGAAAGTTAAAGGCAGCAAAAATGAAAAGCTTGCCGATGAGTTTATGGCGTTTATCTTAAGTGATGAATTCCAATCGGCGATGCCAACGGGCAACTGGATGTACCCAGTGACGGATATCGAGCTACCAAAAGGATTTGAGCAGTTAACGGTACCACAGAAAGCTCTGAGCTTTACGCCTGAAGAAATTGCAGCTAAGCGTAAGCCTTGGATCCGCGAATGGCAGAGTGCACTTACTTTTTAAAAGATTAGCTTTCTAGCTTAACTTTCTAACGATGAGTTTCCTAAAATTCAGCTTTCTAACTTTCTGTATTTAAAGGTTCGTTCGATATTAACTGAGTGAACCACTTACGGTAAAAAATCAATTTATGATAAAGAAAACACCTAAGGTCGGGATCTGGGTTGCGATACTCATTACCGCCTTTGTGGTTTCAGCAGTTGGGGCATTGCTTAGCAATGCCCCTTCTCTTGATATCAGCCAAGTATGGTCCGATCCTTACTATTGGCATGTAACGAAATTCAGTTTTTATCAAGCGACACTCTCAACTGTGCTGAGTGTTGGCTTTGCTATACCTATTGCTCATGCTTTGTGTCGCAGGCAATTTTTTGGGCGAGCTCTGTTGTTAAGGCTGTTCGCGTCGACCTTGGTTCTGCCTGTGTTAGTCGGTGTGTTTGGTTTGCTTGCTATTTATGGCAACAGTGGTTGGTTAGCTAAATTTCTGGCGAACTTCGATATTGAATTACCATTCTCCATCTATGGATTGAATGGCATTTTACTCGCACATGTCTTCTTTAATCTGCCCTATGCCAGTCGTTTACTTTTACAAGCTTTAGATACCGTGCCTGCCGAGCAACATAAGCTGTGTGCTCATTTGGGTATGAGTCATTGGAATAAATTTAAATGGGTCGAATGGCCGCGATTGAGACAGCAACTGCCTCATGTGTGTGGCCTAGTCTTCATGCTGTGCTTCACCAGCTTTGCTACCGTGATGGCGCTAGGTGGAGGTCCTAAATCGACCACTATCGAGTTGGCAATCTATCAAGCGATTAAGTTCGATTTTGACCTACAGGCTGGTGCGTTACTCGCGATATGGCAAATGCTGCTATGTGGTGTATTAGCTGTGAGTATTCAGCGCTTGTCTAAGCCTATCTCCGTGACAGCCAGTCAGCTGTCGGAAGAGAAATATTTGGTTAAGGACAGCTGGTGGTCAAAAGCTTGGGATAGCTTTTGGATCATAGTAGTCTCAATGCTGGTATTGCCGCCATTAGCCATGGTTATCTTTAGTGGTATTAATTCACAAGCATTGACGGTACTCAGCAGCGAACCGTTTTGGGCTGCACTAATGACCTCAGTTAAAGTTGCGTCCTTAGCAAGTGTTATTGCTGTCGGTATTGGTATTGCGATACTGCTGACCAGTCGTGCATGGCGTTTGCAAAACAAGAACTTTAGAGCCGATAAAATCGAGCTGATTGGTACCATTATCTTAGTGACACCAGGATTAGTGATCAGTACGGGACTCTTCTTGTTACTGCGTTCATTTACCGATGTATTTAGCTTAGCTTTCTTTATTGTGATTGCCGTGAATAGCTTAATGGCACTGCCTTATGTGATTAAAACCTTAGCCCAACCTATGTTGCACTTATCTCAACAGTATCAATACGTGTGTGCAAGCTTGGGAATGACAGGTTTCACACGTTTTAGGCTGGTGGAGTGGCGCGCACTACGTAAACCAATGGCGCAAGCCTTTTCTATTAGCTTTATGCTGGCGATGGGGGACTTGAGTGCCATTGCCTTGTTTGGTAGCCAAGATTTTAGAACGCTGCCTTTGTATCTATTCCAATTGTTAGGCAGCTATCAAATGGAAGCTGCCGCGGTGGTTTCTGTGAGTTTACTGCTGCTGAGTGTGGGCAGTTTTAGCTTAATAGAATTTTTATTTACTCGAAGTTCAAACCCTAATGCTAAAGAGTTAAGGAACCGATGATGTTAGTGATGAAAGAGGTGGACTACCACTATCACCGAGAGTTGTTTCGCTTTGATTTCCAAGCTGAGCAGGGCGACATTGTCGCGTTGATGGGGCCGAGTGGCGCTGGTAAATCAACGTTGTTGGCGCTAGTCGCGGGATTCATAGAGCCTACATCGGGTGAGATATCAGTGGCAGGACAATCGCTTATTGGTAAAGAGGCACATCAACGCCCATTGGCTATGCTGTTCCAAGAACACAATCTTTTTGCCCATCTCACCGTACGTGAAAATATTGGTTTAGGGCTGCATCCAGGATTAAAGCTTACCGCAACCCAAAAGCTCAAAGTTGAGCAAGCAGCCGCACAAGTAGGTGTTGCAGAGTATTTAGATAGATTGCCTGAGCATTTATCGGGTGGCCAGCGCCAGCGTGTCGCGTTAGCCCGCTGTTTTGTTCAGCCTCATGATATCTGGTTGCTTGATGAACCTTTCTCTGCGCTTGATCCTTTGCTGCGCGAGGAGATGCTTAGCTTAGTGAAGCGATTAGCGGCAGAACGAAATATTACGGTATTGATGGTGACGCACCATTTAGGTGATGCACGCAGTATCGCGAATAAGTTTATTTTTGTGGCGCTAGGTAAGGTGTTGGTTGAAGACTCGATAGAAGTACTGACAGCTACTCATCCACAGCAAGAATTAAGCTCGTTTGTTAAAGCGGGTGAGTGACGACTGAGTATTGGTCTTGATGGCTTTTGATATTGAGCAAGTCGAAAACAAAAAGACCTAGCATGTGCTAGGTCTTTTATTATCTTTCTGAGTAAAAGGAGACGAAGGTTATTCGCCTTGCTTTAGCTCTTTTAAGATTTGGAAGATCTCGCGAGAAGACTTCGCTGGCTTGTTTGCTGATTTCTCTTTGTTAGCTTGGCGAGCTAGCTGACGAAGACGTTGACGGTCTGCTTCAGGGTACATTTCCATAACGTCAGAAATGGCAGCATCACCTTCTGCAACAACGCGGTCACGCAGTTGTTCTAGTTTGTGCAGTTCAACTGTTGCTTGAGAGTGTTTGTTGCGAATTTTATCTAAAGCCGCTTGAATTGGCTCTGGATCTACATTACGCATTACTTTACCAATGTATTGAAGCTGACGGCGCTTTGCTTCATTTTTAAAGCGTTGTGCATCTTTAATCGCTTGTGCCAGGTCTTCAGACAAAGGGAACTTATCAAGAATAGAAGGCTTTAGTTCAACAAGCTCTTCTCCCAGCTTTTGCAGGGCATCCATGTCCGTTTTCATTTCTGTCTTACTTACCCAGATGATTTCTTCTTCTGGTTCCCATGGGGCTTTTTGGTTTTTGCGAGCCATCTTTTCTGCCTATGTCACTATCTCAAACGAATATATTGCCTATTTTAGCAAGAATCTTGGGGAGAAAGCGAAATTCTTGTTATCCTACGTAATATTGACCTAAAAAATTAGAATAGATATGGATGTAAAACAGCAAGTCGCCCAGCAAAGAGTTGAGCTAGAAGCCGCAGTAGCTAAAGCGTTGGATATGGCATCAGTGAGTGCAGACGCAGCTGAGGTCGCTATTACTAAGTCAACGGGTTTAAGTGTTTCAACACGTATGTGTGAAGTGGAAAACGTTGAATTTAATAGTGATGGTGCTCTAGGTATTACTGTTTACCGCGGCCAGAAAAAAGGCAGCGCATCTACATCTGATCTGAGTGAAAAGGCAATTGCTCAAACAGTAGCGGCTGCGCTTGATATCGCTCAGTACACTTCTGAAGACCCATTTGCAGGTCCTGCCGCAAAAGAATACATGGTAAAAGAAATCCCAGATTTGGATCTTTTCCACCCTGATGAACCAAACCCCGACTATGCCGCTGAGATTGCGATTGCCGCTGAGAAGCAGGCGCTAGCTTATAGCGACAAGATCAAGCAAAGTGATGGTGCAAGCTACGACAGTCACTATGGTGTTAAGGTTTATGGTAACAGCCATGGTTTACTAGCAAGCTACGCCTCAAGTCGCCATAGCACGAGCTGCTGTGTGATTGGACAAGGCGCTAATGGTGAAATGGAACGTGACTACAGCTACACCGTTGCACGTCATCGTGATGAGCTATGGGCGCCTGAGCGTGTTGGTCAAGAAGCCGCAGAAAAAACCATCAGCCGTTTGGATGCTAAAAAGCTACCAACAGGCCAATATCCAATTATGTTCGCGAACGATGTCGCTACAGGTCTAATTGGCCACCTTGTGATGGCAATTAGCGGTGGTAACCTTTACCGTAAGTCTTCGTTCTTACTGGATCATCTAGGTCAGAAAATCTTGCCAGATTGGTTCAATATCTCTGAGCGTCCCCATATCTTACGTGGTTTGGCTTCAAGCCCATTCGATAGCGAAGGTGTGTTCACTCAAGATCGTGAAATCATCACCGACGGTGTGTTAGCAACTTACCTGCTAACGAGCTACGCCGCACGTAAAATGGATATGACGCCAACAGGTCATGCGGGTGGTATTCATAACTGGTTCGTTAAATCGACTGGTCAAAACTTTGAGCAAATGCTAAAAGAGTTAGGCACAGGCTTCCTTGTGACTGAAGTGATGGGTCAAGGCGTTAATACCGTGACAGGAGATTATTCTCGTGGTGCTGCAGGTTTCTGGGTTGAGAACGGAGAGATCCAATACCCAGTATCGGAAGTGACGATCGCGGGCAATCTAAAAGATATGTTCACTCAGATTGTAGCGGTAGGTAACGACGTTGAAACGCGTTCACAAATTCAAACCGGTTCTATCTTACTTGAATCGATGAAAGTCGCGGGTGAGTAATTTGCTTAATTTGCTTTAGTTTAAATCTGCAGCTCAAACCTGAAGCGTAAATCTGACCTATTAAAAAGGGAGCCTCTGGCTCCCTTTTTGTATTCAGCATCTCGTCTTAGAATAGGCTATCTGTTTATTCACACTAGATAAGCATGAGTTAGATAAGAATGGTGGCTAAGCCTAAGAACACCGATAGGCCAATCACATCAGTCACTGTGGTCAGAGCCATACCGCCTGCAAGAGCAGGGTCGATATTCATCTTCTTCAGCATCACAGGAATGGTTACACCGGCAATACCCGCGACAATCAAGTTTGTCATCATCGCTGCTGAGATGATGCCTCCCAAGATCCAATTGCCTTTCCAAGCAACCACTATGCCGCCAATGATAACGGCCCATAGAATGCCGTTAAGGAAGCCGATAGAAGCTTCTTTGAGTAGCAGTTCGCGTTTGTTACTGTCACCAATGTGACCAAGCGCTAAACCACGAATCACTAGAGCGACGGTTTGGTTACCTGCAACACCACCCATGGAAGGTACGATGGTCATCAAAACAGCAATCGCGGCCATCTCATTCAGTGTGGCCTCAAACATATTCGACACAGACGCTGCCGCGAGTGCTGCCAAAACGTTTGCGCCTAGCCATACACTACGACGACGAGCAGATTTGACGACCGGTGCGAAGGTATCTTCGTCATCGTCCATACCCGCCATACTCATCATTGAGTGTTCGGCATCTTCACGGATAACATCAACCACATCATCGATCGTGATACGACCGACAAGGTGTTGATTTACATCGACAACAGGAGCAGACACCCAATTACGACGTTCGAATAGGCTAGCGATATCAGAGGCGCTAGTTTCGACTGCGATCGCTTCGTCTGCATCTTCCATCACTTCTGAAACAGACACATCAGGCTGAGTCGTAATCAGTGTGCTGAGCGATAGGTTACCAATGAGGCGTTCGTCGTCATCGATAACATATAATGCATCGGTAGCGTCAGGTAATTCACCACGCATACGTAAATAACGCAGTACGACCTCAACATCGACATCACCACGGATCGTGATTACGTCGGTGTTCATTAACGCACCCGCTGAATCTTCAGGGTACGAAAGGGCTGTTTCTACTAATGCACGATCAACGGAGTCCATTTGGGAAAGGACTTCTCGAGAAACATCGTCAGGTAGGCTTCGAAGTACGTACGCGACGTCATCGGTTTCCATGCCTTCTGTTGCTTCTGCCAAGGTCTCTGGTGCCATTTTCGACACAAGAGCATCTTTGACGTCTTCGTTTAGTTCATCAAGAATTTCACCGTAGTCTTCAGGATCGGTGAGTTGCCAGAGTACGTCACGACTTTTGCGAGGGGAGGCTTCTAAAAGGTGTGCAATATCCTCAGGTTCCATATCCTGAAGTTGTCGGCGTACGTGAACAAATCGGCCGTTTTCTAGGGCTTCGCTGACTTCTTGGAGGGTTTGGTGAGCTTGGTCGAATTCTAATTGCTCTGCCATATTTTCCTCCTATCTCATTATTCTAACAATGCTTGGAATAGTAACTTAATTCTGGGGCTTATTTAAATCATTAACTTAGGTAGAACTAAGAATTAATATTGGTTGATGCGTGGTTTGAGTTTTAGATGTTGTGAGTGAAGCGTTTTTTGCTACTCGCCCTCATCAAACCGGTCTTCAATTAGGTGACAAACGGCATCAAGCGCTTGCTGTGAATCGGTGCCTGCGGCTTGGATGGTGATGTGTTGCCCTTGCGCCGACTCCAGCATAAGTAGCCCCATTACACTGTCTGCTGTTGCTGTTTTATCTTCTTCACTATGGATGGTGATGGTTGCATCAAAGCTTTGTGCAAGCTCAACCAATTTTACGGCTGCTCTAGCGTGAAGACCCAAGCGATTTTGGATCAGTACAGTTCGAGTTAATTCCATGGTTAGCCCTGTTGGTGCTTCTCTAGGGAGGCGTGTCTGATTTGAACTTGATGGCCAAGTTGTTCGAAGTATTCACCAATTTTCTGAGTTAGGTAAACCGAGCGGTGTTTACCGCCAGTACAACCAATCGCGACCGTTAGATAGCTGCGATTATTCTTCTCTAACATTGGCAACCACTGCTCAACAAAGCCTTGAATTTGCTGCTTGAGTTCAAGAACTTCTGAGTGTTTTTCAAGAAAAGAGTGAATGGGTGCATCAAGACCCGTTAATGGTCGTAGTGCGGGTTCCCAGTGAGGATTCGGCAAAAAGCGAACATCAAACACATAGTCGGCATCACTTGGTAGGCCGTATTTGAAACCGAAAGATTGAAAGACAATGATCAGCTCTTGCTTCTCTTTGCCTTCAACTTTAAATCGAACCTTTTCGCTCAATTCGTAGAGGTTGCAATCACTGCTGTCAATCACAATGCTGGCTTGCTCTGCGAGAGGTGTTAGGAGTGTCTTTTCTAAATCAATCGCTTGCTCAAGAGATAACTTTTCCTGACCGATCGATAAAGGGTGGATTCTGCGTGTTTCGCTGTAGCGTTTGAGTAGCGTTTGCTTACTTGCGTCTAGGAACAAAACGTTCACATCAATATCAGTGGCGGCTTCTAGTTGTTCTAGTGTCTCTGTAACTAACTGCGGTTCTTTCGGTAGATTGCGAATATCAATGCTAACAGCGACGTTTTGATTGATCTCGCGTACCGATTCGACGAAGTCGCTTAGCAGGTTTACTGGAAGATTATCCACACAGTAATACCCCAAGTCTTCAAGGACTCGTAACGCAACACTTTTACCGGCCCCAGATTGGCCACTCACAACGATTAATCGCATGTTATTGCTCGCAAGTTGGCACTTGGATCATGATGTCGTAAAGCTCTTGATCGCTTTGAGCATTACGCAACTTTTTAAGAGTCTGCTTGTCGTTAAGTCGTTCTGCCATACATGAAAGGGTTTTTAGATGTTCTTTACATTGTTCACTAGGAACAAGCAGAGCAAATAGTAGGTCGACAGGACGATTATCAATCGCATCAAATTCGATTGGGTCTTGGCATTGTAGTAATACAGCTATCGCTTTATCACTGACATTCATACGAGCATGAGGAATAGCGATGCCATTACCAATACCAGTACTGCCCATTTTTTCACGGCTCAACATGCACTCAAACAGTTCTGTTGAATCTTGACCACAGCTTTCTGCAGCGATCTGACTGATGAGCTCAAGGGCTCTTTTTTTGCTTGTGCATTGGACTGCACTTTTGGTGCAGTCCAATGAAAGTACTTCGCTTAATTGCATGTTAGTGACTACTTAGCTTTTCTTTGTGCTTGTTGAGTTGGCGGACGAGTTTATCAACCAATGAATCAATCGCGGCATACATGCTTTCATCAGTTGCTGTCGCATGGATTTCCCCCTGATTTATATGCAGGGTAGCTTCCGCGATTTGATTGATTTTCTCAACTTTTAAAACAACCTGAACGCTATTGATATGATCAAAGAAGCGCTCAAGTTTGTCGAATTTAGTGCGAACATAGTCTTGCATTGAATCGGTAAGATCAACGTGATGGCCTTGAATATTGATTTGCATAGACTTTCCTTTTCAGTTGGTTGCCAGGTTATAACTAAATTAATAGCTAACTAAATTAGCTTATAGCAGGCGTTTACGCTGACTCGATGGGGCAATGCCCAGAGACTCACGGTATTTCGCTATGGTACGTCTAGCTACCTGAATTCCTTGGTCAGCCAGTAAAGCAGCAATCTTACTGTCACTGAGAGGCTTCGCGGTATTTTCCGCTGCGACAAGCTTCTTAATCAGTGCGCGAATTGCTGTAGATGAACATTCACCGCCATTGTCAGTGCTGACATGGCTTGAGAAAAAGTATTTGAGTTCGAAGATGCCACGTGGCGTGTGCATGAATTTTTGAGTCGTCACACGAGAGATCGTGGATTCGTGCATATCAACGGCTAACGCAACATCATTCAGAACCATTGGCTTCATCGCTTCTTCGCCATGTTCGAAGAAATCACGCTGATGTTCAACAATGCATCGCGCAACTTTGAGTAGCGTCTCATTTCGGCTTTCCAAGCTTTTGATTAGCCATTTTGCTTCTTGCAAATTTGAGCGAATGAATTGGTTGTCTGCGCTGCTGCCCTTGCTACCAAGAGCGGCATATTGCTGATTTACTTTCAGCTTAGGGACACTATCAGGGTTAATGGTGACTAACCACTTTCCAAGATCTTTGAACACCGTTACGTCTGGAACCACATATTCAGTTTCGTCCGGTGTAATCTTACTGCCAGGTCGAGGATCCAGTTGCTGAATCAGCTGCAGAACCTCACGTAGTTCCGCTTCTTTCAGCTTGGTTTCTTTGATGACTAATTTGTAATCGCGGTTACCGAGTTGGTCGATGTGGCTAGTAAGTACTAACTTAGCTTCGTTAAGCCAAGGGGTATCCTGGGGAAAGGTTGCCAGTTGCAGTAACAAGCAATCTTGTAGGTTCACTGAACCGACACCCAGCGGGTCAAACTGCTGAACTCGTTTGCGGACGGCTTCAATCTCATCAAGCTCTACTTCTTCGCTATCGAAGTTTTCAAGGATATCTTCACAAGATACGGTGAGGTAGCCATAGTCATCAATGGCATCAATCAGCGCGAAAGCAATGCTTCGGTCAGTTTCAGAGAATGGTGTTAGGTCGAGTTGCCAAAGTAGGTAATCGTGTAGGCTTTGAGTCGTTTCGCCTTGATAAACAGGCATGTCGTCATCAATCGCAATACCCGTGTTACCTGTGTTGGCGCTGTAGACGTCTTCCCAAGTTGTGTCGATTTCTAGTTCGTTGCCAATTTCTGATTTTTCGATTAAGTCTGAACTATCAGGTAAATCTTGCTCTGTGGCTTCAACTGTTTCTTTCTCGTCACTGCTAGGTTTCTCTTCCGATGTAGGCGTATCTTCATTGCCTTCTTCGACATCGAGTAGTGGATTAGATTCAAGTGCTTCTTGAATCTCTTGCTGCAAATCTAAAGTAGACAATTGCAACAAACGAATCGCTTGCTGCAATTGAGGAGTCATTGCTAACTGTTGGCCTAGCTTAAGTTGTAATGAGGGTTTCATTCAGTGTGACTTACCTAGTTATTATTCTTAGAACTCTCGATACTCTCTATATAATCATAGACGGAATTGTTCGCCTAGATAAACTTGTTTAACTTGTTCGTTATTGAGAACATCTTCAGGAGTACCCTCAGCGATCAGGTGTCCTTGGCTTACGATGTAAGCTTTTTCACACACATCTAATGTTTCACGAACGTTGTGATCGGTAATCAAAACGCCCAAGCCGCGATCACGTAGGTGAACAATGATTTTCTTGATATCGATAACTGAGATCGGGTCAACACCGGCAAACGGTTCATCCAGCAGAATGAATTGCGGGTTTGCTGCTAGAGCTCGAGCAATCTCCACACGACGACGCTCACCACCTGACAGAGCCATACCATTACTGGTGCGGATATGTTGGATGTGGAACTCTTCTAGAAGGTCTTCCAGCTTATCTTGGCGCTGTTCGTTAGTCATCTCATCACGGGTTTGTAAAACGGCCATGATGTTGTTCTCAACAGACAATTTACGGAAAATCGATGCTTCTTGCGGTAGGTAACCGATACCAAGACGAGAACGACTGTGCATTGGCAAGATACTGATGTCACGGTCGTCAATGCTGATAGTTCCTTCATCACGCGCAACCAGGCCTACTATCATATAGAAAGAGGTCGTTTTCCCCGCACCGTTAGGGCCAAGCAGACCAACGATCTGGCCTGACTCTACCTGCAAGCTTACATCGGTAACAACTTTGCGCTTGCTGTAGGTTTTCGCTAGGTTTTTTGCTTTAAGAACAGCCATCGTTACTTATTCACTTCCGTTGGTTGTAAAACCGTTGACACTCGTTTGTTTTCACCACTGTCAGCGACTAATTTTTGAGAGCCGATCTGGTAGGTGATCTTAGAGCCACGAATGATGCTGCCATCTTGAGATAGCATTGCATTCTTAGTCATGATCAATTTGTCGGCAACAAGCTGGTAATGTAAGTCATCAGCTTCACCGTAGAGTGTCTTCCCGTCGTCAGTCAGTTGAGAGAAGGTCGCTGGCTTACCGAAGCCTTGAATTTCTTCAATCTCACCGTTTACGGCGTTGCGGGTAACAATAACCTTATCGGCATTGATATTGATGCTGCCTTGCTTAAGGTTTACATCACCAAGGAAAGTCACTTGGTTACTTTTCATATCCAATTGCTGGCTGTCTGAGTCAATGTAGACAGGTTGCTCGCTATCCGAAGAAAGGGCATAGACATTAGGCGCCGCAAGGGTCAAAGCGAATAAACTAAGGTGTAAGAGTTTCATATCTACCTTGAACAGAATTAAAGAGGGTTGCATTGTTGGTACCGAAGTTACCTTTCATTGCTTGTCCCTCAGTTTCAAAAAATGTACCGATCATATGGACCGGAGTCTCTGAATAAAAATCTCGGCTAGGCAGCTCAACAACCATTTTATCTGTGGTCATTGTATCGAAGCTGGCTTCTGGCAACAGGTTCTTTGCCACGACGTTGTCATAAAACGTGACAACTTGATTCTCATCCATAATCGCGCGATCAGCGGTGACTTGCCATTCAATCGTGTGCCCTTCTCGGAATACCGAAAGAACCGGGTTTTGAAAGTGCGTATCGCCAACCACTGAGTAGTGCTCTAAATACGTCGATTCAACCTGATAGCTACGAATACCGCTTTCGTCATAGCTAATGTTGTTTAGACTTTTGCCACTAAACGCGGGCAGCTCCAAATTTGGAGCCACTTGTATCGTTGATGTTTGCTCTTTGTCGTACAAGTAATAGGTCGACCAAGAGGCAATAAATATGAGTATTAAATAGATAATACGAGTAAAACTCATATGCTTAAACCTTTATGCACGTCGAGTTCATTTCTTGCTTGTAAAATAAGGTCGCAAATTTCACGTACCGCACCGTGACCACCGTTAATGGTTGTCACGTAATTTGCACGCTTTGCAAGTAGTGGATGACCATCTGCAACACATACTTTCAAGCCAACTTTTTCCATCACAGGCCAGTCGATCAGATCGTCTCCGATGTAGCCCGTATTTTCAGGATTTACAGAAAGCTTATCGCAAATATCTTGGTATGCCTTAACTTTATCATCCTGACCTTGGTAAATAAGCTTAATACCGAGAGCGGTCATTCGATTCTCAACAATTTGAGATTTACGGCCAGTGATGATCGCGATTTCGATACCAGCGTTCATCAGTGACTTAATGCCATAGCCATCACGAGTGTGGAAGGTTTTCAGTTCTTCACCGTTGTTGCCCATGTAGATGCGACCATCTGAGAATACGCCATCGACATCGCAAATAAGCAATTTGATCTCTTTTGCTACGGCAAACACTTCTGAATCTACCGTGCCGTATAGAGTTTCGACTGTCTGTGTCATTACATTACTCCTGCTTTCAGTAAGTCATGCATGTTTAACGCTCCGACTAGTTTGCCTTCATGGCACAGCATTAGGCCATTGATGCTCTTAGCTTGCATCAAGTTCAAACCCTCAACCGCGAGCATGTTTGGTTCTGCTACCGTCGGATTTAGCGTCATCACGTCGCCGATCTGCGTATCATGGATATCGATGCGCTTGTCTAGGATACGGCGCAAATCACCATCAGTAAAAATACCGGCCATTAGACCGTCTTCACCCACGACTGCCGTCATCCCCAAGCCTTTTTGAGATATCTCCAAAAGAGCGTCTCGTACCAATGCTTCCGGTGCTACCACTGGAAGTGCATCGCCCGTATGCATGATATCTTCAAGCTTCAATAATAGTTGTCGACCCAAAGCGCCGCCAGGGTGGGACAAAGCAAAATCTTGCGCAGTAAAGCCTCTGGCTTGTAACAGTGCGACGGCTAATGCATCACCCATCACCAAGGTTGCCGTGGTGCTGGTTGTTGGTGCAAGCCCTAATGGGCACGCTTCTTCTGGCACTGATATTTGTAAATGAATATCAGACAAAGTCGCCATGTTTGATGCTGGCTTACCTGTCATGCTGATAATCTTGATGTTCAAACGCTTCAATACCGGGAATAAGCTTAGGATTTCACCTGATTCGCCAGAGTTGGATATTGCTATCACAACATCGCCAGCCCCGATCATTCCTAAGTCACCGTGCGCAGCCTCCCCTGGGTGTACGAAGAAAGCGGATGTCCCAGTACTTGCTAGTGTTGCTGCTATTTTTTTTCCGATGTGGCCAGATTTCCCCATGCCCATCACAACCACTTTTCCTTTGTTGTTCAGGATAAGGTCGCAAGCTTTGCAAAAGTCATCATTAAAATATTGGTCCAATTGAGTAAGACCTGCAACTTCGGTTTCCAAAACTTGCTTTGCAACACTGCGATAATCGAATGACTGAGACATTAAATACTCCAAGTACGGGAAGTTAAATCAATAATTAAGCTGACATGTTCATAAGTAGGTAAGCTTGGTAGGCCACGAATGTCACTATTAACACACCGCCTTCAATACGATTCACACTACGTGATTTACCTAGCGCCATGACGACAAGCAGTAGCGATACACCTAGCATTACCCAGAAATCACGACCCATCGCAAACTCGCTCAAGACTGAAGGGTTTAGGATGCCAGGGATACCCATAACAGCAAGGATGTTGAATACGTTCGAGCCAATGATATTACCCACGGCCATATCATCCTCCCCCTTCATTACGCCAGCAAGTGATGCTGCTAGCTCAGGCAGGCTTGTACCAACGGCAATAATGGTTAAACCAATCACAAGGTCGCTCATGCCAAATAACTTCGCGATAACAACGGCGTTATCAACCAACATGTTGGCAGCTAGAGGCAGTATTATCAGACCAACTACCACCCACATTGCGGCTTTAGGGTTGCTCACACCTTCAGGAACTTCAGATTCTTGTTCTTCAAGGAAGGCATCGCCGTTCTTTTTCTCACTGCGGCTGATTTGCAGCATCGCGAATAAGAATGCGGCAAAAAGAACAAACAATAATACGCCTTCGTAGAACCCTAAATGGTTGTCCCACAGCAAAGCGCCCGCTAGTAGAGTGACACCAATCATCAATGGTAGTTCACGGCGAATCACACCAGAGCTAATTGATAGCGGTTTGATAAGCGCTGTAATACCCAAAATCAGTGCGATGTTGGCGATGTTTGAACCGAGAACGTTACCTACAGCCGTATCTGTTTTTCCATCAAGAGCAGCTGTTGCTGAAACCATCATTTCAGGAGCCGAAGACCCCATTGCTAGAATCGTCATACCGATAACTAATGGTGAGATACCAAAGTTGCGAGCAAGAGCAGCGGCGCCGTAAACCAGCTTATCTGCACTCCACACCAAAAAACCTAGACCGATAATAAGAAACGCAATCGCTTCAAGCATGATGATTCCTAAAAAATTAATAAAAAACGGAGAATTAACCGCTAATTTTGACCTGTTGCTAGATAAAAGGGAAGTCACTCGGCAAATTAATTACCAGTTAGCAGGCAAGAAAGAGAGCTCAATAGATAATTTTCTAATGCTTTCAAATCCCTGCATAGATTCCAGTTTAATATGAATTAATTGAACAGTGCTTTTAATTCTAAAGTAGACTCATTATTATTGCAGCCATAATTGGCGTATTTTAAAGCAAGGAAACAACAAAAATATGTTGAACACTGAGCTTGTGAAAGTTAAGAACCTCAGCTTCTCACGCGGTGAGCGCGTTATCTTTGATGACATCAGTTTAGAGGTGCCTCAAGGCAAAATAACCGCAATCATGGGCCCGTCAGGGATCGGTAAAACGACCTTGCTGCGTTTGATTGGCGGACAATTACCGCCAGATGAGGGCGAAATTTGGTTTGATGGCGACAGTATCCCTGCATTATCACGTCGTAAGCTATATCAAGCCCGCAAGAAAATGAGCATGCTTTTCCAATCGGGTGCACTTTTTACTGATCTTAATGTCTTTGATAATGTGGCGTTTCCGCTGCGAGAGCACACTGAACTTAATGAAAAATTCATTCGTACCATCGTATTACTTAAGCTTGAAGCGGTAGGGTTACGAGGTGCTGCGCAATTGATGCCGAGTGAATTGTCTGGTGGGATGGCGAGACGTGCCGCGTTGGCTCGTGCGATCGCATTGGATCCAGAACTCATCATGTACGATGAACCATTTGTTGGCCAAGACCCGATCACTATGGGCGTCTTGGTTGAGCTGATCCGTAATCTCAATCAAGCTTTGGGCTTAACCTCTATTGTCGTTTCTCACGATGTGCCTGAGGTGATGAGTATTGCCGATTGGGTTTATCTGATGGCTGATGGAAAAATCATTGCTGCTGGTGCGCCTGATGAGTTGTACAACAACAGCGATCCGAGAGTGCAGCAATTTTTGCAAGGTGACGCGGATGGCCCTGTGCCGTTTAGATTTCCTGCGAAGAGCTTAAAAGAGGATTTGTTTTAATATGATTGTTAAAGCTATTGCGGGTGTCGGTAAGCGAACACTTGCGATCTGTGAGTCATTTGGTCGAGCAAGCCTGATGTTATTTGGGGCTTTGTTTGGCATCCCGAGACTAAAGAATTTCCCTTTATTCGTTAAACAACTTTATAGCGTTGGTGTTCAGTCATTAGCTATCATTTTAGTTTCGGGTTTGTTTATTGGCATGGTGCTCAGCCTGCAAGGCTATGTCGTGTTAATCGACTACGGTGCTGAAGGTAACCTTGGTCAAATGGTCGCGCTTTCACTGTTACGTGAGTTGGGCCCAGTGGTGACTGCGTTATTGTTTGCAGGCCGCGCAGGTTCAGCATTAACGGCTGAGATCGGCTTAATGAAAGCAACCGAACAGATCTCTAGCCTTGAAATGATGGCCGTCGATCCTCTCAAACGCATTATTGCGCCACGCCTTTGGGCCGGGCTTATCTCAATGCCACTGCTCGCTATGATCTTTATGGCGGTCGGGATTTGGGGGGCTCAGTTAGTTGGTGTTGATTGGAAGGGCATTGACCACGGCAGTTTCTGGTCAGCGATGCAGTCTTCCGTTGAGCTAGGTCGAGATATTGGTAACAGCACGATCAAATGTATGGTCTTTGCTATCACAGTAACTTGGATCGCACTTTTTAATGGTTATGATGCGGTACCGACCTCAGAAGGTATTAGTCAGGCAACCACACGCACTGTAGTGCACTCTTCTCTAGCGGTATTAGGGCTAGATTTTGTTCTTACCGCATTGATGTTTGGGAATTAATCATGCAACAAACTCGAAAATTAGAATTATGGGTCGGCACCTTTGTTATTGTCGGAATTTGCGCAATCTTAATCATGATCTTTCAAGTCGCTGACGTAAAAGGCTTAGGTTCGAACCATACTTACAATCTAAAAGCGACTTTTGACAACATTGGTAGCCTAAAAGTTCGCTCTCCAGTGAAGGTGGGTGGCGTCGTTGTCGGTCGAGTTAAAAGTATTGAGCTTGATACCGAGAGTTACCTTCCTGTCGTTGAATTATCTATTGATGCGAAGTACTCACAATTTCCAGATACCTCTAGTGCTCAAATCTTAACGTCTGGCTTAATTGGTGAGCAATACATCAGTCTTGTTCCTGGCTTCATTTTTGAAGATGAAGAGATGTTGGTTGATGGTGACTCGATTGAAGACACCAAATCAGCATTAGTGCTCGAAGATTTGATAGGCCAGGTGCTGTATAGCGTTGGCGGTTCTGATGATAATGAAGCTAAGGAGTAGTCTCATGTTAAAGACGAATAGCCTATTGAAAAAATGGTTTATAACTGCGGTTGCTTTGCTGATGTCGACTCAAGTTCTTGCTGAAGAATCGATTGATCGCACTCAGCCTTATCAGATGATGACGCAAGTTGCTGAAGTGGCATTTGATCGTTTGAAGAGTGAGCAAGAGAATATCCAGCAAGATCCTGAGTTATTGAAGGTCATTGTGGAAGAAGAGTTGATGCCCTATGTTAATGCTCAATATGCAGCTCTTAAACTGCTAGGTCCAAACTTGAAAGGCGCGGATAGAAAAGACGTGGGCGTGTTTATCGATGCGTTCCGTAAATACCTTGTTTCTTCTTACGCTCAAGTACTGACTCAGTACACAGATCAGACGATTGAATTTGGTCCAGAACCAAAAATCAAAGCAGATAGCCGTATTACCAGTATTAAGGTTAGTATCATAGATACGCCGCGACCAAACATTAAGCTTGAATTTAAGTTACGCAAAGACAAGAAGTCGGGCGAGTGGAAGGCGTTTGATATGGTTGCTGAAGGTATTAGCCTATTATCGAGCAAGCAATCAGAGTGGAATACTAAAATTCGTCAAGAAGGCATCTTACAAGTTGCCGATGAATTAGAGAAACTTGCAGCACAACCGATTCGTTTTGAGAGTAATAAATAATGAGCCACTCTCAATGGCAAGAACTAAGCTCTAAAGAGTATCAGCTGCTCGGTGATATAGACCGAGACAGTGTCCCTGCAATCTGGCGTATATTGGAAAAGTGGCAAACGACGGAATCGAGCGTTGAAATTGACCTTAGCCATATAAATCGAGTCGATTCAGCAGGAATGGTGATGCTAATTCACTTATTAGAGCATGCAAAAAATCAAAACTGTCATATAATGCTCAGTTTCGTGCCAGAACAATTACGAACGTTGTTCCAATTGAGCAATATCCAGCCAATGATGGCAGAACACATAAAAAATTAGGCAGGAGCTATTTGTGGACAGCACAAAAGTACAAGAATTATTAGCAGCGGCACTGAACCTTCAGGAAATTTTCGTGAAGGGTGAAGGCAGTCATTATGAAGTTGTTGCGGTTGATGCATGTTTTGACGGCATGAATCGAGTTAAGAAGCAGCAACTAATCTACGGCCCACTAATGGAATACATTCAACGCAATGACATCCATGCTCTTTCTATTAAGGCTTTCACGCCAGAAGAGTGGGAACGTGATAAGAAACTGATGTCACTTTAAGGTTTATGATGGAAAAGTTTCGAGTTATTGGATCGGATAAGCCGTTAAGCGGTGAAGTGACGATCTCAGGCGCAAAAAATGCAGCGCTACCTATTTTATTCGCCTCAATCCTTGCTGAAGAGCCGGTTGAAGTGAGTAATGTTCCTCACCTACGTGACATCGATACTACGATGGAACTACTTAAGCGTTTAGGCGCAAAAGTATCACGTAACGGTAGTGTTCATGTTGATGGCAGCGAGATTAATGAATTTTGTGCGCCTTATGATTTAGTAAAAACAATGCGTGCTTCTATTTGGGCTTTAGGTCCTCTAGTCGCTCGTTTTGGTGAAGGCCAAGTGTCACTTCCTGGTGGTTGTGCAATTGGCGCTCGACCTGTTGATTTACATATCCATGGCCTAGAGCAACTAGGTGCGACCATTAAGTTGGAAGATGGTTATGTAAAAGCAAGTGTTGACGGCCGTTTGAAAGGCGCGCACATCGTGATGGATAAAGTAAGTGTGGGTGCCACCATTACTATCATGTGTGCAGCAACGCTAGCGGAAGGTACAACTGTATTAGATAACTCAGCGCGTGAGCCTGAGATTGTTGATACGGCTGATTTCCTAAACAAACTAGGTGCTAAGATTTCTGGCGCAGGTACAGACACGATTACTATCGAAGGCGTTGAACGTCTTGGTGGTGGTCATCACTCTGTGGTTGCTGACCGTATCGAAACGGGTACGTTCCTTGTTGCTGCTGCTGTTTCTGGCGGTAAAGTGGTTTGTCGCAACACCAACGCTCATCTTCTTGAAGCTGCATTAGCGAAGCTTGAAGAAGCGGGTGCGAAGGTTGAAACGGGCGAAGACTGGATCAGCCTTGATATGACAGATCGTGAGCTGAAAGCGGTGAAAATCGTAACAGCACCTCACCCAGGTTTCCCTACCGACATGCAAGCACAGTTTACTCTGCTCAATATGATGGCGAAGGGCAGTGGCGTTATCACTGAGACTATCTTTGAAAACCGCTTTATGCACATTCCTGAATTACAGCGAATGGGCGCAAAAGCGGAAATCGAAGGCAACACGGCTATCTGTGGTGAAACTGAGAAGTTAAGCGGCGCTCAAGTAATGGCAACGGATCTTCGTGCATCTGCGAGTCTAGTTATTGCTGGTTGTATTGCCCAAGGCGAAACTATCGTTGACCGTATTTATCACATCGATCGTGGCTACGATAAGATTGAAGATAAACTTTCAGCTTTAGGCGCAAACATTACACGATTTAGCGAGTCGAACTAACTTAGGTTAGTGGATTCATGAATCAGTAAGATGAAAACATAAAAGTCGGAACCTTGGTTTCGGCTTTTTTATAGTTGTATTTACCGCAAGTGAATCTATTGCCTATTTTGTGTGAATAGATGAATCAACTTGGCGGTTGTGAGGAGCAAAATGATAGCAATATTACGTATTTTCGCAGTGGCGATATTTGCGATTCTTATGTTTGTATTTGGTTGTGGCTATTGTCTATTAAGCCCACGTAACCCGAAACACGTATTTACCTTTGGCCGTTATTTCGGTCGCATGTCAAAAATCTTTGGTATGAAGTTAGAGCTTCGCATCCCGGAAGATGCTTACTCTCGTGGCCAACATGTTTACGTTGCAAACCACCAAAACAGCTGGGATCTATTCACGATTTCATCAGCGGTAACACCTAAAGTTGTGACAGTAGGCAAGAAAAGCCTAGCGTGGATGCCTCTTTTTGGTCAGCTATACTGGTTGACGGGTAATATCCTAATTGACCGAGCTAACCGTAGCAAAGCGGTAGGTACGATCGATCAAGTGGTTACTAGTCTAAAAGAGAGTGATGTTTCGGTTTGGATGTTCCCTGAGGGGACTCGTTCTCGTGGTCGTGGTTTGTTGCCATTCAAAACGGGTGCTTTCCATGCTGCGATTGGCGCTGGCTTACCTATTATCCCTATCGTGTGTAGCTCAACTGGTGGCGTGAAGCTGAACCGTTGGAACAATGGTCATGTGATTGTTGAAATGCTACCACCAATCAGCACTGAAGATTACGATAAGTCTAATGTTCGTCAACTGGCTAACTTAGCCCGTGAGCAGATGGCTGCTAAGCTTGAAGAGTTAGACAAAGAAGTGATTGAGCTTAATAAGAAGTAATCATCTAAGTGAAATGATGAACAATAAAAAAGGTTGCCAATTTGGCAACCTTTTTTGTATCTGATAAACGCTCAGCGTTATGCCAACTTGTTTACTAGAAACCGTTTATTCTATAGGTAAAAAACTATTTGCGAACCGCAATAGCTTCGATCTCGATACCTACATCTTTTGGTAGACGAGCTACTTCAACACATGAACGTGCAGGGTAATTTGCAACGCCGTGCTCATCAAAGAACTTACCGTAAACTTCGTTTACTGTGCCGAAGTCGTTTAGGTCTTTAACGAATACCGTTAATTTTACGATGTCTTTTACAGTCAGGCCAGAAGCTTCAACAACTGCTTGAACGTTGTCTAGAGATTGGCGAGCTTGCTCTGCGATATCAGCAGATACTTCACCAGTTGCTGGGTTTACTGGGATTTGACCAGAAGTCAGAACCATATTGCCAAGGTCAACACCTTGTACGTATGGGCCGATTGCAGCTGGAGCAGATTCTGTGTGAAGTACTTTAGTCATTGGTTATTCCGTCAGTTATTGGATAAAAAGCAATTTTTAGTGTGCCTTCAAACTCAGGATAGGTAAAGAGCAAAATACCCCGCACAGGCGAGGTATTGAATAGTTTTTGCGTTCGATCGGCGTTGCCGTATGACGTTATCTTTCTGTCACGATCTCACGAGAGAATACTTTTTCGCAGTACTTACACTTCAATCGAATATCTTCTTTCTTTTCAAAGATCTTAAAGCTGCTTTCTACGGGCTCATTGTGAGTAATACAGTTGGTGTTTGGACACTCAAACACATCGTTGATTTGCTCAGGAAGTTCTAGTGGTAGCTTCTTAACCACTTCGTAATCTTCGATTTGGTTTACCGTTGCGTGAGGTGCGTAAAGTGCTAACTTGCTCGCCTGCTCTTCAGTGATAAACACATTCTCTATCTTGAGTAAGTCTTTGCCGCCTAGAGCAGAAGATGGCAGGTTTAGGCCAATCGTTACTCGCTGATTTGAGTTATGCATGTCGAACAGTTTGAGTACCTTGATCCCGATGTTGGCTGGGATATGGTCGATAACCGTTCCGTTCTTGATTGCTTCAACTTTTAATTGAGTCTCTTTAGACATGATATCTCTCCTCTACAGCGTTTCGTTAAGAACAAGGGCTAGCAGTGCTTCACGTGCGTAAACACCGTTCTCTGCTTGCTGGAAGTAGTAAGCGTAAGGTGTTTTATCGACATCGACAGTAATTTCATCAACACGAGGAAGAGGGTGAAGAACCTTTAGGTTATCACGTGCATTTTCCAGCATCGGAGCAGTCAGGATGTACGCTGATTTGATATGCGCGTATTCCGATTCATCGAAGCGCTCTTTTTGAACTCGAGTCATGTACAAGACATCAAGTTCTGGAATGACATCTTCCATGTCTGTCAGCAGTTGATACTTGATACCCGCTTCATCAAGTTCTTCGCAAATGTAGTCTGGCATCGCCAGTGCTTCAGGTGCTACGAAGTAGAAACAGATGTTATCGAACTTCGCTAGCGCTTGAGTCAACGAGTGAACCGTACGGCCGTACTTAAGGTCACCAACGAATGCAACGTTGAGGTTGTCTAGGCGGCCTTGTGTCTCAGCGATAGAGAATAGGTCTAATAGCGTTTGTGTTGGGTGTTGGTTTGCGCCGTCACCTGCGTTAATAACCGGTACACCGTTAGAAAACTCAGAAGCCAGACGCGCAGCACCTTCTTGAGGATGACGCATTACGTAAGCATCAACGTATGAAGAGATAACCTGTACCGAGTCCGCTAGCGTTTCGCCTTTCTTCGCCAGTGAGGTGTTACCACCACTGTCGAAACCAATCACATCACCACCGATGCGTTGAATAGCCGTTTCAAAAGAGAGACGAGTTCGCGTTGAAGGTTCGAAGAAGCAGCTGGCAACAACTTTGTTCTTGATGAGTTCTGGGTTTGGTTCAGCCTTTAGCTGACCTGCCGTTTGAACAATTAATTCTAGCTCTTCACGAGAAAGCTCTGGAATTGAGATGATGTGCTTTTGATAGAGCGAATTCGCCATGATCTTCTTCCCCACAATAATGTATTGGCCATAAAAAAGCCCCCCATAATGGGAGGCTTTAAAAAAGTGCTGAAAAGCAGAATAGACGGCCTGGCAAGCATGCTAGCTTGCGAGCAATATTTGGTGTTTTCACAATTTTATTATGTGTTTTCACAATTTTATTATGTGTTTTCACAATATCATTATGTTTTATCACAACATTGCTTGGCGTCATTTTCACTACTCTCAGACAAATTGCCGAGAATTATACGCTTTCAATTTGTGAGCGCAAGCGATTACATCAAGCTTTTGTTTACTTTCAGTATTCGCTATTGGCCCAGAGTCGCAACCATTACCGCTTTGATGGTATGCATGCGATTCTCTGCTTCATCAAATACAATTGAGTAATCCGATTCAAAGACTTCGTCAGTGACTTCTAAGCCGTTCATTCCATATTTGTCTGCAACTTGCTGGCCGATCACGGTTTCATTGTTGTGGAAAGCGGGTAGGCAATGCATGAATTTCACTTGAGGGTTACCTGTGAGCTTAATGACATCCATATTCACTTGGTAAGGTGTCATTACAGCAACACGTTCGTCCCAAGCTTCTGGCGCTTCACCCATAGAAACCCAAACATCGGTATAAAGGAAATCACAGCCTTTCACACCTTCGGCAACGTCTTCTGTCAGCGTGATTTTTGCACCTGTACTTTGCGCGATAGCTTGGCACTCTTCGACAAGGTGCTCTTCTGGCCAAAATGCTTTTGGCGCGACAAGGCGAATATCCATGCCCATTTTCGCGGCGCCCACTAACAGAGAGTTACCCATGTTATTACGTGCATCACCAAGGTAAGCAAAGCTGATTTGGTGAAGATGCTTACCGCGACCATGCTCAAGCATAGTGAGGAAATCAGCCAAGATCTGAGTAGGGTGGAACTCATCGGTTAAGCCATTCCAAACCGGTACACCGGCATAAGCGCCTAGGTCTTCGACAATGCTTTGGCCAAACCCTCGGTATTCAATGCCATCGTACATGCGACCTAATACACGCGCCGTATCTTTCATTGATTCTTTCTGACCAATCTGAGAACCAGAAGGGCCTAAATAAGAGACTTGAGCGCCTTGATCAAAAGCAGCTACCTCAAAGGCACATCGAGTTCGAGTGGATGCTTTTTCAAAGATCAAAGCGATGTTTTTACCGTTAAGCTTTTTCTGCTCTGTACCTGCATACTTAGCTTTTTTAAGGTCGGCAGACAGGTCGAGTAAAAACTGAATCTCTTTAGGAGTAAAGTCGAGAAGTTTTAGAAAGTTACGATTGCGAAGATTAAAGGCCATCTCTCGCTCCTTGCGTATATAGAATCAATGAAGAACTCAGTTAAACATAAAAATGCTATATTTGTGAATATTTATTTTATTAATTTAATAAAAAAGGCCAGTACAATGGTACTGGCCTAGATAAGTTAGTGTGTTCGCTTTATTGAGTTTTGTGGCTTAGATTAGATACCGTCTCTTTCGATAGGACAACTCATACAGCGAGCGCCACCTCGGCCACGACCTAGCTCATTGCCCGGAATCGTCAGAACTTCGATACCTGCTTTGTCGTATTTTTCATTGGTGTAAACATTACGCTCATAACCGATAACCGTACCCGGTTTCACCGTCAGTACGTTGTTAGCGTCATTCCACTGTTCACGTTCAGCTTCGTAGTTATCACCACCGGTTGTGATGATCTTCAGTTGATCGAGATCCAGTGCGCCTTCAATCGCTGTTAGGTAGTTTTCAGCTTTCTCTACTCGCATTTCGCCATTTTCTTTCGGCGTTAAGCGCCAAGTATCTAGGTCTTTACGAACGATCTCTGGATAGACTGAGAATGTGTCGATATCCATGTGTGTCATTACCGTATCAAGGTGCATACAAGAGCGGTGCTTTGGTAAATCAATCGCAATCACTTCGGTTGCTTGACCGGATTTGAATAAACTAGCGGCTAGGTTTTCAACACCTTGTGGCTTAGTACGCTCTGAAATACCGATAAGCACGGCACCTTTACCGATAACCAAAACATCTCCACCTTCAATATTCGCGTTGTCATAGTGAAGATCTTCATCACCAAAGTGCTTAATGAAATCTTGGCCTGCGAATACAGGGTGCCAGCGGTAAATTGCTCGCAAGTGATTCGTTTCTCGTTGACGAGCAGGCATCATCATCGGGTTAAGAGAGACACCTCCATAAACCCAACAAGAAGTATCGCGGGTAAATAGATGGTTGGGTAGCGGCTCAATAACGAAATCAAGCGGGCGGTGCATCTTCGGTAGCATTGAAGAAGATTTAATAGGAAGTTCAGAGTAGGCTAAACCACCCAGTAGGATCGTGGCTAAGTGCTCGTTGTCCATTTGAGCAAGGTATTCTCTTAAATCACGTGCGAATGTAGGGCCGTAACGGAAGTCTGAGATTTGAGTCGTCAGTAGCCACTCACGAGCTTGAGCCACGGCGAGTGTCTCAACCAGTAGGTCATGCAGTAATAACACTTCAACGTCTTGGTTACGAAGTGTCGTCGCAAAGGCATCGTGTTCTTCACCTGCGGCTTCTACTGCAAGTACATCATCAAAGAGTAACTCATGACAGTTAGAAGGGGTGAGGTGGGTGAGTGCCCTTTCAGGTCGATTTAGGAGAACTCGTCTTAATTGACCGACTTCGGAGCCAACGTACAGCTTACTCATTTTGCATCCTTACTATTAATCCAGCGTCTATTTATGACAAGCTTGTTCGTAATATGCAAGTTTTGAAACTTGCGTAAAGGTTGTGTTATTTCTCAATTATTGGTTTTTAATGCTAATTAATTAAAAATTAGTGATATTAAAATCCAATTGAAAGACTCAATGCTGGAACAAACTTTTTGCGGTTCTATGCTCAAATTTCAGTAATTCGATAATCCATTTTGCTTGGTGAACATGATTTTTCATTCAAAATTTATGCAATTATCTACTTTTAAATGAGATCTTATGCACCAATGAAGTGATCGTCAGTATGCATTTGATATGACTAACCACTCAGTTTTAGATAAGTAAGGCGAAAAGTAACAATAAAAATGAAATGCTAAAACACACGATAGTTAATAATATGTTGAAAATTTGTTTCTGTGATTTTGATTTCACTTTTTAATTGATATCCCCTTTGTTATCTAGCGATAAACTTACTCTTCTATACCTGATCTAGGTGGCTTTTCTAGACGATCCATGCCATATTTCGTGGCAATCAAATTTGATCTTTTCATAGTCAACACTCTGGAGCAGACACATGTCTCACGAAGATGAATATCTATCAGTAGCGGAATTAATTGAATTTCAAAAAGGAGAGACTCGCGACATCATTGAAGCACTAATCGAAGATGGTAGCGATCCTGAAGCTCTATACGATATCGAGCATCACCTTTTTGCTGAAGATTTCGCAGTACTTGAGAAAGCCGTTGTTGAAGCATTCAAAATGGGCTTTGAAGTGCTTGAAGCTGAAGAGACAGAAGACGAAGATGGCAATAAGCTACTTTGTTGTGATGCAACGATGCAGTGTACTCTGAATGCAGAAGCGATTGATGAGCAAGTTGAGAAGCTTGTAAATCTTGCAGAGAAGTTTGACATTATCTACGACGGTTGGGGCACTTACTACGAAGGTGAAGATGCTATCTACCCTGACGAAGATGATGAAGACGAAGAGTAATTTCTTCCCAGTTTTAAAGAATGCCAGCCTTGAGCTGGCATTTTTTTATCCTCAGAAAAATAAATGTCTTTATATGCATTCATTCATTATAATGCGGTCAAAATTGATCTAGCTCAAGGAATGCTATGCGATTACCTCTCGATGGTCTTTGGCAAATATCGCCACTAACGGATCTCTCTATTCCACAAGATGACATTACCTTTCCGGCTCCGTTAAGTTCAAAGCTTCCTGATAGCTTGAGTGAAAGTGAAATCGCAGAGCAAGAGTGGCACCTGATGCATGACATCGAAGTGGATGATGCGATGTTGGCGTGCCCGTTTGTTGAGTTAGTAATGGCAGGTGTTGATTACTTTGCGGAAGTTCGACTCAATGGTGTGGCTGTGTTTGATTGTGATGGCAGCCAAGTCGAATACCGTAAAGATATTCGACCTTACATGCAGTCTGGTCGCAACCGTTTTGAGATCCTTTTCCTTGAAGAAGAGGAGAGCCTGTTGCTTGAAGAGGATATGGATGAGTCAGTCTCTTCACCGGCTGTCGCTAAATCGGATTCTCGTATCGGAATCTGGCAAGCGCCATATCTGCAGTTCGTTCGTCACGTCAAGCTTGAGCAAGTTGTGACAGAGCAGATCTGGCATTACGGTGGTGGTTGTGAGTTCAAAGTGGATGTTATCTATCAAACGCTAAAGCCGGGGCTAATATCGGCATCAATCAAGTTTAATGGTATGACATTGGTGATGCCGATAGATGTGCGAGCAGAACATACGGGTGTTGTTTTCCAGGTTGAGGCACCGATCATTTTTGATATTGAGAACCCTAACCCTAAACATTTATACTCGTTAGAAGTGGTACTTGATGGGCAGGAAGAGAGCTCTTTTGTCGCCTTGAATCCAGCTTCTTGCGTTAGTAATTTTTTGCGTAGTTAGCGGTTATGTAATTAGCCCGTTACGTAAGGAATCAATTCGCTCACTTGCTTGTCATCTGATGAACTGCCGACGCTAACCCTATTTCAAAACACATTATAGCGTTTTGGCCATGACAACCTCACAAGCGTCATGGCCTGTTTCTCCCCAAGCTGAATCAAGGTGTTCAAAGCCCAATTTTTCGTAAAGTTTTACTGCGGCATTAAGGCATTCAGTCGTTTCTAGATACATATGTTGATAACCCAGTTCCTTAGCTTTCTCCATCGACATATTAACCAACCTCTTAGCTAAGCCTTTGCCTCTTGTTTCTGGCAAGAAGTACATCTTTTGCAGTTCACAGACTTCTGGCATCCCTGCTAATGGTGCAAATCCACCACCACCGACAACCTTTCCATCAAGTTCAATTACCCAATACTGAGATCTTTCATTGTTATAAACGCTAAACATGTCTTCTAAGGTGGGATCTGCTACACCATAACCTTTATCTTCGGTTAGCCCGTTCTCATAAGAGACTTGGCGAATTACATTGGCCACTACGGTGTTGTCTTGCTGTTGTAGGGGACGAACCACCACATCACTTGAAGCGTGGCTTTGTTGCAGTGCTTTAAGGTAGTGCTCGATTCCCCCCGAAACTTGTTGAGTTTCCGCTTCCGTTAAACGCTCAAGTACCGAGTCATAAAATTGATTTTGTTGATTGTGAAGTTTGGCAAGAGTGTTTATCCCTTGCTCTGTTACTGAAGCAACAACACTGCGCTTATCGTTGGGGTGTGGCGAGGTTTGGATTAACGAGTTCTTCGCTAGATTATTGACTGCTCTACTGGCGTTGGACTTATCAATATTGAGCTTATCCGCTAATTGATTCACGGTTAATGGCTGCTGCTCTAGTTCGATAAGCGTATGCGCTTGAATCGGAGGTAGGGCAATATCACCACAATCCTTGTCGAGCATTCCAAGCTGTCGAACGAGCTGACGTGATAATTCTCTAAGTTGTGCTGAAGTCATGTTGCCTCTCAATATGGTTGCGATGTACAACTATAATTTAATTGCGCATCGCAACTATGTCAACAATAAACTCTCTAGGTTAAGCGTGTTGGTGCAAACAAAACTGTGGCTGTGTTGTTTGGCTTTCTGCTTTTCGTAGCCAAACTTTCTCATGGAAGTAGTAAGCCACGGAATTCAAAGCGGGTTCTAACGTTGCCATCACACCACCAACAAAGGCATCGCCAGTCAATAAGTAGACAACGGTAAAGGCAACACTAAAGTGGATAGTAGCGAAGCTTGCTGTTTTTAATTTGGTCATCCACTGACGAGCTTTAAGCGCTGGAACTTGAGCCCAAGCCTTTTCATGAAAATAGAAGGCCACAGTATTCACAGAGGGCTCAATCATGGCAATTAAGCTGCCAATTAAGATGTCGCCTGTTAGTACGTAAGCGACACTAAATGCGATAGTAAAATGTAATGCGGCAAAGGTTAGTGTCTTTTTCATGATAATTACTCAATCGTTGTGTTGTTTCGATAGGTCTATTATTGAGAATTATTATCATTAAATCTAATGGGAAGTAGAGATTAATTCGATAGATGAAACCTATCAAAGGATTCTAGGGGTAAAATAATTTCTGGTTGAATGTAACTGTATAGTGATAAATGTATTAGTAAGACTTATTTAGCTCCTTGTTATTATTTGTAAAAACTATGATAACTCCCTTTGATTTATCCATTCAGGTTATTGATTAGCACGGCGTGTTTCTATAGCGTGCAATCTCTCAATGCGCACCAAGATGCGCATGGTTTAATGATAAACGTCAGATGGAGTTAAAATGGAAAACAAAGAGTTGGAAACTAAGGTTCTCTTTAGTGGAAAAGGGAAAGAGTATTTTGGAATATGGATTGTTAACATTCTACTATCAGTGATCACGCTCGGTATTTATTCGGCTTGGGCGAAAGTTCGAAATAAACGTTACTTTTATGGGAATACATTTATTGGTAGTGATAGCTTTGAATATCATGGTAAGCCCATGCAAATATTGAAAGGGCGAATCATTGCGTTGATTTGTGTAGTCGCTTGGGGAGTCAGTAATCAATTTGCTCCTCAGGTTGCATTGGTTTTATTACTGGTTTTTTTTGCATTGTTACCATTGTTATCTCGCAGTAATGCTCGTTTTGATTCTGCAATGACAAGCTTTCGAAATGTTCACTTCTCTTTCCATGGTACTGTTTCCGGAGCCTACTGGGCAATTCTTGGGCGTGGTCTTGTTGTGGGTGTCGGCGTATTTACGGCAATCATGGCAATAATATTTACGATGCAAATGAACATGATTGCTGGTGGTATCGCCATTTTAATATCCATACCTTCTTATGTTTATTTACAATCCTGGCTACTTGCCGGTATCGCCAATTATTTTTCTAATGGTTATCGCTATGGCGATCGTCAGTTTAAAGCTGATTACCAAGATGGCTTTTATTTCAAAGTATACTTAACCAGTATGATTGCATGGCTGGTTGTCTCTATTGTTGCCGTCTTGGCTCTCTTCAGTGCCGTTGGCTTCAACATGATCAGCAACCCTGAGTCGTTATCCGAAATCGCTAACAACGGAAGTTTGACTTCAATGATGGTTGCTTATTACTTTGCTTTCATTGTTATGAGTATTGCGATTGCTGCTTACATTCAAGTTAAAATTAGAAATTACACCTTCTCTGAATTAGTGCTTGAAGGAAAAGAAAATGAGGCCGATTCAACGTTAAGTTTTGCTTCGACATTAACGATAAAAAGCTACATGTTTTTAGTCTTGACTAACTTCTTACTTCAAGTGATTACCCTCGGGTTAGCTAGACCATGGGTGATGGTAAGAACGATGAACTACTTGTCGGAGAATACGTATGTTCAAGGTAACTTAGATTTACTAGTAGCAAACGACCAACCGTCTGATGTGGAATCGGCTATTTCTGATGAAATAGCTCAAGCGTTTAATGTTGATCTTGGTATTGGCTAAATGATCTCTGGTGTTGCACACCCGCCTCGTAGTTCTGAACGCTGCGAGGCCATTTTAGATATCTCTCACCCTGATAAACTACTCCTGAGTGTGGATGGCTCTATTGTTTCTGCATATTTTGAACGTGTTGAAATTATGCGAGGCGTTGGCTCCGCTCCAACAAAGCTCAAATTCCCAGATGGATGGCAATTTATCTCGGAGGAAAGTGATGAGCTGGACGCCTATTTGAGAGACAGAGGTAAACATAATTTCTTAGGTAAATTAGAGAAGAACATCACGGCTATCTTAGTTAGTAGTGTTGTTCTCGTGTTACTTACTATTTCTATGTTCACTCATGGGATCCCGTGGTTAACTCATCAAATAGTCACTTATCTACCTGATTCGGTGCCTAGGCTGGTTGAAAATCAGGTTTTAGAGTCTTTAGATGAACAGTTCTTTGAGAGCTCCACTCTGTCGGAAGAACGACAGCGCCACATTCGACAGCGCTTTGAAAGGCAGCTGCAAAAAATGAGTATTGAAGGCGATGTACAGTTGGTTTTTCGTTCTTCAGAGCTTGGCGCCAATGCTTTTGCGCTGAGTGCTGGGACAATCATCGTATTAGATGATCTCGTTAGATTGACTACAACGGAAGAGCAACTAGACAGTATCTTGTTACATGAATTAGGACATGTTCAGCACCAGCATGTAATGAAGGTATTGGTTCGATCAAGTTTGTTATCAGTAACTGTGGCGGCTTTGACTGGTGAAAGCTCTGGGATCATTGATAACCTTACTGGTCTTGGTGTGTTTGTTGCAAATAATGGTCAATCACAAGATGCAGAGCGAGAAGCTGATTCATTTGCTTCCTATTCGATGATCGAGCTGCATGGTTCTAATCAAGCTATGATTGAGATGTTTGAATTGTTAGGAAAAGGTTCTGATGGACATGCTGAACTACCCACATGGCTCAGTTCTCATCCTGAACTGGGTGAACGGATTGAATCATTGAGGGACGTACATTAGTTGTTTAGTGAAAAAGGTTAGTGTTAATGCCTAAATCATTGTTATCTAGTTGTAATTTATATTAATCAAACAATTACCACCGAATTTTAGACAATAAAAAGGGCAGATTATTATCTGCCCTTTTTCTTACTTAAAAACTATCGCATGGATTATAAAGCTGCGATTGTCGCTTTTTGCTCTTCAAGCTTAACAAGAGTTTCTTGGTAGCCTTCAAGCTTTTCACGCTCTTTCGCGATAACCGCTTCAGGTGCTTTAGCAACAAAACCTTCGTTACCTAGCTTACCTTCGATACGCTTAATCTCACCGTGAGTCTTCGCTACTTCTTTATCTAGACGAGCAAGCTCAGCATCTTTGTCGATAAGACCCGCCATTGGGATCATCAGCTCAGATTTGCCAACCAGTTTGGTTGCACAAGCTGGAGTCGCTTCACCGTCGGCTAGAACTTTAATATCGTCTAGCTTAGCTAGAGAAGTAAGAACGATCTTATTTGCTTCGATACGTGCTGCATCTTTCTCATCAGCGACTTTGATCATTACTTCTAAGCCTTGGCTTGGGGCAATGTCGTATTCCGCACGTAGGTTACGGATAGCGGTGATGAAAGTTTTAACCCATTCGATGTCGTCAACGATCTCAGCATTGAAGTTAGCTTCATTAAACTGAGGAAGCGCTTGAGTCATGATGGTCTCGCCTTCCACGCCGTCTACTAGCGGCTTAACGCTTTGCCAGATAGATTCAGTGATGTAAGGAAGAACAGGGTGAGCAAGACGTAGAGTCTTCTCTAGAACCGTGATAAGCGTGTAACGAGTCGCTTGCTGTTGAGCTTCAGTACCCTTCCAAAGAACAGGTTTAGTTAGCTCTAGGTACCAGTCACAGAATTGGTTCCAGATGAATTCGTAAAGCGTGTTTGCCGCCATGTCTAGACGGTAGTTGTCTAGGTGAGCGTTAAACTCTTTCGCTGCAACTTCAAACTGAGATTCAATCCACTTATCTGCTAGAGAGAATTCCATGTTTGCACGGTCTTCAACAGACAGTGACATGCCACAATCGTGCTCTTCTGTATTCATCAGTACGTAACGGCTTGCGTTCCATAGCTTGTTACAGAAGTTACGGTAACCTTCAAGACGCTTCATGTCCCAGTTGATGTCACGGCCAGTTGAAGCCATAGCAGCAAGAGTGAAACGCAGTGCATCTGTACCGTATGGTTCGATACCATCTTCGAAAGTTTTACGTGTTGCTTTTTCGATCTTAGCAGCCAGTTTAGGTTGCATCATGTTGCCACAACGCTTCTCTACTAGCTCTTCAAGGCCGATGCCGTCAATCATATCGATTGGATCAAGTACGTTACCTTTCGACTTAGACATCTTGTCGCCGTTTTCATCACGGATAAGACCCGTCATGTAAACGGTTTTGAAAGGTACTTGAGCCTTGCCATCTTCATCTTTCACGAAGTGCATGGTCATCATGATCATACGAGCAACCCAGAAGAAGATAATATCAAAACCAGATACTAGTACTTCTGATGGGTGGAATGTTTTCATTGCTTCAGTATCTTCAGGCCAGCCTTGTGTGCCGAACGTCCAAAGTGCAGAAGAGAACCAAGTATCAAGAACGTCGTTGTCTTGCTTAAGAACAATTACCGGTGAAAGGTTGTTCTTTTCACGAACTTCTTCTTCAGTGCGACCTACGTAAACTTTACCATCGTTGTCGTACCATGCTGGGATACGGTGGCCCCACCAAAGTTGACGAGAGATACACCAGTCTTGCACGTCACGCATCCACGCGAAGTACATATTTTCATATTGCTTAGGTACGAATTGGATCTCACCATCTTCAACGGCTTTAACAGCAGGCGCAGCAAGAGGTGCTGTACGCACGTACCATTGGTCAGTCAGCATTGGTTCAATAACTACACCACCACGGTCACCGTAAGGAACGGTTAGATCGTGATCTTTGATCTCTTCAAGTAAACCTAGCTCTTCAAATTCAGCAACCGTTGCACGACGAGCAGCAAAACGTTCCATACCTTGGTATTTAGCTGGAAGATCTGTTGAGTACACATCGCTTTCTTCACCGTTAGTTGTGAAGATTTCAGCCGCATCACGGATATCACCGTTGAACGTTAGGATGTTGATCATTGGTAGGCTATGGCGCTTGCCCACTTCGTAATCGTTAAAGTCATGAGCTGGCGTGATTTTCACACAACCCGTGCCTTTATCCATGTCAGCGTGCTCATCACCTACGATAGGGATAAGACGATTAACGATAGGAAGCAGGATTTCTTTACCGATAAGATCTTTGTAGCGAGGATCTTCAGGGTTAACCGCAACGCCTGTATCACCAAGCATGGTTTCTGGACGTGTAGTAGCAACGACGATGTAGTCTTTGCCGTCAGCCGTTTTAACACCGTTCGCTAGTGGATAGCGGAAGTGCCACATGAAACCTTTTTTGTCTTTGTTTTCAACTTCAAGATCAGAAATAGCAGTGTGCAGTTTAGGATCCCAGTTTACTAGGCGCTTACCACGGTAGATTAGGTCTTCTTCGTATAGACGAACAAACACTTCTTGAGTCGCAGCCGATAGGCCGTCATCCATAGTGAATCGCTCACGATCCCAATCTACAGAAGCACCAAGACGACGAAGTTGTTGAGTGATCGTGCCACCTGATTCGCCTTTCCATTCCCAGATCTTGTCGATGAAAGCTTCACGGCCGTAGTCGTGTTTTGTTTTGCCTTCTTCAGCGGCGATCTTACGCTCAACAACCATTTGAGTGGCGATACCAGCGTGGTCAGTACCCACTTGCCAAAGAGTATTTTTGCCTTTCATACGTTGAGCACGGATAAGCGTATCCATGATCGTATCTTGGAACGCGTGACCCATGTGTAGGCTGCCAGTGACGTTCGGTGGCGGGATCATGATGCTGTAAGCTTCTTTTGATGTGTCACCGTGTGGCTTAAAGTAGCCTTTCTCTTCCCAAGTCTTATACAGAGCTTGTTCGATTGATGTTGGGTTGTATGTCTTTTCCATAGTGCTCTTATAACGGATACTGTGAATGGTTAATCGTGGTCAAACTTCATAAGTGAAGCTTCTTGAATCTAAATCCAAAGATAGCTTTAACTATGAGGTTTGACTATGGATGTTGAATCTCGATAGTTTGTAGCTGATATCCAGCCTGACGGTAAATTTTATACCTTTCTCGAGCGAGTTGCTTAGCTTTTTCTTCGCAAGGAACGAAGTCTATCACCTGAGCAAAGGCGTTCGCAAAGGTTGTATTATTATCGGCCAGATTTATTACCAGTTGGCGATTCCAATTATGTTTTACGCCTTGATAGCCAATTTCGATGTTGGTTGAATACTTTGGGCCTTCGCCAACTAAGTTATGTGCAATAAATTCATTGGGTTCGACCTGCCAGAAAACCTCAGCGATACGTTCGGCATGTTCTTTGTCATTGCAGTTGAGATAAAGTTTAGCGCCTTGTTTAGCAAAGTGCTGAGCAAGAAACAGCACATAGTGAGCAAAACCATCTTCGCAGGCTTGCGGGCTGTCTGAAGGCACAATGTAAAACGTGGCAGTCTGCATACTTAACACTCGAAACTTGAACTGAAAATCGTGGATATCGATATTACTTGGTTAACAGGGTCTAACAAATAGCGCTTATTAAAAAAGGGCCCGTAGGCCCTTTTCATTATTTTGAAGATTGCTCTTCAGTCTCTTGGCCGCTGCGGTTCAATAAGAATTGGACTAGCATTGAGACAGGACGACCTGTCGAGCCTTTCGCTGCACCTGACTTCCACGCAGTACCTGCACTGTCGATGTGAGCCCAGTGGTACTTCTTAGTGAATTTAGACAGGAAGCAACCTGCGGTGATAGTACCGCCAGGGCGGCCACCGATGTTTGCCATATCAGCAAACGGACTGTTCAGCTGCTCATGGTACTCATCTGCCATAGGTAGACGCCATGCGCGATCACTTGCTTGCTCTGAAGCATTAACAAGTTCATGAGACAGTGGGTTGTGGTTAGATAGAACGCCACTGATGTGGTGACCTAGAGCGATAACACATGCGCCAGTTAGCGTAGCAACATCAACAACACAATCTGGTTCAAAGCGCTCAACGTAAGTTAGGGCATCACATAGAACCAAGCGACCTTCTGCATCAGTATTTAATACTTCAACGGTTTGGCCTGACATGGTTGTTAGAATGTCACCTGGGCGGTACGCATTGCTACCTGGCATGTTTTCACAACCCGCAAGGATACCTACAACGTTGATTGGCAAGTTAAGTTTCGCCAGTGCTTTCATTGTGCCGAATACAGATGCAGCACCACACATGTCGTACTTCATCTCATCCATGCCTTCACCAGGCTTAAGCGAGATACCGCCTGAATCGAAAGTAAGACCTTTACCGACTAGAACGATAGGTTTTGCATTTGGATCAGCAGCGCCTTTGTACTCCATGATAGACATCATAGATTCGTTCTTAGAGCCACGGCCTACAGCTAAGTATGAAGTCATACCCAGCTTTTCCATCTCTTCTTCACCGATGATCTTAGTCTTTACTGTCTCATAATCGTCAGCTAAACGACGAGCTTGAGAAGCTAGGTAAGCAGGGTTTGCGATGTTTGGTGGCATGTTGCCAAGATCTTTAGATGCTTTCACACCTGAAGCAATAGCAAGACCATGAGAAATCGCTTTTTCGCCAAGGCTTAGCTCGCGACGAGTTGGTACGTTGAATACCAATTTACGCAATGGACGACGAGTCTCTGGTTTGTTGCTCTTAAATTGGTCGAATGTGTAAAGACCATCTTTAGTCGCTTCTACCGCTTGACGAACTTTCCAGTAAGTGTCGCGACCTTTAACGTGAAGTTCTGTAAGGAAACATACTGCTTCCATAGAACCTGTTTCGTTTAGTGTGCTGATGGTTTTTTGGATAATTTCTTTGTATTGACGTTCGCCTAGCTCACGTTCTTTACCACAGCCTACCAGTAGAACGCGTTCTGAAAGTACACCAGGTACTTGATGCAGTAGCAGCATCTGGCCAGGTTTACCCTCTAGATCACCGCGACGAAGCAGTGAACTAATGTAGCCATCGCTAATCTTATCTAATTGCTCGGCTACTGGAGAAAGGCGGCGCGGTTCGAATACACCGACAACGATACATGCGCTGCGCTGTTTCTCTGGGCTGCCACTTTTTACACTGAACTCCATGCGTACTCCTACATCCTGAAGACAAATCGAACTAAATGTTAGATAATGGGTTCTTACTTGTTGGATCCTATAATGGAACTAACCTTAAAGAAGAACGCTAACACTTAGCTAAAAATTTAAAAAAATAAAAGGTTCAACGGGAAATTATAGTGATTCAATCAAAAAAACAAGTTTTGTATAGGTAATTTGAGCGTGATTATTGTTAGATATTTGATCCGCGAGACAATCAAGAGCCAATTTGCGATCTTTTTTGTTCTCTTTCTCGTGTTTCTCAGCCAAAAATTCATCAGTGTTTTAGCGGACGCCTCTGATGGTGATATTCCTGCGAGCCTCATATTGTCGATTGTTGGCCTAAATATGCCAGCGATGGGTTTATTGATGCTTCCACTCAGTATCTATATTGGTATTTTGCTTACTTTTGGCCGTCTTTACGCTGAAAGTGAAATTGTCGTAATGAACGCTACGGGTATTGGTAATAAATTCCTTATCCAATCTGCGCTTTATTTGGCTTTGATAACCGCATCAGTTGCCGCTTTTAACTCATTTTGGTTATCTCCTTGGTCGCAAGACAAAGTTGAGCAAATGTATGAAGAAGTGGCTGCAGAGAACAGTGTTGATCTGCTGCCAAAAGGTAAGTTTGAAGGCACGCCGGATGGTTCTTCTGTCGTTTTCATTGATGATATCGACGGTAATAAGTTAGAAAATGTGTTCGTTGCTCAAATGCGCCCACGTGACTCGGTATTGCCTAGTGTGATGTTCTCTAAGTCGGGTGATGTCAAAGAACTGAGCGATGGTCGCCAAGTCATCGTTATGTATGACGGCACTCGTCATGAAGGGGTTCCGACACGTCTTGATTATATGGTGACGCACTTTGAAGAGTACGAAGGCTTAATTGGTCAGCGTGAAGTTGAGAAAAAAGGTCGAGATTGGGAAGCGATTCCTACACTCGAACTGATTGGTAATCCAGAAAACAGTGCGAAAGCGGAATTACAGTGGCGAATTTCATTGGTACTTTGTATTCCATTGTTGACCATGCTTGTTGTGCCACTGTCGGCGGTGAACCCTCGACAGGGTCGTTTCGCTAAAATTGGGCCTGCTATTCTAATTTACCTAACCTATTTCTTAGCAATCAGTGCAACCAAATCTTCGATTGAAGAGGGGAGTATCCCTGCGGTAGTCGGCATGTGGCCAATTAATGCGTTATTGTTATTTGTCGCAATTGGTGCAAACTTTATGGACAGCGTGCCAGTAAGGCGTTTGAAAGAAAAATTCAAGAATAAAAGGTTAGCTTAAGCCGTGTTTAAGATTCTCGATTTATATATAGGCAGAACCATCATCGCAACGACGTCACTGGTATTGGTGACGTTTGTTGGTCTCTCTGGGATCATCAAGTACGTAGAGCAGCTGAGAAAAGTGGGGCGTGGTACCTATGATCTACTACAAGCACTGTATTTCGTTTTATTGAGTGTCCCTCGTGATATCGAAATGTTCTTTCCAATGGCCGCATTACTTGGTGCATTGATTGGATTGGGTATGCTTGCTGCGAGTTCTGAGCTGGTGGTGATGCAGGCGGCGGGTTTCTCTAAGTTAGATATTGGCCTATCGGTACTCAAAACCGCAATTCCATTAATGATCGTGGTGACTCTTCTTGGTCAATGGGGTGCGCCTCAAGCACAGAAGATGGCTCGTGACTTAAGAACTATATCGATTGCTGGTGGTAATATTATCTCTACCCAAAGTGGGGTATGGGCACGTGATGCCAATGACTTCATTTTCATTGTCAAAATCGATGATCAGAAGTTATATGGTATGAATATGTGGCGCTTTGATGAGAATAAGGCTCTGAAAACAGCTATATACTCAAAAGAAGTCGATTACGTTGGCAACAACGTTTGGACTATGAACGATGTAGAGATCACGTCTTTCGAAAATGAGCTTCAGATTACCAAAGAAAGCTTACCAACTTATACTTGGGAAACATCACTCGCTCCGGATAAGCTTGCGATCGTAACGGTTAAACCAGAAGAACTGTCTTTAAGTGGGTTGTACGATTATGTTTCCTACCTTAAAGCCTCGGAGCAAGATGCATCACGCTATGAACTCGCTTTATGGAGAAAGATAACTCAGCCGATTTCGATAGCGGTCATGATGTTGATGGCATTGTCGTTTATCTTTGGTCCATTACGAAGTGTGACTATGGGAGCTAGGATTCTTTCGGGGGTTATTGCAGGTTTTACCTTCTATATATCCAGTGAGTTCTTTGGTCCGGTCAGTTTGGTTTATCAAATACCACCGGCCTTGGGTGCGCTAGCCCCGAGCGTGGTATTCCTCGGAATAGCCATAATGCTCTTGAGGCGGAAACTGTAAATAGAAAAAGGAAGGCATAACGCCTTCCTTTTTTGATCTTGACTGTAGCAAGTTTAATCGCGTTATCGTGCTTGTGGTAGCACTACTACTTCGGTCTTCGCCCAGATGTCGTGAAAGCCACGCTTCTGAGGATCGAATGGAACACATAAGTTTGCTAATCCAAATCCTGAAGTTCCTAAGCGAATCAGCGCTTGGGTTACCGTAATAGCGGAGCCATCTTTGTTTTGAATGCGCAATTTCCAAGCTCGCATTCCTAGCGTTTGACCTGCTCTTGTCCAAAAGAACACAAAGAAGTACACCCAAACTACAACTAAGTAAAAGGTATATGCAGGGCTCCAAATAGGGTGGTTGCTCAAGAAGTCACTAACATCGGCATAACCGCTATGGTTAAAAGCGCCAAGTGCCATGAGCGCATGCAGCAGAGCGACAATGACGCCAGCCGCCAGCATCTCAATAGCGATTACGATAAGGGCGTCATAGAACAAGGCACCAAATCGGCGCATTACTCCTGCTGGTGGCATTGTGTTTGTTGATGTCATGGTGTTATTACTTCTTCAAAAATTTAGGCGTCAGAATATAGTCTAAGGCTTGGCGTGAAAAGAGACATGACGCACAGCTTATGACTTAGTGGCGAAATTATCGGCAAACACACATGAATTCAAGTTTTTATACTTGCCACATCAGTTCGCATACGTATAATGCCAGACATCGAAAGGGCAACGCCCCAAGATAATGCCGGTATGGTGAAATTGGTATACACGACGGATTCAAAATCCGTTGCCTTCGGGCGTGGCGGTTCAAGTCCGCCTACCGGTACCATATTTAGATAAAGCCCTGATCAGAAATGGTCGGGGCTTTGTTGTATCTGGAGAACAGAAAAGCTGACCTTTATTTTAACGAAAGAAACGCTTTTTTAATCAGTCAGATCTTGTTGTTTCATTCCTAAACCACACCGTTTCCCTCCACAATTCTATTCCTTAATAAATTAATCATCTTAAATCATGATGTTACCTACCATTCTCTCTTCTATTGTCTATGTTTAAAGGAATAATAGAGGAGAGATATATGCTGACAGTAACCCCTTACTTGTTTTTTGATGGCCGTTGTAACGAAGCGTTGGATTTTTATCATAAATGTTTTGGCGGTGTAGTTTTATCGAAACAACTTTTTAGTGATGCGCCACAAGTAATAGAGGGAGCTCAACCTGATTGGATTATGCATGCAGAGTTTGAAGCGTTTGGTATGAAGCTGATGATGTCTGATGGTGTTAAAGCGAAAGAGCTCGAAGGTAACAACCTTGCACTCTCGCTTGTTACTGAGGATACCGCGACTCAAGAGCAAATCTTTGAAAATCTGAAGCAAGGTGGGCGAATAATGACACCTTTGGCGGATACGTTTTGGGGAGCTCGGTTTGGCAAAGTGGAAGATAAGTTCGGCATACGTTGGATGGTGCACTGTGATTCTTTAAGTTGAACCTGTGAAATGGGATAGTGAAATTGCTGCTCGGTTTTATTAGAATTATAAATAGAGATTATTGATCAATATTATATATAAAAATGGGCAGCATAAAGATTACCGTAGATCGCATTCAGCCCGGTCTACATGTACGACTCCCAGTAAAATGGAATGAACACCCATTTCTACTTAACAGCTTTAAAATCAAAGATGACGCTCAAGTACAAGTAATTCGACATCTTGGGATTAAGCACGTCTATATAAATCCGAACCAAAGCGATACATCACCTTTACCCGCAAACCATGTGAGTGAACAAGACATTGATACTGATTTACAAGTAAGTCTTGAAGCGGAAAGAATGTGGAAAGATAAGCATGAGCGTATCGAAACTCTAAGCTCTTACCGTCGTAGGGTAAGTCATTGCGAGAAAGAGTTCGAACGTTCGCTTGCCCGAATGCGTTCTGTGATGACCAAAATCCGTAATCGCCCATTAGATGCGGTAGGGGAGGTTAAAGCTCTTGTTGATGATATTGTTGAAACGCTAGTGAGTGACGATAACGTAACCTTGCATCTCATGAATGCAAAAGCTGACTTTGAAGACATTTACTTCCATACATTAAATGTCTCTGTTGTTGCGTTAATGATTGGTAAAGCAAAAGGCTACAATACGCAACAGTTGAAAGACCTTTCATTTGCCGCGTTGTTTCACGATATAGGTAAAATAAAGATACCCGTAGCGATACTAAGAAAGCAGGCAGCTTTGACTGTGCCAGAGGCGAATTATCTCAAACTTCATACTAAGTATGGGGTAGATATAGTCACGGCTATTGAGGGTTTTCCTGATAGTGCGAAGAGAGTTATTGGTCAGCATCACGAAATGAATGACGGCTCAGGTTATCCAGAAGGCTTAACTGAAGATGGTATAGATGAGTTTGCAAAAATAGTCGCGGTAGCAAATGCATTTGATAACCTTTGCCACAGTAAAGCGCAATCCCAGCAAAAGATCCCTTACTTAGCACTCTCTCATTTATATAAGAACTGCAAACACCTATATAGTCAGGATAACTTGAGTCTGTTAGTCAAGTTTATGGGAGTGTACCCACCGGGCACTGTCGTGCAGCTTTCAAATGAATCAATTGGAATAGTGATTTCAGTTAATGCCAAACACATGCTTTACCCGAATGTACTGATCTATGATCCTAGCGTGCCAAGAACCCAAGCCCCGATCATTGACCTCTTTACTAAAGAGATAAAAATTGTCAATGCAGTTCATCCAAGTAAGTTACCGGAACAAGTTAGAGAATATCTAAACCCTAGGGCTCGTTTATCTTACTTTTTTGATAATGGCGAGTAGTTATCCACAGGGTGTTGTGGGTAATTTGTTCGAAACTTGGGTTGAAAGTGGTATAAATAAGCCCTTGGTTGAAATGTCTTCGCTTAACCTCGTTTTTCAATAAAAAAACGCATTTAATGCTTGCCAATAAGAGCTGCATCTCTATAATGCTGCCTCACTGACACGGCAGACGCCACAAGGCTTCAGCGCAGAATATTGGTAAGGCAACTAGCTTAAAGCGTTTAATCGCTCCTACTTTTAAAAAGTAGAAATTAATTCCCAATAAGTGTTTGACACTGAGAATTAAAACGCTAGAATGGCCGTCCACTTCGAGAGGCTCCTTACTTAAAAGGAACGCTCAACAAGTGAAGCTCTTTAACAA
>NZ_CAWPOA010000046.1:0-209 GCF_963889365.1 Vibrio sp. OPT20 | reverse complement strand
CGCCCAGTAATTCCGATTAACGCTCGCACCCTCCGTATTACCGCGGCTGCTGGCACGGAGTTAGCCGGTGCTTCTTCTGTTGCTAACGTCAAGAGATAGCGCTATTAACACTACCCCCTTCCTCACAACTGAAAGTACTTTACAACCCGAAGGCCTTCTTCATACACGCGGCATGGCTGCATCAGGCTTTCGCCCATTGTGCAATATTC
>NZ_CAWPOA010000045.1:0-1153 GCF_963889365.1 Vibrio sp. OPT20 | reverse complement strand
TGTCTAAAGAAAAATTTGAACGTACGAAACCGCACGTAAACGTTGGTACTATCGGCCACGTTGACCACGGTAAAACAACTCTAACTGCTGCTATCTGTACTACACTTGCAAAAGTGTACGGCGGTGTTGCTAAAGATTTCGCATCTATCGATAACGCTCCAGAAGAGCGCGAGCGCGGTATCACAATCGCAACTTCTCACGTTGAGTACGATACTCCTGAACGTCACTACGCACACGTAGACTGTCCTGGACACGCCGATTATGTTAAAAACATGATCACTGGTGCTGCTCAAATGGACGGCGGTATCCTAGTTGTTGCTGCTACAGATGGCCCTATGCCACAAACACGTGAGCACATCCTACTTGGTCGTCAAGTTGGTATCCCTTACATCATCGTATTCATGAACAAATGTGACATGGTTGATGACGAAGAGCTACTTGAGCTAGTAGAAATGGAAGTACGTGAACTTCTTTCTGAGTACGAGTACCCAGGAGACGACCTTCCAGTAATTCAAGGTTCTGCACTTGGCGCTCTAAACGGCGAAAAGCAGTGGGAAGACAAGATCGTTGAGCTTGCAGAAGCACTAGATTCTTACATTCCACTTCCAGAGCGTGCTGTTGATCTACCGTTCCTACTTCCTATTGAAGATGTATTCTCAATCCAAGGTCGTGGTACAGTAGTTACTGGTCGTATCGAGCGCGGTATCCTACGTGTAGGTGACGAAGTAGAAATCGTTGGTATCAAAGAAACTACTCTTACTACTTGTACTGGTGTTGAAATGTTCCGTAAACTGCTTGACGAAGGTCGTGCAGGTGAGAACGTTGGTGCACTTCTACGTGGTACTAAGCGTGATGACGTTGAACGTGGCCAAGTACTTTCTGCTAAAGGTTCAATCAACCCACACACTAAGTTTGAGTCTGAAGTATACGTACTTTCTAAAGACGAAGGCGGCCGTCACACTCCTTTCTTCAAGGGTTACCGTCCACAGTTCTACTTCCGTACAACTGACGTAACAGGCGATATCACTCTACCAGAAGGCGTAGAAATGGTAATGCCAGGTGACAACGTTCAAATGACTGTTGAGCTAATCGCTCCAATCGCAATGGACGAAGGTCTACGTTTCGCAATCCGCGAAGGTGGCCGTACAGTTGG
>NZ_CAWPOA010000044.1:0-1412 GCF_963889365.1 Vibrio sp. OPT20 | reverse complement strand
TAATGCCGTTCACTTAAGAGTGAACGGCATTTTTGTTCTTAGCATACCGCTGTGGTCTAGGCTTAACTGTTCTAGGGAATGTTCTTTCCCTTCGCCCTTCAAGTATTAAGCTTTCAGCCATGTTGTGAAACCCCTTTAACTGACGAGGTATTGCTCCTGGTGTTGAGTAAGGTAAGCCTACAAGTAACGCCGATACATGAGCTAATGTGCCGTTAAAACTCAGTTGATAAGGAAGGTAATTTCCCTTTAAATTCAAGCAGAGCTCAACCATCTGATATCGGATTAAATTGTAAGTAAGCAAGATGCCCCATAACTCCTGCTTTACCAGCTCTGGTAAACGACTTCTCAGCGTAAGACGGTTTCCAAGCATGTATTGTTTTTGCACTCGGTAGCCTAGCTCTATTTCCCAACGATGTTCATAAAGGCCTGCAATATCTTTTGATGGGTAACGCAGGGAGTCCGTCATGGAGGTTAATACTTGGTAGTCTTTTCCTTTAATTTTACGAGTGACAAGTCGAGCGGTTATCGACTTTGGTAAATCAGGCCATAGCTTTCTAGCCCTTGGGTTACTGTGTAATTGAACCAGTTTGTCATTTCGCCCTAAAGATTGAACAATGTCATATTGTGTATTTTTCTTGAGGGGGATAAGCCAATGACGCTCTGAGCCAGAGTCTTGCCATTTATGTAATAAGCCTAAAGAATAGAACCCCTTATCGAACATTGTCACGCTATGGTTTGGTGTTGTTTCTATCAGTTTTTCAGCTAATACCATTTCGTTTGTATTGTAATTATCAAAGGCACTTGCCGTGATAAAGTGACTGCTTAATTCCATTTGGCAGACCATTCTCACTTGCGGATATTGTGTCCCTTTTTGTCGAGAAAATGCATTTTCATTTTGCGGGTTATCGGGCGTTCGCCAAACAACGCCATCGACACCAAGAAGCGTTAACCCATTCCACTGGGGTAACTGTGCACTTTTCAACCATGACGTAGTCATTCGCTCAAAGACCGCTTTTATTGCGTCTTCACCCAACGTCTTTCGACGTTGAGTCAACGCACTTGGTGCGACAAAAGCTTTACCTGTACGGTCGACAATATCAAGTTGGTTAACTAAATCTTTCATGGACTTATTGTTATAGATAGCCATTCCAACAAGCAGCCACACCATGGATTCTAGCGTTAACTTTCTCTTTCTCATCGTGACGGTATCAGTAAGAGAATAAGCTTCGTCGATGAGTTCAATTGGAAGCAAGTCAGACAAAGTCTCAATGTTGCTAGGTTTCCAATCATTAATTATGTTTAGAGCTTGAGAAACATCCATAAAAAAATCCAAGTGCATTAAATACACTTGGATTTTGACAGCTCTGGAGGATCGTTCAACCGATCACTTTGGCTTTAACTGATCGGCATTA
>NZ_CAWPOA010000043.1:0-235 GCF_963889365.1 Vibrio sp. OPT20 | reverse complement strand
GCTGCGGTCGTGGCGGAATTGGTAGACGCACCAGATTTAGGTTCTGGCGCCGAGAGGTGTGAGAGTTCAAGTCTCTCCGACCGCACCATTATTTAGATGTCTTAAATGACATCACTGTTGGGCTATCGCCAAGCGGTAAGGCACTGGCTTTTGATGCCAGCATTCCCTGGTTCGAATCCAGGTAGCCCAGCCATTACAACGTTACTTAGACAAACCATAAGTCTTCTTAACTATA
>NZ_CAWPOA010000042.1:0-895 GCF_963889365.1 Vibrio sp. OPT20 | reverse complement strand
AAGAAGGGTTAATTCTTGATGACTGTTTGCCGGACTCAATTGTGAATCAATGTAAACATTGATTCGAATACAAGACACTTGAATGTGTTTGTTGTGTTCATCTAATGAAAGATAAACATTGAGAACTTTTAAATTTGATTGAATTACTCGTAAGTAATCAATCAGTCAGCTTTCCAAATTGTTAAAGAGCAAGAGTTTTTAAAGTGTTAAACTTTCAAAACCATTTTTAAATACACTCAGCTTTCTATTACTAAGAAAAGTGTGCTTAAAGATGGTGGGCGATACCGGGCTCGAACCAGTGACCCCCTGCTTGTAAGGCAGGTGCTCTCCCAACTGAGCTAATCGCCCACAAAAGTTTTAATTCCTTATGGAAGGAATGGTGGAGCTATGCGGGATCGAACCGCAGACCTCCTGCGTGCAAGGCAGGCGCTCTCCCAGCTGAGCTATAGCCCCTTATTTTTATTTCCTTGGGAGGAAATGGTGGGCGATACCGGGCTCGAACCAGTGACCCCCTGCTTGTAAGGCAGGTGCTCTCCCAACTGAGCTAATCGCCCCAAATTTTTATTTCCTTGGGAGGAAATGGTGGGTCGTGCAGGATTCGAACCTGCGACCAATTGATTAAAAGTCAACTGCTCTACCAACTGAGCTAACGACCCAATGGTATCCCGTAGGGGAGTCGAACCCCTGTTACCGCCGTGAAAGGGCGGTGTCCTAGGCCTCTAGACGAACGGGACACTGCTAACTTATCTCCACTTTAAAAGTAGAAACAAACTTCGAAGAACCTTGGGAGTTCTTCTTCTCTTTGCTTTTCTAAACCTAATCAATCTGTGTGGACACTCATCGTAAGTATCTTCGTATAAGGAGGTGATCCAGCCCCAGGTTCCCCTAGGGCTAC
>NZ_CAWPOA010000041.1:33702-117456 GCF_963889365.1 Vibrio sp. OPT20 | reverse complement strand
ACAGATAGCAGCAGTTAGAGTTGTTTTACCGTGGTCAACGTGGCCGATAGTACCAACGTTTACGTGCGGTTTCGTACGTTCAAATTTTTCTTTAGACACAATCGTGTTCCTTCCTAGTTATGATTCGCCACGTTCATTATTGAGCGAGACGCGCCAGAAATTGCTATTTTATGCGCCAACTCTCGTTAGCGCAATATTTGGACGCATTGATCTTTCAAAAAATGAAAAAAATGCGTCCCTTTTGTTTAACCACGCTCTGCAATGATTGCTTTTGCAACATTGTTAGGCACTTCAGCGTACTCACTAAACTCCATAGAGTAAGAAGCACGGCCTTGTGTCGCAGAACGTAAATCAGTTGCGTAACCGAACATGACAGACAACGGAACTTGTGCACGAATTATCTTCAGGCCAGCTGTCCCCTCGTCCATACCTTCGATGATGCCGCGACGACGGTTAATATCGCCAACAACGTCACCCATCCAGTCTTCTGGAGTAGTTACTTCAACTTTCATCATAGGCTCAAGCAGAACCGGTTGCGCTTCAAGTGCACCCGATCTGAAAGCCATAGAGGCAGCGATTGTAAACGCCATCTCACTTGAATCTACTTCATGGTAAGAACCATCATATAGTGTAGCTTTGATATCCAAAACTGGATAGCCAGCAAGTACACCATTGTTCATCTGCTCTTCAACGCCTTTAGCGACCGAAGCGATAAACTCTTTAGGTACGATACCGTTGGCAATTTCATCAACGAAGACAAAGCCTTCGCCAGCTTCTGATGGTTCAAGTTTTAGCCATACGTGACCGTACTGACCTTTACCACCATGCTCACGGATAAATTTGCCTTCCGCTTTCGCAGTACCGCGAATCGTTTCACGATAAGCTACTTGCGGGTTACCAACGTTGCAGTTGACGTTAAATTCACGCTTCATACGGTCAACGATGATATCTAAGTGTAGTTCGCCCATACCAGAAATCAGTGTCTGGCCAGTTTCCGCATCCATATCAACGCGGAATGATGGGTCTTCTGCTGCTAGTTTACCTAGAGCGATAGTCATTTTATCTTGATCAGCTTGAGAGCGAGGCTCTACAACGATCTGAATAACTGGATCTGGGAATTCCATACGCTCAAGAACGATTTTATGGTTCTGATCACATAGAGTTTCACCAGTAGTAACATCTTTAAGGCCGATAATGGCTGCGATGTCACCTGCTCGTACTTCTTTTACTTCTTCACGTTTGTTTGAGTGCATTTGAACAATGCGCCCTAAACGTTCACGTTGTTTCTTCACAGAGTTGTAAGCTGTTTTACCGCTTTCAACAACTCCAGAGTAAACACGGATGAAAGTTAAAGTACCAACAAATGGGTCTGTTGCAATTTTAAATGCTAGCGCTGAGAACGGTTCTTTGTCGTCCGCGTGACGCTCAATTTCATTCTCGTCGTCATCAATACCTTTAATTGCCGGTACATCGACTGGAGAAGGAAGGAAGTCAACCACTGCATCTAGAACAGCTTGTACACCTTTGTTTTTGAATGCACTACCACAAGTGGCAAGTACGATTTCATTATTAAGGGTACGAATACGAAGACCTTGCTTGATTTCAGCTTCTGTTAATTCACCTTCTTCAAGGTACTTATCCATCAGCTCTTCATTTGCTTCTGCAGCAGCTTCAACAAGTTCGATACGATATTCTTCAGCCATTTCTTGCATGTCTGCAGGAATATCTTCGTACGTGAAAGTCATTCCTTGGTCAGCTTCGTTCCAGTTGATTGCCTTCATCTTGAGAAGATCGACAACACCTTGGAAGTTTTCTTCAGCACCAATGTTCAGTTGAATTGGAACAGGGGTTGCGCCTAGGCGGTCCTTGATCTGTTCAACTACGCGCAAGAAATCTGCGCCTGTACGGTCCATTTTGTTAACGAAAACCATACGTGGAACTTGGTACTTATCAGCTTGACGCCATACTGTCTCTGACTGAGGTTCAACACCAGACGAGCCACAGAACACAACAACTGCACCATCAAGTACACGCAGAGAACGTTCTACTTCGATTGTGAAGTCAACGTGTCCAGGAGTGTCGATGATGTTGATACGGTGGTCCGAGAACTGAGCTTCCATGCCACGCCAAAACGTAGTGGTTGCTGCAGAAGTGATCGTAATACCGCGCTCTTGCTCTTGCTCCATCCAATCCATGGTTGCTGCACCATCGTGAACTTCGCCGATTTTGTGAGAAAGACCGGTATAGAACAGAATACGTTCACTTGTGGTTGTTTTACCTGCATCTACGTGAGCAACGATACCGATATTACGGTATTGCTCTATAGGAGTTTTACGAGCCACGGTTGAATCCTCTTATTAGAGACTTAGGGACTATTGCTATGTCTAGATTATGCGTTAAAAGCGATGCTTCGCTAAAAAGTGCTTGCCCTAGAAATAGCAATAGTTCCTAGCATAAGCATAGGAACTAAAGAAGTGCTGCAAGGAACCTTGCAGCACTAAAAAGGTATTACCAGCGGTAATGTGCGAACGCTTTGTTTGCGTCAGCCATGCGGTGAACGTCTTCACGTTTCTTAACCGCAGTACCTTTGTTCTCAGACGCGTCTAGCATTTCAGCAGCTAGGCGTTGAGCCATAGATTTTTCACCACGCTTACGCGCAGCTTCAACTACCCAACGCATAGCAAGAGCGTTACGGCGAACCGGACGAACTTCTACAGGTACTTGGTAAGTTGAACCACCCACACGGCGAGATTTAACTTCTACCGCTGGGCGAACATTTTCAAGAGCTTCTTCAAATACAGCTAAGTGATCTTTACCAGATTTCTCAGCCATAGTTTCTAGTGCAGTGTAAACAATCTTCTCTGCAGTAGATTTTTTTCCGTCAACCATAAGGATGTTAACGAATTTTGCCAGCAATTCAGATTTGAACTTAGGATCTGGAAGGATCTTACGCTGGCCTATTACGCGACGACGTGGCATGGAATTTCTCCGTTGTCTTCTTCAGGTTTTTTCCAAAACTTTTCAGAATAATAAATAAATAGTGTTTGGCCTTACTTAACGCTTTCTTTTTAAAAAAGACGCATTAAGACTTAGGACGTTTCACACCATACTTAGAACGACCTTTCTTACGGTCGTTAACGCCTGCACAGTCAAGTGCACCGCGAACAGTGTGGTAACGCACACCTGGTAAATCTTTAACACGACCACCACGGATAAGAACAACACTGTGTTCTTGAAGGTTATGACCTTCGCCGCCGATGTATGAAGTAACTTCAAAGCCGTTAGTTAGACGAACACGACATACTTTACGTAGTGCTGAGTTCGGTTTTTTTGGAGTAGTAGTATATACGCGAGTACATACACCACGTTTTTGTGGGCACGCTTCTAGTGCAGGCACGTTGCTTTTAACAACCTGCTTTACACGAGGAGTACGTACCAACTGGTTAATAGTTGCCATTAACTAGCTCCTGATTTACTTGAAAGTAAGCTTGATGAAAAATCTAGCCCTATTACACATAGTGTAAATAGGGACGCAAAATTCTATTCAGCAGTGGGATGTGTGTCAAGAAATATACAGATCTTTTTTAGCCGTCTAGAGCTCAGGATGGTCTTTTTTTAACCATACTGATAAAACGCAGCTACCAAGTTACTGATTTGTCGTTCAAAACCGTTAGTTTGACGAATCCGTCGAAGTCCACTTGATCCAGAGTGCTTGAAGCAAGTTGTTGTAAACCTCGGCTATCGAGATCTGTTTTTAATACCGACACATGTTCAACGGTTGAGATTTGATTGAATAACTCATGATTTGGAAGGCAAACATACACCGCATCTTCAACCAAAAGGATGTGATCCTTTTGTTGCGAGTACGCCAATGCAAGCTTGAGTTTGTCTACTGATTTTACAATATGAAGCATAACGTTCCCTAGAAAGTCAGTATTTTTTGGCTCTGAGCTAACTTCTGCGTCAACTCATTCACTTCTAGCGCAGTCACATCGATCAGTAAGTTATCGGTCGAGAGACCAAACTGATTGAGGCTATGTTGACACACGTAAACTTGCTCGATGTCATAGAGGTCCATAAGCTTGAATGCAGAAATATAGTCACGTGATAGGGATTCATCAGGCTGTTGAGCCTTGAGAAGCTGTGTAACGCCATTACCGACAAAGAACACGGTAATGTCTTCACTATAGGCTGAAGCCGCTAGCAGTGCGTCTAGCCCTTCTCTGCCCGCTGCCGTCGTATGAGGAAAAGTGTTAAATACAAAAGCCAATTTACTCAAAACTGTACAACCCTATCTTGCGTCAAAAGTGCTTCAGATAAGCTCCCTAACCCAGCTTGGGTAAACCCAGCCGCCAAGTTAGATGCACTCAATTGATGTTGCGTTGCTTCATCCGTGCTGATCACTCCGCGTCTAAGCGCAGCAGCAACACACGTTTCAAGGCTAACATTGTGCTCATCCGCCAGTTTTTGCCAAGCGGAAGCCAGGTCGAATTCATCATTAGCAGGTACGGTAAGGTCAGAGCCATTACTGACGCCATCTTGATAGAAGAATACACTGTGAAGTTTGTGGCCCTGATTAATAAGAGCCACTGCAAACTGGTAAGCACTTCTTGCCGACTGTGAACCGTAGACCGGTCCATTCACTAAAAGTGTATAGCTTAACAACCCTCTTCATCCTCTGTTTTACGTTGTCGGATGTATAGGTATACGGTGTGCTTAGAGATGTTCAATCGCTCAGCAACACGGTTAATCGCGTCTTTAATATCGAAAATACCTTTGTCGTAAAGCTCCATCACGATTTGACGGTTCTTAGTATTGTTCGATACTGATTTGTCGGCATTGATTTCTTCAATGGTGCGTTCAACCGTCTGGTCGACAAGCTCTTCCACATCACTCGCAAAGTTTACTGATGATGCTGCTTCGTCCGCATCTTGCGTAGGCATGAAAGATTGCAGTACTTGTGAGAATGGTGCATCTAAGTTTACGTTAATACACAACAAACCAATCACTCGGTCTTCACCATTGCGGATAGCAACCGTGATCGACTTCATCAATACTCCGCCTTTAGCGCGAGTAAAGTATGAACGTGAGAAGTTACGCTTAGAACCTTCAATATCTTTCAGCATCTTCAATGCGAGATCGGTGATCGGCGAACCAACCTGACGACCTGTATTTTCGCCGTTGGCAATTTTAATCGCAGAAGTATTGAGGTCTTCTAAAGAGTGTAAAACGATTTCACAAAACGGACCGATAAGACTCGCAATACCGTCAACCACGGCCTCATAAGATCTTAGAATGATTTTATCGTGTTCACTGAATGGCATAACGTGGACTGATTCCATTTCAAGTAACACATCTGCATTGACTGTTTCTGTAGTAGTCACTTATTCCTTACCTTCGTGTGAAAAATCAACAAATTTATGTAAGTTTATCAGAAAATTTTAATTGCACACCTAGCTAACATTGCAACTAGTGATTTAGAACAAGTTTAAAAATCAAATACTCACCTTCAAATCATAAAAAAAGCCTAACTCAAAGTTAGGCTTTTTATTCAATCAACGTATTTTAGAATAAAACTTTTAGCTGATATTACTGAGCAGGAGCCGCTTCAGCGTTATCAATTTTAAGTAGTTCAACTTCGAATACTAGCGTTGAGTTAGCAGGGATAGTCGGTGTGTCTTGCTCACCGTATGCTAGCTCTGGCGGGATAACGAACTTGTACTTAGAACCAACTTGCATCAGTTGTACGCCTTCAGTCCAGCCTGGGATTACGCGGTTTAGTGGGAATGTTGCTGGTTCGCCACGATCGTAAGAGCTGTCGAACTGAGTACCGTCTGTTAGCGTACCTTTGTAGTGTACTTGAACGGTATCAGTGTCTTTTGGAGAAGCACCTTCACCAGCCGTCATTACTTGGTAAAGTAGACCAGATTCAGTTTGCTTAACGCCTTCAGTTTTAGCGAACTCAGCACGGAAATCATCACCGGCTTTCTTCACTTCTGCAGATTTTTCTGCCGCTTGTGCTTGCATTGTTTCTGCAACACGCTTGTCTAGAGCTTCAAGAGCTGCGCGAGTTTCTTCTTCGTTAAGTGCTGTTTTCTCTGCGAATACGTCTTCGATACCTTGAAGAACCATATCTTTGTCTAGGTTAATGCCTAGCTCGCTTGGCTTATCAATGCTTGTGCTTAGGTAGTTCGCGAAAGATACACCGATTGCGTATGCCGCTTTGTCATCTTCTGTTTTAAAGTTTACTGCTGCAACTTTAGCTTCTTCTACCTGTGGAGCTTCTGCCTTTGGTTCTTCTTTCTGACAACCAACTGCTAGCATAACCGTTGCGGCAAGCAGTGATACTTTTAAAACTGATTTCATTGAATTCTCCAATTAATGGCCAAGCCATTGGTTATTGTGCACAAATCTAATGATTAGATTGGTGTGAATACGTTAGTTATAACAATATACTAGTCATATGTCTTTCGACACAAACCGGATTATTAGATGTGATGCGAATATTTTTCCACTCATTGCTATGTACGATTGTCATCACCTTGTTAAATGGTTGCTTTTTCTTTCAAGATGATGAGCAACGTTGGGAAATTGAACCCAATGGTGCCACCAGCTTTGCCCTAAGCAGAGATGGACGTTTCGCCCTGCTCTACTCTCAGCAAAAACAACTGTTACTCTGGGACCTCGTCCAAGATAAAGAACTCGCTCAACTCGGCCCACAAGATCAATCAGAAAACCAAGTATCGCGTATCCGCATCTCGGACAACGGCCGCTTTGCGATTACCGCCAGCCAGATGAATTTCGCCGTTTGGGACCTGTCTTGGACTCAAGCTGAAGGGCTTTGGTCTATTTCCGATGGCTTAATTCGCGATGTCGACATATCCAGCAATGGTGAAAAAGTCTTACTTGGCCTGTCTAATGGCAAAGCTATCTATGTGGACTTAGTCACCGGACGCCGTCTTGAGTTCCTTGCTCACCGAGAAAAAGTTAATTCAGTCTCCCTCTCTTCTAATGGCCGCTACGCATTATCAGGCGGCAACGACTACAAAGCTTATCTTTGGGATACCGAATCAGGCTTGGTGTTACGTACCTTCGAGCATGAACAAAGAGTAGTACGAGTTGCACTACAACGGGATGGAGAATTGGCTTTTACTTCCGATGGCGGCAACCAAGCGATGATCTGGAATTTGGAAACAGGTGAACCTCAAGCGCAATTGCAGAGCTGGTCTCGACAGCTGATATTCTCGAGTGCTCGCTTTTCTGACGACGGCAGTATGTTGGTGACAGGTACGCCATCAAGCCAAGTGAGTGTGTGGAATACTCAAGATGGAAAACGCATTTCTCGTCACGATGCCGAGCCATTAAAAGATGCTCGCCCTCCCCGTGCGGTAGTGTATGATGCAGCCTTTGATGAAAAGAACCGTGTGATATCGGGCACCTCTGCGGGCATCGCCCAAGCTTGGAATGTGGATTAAGAACGATGACAGAAAAGCGAATTGAACAACTAGAAAGCCGCGTGAATGACCTAGAGTGTCAGCTAGCTTTCCAAGAACAGACCATTGAAGAACTCAATGAAGCGCTTAGCCAACAACAGATGTTGATCACGAGAATGCAAGACCAAATGAAGTTCGTGGTGGGTAAAGTGAAAAATATGGATGGCTCAAACCTCGCTGATGTATCAGAAGAGACGCCACCTCCACACTATTAAGCGCCGTTCAAAATGACGAATTGATTCTAGTGACATGTATCGCTAGAAATCTGCAAACTAAAAGGGCGACAGATACTCATCTGCCGCCCTTTTGTTTATTTCACCTGAGTGAATAAGCTAAAGCCAATTAAGCCAATACAATCTTAGTCATCGGCATAAATCTTCACTTCCACGCAACCGTTCGTATCAACACTCGCACGATACATCCCTGAACTGTTCATACCGAAGTGGATATCACCTTGGCCATCAATCGCAATCAAGCCACCTTCTCCGCCCATGGTTTTCAATTCACCTTGAATGATCGTTTCACAAGCCGTGTGCACATCTTCTTTGAGATAACGCATTCGTGCTGCCACATCACTGGCAACCATTTTACGTAGGAAGAACTCGCCCATTCCTGTCGTTGATACGGCCACGTTGCCATTTTCAGCAACAGTGCCTGCACCGATTATTGGAGAATCTCCCACACGACCATACTTCTTATTAGTCACGCCACCGGTACTGGTTGCTGCAGCTAAGTTACCGGCTTGGTCTAATGCGACAGCGCCAACCGTGCCGTACTTTTTATCATCTGGGTATTTTTGAGCTTGTTGCTCATCGTATTTTGCTTCAGACAAAGCAAAGATACCTTTCTCTTTCATCGACTGAAGTTGGTCATAACGACGCTCAGTAAAGAAGTAATCTTGCTCGGTGAAGATATACTCATGCTCAAACGCAAACTTCTCTGCGCCTTCACCAATCAGCAGCACATGATCGCTTTTAAGCATCACATCACGCGCAAGCTCTATCGGGTTTTTAATATGGCGGACACCTGCAATAGCACCCGCATCCATTTCGCGACCGTGCATCACAGAAGCATCCATCTCAACAAATTCGTCATGAGTTAAAACCGAGCCTTTACCGGCATTAAAATGCGGGCTGTCTTCCATCACCTTGACTGACGCAACCACTGCATCCAACGCATCGCCACCCGATTGCAAAACTTGATAGCCAGCCAAAACCGACTTCTCCAAAGCCTCGGTAATACCCGTTTTTAATTCATCGCTCATTTGCTCTCGCAAGATAGTTCCTGCACCACCATGAATGGCAATTGAAAAAGGCTGTGACATGCAAACTCTCCACTGACGTCGTCTTATAATGTTGTGCTATCAATACCACATCCATGGTTTGATGTCTGATAGCGAAAACCAAACTTTTTACGAATGCTTAGATTTGCGGACACTTAGATTTGCAGACACTGAGTTCGCTAGATTAAAAGTCAGCTCAAAAACGAGACTCCTTAAACGAAAAAAACCTCCACAAGGGAGGCTTTCAATATTCTTAAACTAAACCGTTAGTTCGGTATTAGTGAGAACCACAGCTACCGCCGCCGCAGCAGCCGTCTTTTTTCTCTTCAGCGTGGTCATGGCCTTCGCCACCACAGCAACCGCCTTCGTGGTCATGATCATGGTCGTGACCGTGGCTACCACAGCCGCCTTCTTGGTGTACGTGACCGTGTTGAACTTCTTCTTCAGTCGCTTCACGAACGGCTACAACTTCAACGTCAAACGTTAGAGTTTGGCCAGCTAGCATGTGGTTACCGTCAACAACAACTTCGTCGCCATCTACTTCAGTAACTTCAACTGGGATTGGACCTTGGTCAGTATCCGCTAGGAAACGCATGCCAACTTCGATTTGCTCAACACCTTGGAATACGTCTGCAGGAACACGTTGAACTAAGTCATCGTTGTGCTCGCCGTAAGCGTCTTCTGGAGTAACCGTTGCTGAGAACTTGTCGCCAGCTACTTTGCCTTCAAGCTCTTTTTCAAGACCTGTAATTAGGTTGTTGTGACCGTGAAGGTAATCTAGTGGAGCTTCTGCAGTTGATTGGTCAACTACTACGCCATCTTCAAGTTTCACTTGATATGCAACACTAACTACTACGTTCTTTTCAATTTTCATGAGAGCTCCAAGGAGGTTTGGACTAAGCTCGAACAGTTGAGCTTAGGAAAAATTCTGTACCGGGATATTATGGGGATCAATTAACGAAACTCAATCATTCTGGCTTAAAAATACCGATCATTTCTTGATTCGCGTGTTCAGATTTCTCTACAGTTTTCGGTTTGCGCTGCTCTGTGAAGTCACAATCGACGCATTCCACCAGCTCGATGTTATTTTCAACCCACCAGCGGAGTGTGTCTTGAGTCTTGCAGCTTGGGCAGCTCGCCCCTGCGATAAAGCGTTTTTTCTGTTTCACGTTCATATCCTTTACTACTCTGGATTCGCAGTTCTTCCCACATGCTCTATTCGAGACTAAGCAGAGACCGCGTTTATTATTAGATTGGTTCTTTAAGTTACAGTTTTTAAGAGCAACTACAGAGCTAAGCTCAAGCGATTAGCTCTAACTTCTAAGCTCTAAGCTCTAAGCTCTAAGCTCTAAGCTCTAAGCTCAGGCTATTGCCAATAGTTTCTAGATTGGTGATCATTTTCCATCTCATGTCCAAAGATCTCTTCAAGCTCTTTACGAGCTTCTTTCGCTCTCTGAGCTAACTCGGCATCTTCGCTATGCTGAGGAAGCAACTCTTTGAGCATACCATTATCCAATTTCCTAAAATGTGCTTCTGCTCGCTTCGCTTTATATGGATGCATACCAAGTTCAGTCAATGTTTGACGACCTAAATCTAGAGCCCCAAGGAAAGTTTCACGAGAATAGTTGCTCACACCATGGTTAAGTAATTGATACGCTTCAACACGGCTTCGAGCACGCGCTAAGATCTTCAACTGCGGGAAATGCTGCTTACACAAATCCACGGTTTTCATGATTTCATCGGGAGAGTCGGTACACAGCACAATCGCTTCGGCCTTATCAGCTCCCGCTGCTCGTAATAGTTCAAGGTGAGTTGAGTCACCGTAGAATACCTTGTAGCCGAATTTTCTAAGGATATGGATTTGACTGGCATCACTTTCAAGAACGGTGATACGAATCTTGTTGGCATACATTAGACGCCCAATGATCTGACCGAAACGACCAAAGCCCGCAATAATCACTCGAGGGCTGCGATCAATCACATCAGAAGACATCGCGCTTTCACTGATTTGATTGAGTTGACGAGCAAAGAAGCGATCTTGCAGCTTAAGCATCAATGGCGTGGTTACCATAGAAAGGCTCACAACAACCAGTAAGAACGACACTTGGTCGCCGCTTAAGATGCCTTGTGCACTCGCAGCGGTAAAAATAACGAAAGCGAATTCACCACCTTGGCTGAGAATCATCGCCATACGGCTGCGCGCTTTAGTTTGAGTACCGAAGATACGAGCCAGCGCATACAACACCAAGCCTTTCAATACGACCAGAGACGACACCGCGATCAATATTGCGAATGGACTTTCTGCCAGTAAACCTAGGTTTACCGCCATACCCACCGAGATAAAGAACAGACCAAGCAGTAACCCTTTGAATGGGTCTATGGCGATTTCAAGCTCATGTCGATATTCACTTTCAGCCAGAAGTACGCCCGCTAAGAAAGTACCCAGTGCCATCGACAAACCAATATGCTGCATGATGACGGCAATACCAATCACTAATAACAGCGCCGCGACCGTGAACAACTCACGTACGCCACTCATGACTACGTATCGGAACAGTGGTCTCAATAAGAAATGACCACCGACAAGCAAGCCAATGACACCACCTAGCATCCACAGCATGTCAGCCCAACTGCCGCCCGTATTACCCGCAAGTAGAGGCAACATCGCTAGCATTGGAATAACGGCAATATCTTGGAAAAGTAGTACTGCAAAGCCTGACTGCCCCGCTTCTTTACCGCCGAGTTCCCTCTCTTCAATAACACGTAAGGCAATGGCTGTCGAAGACAGCGCCAAGCCCATACCTATCACGAGGCTGGTTTGCCATGTTAATCCAAATAGACAGGCGATGGCGGTAATAATCAGAGTGGTGATCAGCACTTGTGCACCACCCAATCCGAGAATGGGGGCTCGCATCTGCCACAGTTTTTTCGGGTTAAGTTCGAGACCAATAAGGAAGAGCAGCAATACCACCCCGAATTCGGAGAAGTGCAGAATAGCCTCTACATCACTGATTAAGCCAAGTCCCCATGGGCCAATTGCCACGCCAGCTAATAGATAGCCGAGTACTGAACCTAAGCCAGCTCGCTGCGCGATAGGAACCGCAACCACAGCAGCCGCTAAAAATATAACGCTACTTTGTAGAAAATCATTAGTCAGAGCCATCATTCGCTCCTATATCTTGTAGCGGGTCTCGCAGCCAATTTCGATACGCTTCTGCGTGTTGGTAAAGCGTCATATCTGAAACATTTCTCGCCCAGTGTAAAACTAAGGGGGATATCCAGTGCATCTGACACAAAGCAGCAGTTAGCTCGAATGGTTGCAAGATCTCTTGTAATGGATATTTATTATAGCCTGCGGCGCCAAACGCCTCTTCTTTACCACCGGTAGTAATAACGCTGCGCCAGTGTTTGCCTTTAAGCGCACTCTGCTCACCGAATGCAAATCCTTTTCCTAACACACGATCAAACCACTCCTTCAATAACGAAGGACAGGAATACATAAACAGAGGATGCTGGAACACAATCACATCGTACTCTAGGAGTAAGTCATGCTCATAAGGCACATCGATAAAGAAGTCTGGGTAGATGGCGTAGAGATCGTGAATTTTGACATGACCGAGCGACTCGACCTTTTTAACCATCATTTGATTAGCAATAGAGGTGTGTGGCTCTGGGTGTGCGTAGATTATTAACACCTTTGGCACGGCTTTGTCTGTCGAGGGAGTATTACTCATTCCTTTGAAACATTCCTTTGAGGGCTAAACGGTGGCAAGGCCACAAGAATTTAAGCAAAAGTTATTAATATGTTATTGGCATCATAACGCAAATTGCATTGTGATCGACTTTTATCTGGTTTCAGCCTACTATGCAGGCGTCTGTTCACCTCTAATTTCTATGCTATTTCAATTATGATTACTTTCTCTGATATTCAATTGCTCCGCGGTGGTAAGCCACTCCTCGACCAAGCATCTGCGACTTTTCATCCTGGCGACAAGATCGGTTTGGTTGGTAAAAACGGCTGTGGTAAATCTACGCTGTTCGCCCTAATCAAGGACGAACTGTCTATTGATGCTGGCTCATTCAGTAAACCAGCTCATTGGGAAATGGCTTGGGTTGCTCAAGAAACACCAGCATTAGAAAGAACAGCCATTGAATACGTGATTGATGGCGACCGTGAATACCGTGGCCTTGAAGATCAACTAGAGAAAGCGGAACAAGCCGACAACGGCACATTAGTCGCAGAGATCCACGGCAAGATTGAAACCATTGGTGGTTACAGCATCAAAGCACGTGCTGCCGAGTTATTGGATGGCCTAGGCTTTCGCCAAGAACAAATGACATGGAACCTAACCCAGTTCTCGGGTGGTTGGCGTATGCGTTTGAACTTAGCGCAAGCCCTTCTATGTCGCAGTGACTTACTGCTACTCGATGAGCCTACCAACCACTTGGATTTAGACGCAGTAATGTGGCTAGAACGCTGGTTACAAAACTACCCAGGCACACTCGTTCTTATCTCGCACGATAGAGATTTCTTAGACCCTATCGTCAACCGCATCGTGCATGTTGAAAACCAGCAGCTCAATGAATACACCGGTAACTACTCATCATTTGAAACTCAACGAGCACAAAAGTTAATCCTGCAGCAGGCAATGTTCCAAAAGCAGCAGAAACAAATGTCTCACATGCAGAGCTACATTGACCGTTTTCGCTACAAAGCATCAAAGGCTCGCCAAGCGCAAAGCCGTATTAAAGCACTAGAGAAAATGGAACAAGTGCTGCCCGCTCAGTTTGATAACCCATTCAGTTTTGAATTTAGAGAGCCGGACGCGCTACCAAATCCAATCATGATGATGGATGAAGTATCGGCAGGTTACGACGACAATCTGATTCTAGAGAAGATTCGCCTTAATCTTGTACCCGGCAGCCGTATCGGTCTGCTTGGTCGAAATGGTGCCGGTAAATCAACGCTAATCAAGCTGCTTTCAGGTGAACTGAAACAGCAAGGCGGTGAGCTGAGCTATTCGCAAGGCGTTAAGATGGGTTACTTCGCTCAGCATCAATTGGAGACGCTGCACCCAGAAGAAACGCCACTTCAGCACATGATGCAAATTGCGCCGAAACACACCGAGCAACAACTGCGTGACTACTTAGGTAGCTTTGGCTTCCAAGGTGAAAAAGCACTCGACAAGGTGGCGCCATTCTCGGGTGGTGAAAAAGCGCGTTTGGTATTAGCGCTACTGGTATGGCAAAAACCAAACCTGTTGCTACTCGATGAACCAACCAACCACTTGGATCTCGACATGCGTCAGGCGTTGACCTTCGCCCTACAGACATTTGAAGGCGCGATGGTTATCGTATCGCACGACCGTTACCTACTTCGTGCGACTACTGATGATTTATACCTTGTGCACGACCGTCAAGTTGCACCGTTTGATGGTGATCTAAGCGATTACTACAAGTGGCTAACCGAACAACAGAAAGTTGAGCGCAAAGAAGCACAAGCATTGGCACCAGCAAAAGACGGCGCCAACAGTGCAGCAGCGAAAAAAGAGCAGAAACGTAAAGAAGCAGAGTTCCGTAAACTGACGGCACCACTTCGTAAAAAGCTGACTCAATTTGAAAAGCAGATGGATAAGTTAACGCTATCTCTCGAAGAAGCTGAGCAAGAATTATCCGACACTTCACTGTATGAAGCTGAAAATAAGGCTAAACTGAATAAAGTACTCGCTCTCCAAGCGAGCAGTAAGTCACAGCTAGAAGAAGTTGAAATGGATTGGATGTCCACTCAAGAAGAGCTTGAGCAGATGGAACAGGATATGGATAGCTTATGAGCCCAGAGCACGCCCCAATATCACTAACACTGGAACGACTATGGCAATTTAGCCTTCAGTATTACAGTGTGCGCGGTGTAAAGGATGCGTGCCTAGCTTTGCAAAACCAGTTCCACGGCAACGTCAATCTACTGCTGCTTCTCAAATGGCTTGATGAGCAGCAATTGTCTTTTGCCGAAGAAGAGTGGCACAAGGTACAACAGTGCTTAAGCCGCTCTGAAACCCTGCTTCATAGCTATCGAGAGCTGCGTAAGCATCTCAAACCTCAAGTCGTCGATTCCCTCTACCGTGAAGCGCTCCAATTTGAACTGCAGTTAGAGAAGCAACAGCAATCTGATCTCGTCGACTGCATTAATTCTCTTCAGCTTACGGCTAACCAACAATCACCACTCGCTTTTCAATACTGTCGCTTATTAGGGGCTGAAAACCTCTACGACGCTTTTTCTGAACCAGCACCTCAACTCTAACGCGTTTCCTTTCTCTTATCTTCAATCAAGATCCAAGCTTACCTTGGTAGTATCGCTCTTCGTTTTCACACGGGAGTGGCGCGCATGACTGGCAATATGTTTGAAGCTCAATCTCGACAATATTCAACTAGTTACCTACGCCTTGTTTTTGTAGCCCGTATCAGTGAAACCCTTGCGCTTATACCGAGAATCAACCAAGCTCAAATAAAAACGTGGGCGTTTCGCTAAAAGCTCAACACTTTATCAAAGCCCATAAAAGAAGCATGGACTGTTTTTATGACAATATTTACCGCAGCCGCTGGCCTATCGAATCCGCACTTACAAACCTTGGTGCCACGATTTATTAGAAAACAGGCATTGTTTGCCCCTCAATGGCAAACCTTAGAAACACCCGACGGTGACTTTCTCGATCTTGCTTGGAGCGAATCACCAGAGGGTGACACCTCAAGTAATGATGCTCGAAGTAACAAGCCGATATTCGTTCTATTCCATGGCTTAGAGGGAAGCTTTGAGAGCCCTTATGCCAACGGACTGATGAATGCCTTTGCTAAAGATGGTTGGCTATCAGTGATGATGCACTTTAGAGGTTGCAGCGGAAAACCAAATCGCTTGGCTCGCGCTTATCATTCTGGTGAAGTCGAAGATGCGCGTTTTTTCCTAAGACATCTACACGCCCAGTTTCCCAATAACCCTAAGGTAGCGGTTGGTATCTCTTTGGGCGGTAACATGCTGGCGAACTATTTGGCTGAATACGCGGACGACCCATTGCTGTCGGCGGCGACGATTGTCTCTGCACCTTTTGATCTGGCTTGTTGCTCAAGTCGTATTGAGCGAGGTTTCTCTAAGCTCTATAAAAAGTACCTGCTCAACTCTCTCAAATCGAATGCCTTGAAAAAGATTAAGCTGCTGCAAGAAAAGCTCGGTATCACCGCCGAAACCATTAAGAAGATAGACAAGCTGTATGAGTTTGATGAACGGATTACTGCGCCTCTGCACGGGTTCAAGAATGCTCAGGACTACTATGCTCAGTGCTCAGCGCTTCCTAAACTCAATAAGATTAAACTACCGACTCAGATCATCCATGCCAAAGACGATCCGTTTATGACAGACGACGTGATTCCAAAGTTCGTGTTGCCTGACAACATCGACTATCGCCTATTTCAAAAAGGCGGCCATGTGGGGTTCATTACCGGTAGCACGCTCAAACCAAGGTTTTGGTTAGAAGAAGCATTACCTGCTTACTATGAAAGTATTCAAGATTCGGCATAATGGCCGAGCCTTTTTTAAGGACTGAGTAGTAGACGTCACTAAACACAGTAATCAACACATCAATAAACCTATTTATGAACATAAAAGAGAGAAGTATTTATGATCATCCCATGGCAAGACATTGCGCCAGAAACACTGGAAAACCTCATTAAAGAATTCGTGCTGCGTGAAGGCACAGACTACGGTGACGTAGAGGTTTCACTGCAAAACAAGATTGATCAAGTGAAACATCAATTAGCCTCAAAGGAAGTCAGCATCGTATTTTCTGAGCTGCATGAAACCGTTGATATTCAAGTCACAAAACGCTTCTAGGCTGCGCTCATAAAGGAGCCGTGTTATAGTGGTAAACGATTGCTAACAAGTAAGTTACTCAAAAGACAAGGGTTGTCATGTCCGCTAAACATCCAATTATTGCGGTGACGGGTTCATCAGGAGCCGGCACCACCACCACCTCAGAAGCCTTCCGAAAAATGTTCAATATGATGGACGTGAAGGCCGCTTGGGTTGAAGGGGATAGTTTCCATCGCTTCACTCGACCAGAGATGGATGTCGAGATCCGTAAGGCTCGCGAGCAAGGTAAGCACATCAGCTACTTTGGTCCACAAGCCAACGATTTTGGCGCATTAGAAGAGTTCTTCCGTCAATACGGTAATGAAGGCACGGGTAAAGTCCGTAGTTACCTACATACCTTCGATGAAGCCGTGCCTTACAATCAAATGCCGGGCACCTTTACGCCATGGCAAGAGATCCCAGAAAATTCCGATGTGATGTTCTACGAAGGTCTTCATGGTGGCGTGGTAGATGGCGACATCAATGTCTCACAACACGTCGACTTGCTGATCGGCATGGTGCCAATCGTCAACCTTGAGTGGATCCAAAAATTCGTTCGTGACACACGCGATCGTGGCCACTCACGCGAAGCAGTAATGGATTCCATTGTTCGCTCAATGGATGATTACCTTAATTACATCACCCCACAATTTTCGCGTACTCACATCAACTTTCAGCGTGTTCCAACCGTAGATACATCGAACCCACTGAACGCCAAAGGGATTCCAAGTTTAGACGAAAGCTTCGTGGTTATACGTTTGCGTGGCATCAAAAACGTCGATTTCCCCTACCTTCTGGCTATGATAGATGGCTCATTTATGTCACGCCACAACACGCTTGTGGTGCCAGGCGGCAAGATGAGTTTTGCTATGGAGCTCATTGTAAGGCCCATCCTACAACAGCTCATCGAAACCGGAAAAATAGGTTAACAATACGCCATTCTGGCTGATTACTTTTCATACCGTGATCATGTGCACAATTTTGCGTAAAAAATCGTAGCTTGGTCACGATTAAAATCAAGAAATAGTACCTGAAAAAGGATACTATTCTTAAACGAAACACAAGATAGCTTGCAGCGCTCAACGAGTGCTCTTATCCTACAAGTCAATCCAGGCTTAGCTAAAATACGGAAAGCGGCAAGCATACCCTGCAGAGGAAGTAAGATATTATGGTTCTAGGTAAACCCCAAACCGATCCAACATTAGAGTGGTTCCTTTCACACTGTCATATTCATAAGTACCCTTCAAAAAGTACTTTGATTCATGCTGGTGAAAAGGCAGAAACCTTGTACTACATCGTTAAAGGTTCTGTGGCAGTTCTTATCAAAGACGAAGAAGGTAAGGAAATGATTCTTTCTTACCTAAACCAAGGTGACTTCATTGGTGAACTTGGCCTCTTCGAAGAAGACCAAGAGCGTACTGCATGGGTTCGTGCAAAATCTCCTTGTGAAGTAGCTGAAATTTCTTTCAAGAAATTCCGTCAACTTATCCAAGTGAACCCAGATATCCTAATGCGCCTTTCAGCGCAAATGGCAAATCGTCTACAAGTAACTAGCCAAAAGGTTGGTGACTTAGCGTTCCTTGACGTAACAGGTCGTATCGCTCAAACGCTACTTAACCTAGCGAAACAGCCAGATGCAATGACTCACCCTGACGGCATGCAAATCAAGATCACTCGTCAAGAGATTGGCCAGATTGTTGGTTGTTCTCGTGAGACAGTAGGTCGTATCTTGAAGATGCTAGAAGAGCAGAACCTAATTTCTGCACACGGTAAAACTATCGTGGTATACGGCACTCGTTAATCTCGATTAACTGAGCCAAAAATTTGAAAGCCACCAAATGCAAATTTGGTGGCTTTTTTGTTTTCTAAAGATCTAGAGAGCAGATGCGAGATACGAGATACGAGAAGAACTCACTGAATCCTATTTGTAAACTTCCTCGTAGCGAAGCGTACTCGCATCTTTAGGGTAAAGCCCGTGCTCATATCTTTCTTTAACCGTTGGTGCTCTCAAAGATCTTGTCAGCCGATGCTGCAACAAATCCTGTATAAAGCTCACCATTCGCCATCGCATAACGCTTAGCAAACTCGTAGAAGCCACCAGGAATCACCTCGTTGCCTTCAACAAATGAAACTGGGACTTTGTCTGCCATTGTAGATGATTGCTCTAATAAAACCTCTGGAGAGCCTTTAACCTGACCGCCAGATGCATTGATAGTGAAACCTGAATCACTCAAATAGTCATTCACAGTCTGTACTTCATCGAACTCATTAAGCTGGTTCACACTCACCGTAAAGTGGTTTGCACCGTAACCATGAGCCGCTAGCCAAGACGCGTATTCACTCTCTTTTGCTAGCACTTGGAAATCCGCGAAGCTCAGATCCCAAAGGCGACCACCAAACAAGAACTCATGACCTTGAAGCTTACTTGCGTCTACTTGCTCAACCAACTTCGCAACGATCTGTTGTAAGTCACTTGAACACTCTTCTACCTTCAACTCACTAATGAACACCTTCGGTTGGTTTGGGTCTGGGTGCTCGTAGTGCTTAGCCACTAACTTCTTGCTCTCAAACAAGTAGTCGCCACAAGCCTTGTAGCCTAATTCAAGGAAAGGCTTAGCCAGTGTTTCAATACCCAGCGGTGCAACATTGAAAGTTCGCAGTGCAATGTGATCATTAATCAGGGCTTCGTCTTCTTTCAGCAGATGATGAACTTTCTCAGCCGATGGGCAAAGCCTGTGAATGTAATCATCCCATAGTGATTTAAAGAGTAGATCGGGCGTCATGGTGACTCCTTGTCAGAGGTTCTAGCAAGCTAGTAATTTGGATTAGAGAGGGAGAGGCTGGACACAGAGTCAGCAGCCATCAGCCTGTGACATACTTGTTCTATTATTATCTACCGCCCAATCTAGGTGTCGGACGTGATGGAAAAAAGAAGCGATAACACCACTTCCTTATTACATAATTAACCAATGAACCTGTTATTCATGAACCTAGAGCTCATAAGCTTGTGATTCATCAAGTTATAGCTTAAAAGCCAAAACTACAGCTCAATACCTGGACTAAACGTAGCCGGCAGTTGAGTTTCACCACCTTCCATTGACGCCATAGGGTAAGCACAGTAGTCAGCGGCATAGTACGCACTTGGACGCAGGTTACCTGAAGCACCCGGACCACCAAATGGTGCATCACCACTTGCGCCTGTTAGCTGGCGGTTACGGTTAACAATACCCGCACGGATATGGTCAACGAAGTATTCCCATTCTGAATCGTCTGTTGAAACTAAGCCTGCAGACAAACCAAAACGTGTGTCATTAGCCAGTTCAACCGCTTGCTCTAGTGACTGATAACGAACCACTTGCAGTAATGGACCGAAATACTCTTCATCTGGCAGTTCAGCAATGTTGGTTGCATCGATAATACCCGGAGAAACAAACGCCGCTTGACCCGCTTTTGCTTCGACTAGGCTGACACCGCCTAACGATTGCAGATTCGCTTGCGCGTCCAGAATAAACTTAGCCGCAGCTTCAGAGATCTGTGGTCCCATGAAGGGTGCTGGCTCAGCGAATGGCTGATCGACACGAATCTTCAAGGTCGCAGCAACGAGCTTATCCAGCAGTTGATCGCCCTTCTCTCCAACAGGCACATACAAGCGACGCGCACATGTACAACGTTGGCCCGCACTGATGAAGGCCGACTGGATAATGGTATAAACCGTCGCGTCAGCATCACCAAATTGGTCAGTGATCACCATAGGGTTGTTGCCGCCCATCTCTAGCGCCAACATTTTGCCCGGTTGACCAGCAAACTGACGGTGAAGGATATGACCGGTATTAGCACTGCCCGTAAATAGCACGCCATCAAGACCTTTAGCATCAGCCAGTGCGATACCGGTTTCTTTAGCGCCTTGCACTAGGTTAATCACGCCAGCTGGAAGGCCTGCTTCTTGCCACAGTTTCATCGCAAACTCACCCGTCCAAGGTGTCTGCTCTGACGGCTTAAATACCACGGTATTACCCGATAGCAATGCCGGAACAATATGACCGTTAGGCAGATGACCAGGGAAGTTGTAAGGACCAAATACCGCCATAACGCCTAATGGACGATGACGCAGTACGATTTGGTTGCCTGCGGCTTCACGTGAAGCTTCACCCGTACGTTCGTGGTAAGCACGAATAGAGATAGCGATTTTACCCGCCATCGCACCCGCTTCAGTGCGAGTTTCCCAAATCGGTTTACCCGTCTCTTTTGCAATAATCTGTGCAATTTCTTCGCTGTTCTCTTTTACCTTCTCAGCAAAGTTCAACACGATCGCTTCACGCTCTGCAAAGCTCAATTTTTTCCAAACTAAGAAAGCGTCACGCGCCGCTGCTACTGCAGATTCAACCTGTGCTGGTGTTGCACTATCGCCTTGCCACACGACTTCATTATTGTATGGGCTTACTGATGTCATGGCGTCGCCTTGACCTGCCACCCACTGTCCTGCTATCCACTGAGTCATACTTCTATCCTTAAAATCTTCGACAGATAATCGCCGCTCTTATTGAGCCAACATGCGAACGAATTCGCCTTCTTTTACTTCAAGAGCGCTTGCTACTTCAGATGATAAAATCACTGTGTCGCTTGCTTGGTCATACGCGCCTTTCGCGGCTACTGCGCGGAAGTTCTCAAACGAGGTATTACCAATGAGGAAGTCTTTAGAGCTTGAATGCTCTGCAATTGTCACTTGAGCTCGAATCGCATGACGCACTGATTCGATATTTCTTAGATCACACTCAACCGTTGGGCCCCCATCAAAGATGTCGACATAGCCACGGTTGGTGAAACCTTCACGTTCCAGCAACTTAAGTGCAGGGCGCGTATTGTCATGAACCTCTCCAATCACCGCCTGAGCTTCTTTGCTCAGTAGGTTCACATAGATAGGTAACTTCGGCATTAGGTCAGCAATGAAGCCTTTCTTACCAATACCCGTTAGGTAATCGGCGAGCGTAAAATCAATCGAGAAGAAGTGCTCTTGCAGCCATTGCCAGAAAGGAGAATTACCTTCTGCATCTGATACGCCACGCATCTCAGCAAAAATCGTTTTCGAAAAACGCTCTGGGTGCTCAGACATGATCAAAAAGCGACACTTAGACATCAAACGACCATTCAATCCACCACGGAAAGCCGGACGCAAGAACAGTGTGCAGATTTCACTGCATCCTGTGTAGTTATTGCCGAAAGTCAGTAGCTTGACGACGTTATTCACGCCAAGCTTTTGCGATGAGTGAACCACTTTGCTGATGTGGTAAGAGTAAAACGGAACATCCCAGCCAATTGAGGCTTCGATACCTGTGGTACCTGCGACTTCTCCGGTTTCGGTATCAAAGCCAACCATTAGGTAGCCTTCATCACCAGGTTCAGTCACGTCTTGTTTAGCAAAGCTGTATTCAGAATGAGTAATTCGGTTGGTTAACAGTTCTTCGTTAACCGGAAGAGATGTGAATCCGTGACCAGATTCAACCGCGCAGGTATGCAACGCATCGTAATCAGATAATTTTATTGGGCGAACAACTAGCATCAATATTCCCTCCAGATGCAAAACAGGCCCAAAACGAGAATCTTGGGCCTTTAGCAGTACGTCATGGGATCGCTCTAATGGCGATCATTCCTATGACGCCGCTCAGGCTAAACTAGCGTAGCGATTGCTTTGTCTAGTTTTGATAAACCTTCTTCAATTTCTTGTGTAGTGATAACCAGTGATGGTGTGAAACGAACCACGTTTGCACCCGCAACCAGTACCATCAAGCCTTGTTCGCCTGCTGCCACTAATACATCACGAGCACGACCTTGCCATGCTTCATTAAGCGCAGCGCCTAGCAATAGGCCTTTACCGCGAACTTCACTGAATATTTGGTATTTGTCGTTAATCTTAGCTAAACCATCACGGAACATAGCTTCGCGTTCTTTCACGCCAGCTAGCGTTTCAGGTTGGCTAACCACATCAACAACCGCTTCAGCAACGGCACACGCCAGTGGGTTGCCGCCGTAAGTAGAACCGTGCGTACCGACTTTTAAGTGTGTCGCGAGTTCGGTGGTCGTTAGCATTGCACCGATTGGGAAGCCGCCACCTAGTGATTTCGCTGTACTTAGGATATCAGGTGTCACACCTAGGCCTTGGTAAGCGTAAAAGTTACCCGTACGGCCGTTACCTGTTTGCACTTCATCAAAGATAAGCAGCGCATTGTGCTTGTCACACAGTTCACGAACCGTGTTCACGAACTCAGATGTTGGAGAGATGATACCGCCCTCGCCTTGCAGAGGTTCCATCATGATTGCACATGTGCGATCTGAGATGTGCGCTTCTAGCGCGGCAATATCGTTGTAAGGCAAGTGAGTTACATCGCCCGGTTTAGGGCCGAAGCCATCAGAGTAAGCCTCTTGACCACCCACAGTTACAGTAAAGAAAGTACGACCGTGGAAACCTTGTTTGAATGCAATGATTTCAGACTTCTCAGGACCGTGCACATCCGCTGCCCAACGACGAGCTAGCTTCAATGCAGCTTCGTTCGCTTCTGCACCAGAGTTGGCAAAGAATACTTTTTCTGCAAAACATACGTCGGTTAGCTTCTTCGCTAGACGCAATGCAGGTTCGTTGGTCATCACATTACTTAAATGCCAAATCTTGTTTGCTTGCTCAGTAACTGCGTTAACCATTGCTGGGTGACAGTGACCCAAACAGCTCACAGCGATACCACCAGCAAAGTCGATATATTCTCGGCCTTGTTGGTCCCAAACGCGTGCGCCTTCCCCTTTTACCGGGATCATTTCCATTGGGTTATAACAAGGCACCATCACCTCATTAAACAGACTACGTTCTACTTTTTTTTCCACTGTCATCGTACATTCCTTTTCGATACCGCAAGCTTCGCAAATAAGCGTACTGGTTCATAAGTGAGACAAAGATATTTTCTCTCGCCATAATCCCGCCGCAGCATTATATTTACATTTAATTAACGTTTTCAATAGTAGATTATTCTTTAGCTATCCCTAACAACCAGCTAAACGTCACTACCTATGACTATTTATGCATCAATTAATCTGTTTTATGAAGCTTTTTTTACCTAAACGTATAACCTGCAACGGCAAAGCCTTACTGGCATTGCGGTATATTGGGTTCGAGACGAAATAAGGCGAATAATTTTGCATAGGCTAAAAACTTAGCCTTAAGAGGGAGAAATGTTATAAAAAGTGATCAGCGTCAGAGGAGTAAGAGACGCGTAGCGCCCGAATTTAAACGCTTAACGAATGGACTAACAGGTTTAACTGGCTTATTTAGGCGGAGAAACGGTCGAATTTAAACAATCAACGCGCTAAGAAGTTAGCGAGAAGCTGGTGTCCTTGCTCTGTTTTAATCGACTCAGGGTGAAATTGCACCGCATCAATCGGCAAGGTTTTGTGTTGATAACCCATGATCTCATCCATGCTGCCGTCTTCAAATTCCGTCCAAGACGTCAGTTCAAAGCAGTCAGGAAGCGTGCCATTTTTCACCACTAGGGAATGGTAACGTGTCACAGTTAGAGGGTTATTAAGCCCTTGAAAGACGCTCTTGCCATTGTGGCGTATTGGAGAGGTTTTACCGTGCATCACTTGTCTGGCTCGTACTACTTCACCACCAAACACTTGAGCGATGGCTTGATGACCAAGACACACACCTAAGATCGGCAGTTTACCCACGAAGTGTTCAATGACTTGTAGAGAGATTCCCGCATCATCAGGCGTACAAGGACCTGGCGAGATAACTAGATGGCTAGGATTCAGCGCTTCAATACCGACAATATCAATCTCATCGTTGCGAACAACTTTTACAGTTACCCCTAACTCACAGAAATACTGATACAAGTTATAGGTAAAAGAGTCGTAGTTATCGATGATAAGTAACATGGGTCGAAATCGTTTGCTAAATACTAAATGATTGGGAGATATAGGGGCGGTATTGTGCAATACCCATGGCGAAAGGCAAGTGGAAACTGCATTTCGCCAATAATTAAGGCCAACCTAAGTTGACCTTAATTGTTTACAGATAGCCTTAAGTTCTCTGAATTGGCTTGCTTGTATAGCAAGCCAATCTATTTGTGATTGAGCTACTTGCGACGACGCCACATTGCTAAACCAAATAGTGTCATCAGAACACCGAAGCCAAATGAACCGCCTACTCGCAGTTCAAGAACAGCAGGATCATGATCCGATGAACGGAAGTGATCTTGGTACTTAGGTAGGTCACCTTTGAACTCTTCGTTGTAGTCAAACAACGTCGACTCACCACCATTGATGTGCCAATCGGTCGCATCGACAACCCTATCTTTCAGGCTGTCACTGATCAACAAATGATCCAAGGCACCAACTTCATCATTGTATGAGTAGCTCCAGCTGTCTGGGTGCTTTTGAGCCACAGCATTAATGTAGCCGTAGTTCTTAGTAATCACCGCGCCGTTATCACCAAACTGCTCGACGCCGTCAATGTAAGTGTTACGAGCCGCTTTGATTTGCTTACCGTATTTCTCTTCAGAGTAATCCGTAAGCACCAGCATTGGATCTTCCATGCCGTACGAGTTCATATCCCCCAGAATCACTTTATGGCCTTTGATGCCGTCTAGCGCTTCACCCAGAGCAACTGCTGCAGCCACACGGAAGTTCTCACATGAGCCTTGCTTATCGGCGTCAACGCCACCTTGACCGCCCTGCTCGACCGGTGCAGCATCTTCCCAACACTTAGAACCTTTCGATTTAAAGTGGTTAATCGCAACGGTAAGTTTCTCTTTAGTGCCTTTAACTTTAAAGGTTGGCGCCAATGAGTCACGTTGGTAGTTCTTACCGTCTTCAATCACCTTGCCAGAATCGTCTAACACTTCTGGTGCTTGTTGGCTTGGCATCGCGATAACGCGGCTATCTTTAAGCTTAACCACCTTCTTACGGTAAATAACACCCGTTGTAATGACATCAGTACCAATCGAGTCCATCTCGTCGGTTACGCCATCTTCATTAGAATCAACAGCCACAAAGGTATATCGGTCTTTCTTACGCTCAATGCGATCATTCAGTTGGTTAACAAGCTGGTGAATGGCAGAGCCTTCACCAAAGCCGTTGTTCTCAATTTCCATCAAACCAATAATGTCAGCGTCTAAGCGAAGAATCGCATTCACAATCTTCTCTTGCTGCATCTCAAACTCGGTGATGGTGTTCGCACCACGGTTGTTGCCGTGTTGGTTCGCGTCACCGCCAAATGGAGAGTTGAAGTAGTTCAAAACATTGAAAGTCGCGATGCGAAGGTCGCCTTCATCCATGTCTGGTTTGTCGGTACGCGGATCGTTACGAACAAAGTTTTCAGCCGAGATCTGGTTAGTTGTCACTAAGCGGTACTCACCGTAGCTGTAGGTAAGTACGCCTTCTAGACCAACAATGGTGTCATCAATACGAATGTAGTCTTCTGTTGAACCATCTTGATCAATATCGGTACGGCCAAAGTCTGGATAGAAAGGAACTTGTCCATCACCCGCTTTTTGATCGGTTTCAACGAAAAGACGACGGTCTGCGTTATCTTCCGTTTGTTGTTTCGCGTCTTCAGAACCTGCTGCGAAAAGCTGGTTCGGTTGCATGTTAATACGCTCATGCGCCAGTACCATGTTGTTACGACGACCTGAGTAGTCATAGCCAAAGGTACGAGTCACACGCATATCAAGCGCTTCGGTCGTTTTCACCAACATGCCTTCGTAGCGTTCAAGCGTTGCAGCGAAGTTCTCATCACTGTCTAGCGCTTCTATCGCCGTTGCTTCAGGTGCTTGTTGTTCGCCCTGTTTTAGCCATTGGTTGTTTTCAACTTTAAGCTGAGTATGGCTGTAATATTCTTGAACCTTACCTTTCACACACACTACGTCGCCCGCAGCCAGTTCTGAGCTCGATTGATTCGTGTGGATAAATAGACCTTCAGAAGTACTTGAATTGAAGTCATCATCAAGTGCTTGCAGGTAGAAACCTTTGGTTATGCCCGTTGTCACCGCACTCACAACACCTTTAACGAAGTACTCATCGTCAGTGATGTAAGGATAGCCATCAATGAACGGCGATGTTGCACCCTCGCCTTGGATCTCTTGAATGGTTGTGAATACTGGGTCAGAGCCATCTTGTGTACAAGTGAACGCTTCTGGCAGTTCAACACTGTCTAATGAACCTAAGCCTTCAATGCTGTCTTTTGGTAACGACACCCACTGTGAAGCATCGAATGTTGCCGAAGGGGTTTGTGTCGCTCGAACCAAAGTAACATCTTTACCCCAATCCACATCGCCCATCAAACCAACAATATCGTGTACCGAGTTATCTGAATTCAAGATAGCCAGCGGGTCGTCACCGTTATGGTTAGCAATCGACGCATTGAGAATGTCAGCGACGGCTTTAATCTCATCACTCGCACTCGTATGAGCGACAACAAGTACCTCACCAGGCGCTAAAACGTGGCCATCTAAAGGTAAAGTGGCGCCCCATGAGCCGTTGCCATTCGCAGACTTCGCCAGCGAGTAACCATCTAAATTCATGCTGCTATCGTCGTTATTAGCAATCTCAACCGCTTTGTTGTAGCTGCCGCCTTCCACATATTGTGAAATAAACAAATCAGCGTGTGCACTTGCTGTTAGCAAGCTACCAATTGCCACTGCTAGCAATGAAGGTTTGTGTAAAAGAGCCATCCGTTTCACCTGAGTTCATCGATTTATAGTTACTGCCGTCTATGGGCAGTCATGTATTTTGTGGTAACTATCAGGTTTATTTATGAAAGGAATAAGTCAGTTAGCAAGAAAATGAGGAACTTATCACTTAATAATCATCAATTGTTTGGCACGTTATGTATTTCCAACATAAATAGAAATAAGCAAGATTTTATAAACTCCAAAGAGAAGTAATAAGATCGCCTACACAGCATTAATATTATGAATATGTTAGCGAGATAATGCTTAGATCATCAATTCAAACAAGAGATTTACTGGGAGAGCAAATAGAACGGGCACTAAAAAGCCCAAAGTAAACAGCGTCTACTTTGGGCTTCAATTCTGAAACGAGTGGCTTTAGCTCACCCTACGGGCGAGTAACAAAACCAACTGCTTCGTATGCTTTTTTCAGTGTCACGGCAGCGCGCTCAGAGGCTTTTTCTGCACCCGCTTTCATTACTGCATCCATGTAAGCACGATCAGCACGGATACGGTGATATTCAGCTTGGATTGGCTCAAGCATCTCAACCAATGCTGCGCCTACGTCTTTCTTGAACGGACCGTACATTTCAACGCCTTGGTATTGCGCTTCGATCTCTTCGAACGTTTTACCCGTCGCGGCAGAGTACAGACCCATTAGGTTAGAGATACCCGCTTTGTTTTCCCAATCGTGAGCAATACGTGGCGGCGTTTCTGCATCCGTTTGCGCTTTATTGATCTTCTTGATGATCGACTTAGGCTCTTCTAGCAGAGTAATTACGTTCTTACGGTTGTCATCCGACTTAGACATTTTCTTAGTCGCATCTTGCAGGCTCATTACACGTGCATTCACTGTTGGAATGTAAGGTTCTGGTACTTGGAAGATTGGCGTTTCAGGGCCGTAGATGTTGTTAAAGCGATTTGCGATATCACGCGCTAGCTCTAAGTGTTGTTTCTGGTCGCTACCTACTGGCACCTGGTGAGCACCGTAAAGCAGAATGTCTGCAGCCATCAACACTGGGTAGTCGTATAGGCCTACGTTTACGTCATTTGAGTGACGTGCAGACTTATCTTTAAACTGAGTCATACGGCTCAGTTCACCCATTTGTGTGTAACAGTTAAGAAGCCAACCAAGTTGAGCATGCTCTGGTACGTGTGACTGAACAAATAGCGTGCTCTTCTTTGGATCAACACCGACAGCAAGACAGATTGCTAATGCGTCTAGGGTCGCTTCATGCAGTGCTTTCGGATCTTGGCGAACCGTAATTGCGTGAAGGTCTACAACACAGTATTGGCAATCGTAATCATCTTGCATCTGTTGCCATTGACGTAGAGCACCCAAGTAGTTACCGATACTTAGTTCACCAGATGGTTGAACACCACTCAATACGATGGGCTTGCTCATGCTTTTAATTCCTTTGCTTGTTCGCTAAGCTCGTTAACTTAGTTTCTTAACCTAGTGTCTGAAAAACTTAGCTTCTTAACTTTAAAATAGAAAGCCGCACAGCTCTTCTGTACGGCTCATCCAGTGTACTCATTGATAAGTATTTTGCTAGTAGGTTAGCTAACTTTTGTCCGCTTTATGCTGAAACTAGAACGACATCTAGTAATTGTGCAATGTTGTCTGCGACATAGTCAGGGTTTGATACTGAAATCGGCTCACCGTGGTTATAGCCGTAAGTCAGACCAAACGAGTGGCAGCCTGCGTTCTTAGCCGCTTTGATGTCGTTGCTTGAATCGCCTACCATCAGCATATCTTCAGCCTTCACATTATGCTTTTCCAGCAACCAGTTCAGCGCTACTGGGTTCGGCTTTTTCTCTGGGAAAGAGTCGCCACCCAACACATCAACAAAGTACTTATCGATACCGTGCTGCGCCAGAACATCTGGTACAAATTTCGATGGCTTGTTGGTGACAAGCGCCATGGTGAAGCCCGCTTTATCTAGCTCAGCTAACGTCTCTTTAACCGATGGATAAAGGTGGCTTAGCTTATGGCCGCCCTGCTCATAGAAATCATCAAACAGGATACGCGCTTTCTTCAAAAGATCAGGTTCAAGGCTTGGATCAACCGTAAGATTACGGCTCAATGAACGTCCAATAAGAACATCAGCACCATTACCCACATAGTCGCGAACTTGTTCTTCGCTTACTGAAGAAAAACCCAGTTCCTGACAAGCTTGGTCAGCGGCGACAGCCAAATCAGGCACGCTATCTAACAAGGTTCCATCCAAATCAAAGGCAATCAGTTTTATTGAGCTTAATGACATCTTACTTTCCTATTTATTATGTTCGTCTTATGAGTTGAGCTCCAAGACGTAAAAAAGGGGCCAATTAGCCCCTTAATTTAAATTTTTTGATTTTAGGTCAACAGACCCTAGTTCTACTTTTATGCGTTAACTTTTGCAAGCTCTGCACGCATCTCATCAATCACTTCTTTGTAATCTGGTTGATTGAAGATAGCTGAACCGGCAACGAACATATCTGCGCCCGCTTCTGCGATTTCACGGATATTATCTACCTTCACGCCGCCATCAATCTCAAGGCGGATATCACGGCCTGATTCATCAATAAGTTTACGAACAGCGCGCAGTTTATCGAGAGTGTGAGGAATGAAAGATTGACCGCCAAAGCCAGGGTTCACAGACATTAGTAGAATCATATCTACTTTATCTAAGATGTAATCAAGGCAAGAAAGTGGCGTTGCTGGGTTAAGTACGACACCCGCTTTACAGCCGTGTTCTTTGATTAGCTGTAGAGTACGGTCAACGTGCTCAGACGCTTCAACGTGGAAGGTAATCATTGATGCGCCGGCTTTAGCAAACTCAGGTACGATGCTGTCTACTGGCTTAACCATTAGGTGAACATCGATAGGAGCTGTGATGCCGTAGTCGCGCAACGCTTTACAGATCGGTGCACCAAAAGTCAGGTTAGGTACGTAATGGTTATCCATCACATCGAAGTGCACAACGTCGGCACCGGCTGCGAGTACTTTTTCTACGTCTTCACCAAGACGAGCAAAATCTGCAGACAAAATCGATGGAGCGATTAGAAAATCTTTCATACCAAACCTCTTAAGAGTGAGTAAATTGCGAATATCACCGCCTTGTGACATCTCGTACACGAATACAAGACTCAATCCCAAGACTATTTGGTGTGCAATTCTACCTAAGCACCTAAGCAGATTCTAGCAGTTCGAAAGATTAGTTTATGAAAGTACCCGTTGGTCACTCAATTTAATGAGTTCGAGGGTAATGGTGACGACTACAATTCTGTTGAAGCGTGTTGCTGGTTTTTCTCTTTATGAAAAAGTGCCAGTAACTCATCCACTTTATTACGCCCTGCACCATTACGGCTAATGGTGCGCTTAACCTTGACCACGTTCAGTTCCGCACCATGGTATAAACGGCGCGTTAAGGTAGTGTCATGGTTTGAAATCAAGACAGGGATGCCTCGTTCCATTGCCGCTCTTTCTGCAACATCAGCCAAGGCCGCTTGATCATCTAAGCTGAAGCCATTACCCGCATAAGAGGTAAAGTTAGCAGTACTAGACAATGGCGCATAAGGAGGATCACAATAAACCACACAGCCTTTACGGGCGCGGCTAAAGGTCTCGCTATACCCTTCACAAACAAACGTCGCTTTCTTCGCTTTCTCAGCAAAAAACTCCAACTCAGCTTCTGGAAAGTAAGGTTTTTTATAAGAACCAAATGGAACGTTAAAACCGCCCTTCTTGTTGTAACGACACAAGCCATTGAAGCCAAATCGGTTCATGTACAAGAAAGCTAACGAGCGATACATGACGTTATCTGTACCATTGAACTCAGCGCGAACATCTAAGAACACCTCTCTACGGTTATTCTCCGGACAGAACCAACGCTTCGCTTCAGTGATATAGGTTTCAGGATCGGTTTTAAGTAGATTGTATAGGTTGATAAGATCGGGATTGATATCTGCAAGCAGGTACTGTTCAAAATCAGTATTCAGAAATACTGAGCCGGCACCGACAAACGGTTCTACCAATTTACGAGCAGGTGGCAGGTGACGTTGGATGTCTTCAACTAGGCCATATTTACCACCAGCCCATTTTAGAAAGGCACGCTGCTTTTTCATTTACTGCTCTATCTATCAACTCAAAAATAAGGCTGCGGAATGTAACATATTTTGAGGCTAAGCTCAGGGTTATTTCGCACGTTCTATCTCTCGATGCACTTGATTCATCGATTTTGCCCAAGGTTCCAACTGCTGAAGTGGTTTTGATAACGCACTTACGGCATCTCGCGCGACTTGAATCGTTGGATAATCTTGATAAGTGATAATAAACCACTTGGTGTCGTTACGAAGTGTTGGGTAAATACGAACCTTGTCTTCGACGTCATATTCTTCAATAAAAGACTGAACATCTTCTAATGACGTCATCGCGCTCAACTGTAAGGTATAAGCGCGTGGCGAGATAGCTTGTAACTCTTCGCGAGCAAATGAGAAGGTGATCTTTTTCGTCGGCGGTGTTGATTCCGTTAGGTCAGTATCTTCATCAACTGAAACTTGTGACTCGTTTTTCGCCGCATCAGGTTGCGCGCTAACCGCGGCACCTGTGTTTTCTTCTACGGCAGCATCAATCGCACTGGTATCGGCACTTTTCGGCTTGTCATCAAGCAAGGCATCAACCACATCAGAAGTAATCACAACACGTTGCTGCTCTTGTTTCACCTCGCCAACACTGGCTGTACCTTCCACCACAACCGGTGGTAAAGATGAACTGTCATCGTCAGCACCTTGATAGCTCATGTCAGCTTCGGCTTCAGAATCTGAAGATCCGTCGACTCCGGCTTGCTCGGTACCACTTTCCACTTCAAACGTTGGGATAGCGGTTTGTTCAATGGGAGCGATAAGTGATTGCGCTTTATCGTCAGGGGTTGGTTGACTGAACATCCACCAATAGCCACCACCAATTAAAACCAACAACAAGGTCACCACCATCGCGATATTGATAGGTGAGCCAATAATTGAGCGAATAATAATCCTTTTTTCCACTTTCAATTCTCCTAAAGCCATTAACTCACCGGGCAAAGGTTGTGCTTTATTAAACGCACGTCGCACGCGAGTTTCAGACTCATCATCAACATATCGAATCACTAAGGATTCAAAGAAATGTTCCGCTTCTGGTTGAGAAAGATCATCGATCTCGAGGTCGATAGGCTTGTGTGGTTGCCCGTAACTAAGACGTGTTAGTAGCGTGTCTAGATGGCCAATTTCCGAGAAGAGAACGATATTGATCGTCCATTGAGGGTTTGATTGAGCTTCAAGTACCAACATCCATAATTCGGATACCAATAACTCAGACAGTCGGTGGGCATCATCTACAACGATAACCACATTACACGACTCTCCATCCAGTAGCCTTGCGAGGCTATCTGATAAAGAATCATGTTGATTAAACAGGGGATCAGAAACAATTTGGCTAAGAATAAGCGCGCGACGTTGTTGATCGTCTTGGCTTGGGTGACAAAGCAGTAAACACTGATTTTTTTCTGTCGACCATGCTTCAAGGTAACGTTGAGCCAACCAAGATCGGCCAGAGCCAGCTTTGCCCGCAACCGTTACAAGGTTTGAACCAAAGTTAGTCAAAAGCTGTAAGCGCTCTAGCAGCTCAACTTGAGATTCTAACTCTAATACTCTTAATTCATGAGCCAAACTCATTGGGGATCCCTACTGATAAGATCGATCAGTAAAACGCTTCAGCTGCCTAGAGTTTAGCTAGGCAACCTCACAACCAAATTTAAAGAGTACGGCAGAAATCAATCGCTTGTTTAATGATGTCTTGAGGCACATCAGCGACCACTTCAGCGGTACCAATACTTGTTGGTAATACCAAACGTAACTGACCAGACAGCACTTTTTTATCACGCATCATGTGCTTCATAAAGTCTTCAAAAGACATGCTTTCTGGCGTATGGATTGGCAGTTTCGCATTCTTGAGTATAGAAATAATTCGCTCAAGTTGCTGCTGAGAGATCAGTCCCTGTAATTGAGCGGTTTTCGCTGCCATTACAGTGCCTGACGACACAGCTTCACCATGTAGCCAATTACCATAGCCTAGTTCTGCTTCGATCGCATGACCAAATGTATGACCTAGGTTCAATAACGCTCTGATTCCTGACTCTTTTTCATCTATAGCAACCACTTCAGCCTTAATTGCACAACAACGAGCAATCGCGGTAATCAGTGCATCTTCATCAAGTTGATAAAGTTTCTCTAGATTCTGTTCCAACCAATCAAAGAAGACTTCATCGTAAATGATGCCGTATTTGATCACCTCAGCAATGCCCGCTGCGAACTCACGCTCTGGAAGCGTTGATAAGCAGTTAGTATCGATGATGACAGATTTTGGTTGGTAAAAAGCGCCGATCATATTCTTGCCAAGGGGATGGTTCACTGCAGTTTTACCGCCTACAGAGGAGTCCACTTGAGAAAGAAGGGTCGTCGGGATTTGAATGAAATCAATACCGCGCTGGTAGCAAGAGGCAGCAAAACCGACCAAATCACCGATAACACCACCACCCAAAGCAATCACCACCACATCGCGGCTGTAATTTCCTTCAAGCATGTAGCTCATCACTGAGTTGAACGTTTCAAGTGTTTTGTATTGCTCACCGTCTGGCAACTCTAAAAGAGAAGTTTGACAGCCTACTTGATCCAACAACGATAAAATTTTATCGGCATAAAGAGGCGCTACTGTCACATTACTGATAACAACAACTTTCTGTTTGCCTGATAAAAAAGAAAGGTACGCCGGGTCTTCAAATAACCCGGCGCCAATAGAGATAGGGTAGCTACGCTCAGCTAGATTGACCGTAATCCGTTCCATGGGTTTGCTCTCCGAAAAAATGAACTTAACGTTCTTCTAGCATTTTTACGATCTGGTTGGCTACCACTTTTGCACTTTGATCGTCGGTACGAACTGTGTAGTCCGCCACTTCGTCGTATAGTGCGTTGCGAGATACAGCTAGATCTTCTAGCACATCACGCGGGTTGTCTGTTTGAAGTAGAGGGCGTTTCTTGTCGCGGTTAGTGCGAGCAAGTTGCTTTTCAATTGTTGTTTCTAGGTATACAACAATGCCTCGTGCAGATAGACGGTTACGGTTTTCTTTGCTCAGCACTGAACCACCGCCTGTCGCAAGAACAATACCTTGTTCTTCTGTCAGATCGTTGATTACAGATTCTTCGCGCTTACGGAAACCATCTTCGCCCTCAACATCAAAAACCCATGCGATGTCTGCGCCAGTGCGCTCTTCGATCACAGTGTCAGAGTCTAGAAACTCCATATGAAGTTGGGAAGCTAGGTGTCTACCAATTGTACTTTTGCCGGCGCCCATTGGGCCAACAAGAAAAATATTGCGTTTCTCAGCCATGTTTTTAGCAGTAATTTACAACGTTAATTCAATGACATCGCCACAAGGTAGGTCAGTACAAGTACTGAAATTAAAAGGCCCGTGGCACCGATTCCTCACAGATAATTCGTGATAAGACCCGAAATTATCAAGGTTAGGTGCCACTAATGCAACTTTATTTTTAATCTAATTGTTCATTACTGAATCACAACTTTGGGTGTAACAAAAATAAGTAGTTCACTTTTACCCACATTTTCATAGCTACGACGGAATAATGCACCCAAAACTGGCAGGTCTCCTAACAGAGGAACTTTGTCCACTGTACTGCTCACACTGTGCTGAAATATCCCGCCAAGCACGACTGTTTCACCATTATTAACAAGCACTTGCGTCCCTATGCGTTGAGTATCAATGGCAACCGCCTCACCCGTTCCGGTTTTCACTACTTGCCCTGGTCTATCTTGAGTCACGCTTAAATCCAATACCAAACGATTGTCGGGCGTGATTTGTGGTGTCACCTTAAGACTCAACACCGCTTTCTTAAATGCGACCGAAGTAGCACCACTTGAAGACGACTCTAAATAAGGAATTTCAGTACCTTGCTCAATATAAGCGGGCTTTTTATTGGTAGTGATTAAACGTGGGCTGGAAATAATCTCAGCTTTTGACTCTTGTTGTAGTGCCGACAATTCAAGATCAAGCAAGGTATCTGAACCCAGTTTAGCCACCTGAAACGCAATGCTTGATGCATTAGGAGATGTCGCCCCTAGATTAACGTTGAGGAAATCGTCAATCGCACTATTCCCACCATTATCGTCATACGGCGTAATTTGCGATGGGTGGTTGCCCTCTATCGAGCCGCCAACTTTAAAACTACCGTTGGTGGAAGAAACACCCCAACGCACCCCTAACTCATCAAGGTTACCCTCGGTAACGGTTACGATGCGCGCCTCTATCTGGACTTGCTTCACGGGGATGTCCAAAGATTCAATGATGCCTCGTATCACGGCAATGTTTTCTTCCAGTTCACGAATCAATAGGGAATTGGTGCGTTCATCAATGGTGATCGAGCCACGATCGGACAACATGCTCACCGCACCTTCACCGCCAATCATGTCGGCAATGTCGGTGGCTTTAGCAAAATTAATCTTGATGATTTCCGACTTAAGCTCCCCTAACTCCTCTTCCAAGCGAGATTTCTCTAACGCTTGTTGCTCTCGAAGATCGAGTTCTGCTTTTGGCGCCACCAAAATAACATTGCCATCAACGCGCTTATCTAGTCCTTTAACTTGCAAGATAATGTCGAGAACTTGCTGCCAAGGTACGCCATCTAAACGTAAAGTGAGGTTACCCGCTACTGAGTCAGACACCACGAGATTGAAATCGTTGTAGTCAGCAATCAGCTGCAGGACATTTCGAACCGGGATATCTTGGAAGTTAATCGATATCAGTTTGCCCTCTTTTTCTAAAACGCTTTTCTCTTTGGTCGCTTCATTGATAACAGGCTTGCTGATCACCACCTCTATGAAACGACCTTTTAGGTTATATTCATACTGATAGTCACCAGCGATCGTCGCCAACAGTCGTGTGCTGGGCGTCTCTTTATAGACTTCAATACCTTCCACTAGGGTCGCGAAATCCTTCACATCCAAAAGATAAAGCTTATCGTCATTAACTTGAGTATTGAGTAATTCGATACTTAATCCTTCCTGAGCACGTTGAACATCCACCACAGCGGTGCTGGTTGCCAGCTCAATAATAATGACGGCGCCTTTATCTTTGTTTACCCTAAAATCAATATTTTCCAATTGATTAGGTAAGCTCTCGGCGTGACTGAGCACACTAAAGACCAACATCACAGACACAGCAAAACCTTGTAGAGCCTTGCTCACTAATCCACTTATTCCTTTAATCATATTTACATCTCATATCCACATCATGTGACATTGGTTTACTTCAGAGCCAGTCTAACGTTGCGCTGATGCCAACAACCTAAGCCATCTGGAAGAGTTTCATTAATCTGAACGTACTGGCTCGTCACTTTAGTAACTCGGCCATTATTTAAGCCGATAAACTGGCCTTTTTTGACGTTTACCACGTTCCCTTTGGGTGTTTGCACTAACCCAAACACACTTGTTCCGCTTCCCATGACGCCTCTTAAACGAAACTTACTCAACGGGTACTTTTCTAATTTCCCATTACGAGAACGCGCGCTAGGTTGCCAACAGTCCTTCTTAACTAAAGGCTGGTTTTGCACGATGGCTTCTTTAGGCAGTTCAAACGGAGGACGAAAGGCTCGGCGCTGATAAGTGGCGGCCAAAAACTCAGTCGCAGGAACCAATTGTTCCACCTCTTTTCTCGCTTTGGCCTCAACTTGCACTACAAAGTCTTCTAACGAATCTTCATGCGCTTTACAGCCCGTGAGCACAAGCAATAGTAATGTTGAATAAAACACGCTATTGGGTTTCATCATTGACCTCCGATTTAAATTGGTAGGTATAAGCTCGAACCCTGAAGTGCAGCGTGCTACTTTCTTGACTGACTCGCTGCCAATTCACGTCATCAAAGCTGATGATGCGTGGCAACTTAGCGATGGCCGCAGAGAAATCACCAATCTCGTGGTAGTCACCCGTCAGCTCGATGTTGAGCGGTAAACGATAGAGAAACTCTTTGTTCTGTTTCTGGCCCCAATCAATTCGCGTAAATGTCAGCTTATTATCCAATCCAAGCTCGTTCACAGAGGCCAACATACTGGCTAGCTCTTTTTGAACGGGCAATTGCTCTAATAGATAGTCATAACGGCTAGTTAGCTCATCCAGCTGGCTCTGAAGCTTAGGTAAGGCCGCAACCTTATTGGCCTTTATTCTCAAGGTCGCTTTTAATGTCTGCTCCTGTTGCTTCATCTGCTGCAGTTCATCGTCGAGCGGCAGCACATAAAGCCAAGTGCCAACACCTTGGATTAACACTACCAACACCAGGATCACGAGAAGCTGAGGCAACAATGGCCATTCGGTGATCTCATCAACATCGAGATCTTGCAAACTCATCCTGTTTTGCCAACTAATCTTATTTTGAAGGTTAGCCATGATGCGCCCCCTTCTCTTTTCTGCTCGCGGTTGTGCTCTCTGCGGTTGTGTTTTCTAAAGACACAGGGCTAAACACAAAAGAGACCTTAAAGGTCTGAAACTCTTTATTGAAGCGCTTGCGATTATGAACGATAGAGTGCATCTCGACCCCTTTCAGAGAATCTGAACGCTCGAGGTTGTCCAACATCGTAGCGAGACGAGCAGTACTGTCGCTAATGCCCGACATTTCAATCTCCTGACCATTCATCTTTATCTTGTCGACATACACGCCCTCAGGAATAAGCTCCGGCATCAGATTCATAAAGTCGGTGGTCTTGTTGCGACCAAGCTGCAACGATTCGACCACATCAAGCCTAGTCAGAATCGCTTTATGCTCCTGCTCTGCGACCTTTAATGACTGAATTTGTCGGTCGAGCTCGACAATATATCGATTGAGGTAACTAAGACGTGCTTGCTGCTTGGCTTGTTGGTCGTAAAAATAGTGACCAACCGCCCATTGCCCTGCAAGCGCGATGATGACACCAAGAATGATCAGATGGATAAAGCGCTTCTTATGCTGAGCGCGAATCTCATCACGCCACGGCAGCAGGTTAATTTGATGCAACATGCTTTTCTCCCTGCCACTTGAGTCCACTCATCGCCATACCCGCCGCAATACCGAAATGTTGCCAGTTCGTTGGTAATCGACGTCGCTTCGCCACCTTATTCTCAAATAGAGACAAAGGGTTCAGTGACTCGCAACTCAACTGAAATTGACGTTCTAGCTCTTCGGTTACCATAGGAATGCTGGCGCCCTCACCCATCAGCCAGATCCCTGAGATAGGTTGCTGTGCATTTCCTGATGAATAGAGCTGTAATTGACGCTTGAGCTTCTCAATCAAATTAACAATAAATTGATGTGTATCTTCAGTGGTGGCGAACACACTCTCGATATCACTTGTCGCACCATGGCTGCGAAGATCTTTGGTACCAAAAGCGATATCTTTATAAAACGGTGCCAAACCTTGTGGAATAATGCCTAACGACGTTTGGTCGATTCCCACATCCACCAGCAGCCAGTTTTTCTTTTCGGGGTACAGGCGCGATGCCATTTGCCAGGTGTTAAGCAACCCATGCGCCTGCGTGTCTACCACCACAGGTTTAAAACCAGCTTTGGTCAAAGCATCCGCTCGGCTATCCACCACTTCTTTACGAGTGGCGTATACCTGATAACTGCTTGTCGAACCTTTACCAAATCGTTTGTCTTCCAGCTTTACAAAATCTAAACTCAGCTCCTCTATCGGAAAGGGAGACTGATGAGCAAAGGTTTGATAGATCGAAAACTCTTTTTCTCTGTCTTCTAACTCACTCTCTATTTGCAGTACTTTGCTGATCACCGTGTTATCAGGTACTGAAATAGCGACGTTGCAACAGCCAAAAGGCAGCCCTTTCCTAAGTTCTTTAAGTTTCTTAACAGTTTTCTGATACTCCAAAGTATGGTTAGCTGTAAAAATGTCGTCCGAAATCGGCAGCTCTTTGTATCCCACTAGGGCATACAACTCCCCCACGGGTTTTAGTACCACGGCTTTGATGCTGTGATGATTTATATCTATACCTGTAATTAATGATGAACCCATGTGACCTAGCTCCTGAAGTGCCAAGCATTTCGTTGATTATCTAGGGGTTGTGATTATTAGTTAAATAAGCGTTAATAAACGAAAGCTAAGTTTTTAGCCTAGAGTACAAGGGTTTGCTGCTTATCAGCCTTAACTAATCAGGGATTATCCGGTGAAGTTCATAAAGCGATTATTCATATTTACATTGATTTGCATGATTCTTGGAGTCAGTACAATTTTTGGGTTTTATTATTACGTAAAACCAGAGTTGCCTGATGTTGCCACTTTGCGTGACGTGAAGCTCCAAACGCCAATGCAAGTCTTCAGTCAAGACGGTAAGTTGATCTCTCAATTTGGCGAAAAGCGTCGCAACCCAGTGACTTATGACGAGATTCCTCGCCACTTAGTTGAAGCTCTGATTGCCACCGAAGATAGCCGTTTTTACGAACACCCAGGTATTGACCCAATCGGTATCACCCGTGCAGCGCTCGTCGTTGCAATGTCGGGTTCAGCCAAACAAGGGGCGAGTACCATTACTCAGCAGCTTGCGCGTAACTTCTTCTTATCTAATGAGAAAAAGATCATGCGTAAGATCAAAGAGATCTTCATTGCGATCCATATCGAGCAACTGCTTAGCAAAGAAGAGATCATGGAGCTTTATGTAAATAAGATCTTCCTTGGTCACCGCTCGTACGGTTTTGGCGCGGCTGCGCGTGTTTATTTCGGAAAGGATCTCCCTGAGCTCACCCTGAGTGAAATTGCTACGCTGGCGGGTATGCCAAAAGCACCGTCCACGATGAACCCTATCTATTCGATTGAACGCGCGACTCACCGTCGTAACGTGGTATTACGTCGTATGTTAGACGAGAAATACATCACTCAAGCAGAGTTCGATGAAGCTCGTAGCGAGACATTGATATCGAAATATCACGGTGCAGAGATTGAACTGAGCGCGCCGTATGTTGCTGAAGTAGCACGTGCGTGGATGGTTGAACGCTATGGCGAAGCCGCTTACACATCAGGTATGAAGGTTTACACGACCGTTGATTCGAAACTGCAAAAAGCAGCGAACCAAGCGGCGATTAAGAACCTACTTGGCTACGATGAGCGTCACGGCTACCGTGGTGCAGAAAAAGTATTGTGGCAGACGGCTCAATCAGCTTGGGATCAGGAACAAATCGTTAAACACCTTAAGTCTCAACCAACCTATGGTGACTTAGTCCCTGCGGTTGTTACCGCGGTTGATTCGAAAAGCGCTCAAGTTTGGGTTAAAAACCAAGGTGAAGGCACTATTGAGTGGCAAGGCATGAACTGGGCGCGTAAATTCCTAACGGATAATCGCCAAGGACCAGCCCCTTCTCAAGCGAAAGAGATTCTTGCTGTTGGTGAACAAGTTTGGGTTCGCCATGAAGCAATTACAGGAGACGAAGTATCTGAAGAACCGACAGAAGAGTCAGCAGAGGCGAAGTCAGAAACACCTGTTGAATGGCGACTAAGCCAAGTACCCAATGCGAACACTGCTTTTGTTGCAATGAACCCGAACAACGGCGCGGTATTGTCGATGGTGGGTGGCTTTAACTTTGTTCACAACAAATTCAACCGTGCGACGCAATCTATTCGTCAGGTGGGTTCTGGTATCAAACCATTTATCTACTCAGCGGCGATTGATAAAGGCTTAACGTTAGCATCACTGATCAACGATGCGCCTATCAATCAATGGGATAAGAGCCAAGGTACCGCATGGCGACCAAAGAACTCACCACCGACCTACGTGGGTCCTACGCGTTTACGTATTGGCTTAGCTCAATCTAAAAACGTAATGGCTGTGCGTGTGCTGCGTGAAGTTGGTTTAGATGATACTCGTAATTACCTAACTCGTTTTGGTTTTGATATTGACGAAGTACCGCGCTCTGAAACCATTGCTCTAGGTGCGGGTAGCTTAACGCCAATGAAAGTAGCACAAGGTTATTCAGTATTCGCTAATGGCGGCTACTACGTTGAACCTTTCTACATCAGCCGCATTGAAACACCATATGGTGAGACTGAATTTGAAGCGACACCGAAAGTGGTGTGTAAAGACGATTGCCAACAGCCAATGACTGCAGACCCAATGGCGGATGAATTTGCAGAGCAAGACGTTGATGCCAAAGTACAATACGCACCTCAAGTTATCTCTGAACAGAACGCATTCCTTGTTCGTGAAATGATGTACAGCAACATCTGGGGCGGCGGTGACTGGAGTGCTGGCACAGGTTGGAATGGTACAGGTTGGCGAGCGCAGCCGTTGAAGCGTCGTGACATTGGCGGTAAAACCGGTACAACCAATGACTCGAAAGATACATGGTACAGCGGCTACGGCCCTGGCATGGTGGCAACGGTATGGGTTGGTTTTGATAACCACAACCGTAACCTAGGTCGAACTAAAGCGAACTCTAACCTTGGCAAGAGCCAGATTACCGGTGCCGAAGCGGGCGCTAAAACGGCAGAGCCTGCATGGGTTGACTTCATGGGTACAGCGTTAGCGGGCGTTCCTGCACAACGTAAAGAGATTCCGGAGAACATCGTTCGTGTTCGTATCGACCGTGAAACTGGCTTACTGACTAACAAGTTCGATAGCTCATCGATGTTCGAGTACTTCGAGAAAGGCACAGAGCCAACCGAATACATCACTGAACGTTTCAATGACGACATCTACTCAACCTCATCAGGCGAAGCAGTAGAAGAGCTGTTCTAACTAGGGTTTGTTGAACCTAGTAAGATGAACCAACAAAAAAGGGTTGATATGAATTCATATCAACCCTTTTTTTATATCTACACCTGAACGAACTCCACTCTAAACTCGAGTACTAAGCCGTTTTTTCCAATTGAGTTCGGATAGCCTCAGCCAGTTGCTCAAAACGCCCCTTTAGCGGAGAGCCCGGTCGGTAGGCAACAACAATGCGACGTGAAGGTGTTGGATTCACCGCTGGCACGTAACACACGCCATCTTTCTGTTTTTCTTTTGGAACCGATAACTGAGGTAACAAGGTAATGCCCGCCCCTGCCGCTACCATGTTACGCAGCGTTTCTAAGCTGGTCGCTTTAAAGCGTTCATCATCTTTTGCACCCGCAGCAAAACAGAAGCCCAAGGCTTGGTCACGTAAGCAATGACCATCGCCCAGTGCAAGTACGGTTTGTCCATTTAACTGCAGCATATCGACAGCGTCCTGCTGTGCCCATTCATGGTCACACGGTACGGCAACGCTTAATGGCTCGTCATAGACATCAATCTCTTTGAACGCCGCCGTTTCATCTACCGCAGCCAGCACCAAGCAATCAAGCTTGCCATCTTCTAACTGGCTCACTAACTGATGTGTCTGCGCTTCGTGCAGGTAAAGCTCAAGATCGGGGAAACTCTCTTTTAGATAAGGAATGATCTTAGGCAAAATGTACGGGCCAACGGTCGGGATAAAACCAATGTGCATCGGCCCCGTCATCGCTTCACCGTGTCCACTTGCCATATCTTTAAACGTCTTTACCTCGTTGAGGATGCGCTTGGCTTGCTCAACAAGTTGTAAACCTGATTCTGTAAATATTACCTTCCTTGGGCTACGCTCGGTTAACTGAAGTCCAATTTCATCTTCCAGTTTGCGTATTTGACCGCTCAATGTCGGCTGACTTACAAAGCACGCTTCTGCTGCTTTTCGAAAATGTTTGTGCTCAGCGAGCGCCACCAAGTATTCAAAGTCACGAATGTTCATGCTCAGTCTCTTACCTCAGGTTTTAATAAGAACAAGGGTTTTAATAGAAACATTTAAAAGAAAAATGCTCTTGATAGAATTTACCTATCAAAACCATAACATCAAACGATTAGAGCTATCAAAGGATTTATCTAATAATGGGCTCAACGAAACGAAACAGAGCAAAGAAAAACGTTAAGCTTTGATAGAACAAAATTAAAATACTATTTAAGGAAATCAATATGTTTGCATCTAAAGAAGGTCAATCAATCCCTCAAGTAACATTCCCAACTCGCCAAGGTGATGCATGGGTTAACGTAACGACGGAAGAGCTATTCAAAGACAAGACAGTTATCGTATTCAGCCTACCAGGTGCGTTTACACCAACATGTTCTTCAAGCCACCTACCTCGTTACAACGAGCTACACTCTGTATTCAAAGAAAACGGCGTTGATGACATCCTTTGTGTTTCTGTAAACGACACGTTCGTAATGAACGCATGGAAAGCAGACCAAGAAGCTGAAAAAATCACATTCATCCCAGATGGCAACGGTGACTTCACAGACGGCATGGGTATGCTAGTTGAGAAAAACGACATCGGCTTTGGCAAACGTTCATGGCGCTACAGCATGCTGGTTAAAAACGGCGTGGTAGAAAAAATGTTCATCGAAGAAGACGTACCAGGCGACCCGTTCAAGGTTTCTGATGCTGATACTATGCTTAACTACCTTGCTCCTGAACACAAAGAGCAAGAGTCAATCACAGTATTCACTAAGCCAGGCTGTCCTTTCTGTATGAAAGCGAAACAGAACCTAATCGACAAAGGTCTAAACTACGAAGAAGTGGTTCTAGGTAAAGACGCAACAACAGTAAGCCTACGTGCAATCTCTGGTCGCACTACCGTTCCTCAAGTATTCATCGGTGGCAAACACATCGGTGGTAGCGAAGAACTAGAAACTTTCCTAGGTTAATCACTTAGTCGCTAATAAACGCTTAGCAATTAAATAACCTAAGTAATTAAATAGCTTAGTAATACCCGCTAACCCACCCTCTTGTGGGTTAGCTATTCCAAACCACTCTTATCTGAACTTTGGAAAAAGATACAGCTTCTGACTCGCCAACTTTTAACTAACCTATAGTTAGTAACAAAAAGCAGTGAGTAACAAAAAGCAGTGAGTAACAAAAAGCTGAATCACAAGCTAAACCTAATAAAACAGAATCACAAAACTGACCCACAATCCTGACTCTCAAAAAATCACCAGAGTTGGAGGGGTTCGTTCACACTAAATTTAGCCATTGCGAGAAAATTATTATGAAACAAGTCAATGTAGATGTAGCAGTTATCGGGGGCGGTACAGCAGGTCTAGGTTCTTACCGCGCTGCAAAAGCACACACTGACAGTGTCGTGATGATTGAAGGCGGCCCTTACGGTACAACCTGTGCTCGTGTTGGTTGTATGCCATCTAAACTGCTTATTGCAGCTGCAGAAAGTGTGCATCACATCGAGAAAGCTCCGGCTTTTGGCGTTCACCCACAAGGTGATATCGTGATTAACGGCCGTGAAGTGATGGACCGAGTGAAGTTTGAGCGTGACCGTTTTGTTGGTTTTGTTTTAGAAGGTGTTGATGAAATTCCAGAGCAAGACAAGATCTCTGGCTACGCAAAGTTCTTAGACGACAACACGCTACAAATCGATGACCACACGGTTGTCACCGCTAAGCGTATTGTTATCGCGACCGGTTCTCGCCCTGCATACCCTGCAGTTTGGAATGAGCTTGGTGACCGCCTAATCATTAACGATGACGTGTTCAGCTGGGATGATTTACCAGAGTCGGTAGCGGTATTCGGCCCGGGCGTTATTGGCCTAGAGCTTGGTCAGTCACTGCATCGCTTAGGTGTGAAGACCAAACTGTTCGGTTTGGGTGGTCAAGTTGGCCCAGTGACCGACCCAGAGATAATGGCTTACGCAGATAAAGCGTTCAATGAAGAGTTCTACCTAGATGCTGACGTAAAAATCGAAAGCATGAAGCGCATTACCACTGAATCGGGTGAAGCTCGCGTCGAAATCCAGTTCATCAATAAGCAAGGTGAACTAGAAACTAACGTCGTTGAATACGTACTGGCAGCAACAGGCCGTCGTCCTAACACTGATAAGCTTGGCCTAGAGAATACCTCTCTAGAACTTGATGAACGTGGTGTGCCAATCGCCGACCACTACACGCTACAAACATCGTTACCATCGGTATTTATTGCCGGAGATGCAAGCAACCAACTGCCTCTGCTACATGAAGCAGCAGACCAAGCACGTATTGCGGGGGATAATGCAGGTCGCTTCCCTGAAATTCGCGCAGGCTTACGCCGCTCTAAAATCTCTGCGGTATTCTCTGACCCACAAATCGCGATGGTAGGTGAAACATACAAAGAGATCATAACCCGCTTAGGCACATGTGGTTGTTTCGCAACGGGTGAAGTGTCTTTCGAGAACCAAGGTCGTTCACGAGTGATGCTACGCAACAAAGGTATTCTGCACGTTTACGGCGAGCAAGGTACAGGCCGTTTCCTTGGTGCTGAGATGATGGGACCAAACGCAGAACATTTGGCTCACTTACTCGCATGGGCACACCAGAAAAAGATGACGGTTTCTGAAATGTTAGATATGCCGTTTTACCACCCAGTAATTGAAGAAGGTGTACGAACAGCGCTACGTGACCTCAACGCGAAACTGCACCTTGGTCCAGAGATGGTGAAACACTGTCTAGATTGTGGCCCTGGTTGTTAATCTCAGGCTATCGTTAGCAATGAGCAAACGCTAGATACTAAAAAGGAAAGCCATTGGCTTTCCTTTTTGTTTTTGGCCACGAGCAAATTATAGATTCCTGATTACGCTCCTTCGTCGCTTTCGGGAATGACGGTGATTTTCAAAACCCACCTAAGCTGAAGCAGACCAAAGTGACGCATCAGTTAAACCAAAACTTAACCGTCATTCCAGAACCGAGGAACGAGGTATCTGGAATCTCTTGAAGCCATTACTTGTCACTAAAGGCTTAGCGATTACTTCTCAGCAGCAATCACAGAGATCTCAACAAGTAGCGCTTCGCGAGCCATATCGCCCGTCACACATGCGCGAGCTGGAGCGTGACCTTCTGGAACCCATGCATCCCAAACTGCGTTCATTTCTTGGAAGTCTTTCATGTCTTTCAAGTAAATCGTTGCTGACAGCATGTGTTCTTTGTCGCTACCCGCTTGCTCAAGTAGGGCTTCCACTTTATCCAGCATCGTTTGTGTTTGCTCAGTGATGTCTTTGGTTGCATCAGCACACACTTGGCCACATAGGTAGATAGTGCCGTTGTGTTTAACAATACGGCTCATGCGTTGTTTGGTTTCTTGGCGCTCAATCATCGACTTTCTCTCTCTGTGTCACCGTGATCCAATATCTTGTGACGTGTTATTATCAAGGCAACAAGCATAACGCGAATCAAACCTAAGATGACATGCATTCATTGCAATAAAAGTGAAAAAATCCGTAACAAACTCGGCCGCTGCCAGCGCTGCATGAATCAGCTGATGGTGTTGTCGATTTTAAGTTGGGGAGCATGGTGGTTGTTTTTCAAAGAAGACCCAAAAACCATCAATGCCATCGCGTTGATGATGGCCGCTTTCGCATTCAGTGGCTTGCTGTCGTTACATTGGATAATGAAGTTTGTCGTGCTGCCTTTAAGGAACAAAAAGCGTTAACAGAGAGACGTTGCTAGATAAGTGATAAAGACTAGATAAGCGATAAAGGCTAGATACCCAATAAAATGACCCGACTTAGCAAGCCATCATCATTTCCCAAACAACAGATAGAAAAAAGCCCCAGAACCAATCGATTCTAGGGCTTTCTTAGAAAATTCTAAGAAAAAGCAGTGGTACTTTAATAGACCGGACTTTTCTTAATTTGTTCCCAAAAAAGATCAATTTTTTGATCTTTTTTTTAGGGGCTATAAAATCAATGCTTTATGCAACATTAACCTTAGCGATGATCTGCTCTACCAAGTTCACTTCCAAGGCCACTTCATCACACGCGTGTTGACGAGGGCACTGATCACAATCTTTCAGCACCTTCTCTGGCAGCAGAGATTTTGATGTCGGTAAGAAGTCATGCTTCATAAAGAACTCTGGAGTACGAGTCAGCACAAACACCTTCTTAATGGCCATTTGTCGTGCTTTATCAACCAAGTGCTGCACAATCGCGGTACCCTGCCCTTGACCTTGCCACCCAGCCTCAACACCGAGCGAGCGAATTTCCGCTAAACCAGAATCATACACATAGAGTGAGGCACAACCGGTCACCTCACCATGATGTTCTGCAACAGCAAACGAGCCAATATCACGCACCAGTTCATTACGAGAACGAGGTAGGTTTTCACCCATGTTCGCCCAGTAGGCCACCATGCCTTCCAACGCTTCAATATCCGTCAGACGAGCAGGACGAACCTTCACGATGGAAGTGTCACGCTGTGATAAACGCTTCTCAGCTTGGTCAACCGCGTAAGCCACTTGCTGTGGTGATACGCCGCCTAGCGCGCTACGTTTTTCAAGACACGATTCAATGGTCAGGATGTCATACACATCCTCTTCAATTACCTCAGAGAACTCTTTCATCTCTGCGATGGTTAACTCTTCTAATGCACAGCCTTTAGCAATCGCCGCCACTACCGTCACACCAACAATATGGTGAGCTTCACGGAAAGGAATACCTTTCGCTACTAGGTAATCAGCCAATTCAGTTGAGTTCGCGTAGCCTTGTTTCGCTGCTTCAAGTGTACGTTCGCCGTTCACTTTAATGCCGTCAAAACAAAGAGCAGCCATTTCCATACAATCATTCCAAGTGTCTAAAGCGTCGAACAGACCTTCTTTATCTTCTTGCATATCTTTGTTGTACGCCAAAGGCAGGGCTTTCACTGTCATCATCATTGCGGCTAATGAACCATAAACACGGCCAGTTTTGCCACGGATAAGTTCGAGCGCATCCGGGTTTTTCTTCTGTGGCATCAGAGATGAACCTGACGTCACGGTATCCGCTAACTCGATGAAGTTCGATTCACCTGAGTTGTAGAAAATCATATCTTCTGCAAGACGTGAAAGGTGAAGCATTGAAATAGAAGCGATCGACATCAGCTCCATCACATGATCACGGTCAGAAACTGAATCTAGAGAGTTGCGCGTTGCACGACGGAAACCTAAGTTGTGAGCTAACTCTTCACGGTCCATCGGGTAAGCAGTTCCTGCAAGGGCACCAGAACCCAGCGGACATGTATCTAGACGCTTAATCGCATCATTCAAACGCGAGTAATCACGCTCAAGCATTTCAACGTAAGCCAAGCACCAGTGAGCAAAAGTTACCGGCTGAGCACGTTGCAAGTGAGTGTAGCCAGGAAGCACGGTTTCTTGATGCTGAGAAGCAACATTCACCATTTGGCTTTGCAGACGGTCAAGCGCGAGTAGCAGTTGGTTGCCTTGTTGACGACACCATAGTTTAAGGTCGGTCGCTACTTGGTCATTACGAGAACGGCCAGTATGCAGTTTTTTGCCCAAATCACCGACTTTGCCGATAAGTTGCTGCTCAACCCAGCTGTGAATATCTTCTGCATCAGAACGTAAGATCTGTTCAGGATCTTCCATCACCTCGAGTTTTAGCTCGTTCAGTGCAAGCTCTAGTCTTTGCTGTTCTTCTTCTGTTAGAACATTGACCGATTGTAGAGCCTTTGACCAGGCAATAGAGCCCACAATGTCTTGCTCAGCCAATCGGTAATCAAAACGAAGAGAATCGTTAAAATCTTTGAACCGGGTGTCTGCTGCTTGGGTAAATCTACCGCCCCATAATGCCATTGTGTATCTCCTAATTGCACAGTGCTCACTGTTTTTTGCAAATGATAATTCTGATTAAGATTCAGTATTTTTCTGATGGTTTAAACTTACGGCAATTCAAAATGAAAATAAAGTATTAATTCATTATTTTCACATATTTATTCACCATGAGTTCATTCCATTGATTATTTTCAGCGTGGAGCGCGAATTATATGCCATTCGACAGTAAAAACCGAAGCTGATTTATTAAACAAACAGAAAGCAAAAAGCCCACTCACTAATCAATAGTAAATGGGCTTTGCATAATAATGTCTGTTTACTGGCCTTCAACCTTTCGCTAAAGGCTAGCTCACTAACTCATTGTTCGGATTACTTTTGGCTATTCAGAGCACGGATACGGCTTGATAGCGAGTAAAGACGGATGAAGCCTTCAGCGTGGCTTTGGTCGTAAACTTCATCTTCACCAAAGGTTGCAAACTCTTCTGAGTACAGGCTGTTGTCAGAACGCTTCTGAGTCACGGTTGCATGGCCTTTGTAAAGTTTGATAACCACTTCACCATTCACGTCTTGTGCTAGCTCATCTGTTGCTGCAAGAATTGACTTACATAGCGGAGTGAACCAACGGCCATCGTATACAAGGTGAGAAGCTTTAACACCCAGCTCTTCACGGAATTCGAATGCCGCTTTATCAAGAACCAATTGCTCTACTGCACGTAGTGCTTCCATCATGATTGTGCCACCTGGAGTTTCGTAACAACCACGAGACTTCATACCAACAAGACGGTTCTCTACGATATCGATACGACCAACACCGTGTTTAGCACCCTTCTCGTTTAGGTAAACCAGCGCGTTGTATGGCGTCATTGTTTCGCCATCAACCGCTACCACTTCACCTTTTTCAACTTTAAGCGTCACTGTTTCAGATTCGTTTGGCGCTTGCTCTGGGTCTACAGTCCAAGCCCAGCAATCTTCATCAGGGGCGTTCCATGTGTTTTCTAGAACACCACCTTCTGTAGAGATATGCCATGCGTTTGCATCACGCGAGTAAATCTTGGTAAGAGAAGCCGTACAAGGGATGTTACGCTCTGCGAGGTAATCTAGACACTCTTCACGGCTCACTAGATCCCATTCACGCCAAGGTGCAATTACGTGTAGGTCTGGTGCTAGTGCAGCAAATGCACCTTCAAAACGAACTTGGTCATTACCCTTACCTGTACAACCGTGACATAGAGCGTCTGCACCTACTTTACGTGCAACTTCAACCTGAGCTTTCGCAATGATTGGACGAGCCATTGAAGTACCTAACAAGTATTTACCTTCGTAGTAAGCACCTGTTTTAAGCGTTGGGTAGATGTAATCTGCCACCATCTCTTCTTTAAGGTCAGCGATGTAACACTCAGACGCACCAGAAGCTTTTGCTTTCTCTTCGATTCCAATCAGCTCTTCATCGCCTTGGCCTACATCAGCAACAAATGCGATAACTTCGCAGTCATAGTTCTCTTTCAACCATGGGATGATTACTGATGTGTCTAGACCGCCAGAGTAGGCTACTACAACTTTCTTTACGTTAACTTTGCTCATTTTCTTTCTCCTAGTTTCCATACTGCACATGGCGGTCAGCGTTGGAAATCACTTTAATAATTATATGTTTAATCTGTTTATCTAAATTCTTTAGTAGTCACTCGTAGTGAGGTCTACTGAGGTAAAAACTGTGTTCCTATGCTCTTACCTGCAAAAAGTTGTGTCAGCTTGTCTGGGTATCGCCAGGTTGCAACTTCAATTGGTCGTCCTAGGTCATTAGCCGCTTCTAGTGCAGCTTGTACTTTCACGATCATGCCATCGGTAATCACTTTACCTTTAATAAGGTCATCGGCTTGTTGCTGATTAAGGCTTGGAATCAGGTGGCCTTTACCATCCAATACACCACTGACATCAGAAAGCAGTACCAGTTCAGCATCAAGCGCGCCAGCTACAGCTACAGCAGCTTGGTCTGCATTGACGTTCATCAGTTGGCCTTGCTCAGTCAAACCAATCGAGCTAATGATTGGCAGTGCGCCAGCATTAAGAATGGCTTGCAGGACGGTTGAGTCGCCCGGCTCCGCTTTACCTACTGCACCCAATTCAGGGCTCAGCTCGCTGACTTTACATAGACCACCGTCTGCTAGGCTCAAACCAACGGCATTGATGCCGTCTTTAATCGCCTGACCTTGAAGCAATTTGTTGGCCGTGCCCGCTAGCGCACCAGCGATCAAAGGAATCTGATCATAAGGAGTAACACGTAGCCCTTCTTTCTTAACCGTTTCAAGGTTCAACTTATTCATCAAATCATCAACAAGGTAACCACCGCCGTGAACAATCACGATTGGTCGTTGTGCCTGTTGTTGGTAAGCAGAGATAGCACCAAATAACTTGCTAAGTGTTTCACCACAAGATAGCGCAGCGCCACCTAACTTTATGATTAATGGTTGATTATTAAGGCTCATATCTAGATTTCCTTACACTAACGCAGTTAATGGTGCAAAACCATAACGTAAATTCAAACACTGCATCGCTTGACTAGATGCACCCTTTAATAAGTTATCAATCGCTGAAACAACGATGATGTGCTGACCTTGTACCTTCCAGCCTAAATCGCAGAAAGGTGTTTGCTCTACATCTTGAATTCTTGGCAATGTCTCTTCGAGTAATCTCACGGCTGGTTTACCTTGATAAGCTTGCTCGAAGGCCTCTTGTATCTGTTGTTCTGTCACACCGTCAGCCAGTTTCATGGTAATGGTCGCTAAAATGCCACGCTTAAAGTTGCCTAGGTGCGGGGTGAAAATGACATCACATCCTAGATGTGCAGCCATTTCAGGTTGATGACGGTGGTTGAATACACCATAAGCTTGCAGGCTTACTTCGCAGAAGCTGTTGACCATACTCGCCTTGCGGCCTGCTCCAGTGACACCACTGGTCGCGTTAATCACCGGCCATTGATTCTCATCCAGTAACTTCGCTTCAACCAAAGGCTTAATCGCCAGTTGTGATGCGGTTGGGTAACAACCCGCGACTGCAACAAGCTGAGCCTCTTTGATTTCTTGCTCATTCCATTCAGCTAAACCGTAAGCAGCTTTGTCTAGCCATTGTTCGTGTTGATGTTCAAAACCGTAAAACTCTTGATAGAAGTTTTCGCCTTTAACTCTGAATGCACCCGATAGGTCGAACACTTGGCAATCGTTCTCAAGGAAGATTGGCGCTAGGTCGTGACTTACCTCGTGTGCAGTGGCTAAGAAAATCACATCAGACTGTTTAGCCACTTCTTCCGGACTTGTTAAAGGTTGCACTGGCATATCAATCAGGCCAGCTAACTTACCGTGCAGTGCAGCGATAGGTTTGCCTGCGTCTACACTATTGGCTGAGACATATAAACCTGATAGCGTGAGCTCAGGGTGTCTGTTTATCATTAGAGCCAGTTCTGCTCCTGTGTAGCCGCTTGCGCCAATGATCGTGGTTTTCAACATCTCAACACATCCATTCTTGAGGTAAGTTACATTTCAAATTTGACTATTCATACTTAATTTTTAGCTTTATTTGATTTCTTATGCATTAAATATGATTTAATATGTGTTTTACCGACTTATGGTTTTCCTGTCAATAGTAGAAGTGAAGTTATTATGCAATTACCGAGTTTTCTTGAGGTCTATAAAGGCCTAATTTCCACCGACTCCATTAGCTCCACCGATCCAAGCTGGGATCATGGCAACGAGAAAGTGATCGAAAAAATGGCTCAATGGTTTAAAGACGTAGGCTTTAGTGTTGAGGTGGTAGAGGTCGAACCCGGCAAGCATAATATGGTCGCAAAGATGGGTTCTGGCGAAGGGGGCTTATTGCTTGCAGGACACAGCGATACGGTGCCATTCGATGAAGGACGTTGGAATTTCGATCCTCACGCACTAACAGAACACAACAACCGCTTCTACGGATTAGGCACCGCCGATATGAAAGGCTTTTTCGCTTTCGTTTATGAAGCCGCGAAGAAGATGGATTGGAGCAAACAGACCAAGCCGCTCTATGTATTAGCAACCTGTGACGAAGAAACCACTATGTTGGGTGCACGTCATTTCACTGAAAATGCGCCGTTTAAACCGGATTACTGCATCATTGGTGAGCCAACCAGCCTAGTGCCGATTCGTGGTCATAAAGGCCATGTCGCTAATGCTGTTCGAGTCACGGGTAAGTCAGGCCACTCTTCAGATCCAGCTTTAGGCGTCAACGCCATCGAGATCATGCATGAAGTGCTGTTTGCTTTAATGCAGCTGCGTGACAAGCTAGTCAAGGAGTACCATCACCCGGGTTTTGCAATTCCAAGCCCGACGCTAAACCTTGGTCATATTCACGGTGGCGACAGCGCTAACCGTATCTGTGGCTGCTGTGAACTACACTATGACGTTCGTCCTTTGCCCGGTATCAGCTTAGATGGCTTGGATAACATGCTGCGCAGCGCGCTTAAAGAAGTAGAAGCAAAATGGCCGGGCAGAATTGAGATTACTCCACTGCACGAACCTATTCCGGGTTACGAGTGTCAACACGATCACCCATTTATCGGTGGCATGGAATCGGTGTGTGAAACTGAATCTCAAACCGTGAACTACTGTACTGAAGCACCTTTCCTTCAAGAGTTATGCCCAACTTTAGTGTTAGGTCCAGGCTCAATTGACCAAGCTCACCAACCGGATGAGTTCTTAAGCTTCGATTTTATTGACCCAACAATTGATGTTCTGAGTAAATCGATCCGTAAATATTGTTTCTAGTTATTACTTCCCTTCCAATATTTTCGTATATAAGCCATCCAAAAAGGTGGCTTTTATTCTGTTATCCCTGACACAGCCTGATCTTGTAATTAAATTTCACTTTTTCTCTAAGTTTTGAAAAATTTACTTCTCCCGCATTTTTAAACCTAATAATTGCAAACTTAGAATGCTTTATTTGACTAGATACAGCACTTTTCGCTAGATTGTGTACTTAACAAGGAACAATGGATGTAATTTTTTTACGAGGCAGGATGACAATGAACGAGAAATACGCCGCTCTCAAGAGTAACGTAAGCATGCTGGGACGCTTGCTAGGTAACACAATCCAAGATGCACATGGTGACGTTATCTTAGAGAAAGTGGAGACTATCCGTAAACTTTCCAAATCCGCCCGCGCAGGCAACAAAGCTGACCGTGACAGCCTAGTTGAAGAAATCAAAAACCTGCCGAACGAACAACTCACTCCTGTTGCTCGTGCATTTAACCAATTTCTCAACCTCACCAACATGGCAGAGCAATACCACACCATCTCTCGCCACTGTGAGGAGCATGTTTGCGAACCAGACGTGCTGCAATCTCTATTTTCTAAACTAAATCAAAATGACATCAGCAAGCTAGACGCGGCTCAAGCCGTTCGCGACCTGAACATTGAACTCGTTTTGACCGCTCACCCAACAGAAATCACTCGTCGAACCATGATCAACAAGCTGGTTAAGATCAACGAGTGTCTGTCTAAATTAGAATTAAGCGACCTATCACACAAAGAACGCGTGAAAACAGAACGTCGCCTAGAGCAGCTTATCGCTCAAGGTTGGCACTCTGATGTGATTCGTCAGCAACGCCCAACACCACTTGATGAAGCTAAGTGGGGCTTTGCGGTTGTAGAAAACTCTCTATGGGAAGCCGTGCCTGATTTCCTACGTGATATGGATGGCCGACTAAAAGGTTACCTTGGTGAAGGCCTACCAATCGATGCACGCCCAGTTCACTTCTCATCTTGGATGGGTGGCGACCGCGATGGTAACCCATTCGTAACGCACACCATCACCAAAGAAGTACTGCGCCTATCTCGCTGGAAAGCCGCTGATCTGTACCTAGGTGACGTGAACGAGCTGATTACCGAACTGTCGATGACGAAGTGTAATGATGCCGTTCGTGAATTGGCTGGCGATGAGCACGAAGCTTACCGTGCAATCCTTAAGAGCCTACGCACTCTGCTGAACAACACGCTAGAAGTGCTTGACGCAAAACTGCATGATGCTGAAGTACCGAAGAAAGAAACACTGCAGAACATCGACCAACTTTGGACACCACTTTACGCGTGTTACCAATCGCTGCACGAATGTGGCATGGGCGTAATCGCGGATGGTTCTCTGCTTGATACCCTACGTCGCCTAAAAGCATTCGGTGTGCATTTAGTTCGTCTCGATGTTCGTCAAGAAAGTACACGTCACTCAGATGTCCTATCTGAACTGACTCGCTACCTAGGCATTGGCGATTACGACCAGTGGAGCGAGCAAGACAAGATTGCTTTCTTAACCAATGAATTAAGCTCAAAACGCCCACTGCTACCGCGCGACTGGGAGCCATCTGAACAGGTCAAAGAGGTTTTAGACACCTGTAAGGTCGTTGCTGCTCAACCTCGCGAAGCCTTTGGTGCTTACGTAATTTCTATGGCTCGTACAGCATCGGATGTGCTGGCTGTTCACTTGCTGCTGCAAGAATGTGGTTGCCCGTACCGCATGGACGTATGTCCATTGTTCGAAACGCTGGACGACTTGAACAACTCAGAAGCAGTAATGAAACAGCTAATGAGCATCGATTTGTACCGTGGCTTTATCCAGAACCACCAAATGGTGATGATCGGATACTCTGACTCAGCAAAAGATGCCGGCGTAATGTCTGCAGGTTGGGCGCAATACGACGCAATGGACAAGCTGGTTAAGGTTTGTGAAGAAGAAGGCATTGAGCTGACTTTATTCCACGGTCGTGGCGGTACAGTTGGCCGTGGTGGTGCTCCGGCGCACGCTGCTCTTCTTTCTCAGCCACCGAAGAGCTTGAAAGGCGGCTTACGTGTAACTGAGCAAGGCGAAATGATCCGCTTTAAGCTTGGCTTACCAGATGTTGCTGTAAACAGCTTCAACCTTTACGCAAGTGCGATTCTAGAAGCGAACCTTCTGCCGCCACCAGAGCCAAAACAAGAGTGGCGCGACCTAATGGAAGTGCTTTCTCAAGTTTCTTGTGAGGCTTACCGCAACGTGGTTCGTGGCGAAGAGAAATTTGTACCTTACTTCCGTCAAGCGACACCAGAGCTAGAGCTCGGCAAACTGCCACTCGGTTCTCGCCCAGCAAAACGTAACCCGAACGGTGGCGTAGAAAGCCTACGTGCGATTCCATGGATCTTCTCTTGGAGCCAAAACCGTTTGGTACTTCCAGCTTGGTTAGGTGCAGGTGAAGCAATCCAATACTCAGTCGATCAAGGCCATCAAGCGCTACTTGAAGAGATGTGCCGTGAATGGCCATTCTTCTCTACTCGTCTAGGAATGTTGGAAATGGTGTACTCGAAGTGCAACATGGAGATTGCGAAGTACTACGACCAACGCCTTGTTGATAAAGAACTACTGCCGTTAGGTGAGTTACTGCGTGAACAGCTGCAAAAAGACATCAAAGCGGTACTAAATGTAGAGAACAACGAAAACCTGATGCAGAGTGACCCTTGGGGACTTGAATCGATTCGCCTTCGCAACATCTACGTTGAGCCACTAAACATGCTTCAAGCGGAACTGCTTTACCGTACTCGTAAGTGTGAAACACCACCAGCAGAGCTAGAAGAAGCACTAATGGTGACGATTGCAGGTATTGCAGCAGGTATGCGAAATACTGGTTAATTAGTGATTCCTACTATAACCTGAACAGCATTTACATCTACAAAAAGAACAAAAGGTCGCCATGTGCGGCCTTTTTATTTTGCCAGATAACCACTAGTAAGTATTTTGTCAGTTTTTTGGGTTATTTTGTCCATGTATTCTACTTTATGCTTATTATTTAGATATACTACTGCTCCGCTGCGGAAACACTCCAAAAAAATAATCTGCAGCAACTTGACCTATAAACTGGTCAACCTAGGTGATAAACGGCTTTGTAAGGTGACATAACCAACCGCCGAGTTGGTGCTACTTAGACATAACCAATATAACGTGCCATTAGAAGCACACTTGTTGTCTAAGTATTTGTTTACTGTTTACCATTTGGATTTCAGACATGTCATTACCACACGTAATTCTAACCGTTTTAAGTACACGCGATGCTACTGGTTACGATATCACAAAAGAATTCTCTTCAAGCATTGGTTACTTCTGGAAAGCTAGCCACCAACAAGTTTACCGCGAGCTAAATAAAATGGCTCAGAACGACCAGGTAACTTGCGTGCTTGAGCCTCAAGAAGGCAAACCTGATCGTAAAGTTTACTCTATCACTGACGCAGGCCGTGGCGCGCTAGGTGAATGGTTTGAACAACCAACTGCACACCCAACCGTTCGTGACGAGTTCTCAGCTAAGCTAATGGCTTGTGCTGTACAACCTGCTGACGCTTACCGTGTACAACTTGCTGAGCTAGTTGAAGAGTCTCGCAAACTGGTTTCTCACTACAAAGAAATCGAAGCAGCTTACTACGCAACGCCATCTACACTAGACAAGCAAGCACGCCTAGAGCGTTTAACGCTTCGTCGTAACCTACTTATCCGTGAAGCATGGATTGTTTGGGCGGACGAAGTACTGCTTGAACTTGGTGCTCTTGCTTAAGTTAAGTTAGACGCTAGAAAAGCAAAAGGCTTGAACTCTTAGAGTCCAAGCCTTTTTTGTATCTATCGGATTTGAGATTTACAGCAAATAGCGCTTTAACAAGGCTGAAGCTTAATTACAGCGCAGCAACTTGTGGGCGAACACCTAGAGTATGGCAAAGTGCGTAGGTCATTTCTGCACGGTTTAGCGTGTAGAAGTGGAAGTCTTTCACACCTTCACGGCTCAGCGTACGAACCATATCGATCGCTTGGCTCGCACCGACTAACTGGCGAGTCGTTGGATCATCATCCAAGCCTTCGAATTGCTTCGCCATCCAGCCCGGTACTTTTACGTTATTCATCGCAGCAAAGCGAGACGCTTGCTTGAAGTTAGAAACAGGTAAGATGCCTGGAACAATCTCAACATCCACACCAGCCGCTACACAACGGTCACGAAAGCGTAGGTAGCTTTCTACATCGAAGAAGAACTGAGTGATGGCACGGTTAGCACCCGCATCTACTTTACGCTTTAGGTTAATAAGATCAGATTGAGCGCTTTTTGCTTCAGGGTGAACCTCAGGGAATGCCGCTACTGAGATATCAAAATCGTGGCGAGATTTAAGTAGCTCGACTAGATCAGATGCGTACATCTCTGGCGCACCGCCGCCTGCTGGGATGTCACCACGCAACGCAACAATGCTTTCAATACCATTTGCCCAGTAGTCGTCGGCAATTTGAATCAACTCTTCGCGGCTCGCATCAATACATGTGAGATGTGGTGCTGCCACTAGACCCGTTTGGTTCTTAATTTCTTTAATGATTGAGTGGGTACGGTCACGTTCACCCGAGTTTGCACCGTAAGTTACCGATACAAATTTTGGTTGAAGTGTTTTAAGACGGTGAACAGAGTTCCACAAGGTCTCTTCCATCTTCTCACTGCTTGGTGGAAAAAACTCAAATGACACATTGATGTTGTCAGAAAGCTCAGCGATATTCTGATTTAAAGCGTCGATATGACTAGCGTGTGTGTATCCCATCTTACTCTCCCTGTGGCAAAAGCAACCACTAAAACTCAAATCCTTAAACGACGTTTAGACGTCTATATGTCTGTAGAATGTATTGAATACGATTTAATGTCAACAGATCCATTATGAATTTTTCTCAAGTAGATCGTGAGTAAAACTCAAGTCGTTAGATGGGTCGCAAAGCAGAAATAATGTAGAAAAAAGGCTGACAAACACATCGTGCTTTCAGCCTTATTTATCTTAGTGAATAGTATGCTATTTAGACACTAAACCAACCGATCTGAAAATCAAAACAGGCTAGACATTCTGTTTAGGTCAGATTGAATTGCACCAGCTGTTACTTCACGCCCTGCACCTGGGCCACGGATCACCAATGGATTATCTTTGTACCATTTGCTCTCAATCGCAAAGATATTATCACAGGGCAGTAAGTTCGCCAGAGCGTGCTCTTTAGACAGTGCTTCAACGCCTACGGTTGCCTTACCGTTCTTCTCCAAACGCGCTACGTAACGTAGAACTTTCTGTTGAGAGTGCGCTTTTTCCAAACGCTCAGCCAACTCTTCGCTTAGAACAGAAGCTTTATCGAAGAAGTCATCCACCGATAGCTCTTGCAGCTCTGCAGGTACGAGCGATTCGACTTTTACGTTTTCAGGTTCGATATCCAAACCCGATTCACGCGCCAGAATCACCAGCTTACGCATGACATCTGAGCCATCAAGGTCAGCACGCGGGTCCGGTTCCGTCAGGCCTTGTTGCCACGCTAAATCAACCAGCTCGCTGAATGGCACCGTGCCATCAAACTGTTGAAACAACCAAGATAAAGTGCCAGAGAAAATACCAGACAGCGCAATGATATCGTCACCGCTCTCACGCAGGTCTCGCACAGTGTGGTTGATAGGTAAACCAGCACCTACTGTCGCGTTGTACAGCCAGTGACGGCTGATCTTAGCAAAAGCATCTTGTACCTGATGGTAATACTCGCTCGATGCAGATCCTGCCACCTTGTTAGCCGAGATCAGGTGGATACCTTGTTGTGCAATTTGCAGGTACTTTGCAGCAAGCACTGGGCTTGCGGTGACATCGAGTACTACTGCTTCATCGTAACCCTGAATAGAACCTAAACGCTCTAGCCAGTCGTTACCATTGTTGGCAATCGCTTCATCATCAAAACGTTTACCAACTGAAGTCGCATCAATGCCTTGATCGTCGAACCAATAGGTTTGGCTATCAACCACCGCAACCAATTCAAAGTTCATTCCACGACGCTTTTCAAGTTCCGCTTTTTGCTCAGCAAACAGGCTTAACCAGCTTGAACCAATGTTGCCCTTACCACACAAAGCAATCGCAACACGCTTCTGCGCTTGGAACAGTTGAGAGTGAATACCTTTCACTAGGCTTGATGTTTCACTCTTACGAATCACGGCTACCAAGCTTAAGCCTGAGTTCGCTTCTGAGATGAACTCCACTGGCGAGCTCTTGAGCTGCTGGTAGAAACCGTAGCAATGGTTCGGGTTCTTAGTCACACCCGCCCCCACAGCAGCAATCAGAGAAAAACCTTCTTTCAGTTTAATCTCAGCTTCAATCGCGTGGTCTTGTAGATATTCTAATGCACCACCAGCGATCTCTTCCGTGTAAGCAAGGCGCAAGCAGTGTTGATCGGGTTCTAATTCATAAGCAAGCGGCTCTAATTGAGCACGCTTAAGCCCTTCAAGGACTTCACTCTCCAGACGGTCGAAATCATGGCCGTGACCAAAAGTCAGTTGCACGATAAGCACTTCATCCAAAGAAGTAATGATTTTTGCACCACGCCCCGATGCCAGTACTCGCTCTATCTGTGTAGAGCCCGCCTCCGGCTGGTAGCTGCAGCGCAAGCTTAAGTCCATAGCACTTTGAGCGACAGGCTGTAGCGTTCGGCTGTGTAGCACTGGAGCCGCAAGACGAGCGAGTTCACTCGCTTCATCAAGGCGAAGCAGAGGCAATAAGCACGCATCCGAAACCAAACGAGGGTCTGCGCTGTATACGCCCGCCACATCACTCCAGATTGTCACGCGTTCAACTTCAGCCAGAGCACCAATCACGGTTGCTGAGTAATCCGAACCGTTACGACCAAGCAGCACCGTTTCGCCTTCGCAGTTCTGAGCCATAAAGCCAGTAATTACCACGCGGCAATGTGCATGCTGCGCCAAGGCTTCTTTAATCAGAGGATAAGAGCGTGCGCGGTCAACTTCAGGTTGAGCACCCGCTTCTGCACGTAAAAAGGCACGCGCATCTTGAGCAACTGCTTGTAAGTCATGCTGGCACAACAACGTCGCCAACAAACGTGAAGACCAAACCTCACCATGACCCAGTACTTGTGCTTTTTGTGCTTCACTCAAGGGAGCTGTAAGCTCACCCAAAGCGGTAAATTCTTGTTGAATGGTTGCCGTTAGTTGCGAGGCAGCTTCACCTTCAAGCAGAGCCTCAATCAGTTCAAGTTGAAACTGACGAAGGGTTTGCAGGCATTCATGAGCAATACGACCATCTTTGTCGAGCGCTTCGACAAACTCAATTAAGCGGTTGGTTGTTTTGCCTGCGGCCGATACCACCACCAAATCCGTCGCTGATGAATATTCTCTAAGAATGTTGACCACGCGTTGGTAACACTCAGGGTTCGCTAAACTGCTGCCACCAAATTTATGTAGCTGGCGAAAGGTTGCCATTATTAAACCTCCCCTTCAGCAATAAAGCGTTGTGTTTTTTCAAACGCTTGCTTGAGATCGTCGATTAGGTCTTCCGCATCTTCAAGGCCAACAGAAAGGCGCAGTAATTGTTGAGAAACACCCGCTTCTGCCAATGCTTCTTCGCCCATCGCACGGTGAGTCATCGACGCAGGGTGACAAATCAGGCTTTCAACCCCACCCAGTGATTCAGCCAAAGAAAATAGCTCTAACTTATCTACAAAATATTTAAGTGCTTCAAAAGAGCCCGCAAACTCAAAGCTCAACATGGAACCAAAGCCCAACTGCTGTTTCTTCGCGATCTCGTGACCCGGGTGTTCAGGAAGGCTTGGGTGGTAAATAGTGCCCACCAGATCTTGTTGTTGCAGCGCCGTCAGAATTTCACGTGAACTCTCTTCGTGAACACGCATACGCGCACCTAGCGTACGAATACCACGTAGAGTCATGTAACTATCAAATGGTGTGCCGGTCGCACCAATACAGTTGCCCCACCATGCAAGCTCTTCAGCGTGCTCTTCAGTTTTCGTCACGACAACGCCACCAATAACATCTGAGTGTCCGTTGATGTATTTGGTGGTTGAGTGGATAACAAAATCAGCACCCAGCTCTAAAGGCTTTTGGAACACAGGCGTCAAAAATGTGTTATCGACAGCAACCAGAGCACCAACCTCTTTCGCTTTACGGCAAGTCTCTGCAATATCAACCACACGAACTAACGGGTTCGATGGCGTTTCTATTAAGATCAACTTTGGCTTGAGCGCGATCGCCGCATCCAACGCTGCTTGATCCGATTGATCAACGAACAAGACTTTGAAGTCACCTTTTAACGAGCGGGTATTAAACAGGCGGTAAGTACCACCGTAGCAGTCGTGTGGTGCGATAATAAGATCATCACCGCCTAAGAAAGCGGATACCCACAAGTTAAGTGCCGAAGTGCCACAGTTAGTCACCACAGCACCTTTGCCAGACTCAAGCTCAAACAATGCCGTTTCTAATAAACCACGGTTTGGGTTACCAGAACGGGTGTAATCGTACTTTGGCACTTCACCAAAAGCGGGAAACCCATAGTTAGTCGAAAGATAAATAGGTGGGACAACGGCATGGTGTTGCGTGTCTGACTCGATACCAGTACGTACTGCGATTGTTGCTGGCTTCCGGCTGCTCATAGGTGCTTCCTTACAAGTTTTGCTTCTGAGAATCACAGCGGCTTGTCGGCATTCTGCGGCTGTGTTAGATATATGTTATTCACTTTACTTTCATAAATGTGAGACGTCAACACTTCTGGACGTCTATATGTCTTTGCTTATGGCAGTAAATCCCGCTAAAATCACCACTATTAATTTATTCTAACAACTAAAGTGATGAAGGTACGCAATGGCCGACTGGAATGGTGAATACATAAGCCCATATGCTGAGCATGGAAAGAAAAGCGAACAAGTAAAAAAAATTACAGTTTCTATCCCTCTAAAAGTGTTAAAGGTTCTTACTGACGAGCGCACTCGCCGCCAGATTAATAACCTACGCCATGCAACAAACAGTGAGCTACTGTGCGAAGCCTTTCTACATGCGTACACAGGCCAACCACTGCCAACGGATGAAGATCTCCGTAAAGACCGTCCAGACGACATCCCGACTGAAGTGAAAAAGCTGATGACAGAGATGGGTATCGAATTCGAAGCGTTTGACGAAGAATAAAAACAACTCAGTCACTGCCTTCAATATTGATTCGCTATAGCTGAACCTTATTTGTCACATCACCCACTACGTTATCGGTAGCTGCTCTGTGAATGATAGACATAAAAAAACCGACTCCTATGAGTCGGTTTTTTATTATTCTTTTTCGCTCAATAGAGCAACAGCTATTACGCTATTAAGGCATTAAGGCATTAAGGCATTAAGGCATTAAGGCATTAAGCCATATAGTTAGCAGGCATCTCAATACGAGCTACGCCAGATTCAACGGCCGCTACTGCAACCGCTTTTGCTACGCGAGGAAGTAGACGTGGGTCCATTGGCTTAGGAATGATGTAGCCTTTACCAAACTCCAGTGCAGTCTCACCTGCAGCAGCGAGTACTTCAGCCGGAACTTCTTCTTTCGCTAGTTCACGAATCGCTTTAACCGCAGCCAGCTTCATCTCATCATTGATTTCGCTCGCACGCACATCAAGCGCACCACGGAAAATGAATGGGAAACAAAGTACGTTGTTTACTTGGTTCGGGTAATCGCTACGGCCTGTACCCATGATAAGGTCAGAACGAACTTCATGAGCAAGCTCTGGCTTGATCTCTGGATCTGGGTTTGAACATGCAAACACAACAGGCTTATCAGCCATCAGCGTGAGTGCTTTAGCTGGTAGCAGGTTAGGACCCGATACGCCCAAGAACAGGTCAGCGCCTTCAATAACATCTTCAAGCGTGCGCTTGTCCGTGTTATTTGCGAATAGCGCTTTGTATTCATTCAAGTCTTCACGACGAGTGTGGATTACACCTTTACGGTCAAGCATGTAGATCTTCTCACGCTGAGCGCCACACTTAATCAGCAGTTCCATACAAGCAACCGCTGCTGCGCCAGCACCTAAACAAACGATCTTACACTCTTCAAGCTTCTTACCTTGAAGCTCAATCGCGTTCAGCATACCTGCAGCCGTTACAATCGCTGTACCGTGTTGGTCATCGTGGAAAACAGGGACATCACAACGCTCAATCAGGCGACGCTCAATCTCAAAACAGTCAGGTGCTTTGATGTCTTCTAGGTTAATACCACCGAATGTATCTGCGATATTCGCAACCGTATCAATGAACTCATCGATTGTGCGGTGTTTTACTTCAATATCGATAGAATCTAAACCAGCAAAACGCTTAAACAGTAGCGCTTTACCTTCCATAACAGGTTTAGAAGCAATAGGGCCAAGGTTACCTAGGCCAAGAATCGCTGTACCGTTAGAGATAACTGCAACCATGTTGCCTTTACCTGTGTACTTATAAACGTTATCAACGTTCTGTGCGATCTCGCGAACAGGCTCAGCCACGCCTGGGCTGTATGCAAGTGCTAGGTCTTCTGCAGAGTTTGCAGGCTTCGTCAGTTCTACGGCAATTTTGCCTGGAATTGGGAACTCATGGTAATCAAGAGCTTGCTGACGGAATTGTTCTTGAGGCGATAACGCTTGAGAGGATTGATCTTGGCGGCTGTCTTCAGACATAGGTGTAGGTTCCTAGGATATTATTATTTGGGGGATCTTGTTCATGTTAATAGATGTACTTCAAAGTTCCTAGGTGGTTAAAGCCTCTGTCTCATTAAAAAACGAGATTTCACTACTAATAAGACCAGTGAGCAGTTGAAATTACTATCGCTTGTTGAACTTTCGAGCGGATTTCAAGAATGAAGTGTTGGGTGTAAGTTATGAAACAAAACTCAAGCGGGTTGCCTGTCGTTTCGAGAAGTTGATGGCTGAATAAGATTCAGCGTTTTCTTAAATTTCAGGCAACAAAAAAGGACACCGAAGTGTCCTTTTTATGTCTAAATAGCGAGAATTACTTCTTGCTAGAAAGAGCACCGAAACGCTTGTTGAAGCGATCAACACGGCCGCCAGTATCTACGATACGTTGCTTACCAGTGTAGAATGGGTGACATTTGTCACATACGTCTAGGTGGATAGATTCTTTTGCAAGCGTTGAGTTGAACTCAAATGTGTTGCCGCAAGAACAAGTTGCAGAAACTGCTTTGTATTCTGGGTGGATACCAGTTTTCATGGGATAACCTCAAGTAGGCCGTGTCGCTATACGATTCTAAGCCGCACACCACACGTAGTTAAAAAATAAAATAAAGACACCGCTGCATCACTAAACTGCGATAAAGCCATACCTTTAAGGCGCAGTATAGTAATGAATCTATAAGGCAGGATCAACTGATTTGATACATTTTTCACCAATAGCCTCTTTTATTTCCTTTGTCGGCCTGAGATTTCGGGCTATCGTTATCTTCCCGCGTTAACTCGATACTCTCATCCAAACTGCTCCTCGAATTTAACGCCCTTATCCATTAGACTGTTCGCTCTCGTCAACTCAGATAAAGCTGTCCCTTTATGCGTCCAATGATTGCCCGCGTGGCACTGCCTGTTCCACTAGACAAGCAGTTCGATTACAAGATTCCTAACCACCTATTCCCGATTATTGGTGGACGAGTCTCTGTGCCTTTTGGACGACAAACCTTAACAGGTATTGTTACAGCTCTGGTTAACGAATCTGAATTCGAGCTAGACAAGCTCAAGCCCATTAAAGCCTTATTAGACAACCAACCCGTTTGGCCGGAATCGGTCTACTCACTCTTGGTATGGTGTAGCCAGTTCTATCAGTATCCACTGGGTGAAACCTTGGCTAATGCTCTACCAAGCGCTTTACGAAAAGGCAAAGCTGCCGACTTCGCAACGCTTGTCGAGTGGCAATTGACCCCATCAGGCAGAGATCAACTGATGCAAGGCTTTGGTCGTGCGGTTAAGCAAGCCAAAGTGATGCATATGCTTGAGCACGGCCCTGTTCCTCATCAAGAATTCATTGATGAAGAAGTCGGGAGCGCGGTGCTTAAGACTTTGGAAGAGAAAGGTTGGATAGAGTCGGTAGAGAAAAAGCCAAAGCGCCAACCGTGGCCAGTTGAACTTGAAAACGAACAAGACAAGCCGAAGCTCAATGCTGAACAAGCGATCGCGATTGCGACAGTAAATAGCCAAACCGATTTTAGTTGCTTCTTGCTCGAGGGGGTTACCGGCTCAGGTAAGACCGAAGTCTACCTGAATATGATCAAGCCGATTCTCGAGCAAGGTAAACAAGCGTTAGTCTTGGTACCGGAAATAGGCCTCACTCCACAAACGATTAATCGCTTTAAGCGTCGTTTTAATGTGCCTGTTGAGGTGATTCACTCTGGATTAAACGATTCTGAACGACTGAATGCTTGGTTATCAGCGCGAGACAAAATAGCGGGCATTGTGATTGGTACGCGCTCGGCTCTGTTCACTCCCTTCGCTGATCTGGGAATTATCATTGTCGATGAAGAGCACGACTCCTCTTATAAGCAGCAAGATAGCCTACGCTACCACGCTCGTGATGTAGCCATCATGCGTGCTCATAAAGCACAGATTCCGGTTGTGTTAGGCTCGGCGACTCCGGCCTTTGAGACGCTGCACAACGCACAGATCGGTAAATACAGTTACCTCACTCTGACCTCACGCGCGGGTGTCGCACTGCCGACCACCAATAAGGTGTTGGATGTTAAAGGTGAATATCTAGAAAGTGGCTTGTCTGCGTCGTTGATTGCTGAAATGCAAAGACACCTCAAAGCAGGCAACCAAGTGATGTTGTTTCTCAACCGTCGTGGGTTCTCTCCCGCATTAATGTGTCACGATTGTGGTTGGACAGCCGAATGTAAGCGTTGTGATGCCTACTACACCTATCACCAGTACAGTAATGAAATGCGCTGCCACCATTGTGGTTCGCAACAGCATATCGTGCACAATTGCCAAGGCTGTGGTTCAGCTAACTTGGTGACGGTGGGTGTAGGTACCGAACAGTTAGAGGCTCAACTTGGTCAGCTCTTCCCTGAATACAAAACCATTCGTATTGACCGAGACAGCACCCGCCGCAAAGGCAGCTTAGAAAGCGCGCTAGAGTCGATTCGTAAAGGTGAATACCAAATTCTTATCGGTACACAGATGCTTGCTAAAGGTCACCACTTTCCTGACGTGACACTTGTGGCGTTATTGGATGTGGACGCGTCTTTATATAGTAGTGACTTCCGCGCCTCTGAACGGTTGGCGCAACTGTTTACTCAAGTCGCCGGTCGAGCAGGCCGTGCCAGTAAGCCGGGTGAGGTTATCTTACAAACTCACCATCCAGAACATGGCTTGTTACAAGCGTTGCTGCACAAAGACTATAACCACTTTGCCCAAACCGCATTGGCCGAGCGTAAACAAGCGATGCTGCCACCTTATACCTTTATGACTCTGTTTAGAGCGGAAGCCAATGACACACGTTTGGTGGAAGAGTTCTTGCGTCAGGTTCGTCATACATTAGAATCGCATCCGTTGTTTGACCAATATTGCATGGTTCTAGGCCCCACCCCAGCGCCACTGGCCAAGCGAGCGGGTAAATCACGCTGGCAGTTGATTCTACAAACTCAGACTCGTTCGTTAATGCAGAAGTTATTAATGAGTGCCAAGCCGGCAATTAATATGTTACCTGCTGCGAAAAAAGTCCGTTGGTCACTCGATATTGAGCCGCAAGATTTGAGCTAAACCTACTTGGGTTAAAACTAATGATAAGTTTGTTCACAAATATTTCATATTTCTCGTGAGCAACCTCACACTAGTCATGTGATTTTTGTTAATCTAGCCGTAACTTTACACGGATGAAACGAATAAAATATTGCAATAAAAAAAGTGTTAGCAACACTTTCATAATATCTATCCGATTGTATTAATTATTCACGCCTTAAATACTTAGGCGACAAAGGAACTTAAAAGAGGGTTTAATTTATGGCGACAATGAAGGATGTTGCCCAGCTAGCAGGCGTCTCAACGGCAACGGTATCACGTGCATTGATGAACCCTGAAAAAGTCTCGGTTTCGACTCGTAAACGAGTTGAGACAGCAGTACTTGAAGCTGGATACTCACCCAATACATTAGCTAGAAATTTACGTCGCAACGAATCAAAAACCATCATCACTATCGTTCCTGATATCTGTGACCCTTACTTCGCCGAAATCATTCGTGGTATCGAAGATGCCGCTGTAGAGAATGACTACCTCGTTCTACTGGGTGACAGTGGTCAACAAAAGAAGCGTGAGTCTTCATTTGTTAACTTGGTCTTCACAAAGCAAGCAGACGGTATGCTACTGCTTGGCACTGATCATCCGTTTGATGTCAGCAAGCCTGAGCAAAAGAATTTACCGCCAATGGTTATGGCGTGTGAATTCGCACCTGAGCTTGAACTGCCAACGGTTCACATCGACAACCTAACCTCTGCATTTGAAGCCGTGAATTACCTCGCTCAGTTAGGTCATAAGCGCATCGCTCAGATCTCTGGACCAACGACTGCAACCCTGTGTAAGTTCCGTCAACAAGGCTACCAACAAGCATTGCGCCGCGCTGGAGTATCAATGAACCCAGCTTACAGCACTGTGGGCGATTTCACCTTTGAAGCTGGTGCGCAAGCGGTTCGTCAATTACTCGCACTTCCTGAACAACCTACAGCGATCTTCTGTCATAACGATGCGATGGCGATTGGTGCGATTCAAGAAGCGAAGAAGCTAGGTTTACGCGTTCCTCAAGACCTATCGATTGTTGGCTTCGATGACATCCAATTCGCTCAATACTGCGATCCACCGCTAACCACTATTTCTCAGCCTCGCTATGAGATTGGACGCCAAGCGATGTTGATGATGCTTGATCTATTGAAGGGCAACGATGTGCAAGCAGGTTCGCGTCTGCTTGAAGCTAAATTAGTCGTTAGAGGCAGCACCGCACCACCTCGAATGTAACCCTCAGAAATACCCTTATAAATCTGCGGCACATTTTGATGTGCCGCTTCCATTTCTGCACTATTATCCTCGCGCAATCTGGATTACCATGAGGACAGAATCAGCAACTATTGAATTGTCTTGTGGCTAATAGAGATTATGTAAAGCGCGGTCGTGGCACGAAAAAACCGACCAAGAAACAAGCCCCTCGCCGTAAACCTTGGCGCAGTGGTCTTTTGGCGATCCTCCTTGCCGGTGGTTTTGGTTATGGACTTTACTTATTGAGTAATGATCCTGAGCCGCCAGCACCAACACCTGTGGCTACCAAACCAAAACCTAAGCCAAAACCAGCGAAAGTGATTCCACCGCCTCCAGAAGAGAAGTGGGACTACGTTGAAACGCTGCCAAGCCGCGAGATTGAAGTTAAAGCCAAAGAGCAAGAGATCTCTAAGATCCCTTACGTGATGCAGTGTGGCGCTTACAAAACGTCAGCACAGGCAGAAACGCGCAAGTTAGATATTGCGTTCCAAGGTATCTCGAGTGAAATCCGTAAAAAAGACGGCAGTAGCTGGTACCGTGTGGTTCTAGGGCCATACAAGTTGAAGCGTGACGCCGAGCGCGATCGCCATAAGCTGCAACGGGCAAAAATCGAACCTTGCGCTATTTGGAAAGACACCGATTAGATTTAGCGATAGTCGCAGTCTTAATCTTAGCAAAAGCCGAAAACCAAACTCCGAAAGCCTCCCATTGTGGAGGTTTTCTTTTATTTACTCCCTTTAGTCAGTTTTCCTTACAACTTCCGCCGATAAGTTGCGCGACATCGCTCGCCCTTCCTTGAATTATCCGAGCACCAACCTCATATACTTTTTATACCCAAAGATAAGAAATATTAAGAGGCCCTACTCGTGACTACCATTGTATCTGTACGTCGTAATAATAAAGTCGTCATCGCGGGTGATGGACAAGTATCTCTAGGCAATACTGTAATGAAGGGCAATGCCCGTAAAGTACGTCGCCTATACAACAATAAAGTACTGGCTGGTTTTGCTGGCGGTACGGCAGATGCTTTCACGCTATTCGAAAAATTTGAAAGCAAGCTGCAAATGCACCAAGGCCACCTAACCAAAGCTGCCGTTGAGCTGGCGAAGGATTGGCGTAGCGATCGTGCTCTACGTAAATTAGAAGCACTGCTAGCAGTCGCGGATGAAACCGCTTCACTGATCATTACTGGTAACGGTGACGTCGTTCAACCAGAGAACGACCTGATTGCGATCGGTTCGGGCGGTAACTTCGCTCAAGCAGCAGCGACTGCACTATTAGAAAATACTGATTTAGATGCTCGTGAAATCGCAGAAAAGTCGCTGAACATTGCTGGCGATATCTGTGTATTCACCAACCATCACCACACTATTGAAGAACTAGAAAGCACCGTTGAGCTGCCAAAGCCAGAGTAACGACCGCTTCCATCAATAACGTTGTATTCAACAGTGATTAAAGAATTAAGGAAAAACCATGTCTGAGATGACTCCTCGCGAAATTGTTCACGAACTCAATCGCCACATTATCGGCCAAGACAACGCTAAGCGTTCAGTGGCTATCGCTCTACGTAACCGCTGGCGTCGTATGCAGCTTGAAGAAAGCCTGCGTGTTGAAGTTTCGCCAAAAAACATCCTGATGATTGGCCCAACGGGTGTGGGTAAAACTGAAATTGCTCGCCGTCTAGCGAAACTCGCTAATGCGCCGTTCATCAAGGTAGAAGCGACTAAATTCACCGAAGTTGGCTACGTTGGTAAAGAAGTTGAGACCATCATCCGAGATCTAACGGACGTTGCGATCAAGATGACACATCAACAAGCGATGGAAAAAGTACAATACCGCGCTGAAGAGCAAGCTGAAGAACGTATTCTTGATGCACTTCTACCACCAGCACGTGATGCTTGGGGTCAGAACGAGCAATCAACGGAAGACACCACCTCTTCAAACACTCGCCAAATTTTCCGCAAGAAACTGCGCGAAGGTAAGCTAGACGACAAAGAGATTGAAGTTGATGTAGCCGCGCCGCAAATGGGCGTTGAAATCATGTCACCTCCTGGTATGGAAGAGATGACCAACCAGCTGCAAGGCATGTTCCAAAACCTAGCGGGCGACACCAAGAAAAAGCGTAAGATGAAAATCAAAGACGCATTCAAAGCACTGACGGAAGAAGAAGCTGCGAAGCTTGTGAACCAAGAAGAGCTAAAAGAGAGCGCGATCTTCAACGCTGAAAACAACGGCATCGTATTCATCGATGAGATCGACAAAATCTGTAAGCGTGGCGACAGCTCAGGCCCAGACGTATCTCGTGAAGGTGTTCAGCGCGACCTACTGCCTCTAATCGAAGGCAGCACAGTATCAACGAAGCACGGCATGGTTAAAACTGACCACATCTTGTTTATCACATCAGGTGCTTTCCAAGTGGCTAAGCCATCTGACCTGATCCCTGAACTGCAAGGTCGTCTACCAATCCGCGTAGAACTTGAAGCACTATCAGCACATGACTTCAAACGTATTCTTACTGAACCAAAGGCGTCACTGACCGAGCAGTACATTGCCCTGATGAAAACAGAAGATGTCGGCATTGAGTTCACTGAAGATGGCATCAACCAGATTGCAGACGCAGCATGGCGTGTGAACGAAACCACTGAAAACATCGGTGCGCGTCGTTTACACACAGTCATGGAGCGCCTAATGGATGAAATTTCATTTGACGCAACAGACCGAGCAGGCAGTAAATTGCTGATTGATGAAGCTTATGTAATATCTAAGCTTGGTGAGCTCGTAGAAGACGAAGACCTAAGTCGCTTCATCCTGTAGCACACAAAACTCCAACTTATTGCTCTATCTCAAAGAAATAGCAGCTAATAAGCGAATTCAAGGCCCACTTTCGAGTGGGCTTTTTATTACCCGAAAAATGGGCGTATACTCAAATCACAGTTTGAAACGAAGACTTACAAAGAAATAGACCTACGATGAAACAATCTCTACTGATTTGGCTTGATGCCGCACGACCAAAAACTCTGCCTCTCGCACTCGTCTCTATTCTTACAGGAAGTAGTTTAGCATTCGCCGGCGGTCAGTTTTCTCTATCAATAGCCCTACTGGCTTTTTTAACTGCCACCTTATTACAAATTCTGTCGAACCTAGCCAATGACTATGGCGACGCAGTAAAAGGCACCGACAACGAAAACCGTCTGGGGCCAACACGCGCAATGCAATCCGGCGCGGTGACCGCGAAAACCATGAAGCAAGCGATCATCCTCAACATCGTGTTTACCATGCTCGCTGGGCTGATTCTTATTTTTCATGCCTTAACCTCGATTGAGAGTATCTTATCTTTCATCGCGTTAGGCGTATTAGCCATAATGGCTGCCATCGCTTACACAGTGGGCAATAAACCTTATGGTTATATTGGCCTTGGCGACTTATCGGTATTTATCTTCTTCGGTTTGTTAGGCGTTTCAGGCACATACTTCCTACACACTGGTCATGTTGAACCAAGCCTATTTCTTCCGGCCTTAGGCTGTGGATTAATGGCGGTTGCGGTACTCAACATCAACAACATGCGTGATATAGAGAACGACAGCGAATGTGGTAAGCGCACTATGGCGGTTCGCCTAGGGCAACGCAAAGCCAAGCACTATCATTTTGCACTGCTTGGTCTCGCCCTTGCTTCTTTCGCTATCTACCTACTGATTCAAGAAAAACCGGTCTGGATCAGCCTGCCGTTTTTATTGAGCATTGTTATTGTTTACAAACATGGCAAGGCCGTTTGGGAAACCGAAAAACCAGCGCAGATTGCACCAATGATGCCAGTGATTGTGAAATGCTCACTGGTCACTAACCTATTGTTTGCAGGGGTTGTCGTAGCTCAAACTCTATTGAGTTAAATGAGACTAATCATTGCAAAGGGATCAAGCACCGATATACTCAAAGTAAGCTCATTGTTCAAAAGGTATACTAATGGAATACAACACTTCAGCACTGTGCGACATATATTTGGATCAAGTTGATGTCGTGGAGCCCATGTTTAGCAACTTCGGTGGACGTGCATCCTTCGCAGGACAGATCACGACATTAAAGTGTTTTGAAGACAATGCTTTGATTCGCTCCGTATTAGAGCAAGATGGTCTGGGACGTGTGTTGTTAATCGATGGTGGCGGCTCACTACGCAAAGCGCTGATCGATGCTGAGATTGCCCTACTTGCCGAAGACAATGAGTGGGAAGGTATTGTGGTTTACGGCTGTGTTCGTGAAGTCGATGAGCTAGAAGACATGAACATTGGTATTCAGGCTTTGGCTTCTATCCCTGTTGGTGCGAGCCAAGAAGGTGTCGGCGAATTGGACGTACCGGTCAACTTTGGCAGCGTGACCTTCTTACCGGAAGATTACCTCTACGCTGACAACACCGGCATTATTCTTTCGGCAGAGCCTTTAGATGTAGAACTTGATCTGGATGTTGAAGAAGAAGAGATCGAGTAACTCTCACTCAGCTTCAAATAATAAAACAAACCATAAGAACACGAAGCATAAGAATACAAACAAAAACGCCCGCTACTCAGTAGCGGGCGTTTTTTTAAATCTGAAGAGTCAATTACTCTACGTCATCCATTTTACCAAGAAGGTTACGGATGCGATCTTGCCACGCTGAATGCTCTTCCTGCATTTGCTGAGTTTTTTGCTCTAGCTCGTGACGGCTTTCTTTAAGCTCACCAGCTTCTGTTGCTAGTGCTTGTTTCTCTTCTTTAAGCTCTTCCACTTCCATTTGAAGAAGTGCAATTGTATCTACTGCTGTTTGAATTTTTGCTTCTAGCTGCTCTAGTACTTCAAAAGACATTCTGGCCTACCTTTAAGTTATCCGTTTGATGGTGAAGGTCTACTCCACTTATTTCCCCATTCTACTCAGCAGAGCAAGGATAAACACTCAATATATTCGATATTTTGCGCCATTCGATGAAAAAAACAGCGCTTTTTACCGAATATTGACGTGAATTATTACTACCGCGACAACAGACTGATTATTTTGATGAATATTACCTGTTTTCACCCGCAAATTGATCAAGAGCAATCCCCAAAAAACAAAAAGGCAAACGTTTCCTTTGGGATATGGTAAAATTCGCCGCGAAATTTCTATTCCCCTTTTGAAAATTTTGGAGTCCGCATGAAACGCGATTTAGCAATGTCATTCTCTCGTGTCACTGAAGGTGCAGCACTAGCTGGTTACAAGTGGCTTGGCCGCGGCGATAAAAACGCTGCAGATGGCGCTGCTGTAGAAGTAATGCGTAGCCTACTGAACAAAACCGAAATTAGCGGCGAGATCGTTATCGGCGAAGGTGAAATCGATGATGCACCTATGCTATACATCGGCGAAAACGTCGGTATTGGCGGTGATGCAGTAGATATCGCCGTTGACCCAATTGAAGGGACACGCATGACAGCAATGGGCCAATCAAATGCATTGGCTGTATTGGCTGCAGGCGAAAAAGGTAGCTTCCTAAAAGCGCCTGACATGTACATGGAAAAATTGGTTGTTGGCCCTGGTGCAAAAGGCGTGATTGACCTAGAACTGCCACTGACAGAAAACCTAGAAAACATTGCGAAAGCACTAGGTAAAACACTCGATACGCTGGTAGTAACCACACTGGCTAAACCACGTCATGATCAAGTGATTGCCGACATGCAAGCGATGGGCGTTCGTGTATTCGCAGTGCCAGACGGTGATGTTGCTGCTTCTATCCTCACGTGTATGCCAGACAGTGAAGTCGACGTAATGTACTGCATTGGCGGCGCGCCTGAAGGCGTGGTTTCGGCTGCGGTTATTCGCGCACTCGACGGCGACATGCACGCACGTCTGCTTCCTCGTCATGAAGTAAAAGGCGATACAGAAGAGAACCGCAAACACGGTGAGCTTGAGCTAGAGCGTTGTGCTGAAATGGGCGTAACGGCGGGTATCGTGTTGAAGATGGAAGACATGGCTCGTAGCGACAACGTTGTATTCTCTGCAACGGGTATTACTAAGGGTGACCTACTAGAAGGCATCACTCGTACAGGCAATATCGCAACTACAGAAACACTGCTTATCCGTGGCCGCTGTCGTACTATTCGTCGCATCAAGTCTATTCACTATCTAGAACGTAAAGACCCAGAAGTGATTGGTCACATCCTGTAAACCTAAACTAGGTTCAACAGAACACGCGAAGGCTGATACCAAGTATCAGCCTTTTGTTTTATTGGCCATCAATAACCTGTGCATTTCACCTACGCCATAGTAAATGGTTTGCTTTATAAACACCTTGCCTCATAATAGTAAGGTTCATTAGGTAGAGATAGTATGAAAACAAGCGACAAAATCTTACAGACCATTAAGCGTCAAGGCGCGGTAACCGCGAAACAACTGTCAGAAGAATTTGGCATGACGACAATGGGTGCCAGACAGCACCTACAAAGTTTGGAAGATGACGGTATTCTTGCGTTTCATGATGTTAAAGTAAAAGTGGGTCGCCCGACTCGCCACTGGTCCCTGACTCAACAAGGCCATGGTCAATTTTCAGATCGACACGGTGAGCTCACCATTCAAGTGATCGATGCTGTCGAGAATCTGTTTGGTAAAGAGGGGTTAGCTAAGGTTGCGGCCGAGCGTGAACAACACACCCTTAAGCAATATCAAACCGCGCTGTCTGATTGTGACTCGCTGATCAGCAAGCTTAAAAAACTCACCCAGCTGCGTGAAGACGAAGGCTACATGGCTGAACTTCAAGAGCATGACGATCACTACATCTTGATCGAGAACCACTGCCCTATCTGCAAGGCTGCGACTCGCTGCCCTAGCCTGTGCCAATCTGAGCTCAATGTTTTCAAAGAATTACTCAAAGATGAATGTCATGTGAGCCGCACTGAACACATCATTACTGGCGAGCGTCGTTGTACTTATACCTTAACGCCAAGTTACTGATCCTGTCTCAATATTGAGAAAACACCAATAGATTAAAATTTGTACAAATTTCTTTCTTAAGCTTAAAGCATATGAAACATGCTTAATGCTAAGGAAGGAATCATGGCACATCCACAGCCCAATCAAAAACTGCCCCCTTTTGATGAACTGGTCCAACTCGCGAAAAGCGATCCGAAAGCATTCAATCAATTCAAACACGAGATGTGCGAACAGATGATTTGCTCAGCCTCAGAGACCATGCAAAACAGGCTTCGCGCTCAACAAAGTCATATCGATTTAGTCGTCAGCCGCTGCAAGAATCCACATCACGCTAATGTTGTTCTGATGCAAGAGCTGCGCTGTCAGGTCTGTAAATTCCAAGATGCACTCAAAGGCCGCTGCGATTTTGAAGAATCTCTGCCTGAAAATGTCGTGCCTTTTAGACCCAATACAGAACCAAAAATGTACTGAAAGCTAAAATGTATTAGTGAAAAAAACGCATTAAAAACAAAATGCCTTAGAACAAAAAAGGGAGCGCAATGCTCCCTTTTTACTGATGAATCATCCAATCTTTAAACGGGATCTTCACCGTAATCATTGCGGCCTTCAGTGCCTTTCATCAAACCACATTCTACCAAGATCCACAAACCACACACTAGTGCAGCAACCGTTGCCACCATGTGAATAGGCGATACTGGCTCTGTCGTAGTCGCAGCCATAGGTGATGCAAGTCGCCCGAGTACGAGCGGTACATTCAGCAATAGCCAGTAGTTAGACTTGTTGCGGTCATGCCAGCGCTTAGCGGTAACAGCAAGATCTGGAATAACAAGTAATAGAAGGAAGATTGGTAACAGGAGATAGGAGTATGCTGGGAACAAAACCGAGATACCGGTGGCAAAACCAGTAATCGCGATATAGTAGAAAATATTCCAAATCCAGTAAGTCTTACGACCAATTCTCCCTTTGAAAGAGAGCAGTAAATCTTTCATCGACATCTTAAATACTCAAAAAATTAATACGCTACCAAAAAGTTAGCAGCAAATAGTTAGTTAATCACTTTTAGTTCGTTGATTATTTTTAGCTAGTTAATCACTTTCTGAAAGCAACTTTTATCCATATCCCTTATGTTGACCGTTAGGCTGCGGATATGGCTTGCCTGTTCTTGTAAGGTTTGCATCAACAAACGCGACAATTCTCTTTTCTGTTCTTCGGTACGCCCTGAAAGTAACTCGAAGCTAATATGAACAAAATCCACATTGTCCTCTTCATCACCGACCAACCAGTTATGACAGCGCAATGAACGAGACTTCACAGAAGGTACATCAAACAAACCACAGTTTAATGTAACTTGATGAAGATCTTCTAGTAAACCTTGGATATTCACTCGCTCATCCACTGAATTTGAGTACTCTAGAACTAGATTCGGCATTATTACTTCCTATTGTTAACGCAATCGTTTGTCCCTTAATAGCAACTAACGATGAAAAATCCGAGAAGTTAGCTATTATTCTGTCTGCCGGATCACTGATATATGCTCAAAATCTACTCTGACCATTGAGTAAGATCCAAGAAAGTCATGACCACAGTCATGATCTGTTGATATTATTCTGTTATATTATTTCGTAATAAAGTTTACTTTTTTACATTCGATTTATTTAAATACTTTGGAGATATTCCTATGCGTCATCCTGTAGTTATGGGTAACTGGAAACTAAACGGCAGCAAAGAAATGGTTGTTGATCTACTAAACGGTCTTAACGCTGAACTTGAAGGCGTAACAGGCGTAGACGTAGCAGTTGCTCCACCAGCACTTTTCGTTGATCTTGCTGAGCGTACGCTTACTGAAGCGGGCAGCGCGATCATCCTAGGTGCTCAAAACTCTGACCTAAACAACAGCGGTGCATTCACTGGCGACATGTCTCCAGCAATGCTTAAAGAGTTCGGCGCATCTCACATCATCATCGGTCACTCTGAGCGTCGTGAATACCACGCTGAGTCTGACGAATTCGTTGCTAAGAAATTCGCATTCCTAAAAGAGAACGGCCTAACTCCAGTTCTTTGTATCGGTGAGTCTGATGCACAAAACGAAGCAGGCGAAACTGTTGCTGTATGTGCTCGTCAACTTGACGCTGTTATCAACACTCAAGGTGTTGAAGCTCTTGAAGGCGCTATCATCGCTTACGAACCAATCTGGGCTATCGGTACTGGTAAAGCAGCTACAGCTGAAGATGCACAACGCATCCACGCTCAAATCCGTGCACACATCGCAGAGAAATCTGAAGACGTTGCTAAGAAAGTTGTTATCCAATACGGCGGTTCTGTTAAGCCAGAAAACGCAGCAGCTTACTTCGCACAACCAGACATCGACGGTGCTCTAGTTGGCGGCGCAGCTCTAGACGCGAAAAGCTTCGCAGCTATCGCTAAAGCAGCAGCTGAAGCAAAAGCTTAATTTAAACTTCACCGTTTAGATTAGATGAAAGGTCAACTTAGGTTGGCCTTTTTTGATCTCGCTCGAAAACCACCACCCCCAACCTCTTTTTTGTACTGAGCTCTTTGTAACTTAATAACATTCCGGTTTATTGGACTGCGTTATGAAAATTTATATACAAGCTCATCTAAACACATTTCGAAAACATCTCAGAAACAACATGCCTCAACCAGAACGCAAGCTATGGTTTTATATACGGAACAAGCAGCTTGGTATTAAGTTTCGCAGACAACATAGCATCGGAAAGTACGTCGTGGATTTCTTCTGCTGTGAACTAAAACTGGCTATTGAGATCGATGGTAATAGCCACTTTACAGAACAAGCTCAGGCTTACGATCACCAGCGCACACGAGACTTAAACAAGATTGGAATCAAGGTGCTTCGCTTTACCAATAATGAGGTTAATCAGAATCTTGAAGAAGTTTTGGTAAAGATCATGAATTCAATTCCCAAATAAACTTCTATGTACATATCCCCCTCTAACTCCCCCTTATTTCAACATTCTCGATTACCCTGCCGATCTAAGATAAGGGGGAGAACTTTCTTTGTGTACTTAGATTTCTAGGCTAACTGAAACCACAAAGTGTTCAATGAATCGCTATTTGGAAAACTTATATTAATAGCTAAAATTTGTTGTAGTCGGTATATGTTCCAACAAATACGGAACTGTTCCTCCCCTTTCCAAAGAAAGCTAAAGGTATCTGTGAACCTGACTTAAGGGGAGGCTAGGAGGGGATTTTACAATGAATCAAAAGAACGACAGGCACAAAAAAACCGCTGATAAATCAGCGGTTTTTAAATTCTTTAAGCGAACGCTAAACGTGGCTTAGAACAACTCTTCTGCAACGCGGAACAGCTCAGAACGGTCTGGGTTCTGCATGTTCTCGATACAGTCGATGATGTCGTGGTGAACAAGCGCTTCTTTCTCGATACCAACACAACGACCACCGTGGCCTTCTTGAAGAAGGTGAACAGCGTAGTTACCCATGCGAGAAGCCAGTACTCGGTCAAATGCAGTCGGGCGACCACCACGTTGGATGTGACCAAGAACCGTTGCACGAGTTTCACGACCTGTTGAAGCTTCGATCTCTTTCGCTAGTTCATTCGCATCCATCATTAACTCAGTTAGAGCGATAATTGCGTGCTTCTTACCTTTCGCAATACCATCTTGGATATTGCTGATAAGCTGATCTTTATCTAGGCCAGTCTCAGGTGTGATGATGTACTCACAACCACCCGCGATTGCTGACATAAGCGTAAGGTCACCACAGTGACGGCCCATGATTTCAACAATAGAAATACGTTGGTGAGAAGAAGACGTGTCACGTAGACGGTCGATTGAATCAATAACAGTGTTAAGCGCTGTTAGGTAGCCGATTGTGTAGTCAGTACCCGCGATATCGTTATCGATTGTGCCTGGAAGACCGATACATGGGTAACCCATCTCAGTCAGTTTCTTAGCACCCATGTAAGAACCGTCACCACCGATAACAACTAGTGCTTCGATACCGTGCTTCTTAAGGTTCTCGATGCCTTTCTCACGAACCGCAACGTCTTTGAACTCAGGGAAACGTGCAGAACCTAAGAAAGTACCACCACGGTTGATCACGTCAGATACGCTTGAACGGTCAAGCTTTTCGATACGGTCTTCAACAAGGCCTTGGTAGCCATCGTAAATGCCGTAAACTTCAATGCCAACTGATAGCGCAGTACGAACTACACCACGAACTGCTGCGTTCATGCCTGGAGCGTCACCACCACTGGTCAAAACACCGATCTTCTTAATCATGCTCACCCTCGATTTTTGGGAATCTATTATTCAATTCTTATTCTTGCTGATTGTATATCAACAAGATTTTAAATCTATATTTGTGCGTTATGTTACATTTCCTCAACAGGAATAGCACTTAAATCGCGTAAAATTATGTAACATTTCTACTTCTGTAAGAGTATTACAGTTTTACTCAGTAACTTTGTTGATTCACATCAGAATCAACATTAATTGTTACTAAGGTGGTTTTTGAATCACCGAAGAATTAGTAATTTTTACTCACTTTAGTTCAAAAGCCACCTACTTACCATTTGCCAACCCTTTTTTAGCTCGCTTACCATGAGTGAAATTTCTGCTGCTTCTCGGGTCCAAATACGACCGAATACGGGTCTTGATGAATTAATACATCAGCATCAGGGAAAACGGAGATAAGCTTGTCTTCTACTTCGTCAGAAATGCGGTGCGCTTCAATAAGTGGGATATTATCTTCGAGTTCTAAATGCAATTGAATGAACCGAACAGGCCCTGAACGACGCGTTCTTAGTTGATGCACGCCAAGCACACCTTCCACACTCAGCGATGTCTCTTTTATCTGTTTTAATTCTTCATCTGGCAGCTTTCTATCAAGCAAAGATTGAATGGCTTCTGTTGCCATTTGGTAGGCACTGTAAAGAATGTAGATACCGATACCAATCGCGAATACCGAGTCCGCTTGACCAATGCCAAACCAGCTCAGTGCTAGCGCGAGCATGATCGCTGCATTCATATAAAGGTCGGATTGATAATGCAGTGAATCGGCGGCTATCGCTTGGCTGCCCGTTTTGCTGACAACATGTTTTTGGAATCGAACCAAACCAAAGGTCATTACGATCGCGAACAAGCTGACATAAATACCAATTTCAGGAGAGTTCAGCTCATGCGGTCGGAAGAAACGCTCAATACCATTAAGAATAAGGAAACAAGCGGAACCGGAAATAAACATCGCTTGTGCTAATGCAGCAAGAGATTCTGCCTTACCATGACCAAAGGTATGCTCTTTATCGGCAGGCTGAAGAGAGTAGCGAACCACCACTAGGTTGACGACAGAAGCGGCGATATCCAACAGCGAATCAACCACAGAAGCTAATAAACTGACTGAACCTGTCACCCACCACGCAGCAACCTTCACAACCAATAATATGGAGGCAATGATGGTGGCAGCCCAAGCGGCGAGCGTAACTAAACGTGCGTATTCTTGTTTCATAAATTGGCTATAAAGTGACTGGTAGCACAAAGTATAACCCGCAAACAACCGATTGAATATGACAGCCATGATGTAATACATTCATTTTTGAAGATCAAAAAAGCGGCACTAGGCCGCTTCTTTCTAAACACTTTCAATCAATTCAGCTTTCTCAAGCCATGAATTACTTGTCTTTGTTCATGCGTTTTTCCATTTTGTCAGCACACTTCGCCATGCGCTCTTGTTGGATTTCTTTCAGCTGAGTCTTTTGCTCAGGCGTTAGTACGCTCATCATTTGGTGTTGCTTCTTAAGCATCGCAACACGACGCTCTGTTTGCTTCTCAACCATTCGGCTTGCTAGGTCGTTTGCTGCAGCTTCATCAAAAGTATCAGCTAGAACTAGATCTTGAACTTTCTCGTGATGCGCTTTCATTTGCGCCATTTTATCTGCTTTGTTGCCTGAGTGTTTTGCTTTCATCTCAGCGCGGTTCGCTTCGCGCATCTCTTTTAGTTCTGTTTTTTGAGCATCCGTCAGGTCTAGTTGGCGCATCACTTTCTTATCGAAGCCACCACACTTACCGTGCATACCTTTGTGATCACCTTTATCACCACCGCCGTATGCAAACGCACTCGCTGTACCTAACATAAGTGGAAGTGCCGCAGCTACTAGTACAAGTTTCTTAGTCATTTTCATAATTGTTGCCTCGATTCGGTATAATAAGTCATGTATTGCGTCTGTTTCTCAGCGCTTAGATATAGATTAGTCTTTCCCTCGTAAAGTGACGTTTAGAAAGCGTAAAGAATCGTAAAGAGTGAAAGTTGACGAATAATTAGCAGTATTATTAACCTGTAAATAGTAGATAACCGATTAAGGCTTCCCAATGGCGAACATTCTTCTTATTGATGACGACACAGAACTAACCAGCTTACTTAAAGACATCCTAAGCTTTGAGGGCTTCACTGTTTCCGAAGCCAATGATGGCTATGCGGGGCTTGACGCTATCAATGATGAGATTGATCTGATTCTTTTGGATGTGATGATGCCGCGCCTTAACGGTATGGAAACGCTAAAGAAACTGAGAGAAAACTGGGAAACACCAGTATTGATGCTGACTGCCAAAGGCGAAGAGATCGACCGTGTTATTGGCCTTGAACTTGGCGCAGATGATTATTTGCCAAAGCCGTTCAGTGACCGAGAACTGCTCGCTCGTATTCGTGCCATCTTGCGTAGAACACAGACTAACACCGCGCCTAAATCAGCCAGCGACATCATTCAATACCAAGACATCGAAGTATTCCCTGGCAAGCAAGAGGCTTACTGTAATGGACAGATTATCGATCTCACCACCACAGAATTCGCTTTACTGAGCCATCTCATCCAAAACCCAGGACAAGTGATCACCAAGGAAGCACTGAGCTTGGATGTTTTAGGCAAAAGGCTGGCGGCGTTTGACCGTGCGATAGACATGCACATCTCCAATCTACGCAAGAAGATTCCAGAACGTACTGACGGTAAGTCTCGCATCAAAACCTTACGAGGCCGTGGCTACTTATTGGTAGAGGAAGATTAATGCGCATCCCTAAAATCACCAGCTTATATGGACGTATCTTTGCTATCTTTTGGTTCACCATGTTACTGGTGCTTTTGTCGGTGCTGTCACTTCCCCATTTAGACCCTCGAGTGGCGCGAGATGTGCCTGCAGATCACCTCGATAAACTCGAGCGTATCGCTAAAATCACAGAGAAACGCTACGCCAAAGAACCTAATCTAGGCAAAATTGTGTTCCAACTAGAGGCACCACGTAGCCGCAAGGATTCTCGTGCTCGTATCTATTTAACCGACCTAGAAGGCGCTGTCCTTACGTCGAAAAGACATTCGGACTATAAGCTTAAAGCGATTCGCAACTTTGTTACCTCGATTGATAACCCTGAAGTACCAAAACAGAAACTATACGGACACTACATGGTGGCAGGGCCAGTACCTATCACACTCGCTGGTGAAGAATTACTGATGTATGCCGGAGTAAAATGGAACCAACCACCGCCATTTTTGCTACGACTGTTTGATAGACCTTTACAACTGTTGCTTGCGGTAATGCTAGCAAGCACCCCGCTATTGCTATGGCTAGCTTGGGCATTGAGCCAACCCGCACGTAGGCTAGAGCGCGCAGCGCAACGCGTAGCAAAAGGGCAATTTGAGGTCGACCCTCAACTTGAAAAAGGCACCTCAGAATTCAGACAAGCGGGTGAAAGCTTTAACCAAATGGTGGAAGCGGTAAACCAGATGATTTCGGGGCAACAGCGCCTACTTTCTGATATCTCACACGAACTGCGCTCGCCATTGACTCGTCTACGCATGGCTAATGCACTGGCAATTCGTAAGCAAGGTGAGAGCCAAGAATTAGAACGTATTGATACCGAAGCGCAGCGTTTGGAACAAATGATCAGTGAGCTACTGACGCTAT
>NZ_CAWPOA010000041.1:0-33648 GCF_963889365.1 Vibrio sp. OPT20 | reverse complement strand
CTCGTATGCAGGTCGACAGCCACATCACTCGCGAGGTTCAACCTATCTCGAGCTTATGGGAAGAGATCTTAAAAGATGCAGAGTTTGAAGCTGAACAGATGGGTAAATTACTGACGTTTTCAGAGATCCCAGAGCGTTCTATTTCGGGTAACCCTAAGCTGCTGATGAGTGCCTTGGACAATATTACGCGCAATGCTATCTACTACGGCAAAGACCAAGTCGATGTGCAATTCCATGTTGTCCAAGATCAGCTGACGATTTGCGTCAATGACAACGGTGATGGTGTCCCGGAGGATGAACTGGATTCTATCTTCAGACCTTTCTACCGAGTTTCAACGGCACGCGATCGTAATTCAGGTGGCACTGGGCTTGGCCTCACCATTACAGAAAGTGCGATTCGCCAACACAGCGGAACCATCACTGCAAGCCGTAGCCAGCTCGGTGGATTACAACTCGAAATCACCCTGCCAATCTTGCCGGTATAATACCCCCACAAAGATCACAGTTGATAATGATTGTTATTATCATTATGGTAAATCCTCTAATTAAGGAGGATTTACCATGTCACACACTTTCCCTGCTTTACCCTACGCTTACGACGCCCTAGAACCTTACATTGATGCTAAGACGATGGAAGTGCATTACAGCAAGCACCATAGAACCTACTACGATAAGTTTGTTGCGGCTGTTTCTGGCAGCGAGCTAGAGCAACAGTCTCTGACCGAGATCTTCGCTAACATTTCTCAGCACAGCCCAGCGGTTCGTAACAATGGTGGCGGTTACTACAATCACATCTTGTATTGGAACTGCATGTCGCAAGACGGTGGTGGTGAAGCCACGGGCGAGCTTGGCGAGGCTATCAGAAGTACTTTCGGAGATTTCGAGACATTCCAAGATCAGTTCGCTCAAGCGGCAATCAATACCTTTGGTTCAGGCTTCGCTTGGCTAGTGGTTGAAGAAGGACAACTGAAGATCATCTCGACCTCAAATCAAGATAATCCGTGGATGGATACGGTTGCCAGTAACGGCGAGCCCATTCTTGCACTCGATGTTTGGGAACACGCCTATTACATCAGCTACCAAAACCGTCGCCCTGATTACATCAATGCATGGTGGAACGTAGTGAATTGGAATGCGGTATCTGAAAACTACGCGCAGGCACTAGCGAACCAAGCGTAAGCTGAGGGTGGCGAACTGTACTCACTCAGCTTGCCACCGTATACTCTGGCTATCTTTGATTATTCTTGTGAACCAACATGTTTGATATCGCTCTATACGAACCAGAAATCGCGCCCAATACGGGTAACATCATCCGCCTATCAGCTAACTGCGGCGCAAACCTGCACCTTATCGAGCCGCTTGGTTTTGATTTCGAAGAGAAAAAAGTTCGTCGTGCGGGCTTAGATTATCACGACCTTGCACGAGTTAAGCGTCACAAGAATCTAGAAGCCTTCCTTGAGTATCTAGAGAATGAACGCGAGGGTGATTTCCGCATCTTTGCTTGCACCACTAAAACGACAGGTCACCACGTGGATGCAAAATTCCAACAAGGTGATGTGTTGATGTTTGGCCCTGAGTCTCGCGGTTTGCCTGCTGAGTTCATCGAAAGTATGCCAATGGAGCAACGTATTCGAATTCCAATGATGCCAGAAGCACGCAGCTTGAACCTGTCAAACGCAGTGGCCATCATTGCGTTCGAAGCATGGCGACAAATGGGATTTGAAGGCGCGGTATAATACCAATCTCAGTAAATAACCGCTCGCACGGCCTGTTACCTGTTCCAGCTAGTAATCGTAAAAGCAGATAACATGCAATAAAAAAGGCTCTTACCATTATCACTTTCTTGCGAAGGATAACGGTAAGAGCCTTTTCTGTTTGTCTCTCTATATAAAGAGACAAACCATTAATTTAAGCGATTACGATCGTTGTCGTCGTCTTTCTTCTCAAACTCACCCTCAAAGGTGTTGCCGTCTTTTGATTGGTCAGATGGGCCTGAATTGAATGGGTCTTGCCCAAATGGGCTCTGGCCAAAACCAGCTTGTCCACCCGCATGGAAACCACCAGACATATTGGTCACCACCATTTTTTCCATCATTTTCTTGGCAATCATCGCTCTTGGTGCAGGTAACAATACCAACATACCGAGTGCGTCCGTCATAAAACCCGGAGTCAGCAGCAATACGCCTGCAACCGCAAGCATCACGCCTTCAAGAATCTGTTGTGCTGGCATTTCGCCTTGTTGCAACCGACCTTGAACAGACATAAGTGTCTGAATGCCTTGGCTACGAACCAGCGATGCACCCACAAATGCAGTGATCAGAACCAACGCGATAGTTGGCCACAATCCTAAGAAGCCACCAACTTGAATAAATAGCCCAATCTCAATGATGGGTACGAAGATAAAGAGTAATAATAAGATAGGAAACACACGCCCTCCTTTGTTACGTCCAGTTTACGCTGAAAGCCCTACCAATCTCAAATTTATCCTGTAAATAAGCGTGTTTATTGACCCGGAATAAGTTTGCTAAATATTGACGAAACAAAAACGAAAAAGGTGATCAACTTAATATTTTTATGCGCTAAGTACAGTATCATGTGCCACATAAGTCAGGACGGATTTATCAGCCCAATATTCTAGCGAACGGAGTATTTGCACACAGAATAGGCTAATAACTAACTATATAATCAGAATAATTCTCTAAGGATCCTGTTATGGCTACTCAATCAGAAGCTCAAGTTGAAGCTCCTCAAGCTACTCGTCTCGAAGAAGATCTATTAGGTCAACGTCATGTTCCGGCTGATGCTTACTACGGCATCCACACTCTACGCGCAGTTGAAAACTTCAACATCTCAAATGTAACGATCTCAGATGTACCTGAATTCGTTCGCGGTATGGTGATGACAAAGAAAGCAGCAGCTTTAGCAAACAAAGAGTTAGGTGTAATTCCAAGCGAAGTGGCTAAATACATCATCGAAGCTTGTGACCTCATTCTAGACACTGGCAAGTGCATGGATCAGTTCCCATCGGACGTTTTCCAAGGTGGTGCTGGTACTTCTGTAAACATGAACGCGAACGAAGTTGTGGCGAACGTGGCACTTGAACTTATGGGCAAAGAAAAAGGCCAATACGAGTTCATCAACCCAAATGACCATGTAAACCGCAGCCAATCTACAAACTGTGCTTACCCAACGGGCTTCCGCATCTCTGTTTACAACAGCGTTCGTAAACTGATCGATGCTATCGAATACCTAAAAGGTGCATTTGAGCTTAAGAGCCAAGAATTCAACACAATTTTGAAGATGGGTCGTACTCAACTTCAAGATGCTGTGCCTATGACGGTTGGCCAAGAGTTCCACGCTTGGGCTGTAACCATCAACGAAGAAATCAAAAACCTAGAATACACTTCAAAACTACTGCTTGAAGTTAACCTAGGCGCAACAGCTATCGGTACTGGTCTGAACGCAGCACCGGGTTACCAAGGCCTAGCAGTTAAGCACCTAGCAGAAGTAACTGGCCTAGAATGTGTAGCGGCTGAAGATCTTATCGAAGCAACGTCTGACTGTGGCGCATACGTAATGACGCACGGTGCACTTAAACGTCTAGCCGTTAAACTGTCTAAGATCTGTAACGACTTACGTCTTCTTTCTTCAGGTCCACGTACTGGCTTCAACGAGCTAAACCTACCTGAACTGCAAGCGGGTTCTTCAATCATGCCTGCTAAAGTAAACCCAGTTGTACCTGAAGTAGTAAACCAAGTTTGCTTTAAAGTTCTAGGTAACGACAACACGGTTTCTTTCGCAGCAGAAGGCGGTCAGCTTCAATTGAACGTAATGGAACCTGTTATCGCACAAAGCATGTTTGAGTCTTTAGACATCCTAACAAACGCATGTGTGAACCTACGCGACAAGTGTGTAGACGGCATTACTGTGAACAAAGAAGTCTGTGAATCTCACGTATTTAACTCTATCGGTATCGTAACTTACCTAAACCCATACATTGGCCACCACGAAGGTGACATCGTTGGTAAGATTTGTGCGGAAACAGGTAAGAGTGTTCGTGATGTAGTTCTAGAGCGCGGTTTATTGAGCGAAGAAGAACTTGATGACATTTTCTCTGTTGAAAATCTGATGCATCCTCAGTATAAAGCTAAACGCTACGAATAACGGTAGCGAGAAAGGGCTCCAAACGGAGCCCTTTTTTAGGCTCCAATACGGTTAACCTTGCTGATCTTGTGGATTTCCGTGGGTTGCGTTTTTGCTTAATTAAACCTAAACCATAGAACTATTATGTGAGCATTCCAGTGGCGAATGTTCACATAATAAAATCTAAAATGAGGTGTTACTTATGATTGCAGTAGAACTATTTGTCGTCCTGCTCTTTATCTTTTTGGGGGCCAGAATTGGCGGTATCGGTATTGGTTTTGCCGGTGGTGCTGGTGTTATTGCCCTTTCATTAATTCTTGGTGTTCCAACAAGCCAATCTTTTATCCCGGTCGATGTAATTTTGATCATCATGTCGGTTATCACCGCAATTGCAGCAATGCAGGTTGCTGGCGGTATGGACTGGTTGGTACAAATTGCAGAAAACTTTTTGCGTAAACACCCTGAACGTATCACCTTTTACGCGCCGATTGTGACCTTTGTAATGACACTGATGGCGGGTACTGGTCACACAGCATTCTCTACGTTGCCTGTTATTGCAGAAGTAGCAAAAGGCCAAGGTGTTCGTCCTTCTCGTCCACTGTCTATCGCAGTTGTAGCCTCTCAAATTGCGATCACAGCTTCGCCTATTTCGGCAGCAGTTGTGGCTTTCGCAGCGATGCTTGCACCCTTTGGTGTCGATTACCTAACGCTATTGATGGTTTGTATTCCAACAACCTTCATCGCTTGTATGGTTGGTGCGGTTGTCGCGAACTACATGGGCAGCGAACTGAAAGACGATCCTATTTACCAAGAACGTCTAGAGAAAGGTCTAATCAAGCTAGCAACAGAAGAGAAACGCGAAATTCTACCAACAGCGAAGAAGGCGACTTACATCTTCCTTGCTGCGATTGGTTTTGTTGTTTGCTACGCAGCCGCTATCTCTAGCTCTGTTGGCCTAATTGAAAACCCAGCACTGGGCCGTAACGAAGCGATCATGTCTGTGATGCTGGCAGCAGCAGCGGCAATCGTGATGTTCACTAAGATTGATGCAGCGAAGATTTCTTCGGCTCCAACATTCCGCTCTGGTATGACTGCGTGTGTATGTGTACTGGGTGTGGCTTGGTTAGGTTCAACGTTTGTGAATGCACACGTTGCTGAAATCAAAGACGTTGCTGGTGCTCTACTGGCTGACTACCCTTGGATGCTGGCTCTTGTTCTGTTCTTCGCTTCTATGCTGCTTTACTCTCAAGGCGCAACAACGGTTGCACTGATGCCTGCAGCTCTAGCGATTGGCGTAGCACCACTAACAGCCGTAGCTTCTTTTGCTGCGGTAAGTGCACTGTTCGTACTTCCAACTTACCCTACGCTACTGGCAGCGGTTGAGATGGATGACACAGGTTCAACTCGTATTGGTAAGTACGTATTTAACCACCCATTCTTCATTCCTGGTGTGGCAACAATCAGTACAGCGGTAGCACTCGGCTTCGCATTCGGCGGTCTGTTTATCTAACACTCGCTGAAAAACCAAACCTAAAAGGAAGCTTCGGCTTCCTTTTTTCTTTTCTGCACAATGTGTTTATTTGATACGTATCAAATAAACATTATAAACCTAAAAATCCGAATAAAAATAAAGTTTGAATAAAATTCCAATAATATTCACGCCATTCATTAACAATGCCTGCCAACGCAACCACCCCTTGTTTTCCTATAATTCACATCGAATATTAATCCAAGCTAACTAACCAAAAAACCTTGCTCTTTTTCTAACATTTTTCAGCCTATTCATTGGTCACTATTTTTGTGAACAATACCAAACTTAAATGCCGACGTAAGGAATAAAATAACCGCAGTTAAATTAAATCTAAATTCATTTGGATATATAAATATAAAGATACTTATATTTAAAGTCGGCAACGTCATATAGATGTTCGCTCTATAAGGGCAAGAATTTTATATCGTTGAATGCTTTATAAATGTCACTGTATTTACAATCTATAAACATTAGTCGCTAATTCACGTCAATTCTATTTAGGATGATGTAAGGAGATAGCCATGACGACTCAGACGATACCAAGCGAGAAAAAAAAGGGCGGCTTCTTTGCCAACTTTAAATTCCCTTCTGCCTACACCATTCTATTTATTCTAATTGCATTCGTAGCCCTGCTTACCTGGGTTGTTCCAGCAGGCCAATACGACCGAGCAATGAATGAAGAGTTAGGTCGAGAAGTACCGGTAACCGGCACCTATCAAGCAGTAGAAGGTAACCCTCAAGGTGTGATTGACGTACTACTCGCGCCTATTGACGGTTTCTACGACCACAATAGCTATGAAGCTGCAGCAATCGATGTTTCGCTGTTCATCTTAATCATTGGTGGTTTCTTAGGGCTAGTAACCAAAACTGGCGCCATTGATGCCGGTATCGAACGCGTCACCGCCCGCCTAGAAGGGCGAGAAGAGCTGATGATACCGATACTGATGGCATTGTTTGCTGCTGGCGGTACCGTCTACGGCATGGCGGAAGAATCACTGCCATTCTATACGCTGCTAGTACCTGTAATGATGGCCGCTCGCTTTGACCCTCTTGTTGCCGCTGCGACCGTACTGCTTGGCGCAGGGATTGGGGTGCTAGGGTCAACGATTAACCCATTCGCAACCGTGATCGCTGCCAACGCCTCTGGTATCCCATTTACTGACGGTATCGTGCTGCGTATCGCCATGCTCGTTATTGGTTGGATAATTTGTGTTGCCTACGTCATGCGTTACGCAAGAATGGTTCAAGCTGACCCAACAACATCGATTGTCTACGACAAATACGAAGAGAACAAAGCGCACTTCCTTGGTAACACGAGCGACGAAAAACTTGATTTCACCACAACGCGTAAATTAATCCTCACTATTTTCGGTGGCTCTTTCGCTGTGATGATTTACGGTGTATCGGTTGCTGGCTGGTGGATGGCAGAGATCTCAGCGATGTTCTTAGCCGCGACAATCATTGTCGGTATTGTGGCTCGCATGAGCGAGGAAGAGTTTACGACTAGCTTCATTGATGGTGCCCGCGACCTACTTGGTGTAGCGCTTATCATCGGTATCGCGCGTGGTATCGTGGTCGTGATGGACCGCGGTATGATCACCGATACGATTCTGTTCTCTGCAGAACAAATGGTAACGGGGCTTTCTTCAGTTATCTTTATTAACGTGATGTTCTTCTTAGAGATTTTGTTGTCCTTCTTAGTGCCATCAACGTCTGGTTTAGCCGTACTCACCATGCCAATCATGGCACCACTGGCCGATTTTGCTGGCGTAGGTCGTGACCTTGTGATCACCGCTTACCAATCGGCATCTGGCTTGGTGAACCTAATCACCCCGACCTCTGCGGTGGTGATGGGTGGCTTGGCGATTGCCCGCGTCCCTTATGTTCGCTGGGTTAAATGGGTAATGCCATTAGTCGGTATCTTAATGGTGTTCTGCATCGTTGTACTGAGTATTGGTGCGCTGATCTAACTTAAAGCACTTCACTCCTTTCTCATCCAAAGCCGCTTCCATAGCGGCTTTTTTTATTGCTATCTAATCCAACTCCAACCCAATCACCAAAACAACCTGCCGAGCTGCACACGCTTCATTTAACGCCTCTCTATGACCTATCTCAGTAGCAAAGCTTAAACAAGCAAAAACCACTTGCGACAAAGAGTCAGCCAACGTTTAAACATCAAGGTTAAAGCTAATAAAACGCCAACTATTCTTCGCTCTTATATTTATACAAATATTTAGTCATTTATTAGCGTTAATTATATTCAAAGTAATTTACACAGTAATAACCAAAGAGAAAATAGTAGTAATTTTTATAGAAAACCGGCTTAAAAAGCCCAATTATAAAGTGTGACCACAATAGCTTTATTCGCATTTAAATTGTTAAAGAATAATTAATTCCACGTACAAAATTAAATATATAAATACTAACATTGCATACTTCCAATCTAAGCTCATTATTATCAATAAAACCATTTTGCATATAATCCCTCACAAATTGGATTCTAGCTAGGCGAATGAAAAAAGCATGCATAATATTCCCAAGGAGTTAACTATTTAGAAAAGGCTGACAATAGTTGAAAGTGCATAAAATTTGTTAAAACCCTTGATTTTAAAGGGCTGCGGGATAAAAAACGATTTGTGATAGATCTCTAAGAATACCTGACTAGCAGGCGTAATATTAATTCCAGACAAGAGATATGAATAAAATAATTCATTCTTCTCAACTGAAAATAAATAATTACTCTTAGCGATAAAAGTAATTCAAATATATAAGAGAGAGACGATCATGAGTAAGTTCTATGTAGGTTCTGAAATAGGTCAATTACGCCGCGTTCTAGTTCACCGTCCAAGACGCGCACTGACTCACCTAACACCCTCTAACTGTCACGACTTGCTGTTTGATGACGTACTGGCTGTTGAGCGTGCAGGTAAAGAGCATGACGCATTTACTCAAACGCTACGTGATCAAGGTGTTGAAGTTCTTCTTCTTACTGACTTGCTAGCAGACACACTAGCTGTGCCAGAAGCGAAAGATTGGCTACTAAGCTGCCAAGTATCTGATTACCGTTTGGGTAAAACATTCGCCAATGATGTGCGCTGCTACTTGGGCGACTTACCAAACCTAGAGCTAGCAAAAATCCTAACAGGCGGTTTGTCTTACGCTGAGATGCCAATGAAATCATCTTCAATGATGCAAGGCATGCATGCACCAACTGACTTCATTATCGAGCCTCTACCAAATCATCTATTTACTCGCGATACATCTTGCTGGGTATACGGCGGTGTATCTATCAACCCAATGGCAAAACCTGCTCGTCAACGTGAAACAAACCACGTTCGCGCTATTTACCGTTGGCACCCAACATTCGCAGGCCAAGACTTCATTAAATACTTCGGCGATGAAGAAAAGATCAACTACGACAACTCAACCATTGAAGGTGGTGACGTTCTTGTACTTGGTCGTGGCGCGGTTCTTATCGGTATGTCTGAGCGTACAACAGCACAAGGTGTTGAACACTTAGCATCTAGCCTATTCAAACACGGTCAAGCGACACAAGTTATCGCAATGCAGCTACCAAAACACCGCTCTTGCATGCACTTAGACACCGTAATGACTCACATGAACGAAGATACGTTCTCTGTTTACCCTGAAGTGGTAAGTAAAGACGTGCAGTGCTGGAACCTAACTGGCGATGAGTCTGGCGCTGTAAAAGTGAAAGAAGAAGGCTACTTCGTAACGGCTATCGAAAAAGCACTTGGCGTAGATAAGCTAAACCTAATCACAACCGGTGGCGACAACTTCCATGCAGAACGTGAACAGTGGAACGATGCAAACAACGTGCTAACGGTTAAACCTGGCGTCGTTATTGGCTACGAAGGCAACACCTACACCAACGAAAAATACGACAAAGCAGGCATCACGGTTCTTCCGATTCCAGGAGACGAACTTGGTCGCGGTCGCGGTGGCGCACGCTGCATGAGCTGCCCAATTGAGCGTGATGGTATCTAATCACTAAGACGAAAACGGCCAAGTTGAACGATCTTAAATAATCTCAGCTTGGCCAGAATGAGAGAACACAATTATGACTAAGCAAACTGTTGTTGTTGCACTCGGCGGTAACGCCCTACTTCGTCGCGGTGAGCCGTTAGAAGCCGATGTTCAACGCCGTAATATTGAAACCGCGGTTAAAACCATCTCTGAAATCGCGAAAGTGTACAACGTGGTTTTAGTACACGGTAATGGCCCACAAGTTGGCCTACTTGCTCTGCAAGGTTTGGAATACAAAAAAGTAAACCCGTATCCGCTGGATGTATTGGGCAGTGAAACTCAAGGCATGATCGGCTACATGCTGATGCAAGAGTTCAAGAACTACCTGCCTGACCGCAACATCTCGTGCATGTTGACGCAAATGACGGTTGATCCAAACGATCCAGCATTTGCGGATCCAACGAAGCCGATTGGCCCGATCTACGAAGAAGCAGAAGCGCGTGAGTTGGCGGAGAAATTCCACTGGATAGTAAAACCTGACGGCCAACATTTCCGTCGCGTGGTACCAAGTCCACGCCCTACCGGCATTGTTGAGCACGAAGCGATCACCCAACTTATCGATGCAGGCCACCTAGTGATTTGTACTGGCGGTGGTGGCATCCCAGTGAAAAAAGAGAATGGCAAATTAGTGGGTGTTGAAGCGGTTATCGACAAAGACATGTCAGCGGCTTTCTTAGCGAAACAACTGGATGCGGATGCGCTGCTTATTTTGACCGATGCTGAAGCTGTGTACCTTGATTGGGGCAAACCAACTCAACATGCACTGCGCAGCACCACACCAAGCGAACTGGCGAAGTTTACATTTGATGCAGGCTCAATGGGGCCAAAAATTGAAGCATCGTGCGAATTCATTCAACAAGGCGGCAAAGTAGTAGGTATCGGTGCACTCGAAGATGGTTTGCAAATCTTGCAAGGCCAAGCGGGCACCAATATCACCAAAGGTTAACGCACTAGCGAGCTTTATCATCTTGAAAAACTTAAAGCTTGAGAACCTTAAAGCTTAAGAAGCTGAAACCTTGAGAGCTTTTAAAGCTTGCGAAAACAGAATTAAACGAAACAAACAGAACCGAACAAATTTAACTAAAAAATTGAATCGCGCTTTCTTGAATTTTCTTTCCCTGTAACAAGAAAGCGCCTAAATCTAAGAAGGAATACATCATGGCTTTTAACCTACGCAATCGTAACTTCCTAAAACTACTAGATTTCACTCCACGCGAAATTCAACACTTGTTAGATCTTTCTATGGAGCTAAAAAAAGCGAAGTACAACGGTTACGAACAGCCAACACTGACTGGCAAAAACATTGCGCTTATCTTTGAGAAAACATCCACTCGTACTCGCTGTGCATTTGAAGTTGCCGCATTCGACCAAGGTGCTCGAGTGTCTTACTTAGGCCCATCTGGCTCTCAAATTGGCCACAAAGAATCAATGAAAGATACCGCTCGCGTTCTTGGCCGTATGTACGATGGCATTGAATACCGCGGCTTCGGTCAAGAAATCGTTGAAGAGCTAGGCGCTTACGCAGGTGTACCGGTATGGAATGGTCTGACTGACGAATTCCACCCAACACAGATCCTTGCTGACTTCCTAACCATGACGGAATACGGCCGTGGTAAACAATTGCATGAAATCAGCTTTGCTTACCTAGGTGATGCTCGCAACAACATGGGTAACTCTCTGATGGTTGGCGCTGCGAAAATGGGCATGGACATTCGCCTTGTTGCTCCAAAACAATTCTGGCCACAAGAAGAGCTATTGGCTCAATGTCGTGAAATCGCAGAACACACGGGCGGCAAAATCACGCTAACAGAAGATGTTCAAGAAGGCGTGCAAGGTTGTGACTTCCTGTACACCGATGTTTGGGTATCAATGGGCGAAGCAAAAGAAGCATGGGCTGAGCGTATTAACCTAATGATGCCTTACCAAGTCAACATGGACATGATCAAGGCAACAGGCAACCCACATGTGAAGTTCATGCACTGCCTACCGGCTTTCCACGGCGAAGATACCACAGTAGGCAAACAGCTTGCTGCTGAATATCCGCAGCTTAAAGATGGCGTAGAAGTGACGGATGAAGTGGTCGAGTCTGAATACTCTATCGTGTTCGATGAGGCTGAAAACCGTATGCACACCATCAAAGCAGTCATGGTTGCGACATTAGGCAGCTAAGAAGTTAAGAAATTAAGAAATTAAGAAATTAAGCAGTTAAGCAGTTAAGCAGTTAAGCAGTTAAGCAGTTAAGCAGTTAAGCAGTTAAGCACTCACTTGTTCGCAAGACGTTAATAAGTTAAGTGCAATGACAGGGAAATGCGGGTGGCGTTCTTGGGATTTTGGCCTTGGATAAAGCTCGCATTTTTTTTCATGTAGTTAAATAGATTATTACCTAAAAAAGCCTGAGATTCTCAGTTCCAACAAAGGCTTAAATGGAAGCTTAAAACGGACGTTATTTCGCATAAAAATCCATTAAATGAATACTTTACAGAAAGTATTGCATGGCCTTTTTATCTGAGTATAATCCTCCGCAATTTGTCTTAAGAGAGCAAAAAATGAACCGCAATTTTGTCGCACATGATTGTCAACCAATACGCCTTAGAATGGCGTTGGTGTCATTTTTATTTTGCTCTATTGATCGTTTCGAAGCCTCCTATTTTTAGGGGGCTTTTTTTTGTCCGCAATTTGACTGTATGCATAGAAAAAGGAAGACCCGTTATGGCGCATTCGTTATTTAACAAGCACATCATCTCCATTCCAGAGCTCTCTCGTGATGAACTGGAGCTTATCGTCGATACTGCTGCAAGACTCAAAGCAGAGCCAAATCCAGAGCTGCTGAAAAATAAGGTTGTCGCGAGCTGCTTCTTTGAACCTTCAACTCGAACTCGCCTTTCATTTGAAACCGCGGTTCAGCGTCTTGGCGGCACCGTCATCGGTTTTGATAATGGCGGAAACACATCGCTGGCTAAGAAAGGCGAAACACTTGCCGATTCGGTGCAGGTCATTTCTTCTTACGTTGATGCCTTTGTGATGCGTCACCCACAAGAAGGCGCAGCACGTTTAGCCTCTGAATTCTCTAACGGGGTGCCAATTGTGAATGGTGGCGACGGTGCGAACCAACACCCAACGCAGACCTTGTTGGATCTATTCTCGATTTACGAAACGCAAGGCACGCTCGATAACCTCAATGTAGCGTTCGTTGGTGACCTAAAATATGGCCGCACCGTGCACTCATTGACGCAAGCACTATCAAAATTCAATAACGTGCGTTTCTTCTTTATCGCGCCAGAAGTGTTAGAGATGCCAGATTACATCTGTGAAGAACTGGAAGAGATGGGTATCCAATACAGCACCCACAGCAGCATTGAAGAAGTGGTGCCTGAACTGGATGTGCTGTACATGACTCGCGTACAGAAAGAGCGCTTTGATGCGTCAGAATACGCACACATGAAATCGGCGTACATTCTGACGGCCGATACGCTGAAAGACGCTCGCCAAAACATGAAGGTACTTCACCCACTGCCACGCGTCGACGAAATCACAACTGACGTCGATAAAACGCCACACGCTTACTACTTCGAACAAGCTGAAAACGGTGTGTATGCACGTGAAGCTTTATTAGCCCTAGTTCTAAACGACACTTTATAAGCAGGAGATACAGTCATGGTTAAACAAACTCAGCTACAAGTAGAAGCGATCCGTAATGGCAGCGTCATTGACCACATCCCTGCTCATCTTGGGATTAAAATTCTCAAACTGTTCAAGCTGCATAAAACAGAACAACGCATCACGATGGGGTTAAACCTGCCATCATCAGCGCTCGGCAACAAAGACCTAATCAAGATTGAGAACATCTTTCTGACCAAGGAACAAGCCAACCAATTGGCTCTGTACGCTCCACAAGCGACAGTGAATCAAATTGAAGAGTACAAAGTGGTCAACAAGCTAACACTTGTGCTGCCAGAACAAATCAACAGTGTGTTCGCTTGCCCAAATAGCAACTGTATTTCGCACGGTGAACCCGTTGAAAGTAGCTTTAAAGTGCAGCTAAAACACGAAAACGTACAGCTTAAATGTCACTACTGTGAAAAAGTATTCTCTCGCGAGATCATGAGTGAAATTCGCTAACCCTTAGCGCTATTAGCTCCGCAAAAAAAACCCTTAACAATTTATGGATATTTATTCCCAACACGGAATAAATATCCATTTAACCAAAGAATAAAACTCCGCAATAAAAGCAATTAACCAGAATTTTGTTTGGTGATCGCCTTCAAAAAGATAACTATCCTTTAGTGTTAGACTCAATGAATAGATGATCATACATCTCGCATACCCTCCCTCTTATTTCGGGGTTCATCGGTAAGCCCTAATTAACAATCGTACTCTACGGCTTTGGGAGTGCGTTCTGCGCTATGGACAAGCGATATCAACACGTTGACCTTAAGGAGTTGTTCATGAACCAAATCACTGAGCACGGTTGCTTGTATTCAGCTGAAGATAAAACACTGACTGCCGCGTGCAAACGCTTACTACAACAACAAAGCTTCTCGACCCAGAATCAACTGCGCGAGAAACTCGTCGACATTGGCTATACAGGTATCAGCCAATCGACCGTCTCTCGCATTTTGTCACAGCTTGGCGTTGTCAAAATTCAGAATGCCTGTGGTAAAAAGGTTTACTGCATCACGGTTGAAAGCGCGCCTGTGCGTGTCGATGCCTCAATCTCATCACAAATCGAATTAATTACTCACAACCAAGCGATGGTGATCGTAAAAACAAACCCTGGTTGTGCACAGTTGGTCGCAAGATTAGTCGATATCGACCCACATACCGAGATTATCGGTACGGTTGGCGGCAATGACACCGTGCTAATTATCCCGAAAGACACGATGAACATTGATGCTTGCGAACAAGTAGTAAGAGCACGCTTGGGTGTTGCCTAAATGTCTTATTGGCAAGGGCAGTTCACTGCAGTTGCGCTGCTAACCCTCTCTCGACTGCCTAAGAAAGTGGCTCACCCGCCCTAGCGGATATTTGCTGGTCGATGAAACTAATCACAAACTATTACGGTCTGATTGAGTTAAGATACCTTCAACTCCATTTTGATGACTAAATAGTATGCGACGACTTGCCACATTACTTTTTGTTTGTGTTTCCTTGTTCACCCAGCCTGCGTGGGCGCTTTTTGGAAACGACAACGCCGAGCCAAGCTTCGGAGGCAATAACAACGGTTTTGTCCCTGTAGACCAAGCTTTCCCTTTCAATTACTACCAGCAAGACGGCAAGGTCCTTCTCGACTGGCAAGTAAAAGAGGGCTACTACCTCTATCAACATAGCCTCTCGTTCACTGGCCAAAATCTCGCTATCGGCAATGTTGAAATGGAAGATGGCCAACCACACCAAGATGAATTCTTCGGTGAGGTGAGCATTTATACTCAGCCGTTATTCGTGCAAGTTCCACTACAGAGTTACCAAGATGACTCACAGCTGATCGTTAAGTATCAAGGTTGTGCAGATGCTGGTTTCTGCTACCCACCAGAAACTCGAGTAATCGACATTGAACCGTTTACTTCGACAAGTCCTGGGGATATAAAAAGCAGTGATGTGCAAAACAGTGGTGATGCCCAAAACAGCAGTGCCTCACAAGGTTCATCTGCTGCAGCTGGTGAAGCGGACAATTCAGTACAACCCTCTTCTCCTACAGCTGACACAGCAAGTAATACCACTCAACAAACCAATGCTCCCGTTTCAAAAGAAGCAGGCTTAGCCGATAAGCTAGGTGACAGTTGGTGGACTCCATTATTATTCTTAGCACTCGGTGTTGGCTTAGCCTTTACGCCGTGTGTTCTGCCTATGTATCCGATTCTAACGGGTATCGTATTGGGTGGCGGCAAGCTCAGCCAAGGTCGTGCGCTGATGTTGTCGTTCATCTACGTGCAAGGCATGGCGTTAACCTACACCTTATTAGGTTTAGTGGTTGCTTCAGCAGGCATGCAGTTCCAAGCGGCCATGCAACACCCTTACGTACTGATCGCGCTGAGTGTTCTGTTCGTGACGTTGGCGATGTCGATGTTCGGCGTTTATAACCTACAACTTCCAAGCAACATCCAAACTTGGCTTAACAACCAAAGCAACAAGCAACAAGGTGGCAATACCTTGGGCGTATTCGCGATGGGTGCTATCTCTGGCTTGGTGTGTTCACCTTGCACCACAGCTCCATTGTCCGGTGCGCTGCTGTATGTGGCTCAAAGTGGCGACCTATTAACGGGTGCGATTGCTCTGTATGCCTTAGCCATGGGTATGGGTATCCCGCTGATCTTGGTTGCGGTATTTGGTAATAAGCTTCTGCCGAAAGCAGGTAGCTGGATGGATAAAGTGAAGATCGTATTTGGCTTTATCTTGCTGGCAGCACCTATCTTCCTACTAGAGCGTATTATCCCTGAGTTGTGGGCAACGGTGCTTTGGTCTGGCCTTGGTTTCATCGCCTTTGGTTGGCTTTACCACAGCAAGAATGCACTGCCATTCGGCGGTTGGAAGCAGAGCGCAGTGGGCATCATCGCGATGCTCGGCCTGTTCGCTTCAGCGCAACCTGCCTTAAATTACTGGTTTGCAGAGAAGAGCGTAACGGTAGAGCAACAGCATATCCAATTTGCGCGCGTCAACACGGTTGAAGAGTTAGAAATTCAGCTCATCGAAGCGAAGAAACTCGGCAAGCCAGTGATGCTCGATTTCTACGCCGATTGGTGTGTGGCATGTAAAGAGTTTGAGAAGTACACCTTCCATCAGGCTGATGTCGAGAACAAACTTTCTGATTTCGTCCTGCTTCAGGCTGATGTAACGAGAAACATGCCTCAAGACATTGAACTGCTTAAACAATTGCAGGTACTCGGGTTGCCAACCATAGAGTTCTGGGATGGCGAGGGTAACCATGTTCCAAATGCTCGTGTCACTGGTTTTATGCAGGCAGATGTATTCTTAAAACACATGCAAGACCACCAGCTATAACGGCAATATTCACCGAAATATCCGCCTAAACGAAAGCCGCACCGCCCCTCAGTAACGAGATGGCAGTGCGGCTTTTTTGCTATTCAGAGTAACGCTTTCTTATTCCGGGGATAAAAGTCGATATGGTTCAGACTTTTCATGCATAGATATTGTCCACATACTCAATCAGGATGATAATAAATATTAACTAAATTGTTAAAAGTATGAACGTCATGGACTCGACCTATACCATCATCATTGCTGATGACCACCCTCTCTTTCGCAACGCCCTGTTTCAGTCAGTTCATATGGCTATCAGCGGTGCGAACCTGCTTGAGGCTGATTCTCTCGATGCCTTACTGACTCTACTAAAAAAAGAAGATGAACCAGATCTGTTGCTTCTCGACCTTAAAATGCCGGGAGCAAACGGGATGTCGGGCTTAATTCAGCTGCGTGCTGAATATCCAGATTTACCGATTGTGGTGATCTCAGCCAGCGAGGATGCCAGCGTTGTCACTCAAGTGAAGAGCCACGGTGCCTTTGGCTTCATTCCTAAGTCGAGTGATATGCGTGAATTGGTGAGTGCACTGAATCAAGTGCTGAATGGCGACCCGTTCTTTCCTGAAGGGCTTATCACCAACAATGCAGCCTGTAGCGACCTTGCGGAAAAGCTTTCCACGCTGACGCCTCAGCAATACAAGGTGTTAGGGATGCTTTCTGACGGCCTGCTAAACAAGCAAATCGCGTATGAATTGAATGTTTCGGAAGCGACCATCAAGGCGCATATGACAGCCATCTTCCGTAAACTGGATGTGAAAAACCGAACTCAAGCAGTTATCTTGCTACAAGAAATCCACAATTAAGCTTCGTTTACATCCTCTTCTAAAGTCGTCTTAGGCAAACATAAACCCAGCTTGACGACTTTATGATCATCTATATCTGCAACCACCCAAGTGATGTCATGCCACTCGAAGCTGTCGCCTAAGACGGGGTGTGCACCAAGCTCTTGATCAACCAATTGTTTTAGCGTCATTTCTCGCTCTTCTTCCGAGCCAAGTTCAATACCATAACAATCGCTTACCGCAGCGACCGATAACCCAACATCTAAGAAGAAGTCACCAAAGAATCGAGCGGCTTCTTCTGCCAAAGGAGCCTCACTGAACAGCTCACTTAGGCTATCTAGATCTTTATCTTGACCAAGCACACAGAGAATATCGTTCGCCTCTAATATGGTACTGCCCGATGGGTGAAGCAAGGCATCTTGTCGAAACAGTGCGGTAATGCGTGTCCCCTCTGGCATCGATAAACGCTTGAGCGGTTCACCGACACACCACTTTTCCTCTTTCAGCTTGTAGACAAACATCTCCCATTCACTGGTCGGATAAATCTCGATACCGGTGCGAGAAATCGGTGTTGGCGTTGGCGGTAGAGTCACTTTAGCGAGTCTTGCGACTTTCATTAAGCTGCCACCTTGAACAATCAGCGAAACCATAACCACGAAGAAGGCGATATTGAAATACAGCTGAGCATTTGGCAGACCAGCCATCATCGGGAAAACCGCCAAAATGATCGGAACTGCACCACGTAAACCGACCCAAGAGACAAACCAGCGCTCCTTAGTGGTAAAGCTTCTGAACGGCAGCAAACCCAACCAAACCGACACTGGACGAGCAAACAAAATCATACCGAAAGCCAGTGCTAACGCAGGAAGTGCAATGTCCATTAAGGTCGATGGAGTCACCAATAAACCCAACACCAAGAACATCACGATCTGACTTAGCCACGTCATACCGTCTAGGACATTAAGAATAGAGTGTCGAGAACGCGTTGGACGATTACCAATGAACAAGCCCACTAGGTAAATCGATAAGATGCCGCTGCCGCCAAGCATGTTAGAGAACGCAAACAGAGCCACGCCCCCACTGAGTACCAGAATGGAATAAAGGCCATCAGCCAGTTGTACTCGATTGATTAAGCTCCATAGAACCCAGCCGCCGCCAATGCCAACAAGGGTACCGATACCAAACTGCATCGCAAAACTTTGCAGTAGGAAGTTCATTCCCATCTCAGCGTCAGGGTTACCTAACAGCGCAATTAAGGTCACCGTCAGGAAGACCGCCATTGGGTCGTTAGTGCCCGATTCGATCTCTAGAGTTGAACCCACACGCTCATTGAGACTCTGTCCTTTCAGCAAAGAGAATACCGCTGCCGCATCGGTTGAACCAACAATCGCCCCGACCAAAATGCCCTGCATTAATGACAAGTCAAACAGCCAAGCCGCCATTAATCCGGTTAAGGTTGCTGTACATGCGACACCTATCGTCGCCAGCGAGAGCGAAGGCCAGAAAGCGACCTTGAAGCTCGCCACCTTGGTTCGCATACCGCCATCCAACAGAATCACGGCAAGCGCAAGGTTACTCACTAAGTAGGTCAGTGAGTAATCATCGAAATGAATATTACCGGGTCCATCTTCACCCGCTAACATACCAACGAACAAAAAGATCAAAAGAATAGGAACGCCCAATCGAGAGGACACTTGTGAGAAAAGCACGCTGATGGCGATGAGTACGGCACCAGTCAAGAATAAGTGGTTAATGGTTATTGCGTCCAATTCGTTCCCCCAAAGAATAAAATCCGAGCTTTAAGCCTGTTGATCTTTTGCCACTAGCTTGTTGATCTTCTGCCGTTTAGCAAGGCACGGTCGGTGAAAGTGCCGTAGTTACTATAACAAACTTATGTTTCGCTTCGTGTCATAAGCAGGGCTAAATACCGTTTCTCGGTCATTTAGTTGTTAAATTTTATGACTCGCAGTCTAATTCATCCCTTTTTGTTAGACCTTTGGCTAATTTAACAATACTGTAACATCACATTTTTCTATGGTTATGTCTCCTAGCTCCCATATTTCAGTACATTAGCGCTAATACCATCCCGACTAAAGTTGCACAGATCCCTTGACTTATCCTTGCTACATTCTAAATCGTAACATTACGTTAACACGCTATTTTACAAAACGGTTTCACAAAAACGGTTTCTACGAAAACGGAATAAAGGAGAAGGCAATGGCGTTCGAATCTACGGAACATGCTCAAGCCTACTGGAAGGAAAACTTGGGAATAATGGGAACACTACTCGCAATATGGTTTGTGGTGTCTTACGGCGCAGGCATCTTATTTGTGGATGTCCTCAATACCATTCAATTTGGCGGATTTAAGCTAGGTTTTTGGTTCGCTCAACAAGGTTCAATTTATACCTTCGTGGCGTTGATATTTATTTACGTTGTTCGCATGAATAAGCTGGACAAAAAATACAACGTACAGGAAGACTAGAGGCTAGAACATGGATATTCAAACTTGGACGTTTATTCTCGTCGGTATTACTTTCGCAGTCTATATCGGCATCGCAATCTGGGCTCGCGCTGGAACAACCAGTGAATTCTACGTTGCTGGCGGCGGCGTACACCCAGTAGCAAACGGCATGGCAACAGCCGCTGACTGGATGTCGGCAGCATCATTCATCTCAATGGCAGGTATCATCTCATTCGTTGGTTACGACGGTGCAGTTTACCTTATGGGTTGGACAGGTGGTTACGTACTACTTGCGCTATGTTTAGCACCTTACCTACGTAAGTTCGGTCAGTTTACGGTTCCTGATTTCATCGGTGAACGTTACTACTCGAAAACAGCACGTATGGTAGCGGTATTCTGTGCAATCTTCGTATCATTTACGTACGTTGCAGGCCAGATGCGTGGTGTTGGCGTTGTATTCTCTCGTTTCCTAGAAGTTGATATTAACCTAGGCATCATCATTGGTATGGGTATTGTGTTCTTCTACGCAGTGCTTGGTGGCATGAAAGGCATCACTTATACGCAGGTCGCTCAATTCTGTGTCCTCATTTTCGCCTTCCTTGTTCCAGCAATCTTTACCTCAATCATGATGACAGGTAACCCACTTCCACAAGTTGGTATGGGTTCAACGCTATCAGGCACGGATGTTTACCTTCTTGATAAACTGGATGGCCTAACCGAAGAGCTCGGATTTACCGCCTATACCGAAGGTAACAAGAGCATGGTGGATGTATTCTTCATCTGTGCAGCTCTAATGGTCGGTACTGCGGGTCTTCCACACGTAATCATTCGTTTCTTCACGGTACCAAAAGTACGTGATGCTCGTATCTCAGCGGGTTGGGCACTACTGTTCATCTCATTGCTATACACAACAGCACCCGGCGTTGCAGCGTTCGCTCGTGTGAACATGATTGAAACGATTAACGGTCCTGACATGCAAGGTGTCGCAGCAGTAGACGCACCAAGCTGGTATAAAAACTGGGAAAGCACTGGCCTAGTAGGTTGGGAAGATAAGAACGGCGATGGCAAAATGTTCTACTCGGGCGATGAACGCAACGAGATGAAGATTAACCGTGACATCATCGTACTGGCTTCTCCAGAGCTAGCAAAACTACCTAACTGGGTTGTAGCACTACTTGCAGCCGGTGGCCTAGCAGCCGCACTATCAACAGCCGCAGGTCTACTATTGGTAATCTCAACGTCGATTTCACATGACTTGTTGAAGAAAGGCTTTAGACCAAACATGACCGACAAACAGGAGCTATTAGCCGCTCGTTTGGCCGCGATGGTCGCGATTGTCGGTGCTGGTTACTTAGGTATTAATCCACCAGGTTTCGTAGCTCAGGTAGTAGCGTTTGCCTTCGGCTTAGCCGCAGCATCCTTCTTCCCTGCCATCATCCTAGGCATCTTCTACAAGAAGATGAACAAGGAAGGCGCTATTGCAGGTATGTTGTCAGGTATTGCCTTCACAGCAAGCTACATCATCTACTTCAAGTTCATTAACCCAGCAGCAAGCACACCGGAAAATTGGTGGTTTGGTATCAGCCCAGAAGGCATCGGTACGCTAGGTATGTGTCTAAACTTTGTAGTATCAATTGCAGTGAACAAAGTGACCGCTGAAGTTCCTGAAGATGTACAAGAGATGGTTGAGTCTATCCGTTATCCTAAAGGTGCTGGTGAAGCTCACGACCACTAAGAAGCTCGCGACTTAGTGACTAGGATAAGAAGCACTTAGAAAATGAATCAGTACTTACATTGTAGGGATTAGGTACTGACTCAAGAAAGCCGATACTTTATGTATCGGCTTTTTCTTTTTCCCTGCCATTTTATAAAAAGACTAAAGAAAGGGTTGTTTTTAAATTCTCATTTGATAATAATTATCATTAACATCCATTAAAGAGATGCAAATGATGATGAAAGAGCAGCAGGTTCTCTATTCAAGATTTTACAAAGCGCAGGATCGCTTTGCTTCATTAGAGCAAGTTCAAGGTAACGAACCGTTTGTGATTCGAGACTATATCGAATGCGCACTCACGCTGTCGGCTTACTATGAAAAGCATGCCGCTCAAGAAAATATCTTGTTGTGTGAACTGTACCTGCGCCAAGTTTTCTTTCATTTAATTGAAGCGATTGAGTCTCCTGACCACAGTTTCGCCTTTCGTCATATCTGCCTAGACTCTATTCACTCGCCACTATTTTATTTAAAACGCCACTACCGCCAGCAACCGCACGGCCAAGCGCGTTTTTTGAATATCAGCCAGACACTACAACAAGTCCAAGCCCCACTTGGCTAACAAGGATAGAACATGACCCAAGAATTTCGGATTGAGAAAGACAGCATGGGCGAAGTTAAAGTCCCTGCCGATGCGCTATACCAGGCACAAACTCAACGTGCCGCGGATAACTTCGCATTTAGCTCGCACAAGATGCCAACCAGCTTTATTCAAGCACTGGCGTTAATTAAGCAAACCGCCGCCGATACCAACGCTCAATTAGGCTTATTAGAAGGTGATATTGCGAACGCAATTGCCGAAGCCAGCCAAGAGATCATTGAGGGTAAACACCTCGAGCAATTCCCTATTGATGTCTATCAGACGGGCTCTGGTACCAGCTCTAACATGAATGCTAACGAAGTGATTGCGACACTCGCTTCAAGAAGCCTGCAAGGCGACGTGAACCCCAATGATCACGTCAACATGGGTCAAAGCAGTAACGATGTCGTGCCAACGGCGATCCAAGTAAGCGTTGCTTTGATGACAGAAAACAAATTGTTGCCTGCATTAACTCACCTTTCTGCAACACTTACCGTTAAACAGCAAGAGCTTGCTGAGGTAGTAAAAACAGGTCGTACTCACCTAATGGATGCGATGCCGATTACCTTTGCTCAAGAGCTTGGTGGTTGGAAGTTCCAGATTGAACACGCTAAGCAAGCCATTGAAAGCAGCTTGCCAGCAATCAAGGCGCTTGCTCAAGGTGGCACAGCGGTAGGTACGGGGATCAATGCCGACCCACGCTTTGCCGATAAATTTGCAAGTAACCTGTCTCAATCAACAAAGATCAGTTTTACCTCGAGTGAAAACTTCTTTTTTAACCTCAGCAGCCAAGACGCGATCGTTGCGTTTTCTGGTCAGCTTAAAACTGCAGCAGTTGCGATCCTCAAGATCTCAAACGATCTTCGCTGGATGAACTCAGGCCCGCTGGCTGGCTTAGGGGAAATTGAGTTACAAGCGCTGCAACCGGGCTCGTCTATCATGCCAGGAAAGGTCAACCCTGTGATTCCAGAGGCTGCAGCCATGGCAGCAGCGCAAGTGATTGGTAATGACACCACGATCACGATTGCTGGCCAATCGGGTAACTTCCAATTGAATGTGATGCTGCCGGTTATTGCTCATAACGTTCTAGAAAGCATAGAACTATTAGCCAACAGCTCAGTCGCACTGGCTGATAAAGCGATAGCTACCTTCACCGTGCGCCAAGACAATCTCGATTTGGCACTGTCAAAGAACCCAATTCTGGTGACAGCGCTCAACCCTGTGATTGGCTACCTAAAAGCAGCAGATATTGCCAAGAAGGCCTACAAAGAAGGCTTACCGATTCTTGATGTGGCAGAAAGAGAAACCGATCTTAGCCGAGAAGAACTCAGCAAACTGCTCAATCCGACTACACTGACACAGGGTGGTATTGCTGGTTAGCTAGTTATTTATCTATTTATCTATTTATCTAGTTAGTTAAAAAGCGAATAGGCATTAACGATCCTTACTGAAACAAAAAAGGCCTCATCCGAGGCCTTTTTTACATCCGTTCATTAATTAGGAATTCGAGCTGATTATTCCTAATTAACTCACCCGATTTAGAACCGCTCTGAGTTTTAGCGGCTTGACGGGTTTAGCTATAAATCTGAAGCTATTGGCTTTTATTGCTGCCAGCATGTCATCGGTTCTATCAGCACTGATGATGACCCCTTCAAAAGAGTCCCCAAGGCGTAAACGACACTGCTGCAGGACTTCGAGTCCGGTTCGGCCATTATCCAAACGGTAATCAGAGAAAATCACATCCGGCTGCCAACCATCATCTAGGCACTTCAAGCTTTCAACTAGATCAACGGCTGTCTTAACCTCACAACCCCAACGACCAATCAAGTTCTCCATACCGACTAAAATCTCTCGTTCATTATCGACACACAATATTTTCAAGTGCTCGATATCACTGGTCGCCATTGGCGTCGAAGCTTGTACAACCGGAGCCACCTTTTCAGCTCTCGCTAAGGTGATGGAAAAGACACTGCCTTGACCCGGCCATGAACGCATCGATATTTGATGACCAAGCACATGGGCAATACCTTTGGAGATGGCTAAACCTAGCCCTAACCCCTGATCAGCACGCACTTGGCTACCACGAGTAAATTCTTCGAAGATCTCTTGTTGCTTGTCTTCATCGATACCGGTTCCGTTATCCCACACATCGATTCGCACCTGACCATTCACTCGTCTCGCACCGAGGACCACTTTTCCTTCCGGGTTATAGCGAAACGCATTAGTTAAAAAGTTCTGAATCACGCGTCTTAATAACTTAGGGTCAGAATGAATGAACAATGACGATGGGATCATTTGAAACTGGATTTTTTGTTGTATCGCTAAAGCGCTAAATTCCGCATTCAAATTGGTTAGTACATCATGTACGGCAATCGCATGAATGTTGGTTTCTAACTTGCCGGATTCCAAGCGCGAGATATCCAACAAATCACCAATCAGATCTTCAGCCGCACCAAGGGCACTCTCGATGTGGGATGAAAGCTGTTTGACCTCTTGTTCTTTGGCGACCTCAGATAACGAAGAAGCAAACAAGCGGGCAGCATTCAATGGCTGCATCAAATCGTGACTCACAGCCGCAAGAAAACGACTCTTGGATTGTGATTCTTGGTCCGAAATCTGAGTTGCTTTTACCAAGCGATGGTTAAGCTTCTCGAGTTCTTGAGTTCGCTCATGCACTCTCGATTCCAAGCTTTCGTTAGCATCTTTTAGCGCTTGCTCTGCTTGTCTGAATACCGTGATGTCGGTAAAGCTCATCACAAAGCCACCGCTTGGCATCGGGTTACCTTGTACTTCAATCACTCGACCATCAGGACGAATGCGAGAAGAGGTGTGTCGAGTGCCTTGTTCAAGATGATAAACACGGCGGCGAACGTGATCTTCCGGGTCGCCCGGACCACACAAACCTTGCTCAGCATTGTGACGAATCACATCTGAAATGGGTCGACCAACCTGAATCAAGCCAGCAGGGAACTCAAACAGTTCTAAGTAACGTTGATTCCACGCCACCAGCCTCATTTGTTTATCGATTACTGCAATGCCTTGGCCAATATGTTCAATCGCGCCTTGCAGTAAACCACGGCTGAAGTCGTACAATTCCGAGGCTTCATCAACGATGGTCGCCACTTCTTCAAGCTGCATGTTTCTGCCTTGCAAAGCAGAAGTGAGTACTAACTTAGCAGACGAAGCACCGAACACCCCAGCAAGTACACGCTCTGCATGTCTAATCAGGCTTGCGGGCGCTTGTTGATTAGGAAGTAACGGCTGACCGTGCTGTTGCCAATAGCTATGTAAGGCGCTTTTCGCTCGCTTGCGACCCACAAAACGCGATGCCAACATCTCTAATTCTGCGACTGTCACACGGTTTTGATAGAGGCTGATGTTCTCATTTTCAGGCAGTGGTGTACCAACAAATGCTGCCGATTGTAAGCGCTCACTTAGGCTTGGCCTGGTCGTCATTGAGACCACGGCATAGCACAAGGTATTGAGTAAAATACTCAGCACTATGCCCCAATTTGAGCTGCTAACATCCCAACTTCTCAGCAGTTCTGGCGGTGTGATAATCCAAAGCAGTAAGTTACTTTCACTATCGCCCGCCAGCATGCTGGTTTGACTCATCAGGGTAATCAGCCAGATCACCGAACCGACAAGCAAACCGACATAGACACCCTTTCGGTTTCCGGGACGCCAGTACAATCCACCAATTAATGCAGGAGCGAACTGAGCAATCGCAGCAAAAGAAAGAAAGCCAATAGCCGACAATGAATGGATAGTATCGAGGGCCTGATAAAACAACCAAGCACCAAGTAACAGCAGCAAAATTAACCCACGTCGAATCACCAGTAACAGGCCAGAAAAATGTCGATGTGTTCTTTGGGTTAGACGCATACGGCGCAGCAGCAATGGCATCACTAAATCATTCGATACCATGATCGCTAATGCGATGGTCGATACAATCACCATGCCACTCGCCGCCGAAGTACCTCCGAGGAAAGCTAACAAAGCAATGTGATTCGCACCTTCTGCCATTGGCACGCTGATAACGTAAGTATCAGCCGGCATGTCAGTGAGCAACCCTTGTCCTGCCCAAGCAATTGGCAGCACGAAAAGTCCCATCAAAATCAGGTAAAGCGGAAACAGCCAGCGAGCAGTATGCAAATCTTGAGGACGTTCGTTCTCAACCACCATGGTGTGGAATTGGCGCGGCAGACAGACAATCGCCAACATGGTTAAAACGGTATGAATAATTAAGGTCGGAATATTCGGCGATTCATAGGTGGAAGCCGCCACATCAAGCAGGTCGATTTTGTCACTACTCACCGCCAGGTACATGATGAACAAGCCAACAATCAAAAATGCCGCGAGCTTAACAATGGATTCAAACGCTACAGCCATCATCATGCCACGGTGGTGTTCCGTGTTATCGATGTGTCGCGTGCCAAACAACATGGTAAAAATGGCCAATGCACCGACCACAAACCAAGAGACGTGATAGTCCTGATAACCAAAATCAGTGGCTAGGTTTGGCGCAACAATATCCAACCCCATGGTAATACCGCGCAACTGCAGGGCGATATACGGAAGAATACCAACCACAGCGATAATGGTCACCGCCACCGCTAAGCCTTGAGATTTTCCATAACGAGCCGCGATAAAGTCGGCAATAGAGGTGATGTGTTCACGCTTGGCGATGAGGATCAGCCGAGCTAAGATCCGCCATCCCAACGTGAAAACCAAAATAGGGGCGAGGTAGATGGGCAAGAAGGACCATGGGTTATTGCTCGCCTGCCCGACCGTTCCATAAAAGGTCCAAGAGGTACAATACACCGCAATAGAAAGGCTATAGATCCATGGACGCCAGCGTGATAGCCAACGAACTTGCCTGTCTCCATACCAAGCGATCAAAAACAACACGCCCAAATAGGCTAAAGAGACTGGAATTACTATCCATCCTTGCATTAAAAACCCTTTTTCATCCATAAAAAAACCTCTCCATAAGGGAGAGGTTTCATTTAACTAGGGAAGTGCGTTTAACTCAATCGCATCGCTTAAATTCTGTGCTTTAGGCTTTAATTCTGAGCATCAGATTGAGCTGAGGCTGTTTGATTAACCTCAACCACTGAGCTTCTTTCATCGACCTTAATAAACAAGGCAAGTGCTCCCATTGCGGCCATACCCCAGAAGATATTGGCACCCCAAAGCTCATATCCCCAACCACTTAAGGTGGTCATTAGTGCGATAAATGCACCCAATGGAATCGCATTATAGAGAGCTTGCAGCGCAACCATCTTGTTCTGTTCTTCAGATTGGATGTATTGAATCGCTGCGATGTGTGCCATAGCAAACGTCACACCATGCAGCAGTTGCACCATAACCAGTGCGAAAATCGCTGTGGTAGAAGCGGTAATACCCCAACGAGCCATCACCCCAATTGCCGCTACCACGAACAGAGTACGCAGTGACCAACCAGAGAATAAGCGCTTACTTAACGCAAATACGGCCACCTCAGCGACAACACCAAGGCTCCACAAATAACCGATGATCGCTTCTGAGTGACCGGCTTCTTTCCAATAAATTGCACTAAAGCTGTAGTAAGCCGCATGGCTACCTTGCAACAGTGCCATCAAGGCTAAAAATTTCACCACTGACGACTCGCGCAGTAACTCACCTAGTTTTGGTCGCACCGCTTGTTGCTCAGATTGTGTTACTGGCATCACATTGGGATTTCTCATCGCAAGAATCAACGACAACAACACACCGGCAAGCGCAGTATACAAAATCATGTCAGTGCCGAATTCAGCCACGAGATAACCAACCACGGTTGAACCCGCGATAAAAGCAACCGAACCCCAAAGGCGAGTTCGGCCGTAGTCGAGCATCTTAAGACGACTGTAATGGTTAGCCATTGCGTCAGAAAGAGGAATGATCGGCCCACAACACAGATTAAACAGTACCGTTGCCAGCAACATCAGTATAAAACTGCCACCCGTAAAAAAGTGGAAGCCGACAAACAACAGCGCGGCGAAACTCAAACAGCGTAAAGCTGGCATCAAGTGTTCAACTTTATGGATGCGTGGCGTAATCACTAGGTTGGCCACACAACGCGTCGCAAAGCCGATACCAATCAATACACCAATATCACCAGCAGACACGCCTTGGTCTTCAAACCACAACGCCCAAAATGGCAAATACACGCCATACGCAAAAAAGAAACCAAGAAAATACTGAGAGATCCAGCCATAGGGTGAAGGGCTAAACATAAATAACCTATAAAGTGTGCGGAAAAAGGCAGCACCAATTATGCCTATCTCGCATACGATGAAAAAGGGAATTATTACTGGGATAGTATTCCTATATTCAATTTACTTGGATATCGCATTTCAACGAGATATCTCAGGCTCATCGATACCCATACTCTCATTTAGACTAAAGTCGTCTGGAGCTTCGCTGGTATTTTGTCAGACTGATTAAAGACTCCCATTCCTTCTTGTGATGCTTATGCCTGACAAATTTAATATGCAGCACCCACCCTTCGACAGCCTGTCCGACACCGAACAGTTGAAGCTGCGCTCTTCATTAGACGTGGTGTATTACCGTTCTCAAGAAGTAATACTGGAAGCCGATAGGCCGAGCCGACACCTGCACATTTTGATCAAAGGGGCTGTTGAAGAGCGCGCGAGCAGTGATGGCGAGATTTACGCACACTATGCCAATGACGATATTTTTGATGTCCGAAGCCAGTTTGAACCTCACACCAAACACCAATATATCGCGCTTGAAGATACCTTAAGTTATCTACTACCGACCGATACCTTTCTCGAGCTTTACCACGCCAATGGCCAGTTTGCCGCTTACTTTGATAGCAACCTTTCGACACGAAAAGCGTTGATAGAAGCCGCTCAACAGCAACAGAATCTTGCCGAGTTCATACTGACCAAAGTGGACAAGTCGATCTATCACCCTCCACTGATACTGGAACCTGGCCAACCTATCAACCAAGTTACTCAAACCCTTAAAGAACAAGGGTTGGACTCGGCGTTAGTTCATTTAGAACATGATGATCCAAAAGCTTTTGGATCATCATGTACCTTTCCGTATGGAATCGTCACAAGAACCAATTTATTGCACGCGGTGATGCTCGATAACCATCCGCTCGATACCGCGGTTGGCGAGATAGCAACGTTCCCGGTACTGCACGTTAATCAAGGGGACTTCTTATTTAACGCCATGATCACCATGACCCGAAATCGCGTAAAAAGGTTGATGGTTTGTGATGGTCCAAATGCTGTTGGTATGGTGGATATGACGCAGATTCTGAGTGCATTCTCTACTCACTCTCACGTTCTTACTTTGCGTATTGCGCGATCCACCAGCATTGAAGAGCTCGCATTAGCCTCCAACAAGCAACGTCAACTAGTTGAAAGCCTACTCAGTAACGGCATTCGCACGCGCTTCATCATGGAGCTAATTTCAGCCGTTAATGAACAGATCATAGAGAAGGCTTTTGAGTTGGTTATCCCACCCGCACTGCATAATCATTGCTGCCTGATCGTATTGGGATCTGAAGGTCGCGGAGAGCAAATCCTTAAAACCGACCAAGATAATGCGCTGATTATTCAGGATGGTTTGGAGTGGCACCAATGCCAAAGTGCCATGAACGACCTAACGCATACATTGCAGCAATTGGGCTATCCACTCTGCCCGGGCAACGTGATGGTCAACAATCCGAAATGGGTACATTCAGAACAAGAGTGGAAACAAACGCTCACCCGTTGGGTAAAAAAAGCCACGCCAGACACCGTGATGGATATTGCTATCATGGCGGATGCACACGCCGTTGCGGGTAACAGAGAGTTATTAAAACCAGTAAAACAACACCTCAGTGATTTGATGCTCGGACAGGAATTGATTCTGACTGAATTCTGCCGCCCTGCTCTGAACTTCTCGGTTCCCCTCACCCTGTTTGGTAATGTAAAAAAATCCAAATCAGGGCTCGATATCAAACAAGGCGGTATTTTCCCTATCGTGCATGGTGTGAGAGCACTTTGTCTTGAGCATGGTGTCACGGTCAACAACACCTTCGAACGCATTGAGCAGCTGGTCAGCAAGAAGGTGTTAGAGCAAAGCACCGCAGACAATCTCAGTGAAGCTCTCAAACAATTTTTTAAGTGGCGCTTAACCCAAAGGCTTTCTCAGCAACACAGCAGCAACAAGATCAACGTCAAACTGATGGAGCGAGCAGACAGAGATCTGCTTCGTCATAGCTTACATGTGGTGAAGAAATTCAAGCAATGGCTAGGTTACCACTATCAAATAAGAGATTAGGCGGCTGAACGATGAATAGATTGGTTCGTTATTACTGGCATCACAAGCTCAAAGGCTCTCCTTATCAGCCTCTGTTTGCTACGCCTACGCATAATGAATATGTATCGCTCGATTGTGAAACCACCAGCCTCGACCCTAATCAGGCGGAATTAGTCACTATTGCCGCGACAAAGATCATCGGTAACCGAATCATTACCAGCCAACCTTTTGAAGTTCGACTCAGAGCACCTCAGTCACTCGATTGCAATTCCATCAAAATCCACCGCATTCGCCATCAAGATCTAAAGCACGGTATAGAAGAGAAACAAGCCCTAATTGAGCTACTGAACTTCATCGGAAATCGTCCTTTAGTCGGCTATCACATCCGCTATGATAAGAAGATTCTCGACCGTGCCTGTTTAAAACAGCTTGGATTTCCACTGCCTAACCGATTAGTCGAAGTGAGCCAGCTCTACCAAGATAAACTCGAAAGGCAGCTGCCGAATGCCTATTTTGACCTCAGTATCGATGCCATCTGTCGTCAGCTCGATTTACCTATCCCGGTCAATAAACATGATGCATTACAAGACGCTATCTCCGCGGCGCTGATTTTTGTTCGCCTAAAGCACGGCGACTTACCGCGCTTCAACTCTTCGTATACCTAATTCAACTACTGCCTTTCCACATAGAGAGCAATCTCTCAAAAATGAACTTAACTCGCTATTTTTTAAGTGAAAAGCGGCGTCTCATCCTAAAGTCTAATTGTGGAAATCGCCGTCCTAGCCGAGAGTGATAGCACAACGACGGTTCTGTAATAGACCTAGAAACTGAACACAAAGGAAGTTGCCAGTTCATTAGGAATGTAGGCACAAGGAGAGATGCAATGAGTGAAGCCCACGTTTATCCGGTAAAAGAAAATATTAAATCAACCACGCACGCGGATAATGACACTTACCTAGCCATGTACCAACAATCTGTTTCTGACCCTGAAGGCTTTTGGGGTGAACACGGAAAAATCGTTGATTGGATTAAGCCTTTCACACAGGTAAAAAACACCTCTTTCGACCCTGGCCACATTGACATTCGCTGGTTTGAAGATGGCACGCTTAACGTTTCGGCTAACTGTATCGACCGCCACCTTGCTGAGCGCGGTGATGAAGTCGCTATCATCTGGGAAGGCGATGACCCTGCTGATGATAAAACCCTAACCTTTAACGAACTACACAAAGAAGTGTGCCTGTTTTCAAATGCTCTGAAAGAGCAAGGCGTACGTAAAGGTGATGTGGTTTGTTTATACATGCCAATGGTTCCAGAAGCTGCAGTTGCGATGCTGGCATGTACCCGTATCGGTGCGGTTCACACAGTGGTATTCGGTGGTTTCTCACCTGAAGCACTGTCTGGTCGTATTATCGATTCAAACTCTAAAGTCGTTATCACTGCCGATGAAGGCGTGCGTGGCGGCCGTGCTGTTCCGCTGAAGAAAAACGTCGATGAAGCACTGACTAACCCTGAAGTGAAGAACATCGAGAAGGTTGTCGTATTCAAACGCACTGGCGGCGATGTTGCTTGGCACGAACACCGTGATGTTTGGTGGCATGATGCTATCGCAAACGTATCAGCTGATTGCCCACCAGAAGAGATGAACGCAGAAGACCCACTATTCATCCTTTATACGTCAGGCTCTACAGGTAAACCTAAAGGTGTTATGCACACCACAGGTGGCTACCTTGTTTATGCAGCCATGACCTTCAAATACGTATTCGATTACCAAGAAGGCGAAACCTTCTGGTGTACTGCGGATGTGGGCTGGATTACTGGTCACACTTACCTTGTTTACGGGCCGCTTGCCAATGGCGCAAAAACAATCCTATTCGAAGGCGTGCCTAATTACCCGAACACCAGCCGCATGAGTGAAGTGGTCGATAAGCATCAAGTTAATATTCTTTATACTGCACCAACAGCGATTCGCGCTTTGATGGCGAAAGGCAATGAAGCGGTTGAAGGTACTTCTCGTGACAGCCTAAGAGTCATGGGTTCGGTAGGTGAACCTATCAACCCTGAAGCGTGGGAGTGGTATTACAAAACAATTGGTAATGAGCAATCTCCAATTGTCGATACATGGTGGCAAACAGAAACGGGCGGTATCTTAATCTCACCACTGCCGGGCGCAACAGACCTAAAACCGGGGTCAGCGACTCGCCCATTCTTCGGTGTACAGCCCGCGCTGGTTGATAACATGGGTAACATCATTGAGGGTGCAACAGACGGCAACCTTGTGATTCTTGACTCTTGGCCAGGCCAAATGCGTACCGTACATGGCGATCATGACCGTTTTGAACAGACTTACTTCTCGACCTTTAAAGGCATGTACTTCACTAGTGATGGTGCTCGTCGTGATGAAGACGGTTACTACTGGATTACTGGTCGTGTCGATGACGTGCTTAACGTATCAGGTCACCGTATGGGTACCGCTGAAATTGAATCTGCGCTAGTGGCGTTCGATAAGATTGCAGAAGCAGCGATTGTCGGTATTCCTCACGATATTAAAGGCCAAGCAATTTACGCTTACATCACGCTTAATGATGGTGAGTTCCCAACCGCAGAGCTTCATAAAGAAGTCAAAGACTGGGTACGTAAAGAGATTGGCCCAATCGCAACACCAGATGTCCTGCATTGGACAGACTCTCTGCCAAAAACTCGTTCGGGTAAGATCATGCGTCGTATCCTGCGTAAAATTGCCACCGGCGATACTGGAAACCTAGGTGATACCTCGACACTGGCCGACCCAAGTGTGGTTGATAAACTGATTGCAGAGAAAGCTGAACTGGCATAAGCAACCCGTCACATTAGCTAATCACTGTTTAAAACAGACCATAACAAAACCGTCACCTGTGCGGTAATGCCGTTCACTTAAGAGTGAACGGCATTTTTGTTCTTAGCATACCGCTGTGGTCTAGGCTTAACTGTTCTAGGGAATGTTCTTTCCCTTCGCCCT
>NZ_CAWPOA010000040.1:0-283 GCF_963889365.1 Vibrio sp. OPT20 | reverse complement strand
ATACCAGTTCCATTAATTAACTTACCAATCGAGTCCAATCTCTAAAGCAGAGGGATTGGACTCTGCGTTTATCTTCACAAAAACTGTTCCAAGCATTGCATACTGAGTTCACTATATCGTTATAGTTTTCAAAACACCTATTCGCTAACTTGTATTGTCGAAGCCATTGCCAAACTTGTTCTATCGGGTTTAATTCTGGTGAATATGGCGGGATATGGATTATCGTGATGTTCTTAAAATGATTGGCTAAATGTGTTTGATGCCAGCTCGCTTGATCCATAAT
>NZ_CAWPOA010000039.1:0-217 GCF_963889365.1 Vibrio sp. OPT20 | reverse complement strand
CTTTGTCTATTTAATAGACAAGTCACCATAGGGTTCTAAGTTTCTTAGAGTTTTATGTTGACTTTCAAAGTGGAAAGCGTATTATACGCGTCCTGCTTAAGTGCTAAGGCACTGAAAGCAAAGCTCTTTAACAATTTAAACCTATCAATCTGTGTGGGCACTCGTTGATGAATATCAAAACGTTATTACTTAGGTAATGACAGTTACTTCGGTAACA
>NZ_CAWPOA010000038.1:0-28967 GCF_963889365.1 Vibrio sp. OPT20 | reverse complement strand
ATAATCGGCAACGGCCTCATCAAGCAAATGATGGGCTGTCGCCAGTAAATGCCGAAAATCGGCTTAAGTCAGTGTCCGGAATTTGTTGACCACTACAACAGTAGTGATAATAAAGGGGAGGAGCTAAAAGCATCCTGTCACGGCTTTACCTGCTCTTCGTTTACTCGTACTCTCATCTGCTCTTTAGCTCTTTAACCTTAAAACCATTCAACTAGGTTGATAATAACCACAATTTGTGGATAATGCTTACGAATTAATCTAACCGTATGCAAGCATACTTTTTGCTACATTTTAGACAAAAGACCCCTAATCAACCTCCATCCTGATAGGAGCAATATAACTACGCAGTGTGATGTCGCGGAATATCAAGGGGCGGTAGCGTTCCTATCTTTGATATTAAGTGGGAGCGAGGTCACGGTAATAACTCCTCCTTAACTCTCTTAAATACTACGTAGCTGATAAAATTATTGGTTCTAACTTCTTTGGGTGTCCTTTGGGATATCACGACACATTCCGTTTCTATGAACTTGGTTAACATGAAGATTAATAAAAATCGTCTCCTTAGAGCGCTCCTTCCTGTATTGCTCGCAGGCTGTACGACTCCAGGAACACACCTTACGACTGACAATAAGAATGTAATTCAGCCTTCAGAGATGCAGCAAGAGTCTGATATTTCTGACGTGGTTAACCTTTACCCACTCACTGCTCAATCTGTATCAAGCTACCGAAATGAATCTTTATCAGTTTCACAAGCAAACCCGGAACTTGATGTTGATATCGCGAAGTATGAATACCAAGTGGGTGTCGGTGATATCTTAAATATTACCATTTGGGACCACCCTGAACTGACGATTCCTGCGGGCTCTTACCGCAGTAGTACCGAAGCGGGTAACTGGGTTCATGCTGATGGCACCATCTTCTACCCGTACATTGGTACTGTTGAAGTGGCTGGTAAAACCGTACGCGAAGTTCGTGCTGATATTGCAAACCGTTTAGCTAAGTACATCGAGAGCCCCCAGGTTGATGTGAACGTTGCTGCTTTTCGTTCTAAAAAAACCTACATTACGGGTGAGGTTTCAAACCCTGGCCAGCAAGCGATTACCAATATCCCTTTAACGTTATTGGATGCAGTGAACCGTTCTGGCGGTTTGTCTGAAGATGCCGACTGGCGTAATGTTTCATTAACGCGTAATGGCGTAGAAGAAAACCTTTCACTTTACGGACTGATGCAACGTGGTGACCTAACCCAAAACCGCTTACTGCAAGCTGGTGACATTGTTCACGTGCCGCGTAATGATAAGCAGAAAGTGTTCGTGATGGGTGAAGTCAAAGAACCGAAGCTCTTGAAGATTGATAGAGTGGGAATGAGTCTGACGGAAGCGCTCAGTAATGTTGGTGGGATAAATGAGCTGACAGCTGATGCAACCGGCGTGTTTGTAATTCGAACTTCTGATGATAAATCAGAGCGTATGGCAGATATCTACCAACTAAATATAGAAGATGCATCAGCCTTAGTCATTGGCACCGAGTTTGATTTAAAACCTTATGACATTGTTTATGTTACGGCAGCGCCAATCAGCCGTTGGAACCGTGTTGTTGGGCAGTTGCTACCAACCATTAACGGATTTAATAATTTAACCGAAGGTGCGTTACGTGTGCGTAATTGGCCTTAGACTAAGATACAACAGTCATTAGGTCACATTTCACGAGTGGCCTGATTTTTGATGCCTAGTAGTCAACCCTGTTTATTCGTACGTTCAGCTTATAAGCCCAATACAGTAGAAGTCAGTTATGTTTAATAAAATTTTAGTGGTCTGCGTGGGTAACATTTGTCGTTCCCCGACGGGAGAGCGTGTTTTTCAACAATTGCTGCCTAACAAAGAGGTAGCCTCTGCAGGTATAGCTGCTGAAAAAAGCCGCTTAATCGGTAAGCCTGCAGACGACAAGGCAATTTTAATTGCCGCTGAAAATGGTGTCGATGTTGAAAATCATCAGTCTCAGCAAGTTACACGACAGCTTTGTGCCCAGTATGATTTGATATTAGTGATGGAGAAGAGCCATATGGAGGCGCTCACTCAAATATCACCGGAAGCGCGTGGTAAAACCATGTTGTTTGGTCAGTGGATTGGTCAAAAAGATATTCCAGATCCACATCGTCAAAGCCGTGAAGCATTTGAACACGCTTATAAATTGATTGACGAAGCAGCACAAGCTTGGGCGAAAAAACTGTAATTAATGCTGTCATCTAATCTAAATAGCATTTAGTTAAGCATCATCGCCACCAATAGAACCACATAAGAGAGAAAGATACGTAAGCCGTACGTCACTTATCTTCAAATATTAGTTAGGAAGTAGTAATCTGATGACAATACAACCATCTCAACAATTGCACATAGGCAACACTGATGAGATAGATTTAGGAAAACTGCTTGGTATTCTGCTGAACGCTAAATGGTTAATTATACTGACCACATTCGCTTTTGTTACATTTGGAATTGCATTTGCCGTGCTCTCAACACCAATATACAAAGCCGATGCACTGATGCAAATTGAAGAGAAGAGCTCAGGCGGTATTTCATCGATGGTCGGTGATATGGGTGAGTTATTCTCTCAGGAATCTTCCGCGACAACAGAAATTGAGATCATTAAATCGCGCATGATCTTGGGTGAAACGGTCGATAAGTTTAACCTTACGACGATGACATCACCTAACTATGCACCTATCGTTGGTAAAGGGTTTGCTCGTTTGACCGGTGATATTAACCACATTGTTGTTAGCCGTTTTGAGTTGCCAAGTTATGTGGGCGATTACGGACACGCGATTCAGATTCTCGATGCCGAGCAAGGTACTTACCAACTGGTTCGTGACGATGATCGCGTTATTTTGCGAGGTAAGGTGGGTGAGTTAGCCACCGCTGATGACTACAGTTTGTTTGTGGCAGGTTTTGAATCGCATAACGGTTTTGAGTTCTCTATTGCAAAACAAAGTCGACTAGAAGCGATCGAATGGCTAAAACAATCTTTATCTCTGTCTGAACAAGGTAAGCAAACTGGCATTCTGAAGTTGAGCTTTGAAGGCGAAAATAAACAACAGATTTCTGAAATACTCAATCATATTAGCCGGATATATTTCTTACAGAATGTTAAGCGTAATTCAGCGGAAGCGGAGAAGAGCCTCTCTTTCTTAGAAAGCCACCTTCCTAGCATTAAGTCTGAGCTAAACGGATATGAAGACGTACTGAACAATTATCGCCAAGAAAATGAATCGATCGATTTGGGATTAGAAGCTCAGTCTACGTTAAAAGTAATGGTAGGCTTAGAAGCTCAGCTAAATCAATTGACGTTTAAAGAAAGTGAAGTTAGCCAAAAGTTCACTAAAGATCACCCTACATACCGAGCTTTATTGGATAAAAGGGAGATATTACTTCAGGAGAAAGTACGCTTAAACAAACAAATTCAAAAACTACCAAAAACACAACGTGAAGTACTGCGTATGACACGTGATGTTGAAGTGAACCAACAGATCTACATCCAGCTTTTGAACAAAGTTCAAGAGTTGAGCATCATCAAAGCTGGCACTGTAGGTAACGTCCGCATCTTAGATGACGCGCAAGCGTATGCTCGCGCTGTGAAACCGAAGAAACCACTGATTGTTGTGCTAGCAACGCTACTGGGTGGCATGTTAAGTATCACGTTTGTATTGGCTAAAGCGGCGTTCCACTGTGGTGTTGAAAGCCCAGATCAAATTGAACAAATCGGCTTGTCTGTTTACGCCGCCGTACCAAAGTCTGATTTACAAATTGAGCTAACCAATCGTTTTAAATCGAAGAAAATGCAAACCAAGGGTGTTCAGGCACTACTTGCTGAATCCAATCCTGCCGATCTTTCGATTGAAGCATTACGTGGCTTACGTACCAGTTTACATTTTGCGATGCTAGAGGCGAAAAATAACGTTTTGATGATCTCTGGTCCAGCGCCGGGTATTGGTAAGTCATTTATTTCGACTAATTTTGCCGCAGTAGCAGCAAAGACTGGCCAAAAAGTTTTGTTGATTGATGCCGATATGCGCAAAGGTTACCTACAACAAAGCTTTGGTGTGAAATGGGATAACGGTCTTTCTGATGCATTGAGTAGCCAACAAGAGTTTTCTCAATCAGTGAAGTCGACTCCAGTTGAAAATCTAGATATTATTACCCGTGGCCAGGTACCACCAAACCCATCTGAATTGCTAATGCACCCGCGTTTTGCAGAACTAATGGAATGGGCATCAAAAGAGTATGACTTAGTTATTGTCGATACTCCACCAGTGCTCGCGGTAACCGACCCAAGTATAGTCGCAGCCTTTGCTGGCACCACACTCATGGTTGCTCGTTACGGCCAAAATACAGTCAAAGAGATCGACGTTGCTCGCAGCCGTTTCGAACAATCTGGTATTGAAGTGAAAGGCGTAATCTTCAACGCTATAGAGAAGAAAGCTTCTAGTTCTCATGGCTATGGTTATTATAACTATGAATATGCAAGTGATGTTAAGTAAATTACATGGTTCATTCTAGGAGATAAACTCCTAGTAATTCTAATTCTAATTCTTATTTACAGAACACTTTTCGTTAAGAGCTGAAGAGTGACCTCATTGATAGTTTTGTTCAATCATCGAAAACAATAACCCGAGTTTGTTTTGCGCGTGATTTTTAAGAAAAACAACTTTATACATTTCACACCTGTGATTATGTTCAAAAAACATAAGAGAAAACTATGAAAATCCTCATCACCGGTGGTGCTGGTTTTATCGGTTCAGCAGTTATACGCCATATTATAAATAATACATCTGACAGCGTAATCAACGTTGATAAGTTAACTTATGCAGGAAACTTAGAGTCACTTGTTGAAGTTGATTCTAATGGGCGTTACACATTCGAACAAGTTGACATCTGCAACCGCGCAGAGCTTGACCGGATTTTTGTTGAGCATAATCCGGATGCGGTGATGCACTTAGCGGCTGAGTCGCATGTTGACCGTTCTATCACTGGCCCTGCTGCATTTATAGAGACGAATGTAGTTGGAACATATACGTTATTGGAAGCTACACGCGAGTACTGGAATAAACTTGAAAAGCGAGCTAAAGCAGAGTTTCGCTTCCATCATATCTCTACCGATGAAGTGTATGGTGACCTTCCTCACCCTGATGAAGTACCTGAGGGTGCAGAGCTCCCAATGTTTTTGGAGACAACATCGTATGAGCCATCAAGCCCCTACTCGGCATCAAAAGCATCAAGTGACCATCTAGTTCGCGCATGGCTACGAACTTATGGTCTGCCAACTATCGTCACCAACTGCTCAAATAACTACGGTCCGTACCATTTTCCTGAGAAATTGATCCCACTGGTTATTCTTAATGCTCTAGAAGGAAAAGACCTTCCTATCTACGGAAAAGGTGATCAAATTCGTGACTGGCTGTTCGTTGAGGACCATGCACGAGCGCTCTACAAAGTCGTGACCGAAGGTAAAGTAGGCGAGACTTACAATATTGGTGGCCACAACGAGAAGAAAAACATTGAAGTAGTGAACACGATTTGTGAAACCCTTGACACGCTAGTCCCAAAAGCGACCAAATACGCAGAGCAAATCACCCATGTTCAAGACCGCCCTGGTCATGACCGCCGCTATGCGATTGACTCATCTAAAATGCAACGTGAGCTAAATTGGACGCCAGAAGAAACGTTTGAAACAGGTCTTCGTAGAACTGTGCAATGGTATCTAGATAACTCCGAGTGGTGTCAAAACGTGCAAGATGGTAGCTATCAACGTGAACGCCTAGGTGTAGAATCACCGGTAACTAAGGAAAACAACTGATGAAAGGTATCGTATTGGCTGGTGGTTCAGGCACTCGTTTATACCCACTTACACGTGGCGTGTCGAAACAATTACTGCCGATCTATGACAAGCCAATGGTGTTTTACCCAGTTTCAACATTAATGCTCGCTGGTATTAAAGATATTTTGATTATCACGACGCCGGAAGACAACGCGGGTTTCCAGCGTCTCCTTGGTGACGGCTCTGATTTCGGAATTAACTTTGAATATGCAGTCCAGCCAAGTCCTGATGGTTTAGCTCAAGCTTTCATCATCGGTGAGGAGTTTATTGGTGATGACAGTGTGTGTTTAGTGCTTGGCGATAATGTTTTTTATGGTCAGTCATTTTCACAAACTTTACAGAACGCAGCGTCAAGAGAGTGCGGCGCCACCGTTTTTGGCTATCAAGTTAAAGACCCAGAGCGCTTCGGTGTCGTTGAGTTTGATGAAAATATGAAAGCGATATCCATCGAAGAGAAGCCGGAAATTCCAAAATCTAACTATGCAGTCACAGGTTTGTATTTCTACGATAATAGTGTGGTGGAAATGGCCAAACAAGTTAAGCCATCTCGCCGTGGAGAATTAGAAATTACAACGCTTAATGAGATGTACCTTAATGATGACTCGCTGAGTGTAGAGTTACTTGGTCGTGGTTTTGCTTGGTTAGATACAGGTACACATGAGAGTCTCCATGAAGCCTCTTCCTTTGTACAAACAATCGAACATGTTCAAGGTTTAAAAGTCGCTTGTTTAGAAGAAATAGCATGGCGCAATGGCTGGTTGAGTGATGAACAAGTACTGACTTTAGCTAAACCAATGATGAAAAACGAGTATGGCCAGTATCTGACCCGTTTGGTAAATGATAAGAAGAAGGCAATGGCTAAATGCGCGTATTAATTACAGGCTGTCACGGCCAAGTAGGTACTTGTCTAACCAAACAGTTAAAGCATAATGAAAATACGACGGTATTGGCACTGGATAGAGAGCATCTCGACATCACTAATCAAGAAAACGTTATTGCTATTATTTCTGAATTTCAGCCGACCATAATTATTAACGCAGCTGCACATACTGCAGTTGATAAAGCTGAAGAGGAAGTTGACCTCTCTTATGCGATAAATCGAGATGGTCCCAAATATCTAGCACAAGCCGCGCAAACAATTGGTGCAGCAATTTTGCATATCTCCACAGACTATGTCTTTGAAGGTAATAAAGTCGGGGACTATATCGAGACAGATACGACAAATCCTCAAGGTGTTTACGGTAAAAGTAAACTGGCAGGGGAAATTGCAGTTGCACAGGCATGTGAAAAGCACATTATTCTTCGTACTGCGTGGGTTTTTGGTGAGAACGGCAATAATTTCGTGAAAACGATGCTCAGATTAGGTGAGACTCGAGATGCATTAAGCATTGTCGGAGACCAGTTTGGTGGGCCTACATTTGCCGGTGATATTGCAAGTACATTGATTCAAATCGCCAAACGTATTGCTCAGGGAAGTGAGGTTGAATATGGGGTTTATCACTACTCGGGTTTACCTCATGTCAGTTGGTTTGATTTCGCGAATGCTATTTTTGATGTTGCTGTTCAACAAAAGGTTCTTGTGAATAAGCCTGCTTTAACAAGTATTACTACCGACCAATATCCAACATCAACAAAGCGCCCAAGTAACTCCCGCTTAAGTAACGAGAAAATTATGGCAAAATTCTCCATCGAAGTGAGTGATTGGAAGACAGCTTTAAACAATATTCAAGCGTATACTGGATAATAAAATGAAAGTAATCGATACACGCATTCCAGATGTAAAAATTATAGAACCAAGTGTGTTTGGCGATGAGCGTGGTTTCTTTATGGAGACTTGGAACCAAAAGCAATTTGAAGAGTTAGTAACTGGCAAGTCGACACAATTTGTGCAAGATAACCATTCAAAATCGAAGAAAGGGATTTTACGTGGTTTGCATTACCAAACCGAAAACACACAAGGTAAACTTGTTCGTGTCGTTTCAGGTGAGGTATTTGATGTGGCAGTAGATATTCGTAAAGGCTCACCGACGTTTGGTCATTGGATAGGAGAGTATCTGTCTGCAGAGAATAAACGGCAGTTGTGGATTCCTGAAGGCTTTGCTCATGGTTTCTATGTAACAAGTGATGAAGCCGAATTTGTTTATAAATGTACTGATTACTATAACCCATCCGCTGAAATATCTATTACATGGGATGACAGCGGCTTGAATATTGATTGGCCAATAACTTCTTCTCCATTGGTATCAAAGAAGGATGAAGAGGGCTTATCATTTCAACAATTCATTGATTTAATACTTGCTTGATAACCCTTTATACAAAAAGAACTTAGGAACACTTACTCATGTGTGGTTTTTTTATAACAAACAGTAAAGATGTAACTTCGAATGATGAAAGTCTTATTGAGAAACTACTGAGGTTTCGAGGCCCAGACTGTTCCTCGGGTCTAGTTGAACACAATGGGTGGAAAGCTTATCACTCGCGCCTGTCTATTATCGACGTTCAAGCTGGTACAAACCAACCGATGATTGACCTAAATGGTGGCATGCTTGTTTTCAACGGCGAAATTCTCAATTATAGAGAGTTAGGTCATAAATATTTCGATATAGATTTCAAAGGCGATACAGAGTTATTAAGTGCATTGCTCAGCTCTAATAACCTCGATATTAGTGAGCTAGATGGATTTTATTCGTTCGTTTATATCGACAAAAATGGCAACCTTAGCCACGCGGCTAGAGACTCTTTTGGTGTTAAACCTCTATTTTTTTATGAAACTGAAGATAGTATTTCTTTCTGCTCTGAGCCAATTGTTTTAAAACAACTGTTTGATTTAGGTACCAACAAATCTGCTATCCAAGAGTACTACGCTACTAGAGCGCCTATTTTTTCCGGTTCATATTTTGAGAATGTGAAGAGTGTTGATCCAGGTACTTGCATAATAACTGGCAAATATTTCGACTGTTCGGACCATTTAGGGGGCAACTATGGTGAAGTAAGGCTTGACGAAATTCAAGAGGCTATTACTAAAGGTGTAGATACCCGAATGGTGTCGGAAGTGCCTGTTGGTCTACTTTTGAGTAAAGGTATTGATAGCAATCTATTACGCAGTATCGGTGACTTTGATAAGTATTATACTACGGGTTTCGCAGGAGATGATGATTTAGAGTTTCTTAGACAGGAACGCATACCAGGCCTTACGGTACTAGAGGTTAATGAGGAAGAGTATAAGATTGCTTTTGATTATCTTCTTACTCTCAGAGGTGAACCTATGTCTGTACCCAATGAAGTTCTATTGTATCTGGTCTCTAAGCGAGCCGCAGAAGATGGGGTTAAAGTGTTACTCTCTGGAGAAGGGGCTGATGAGTTTTTTGGCGGCTATGATAGGGTATTTAGATGGGCAGCTACGGTTGATAACTTCGACCTCAATCAGTTTTTAAGTTACTACTGCTACACTAAGCCCGCAGAAGATAGTGAATTGTTCCGAACTTTTGAGGCACTGTTTTCTAAAGTAACCTTTGACTCTCCTTTTGAATACGTCCGTTGGTTCTTTATTAGGCACCATATGCCAGTATTATTCCGAAGATTAGATTTCGCACTTATGGCAGCAGGTATCGAAGGTAGAGAGCCTATTGCTAATATGCATACATTTGTCAAGTCTATTAGGCTTTCACCAGACTCGCTGATGAATGAAAATGTAGGTAAAAAGCCTTTGCGTGACTTAATTCTCCCTTTTATGGGGGAGGAATTTGCATATGATAAAAAGGTTGGCTTTCCGGTTGATTTGACCAAGATTTTCGATAATGAAAATAATCTAAGCTCTTATGAATTATGGTTTAGCGAAAACTTAAAGGTAATAAATAGATGATTATTGGATATACAAGTGGAGTATATGACTTATTCCATGTGGGGCATGTCAATATTTTACGTAATGCAAAAGCTATGTGTGACAAACTGGTAGTAGGCGTAACCGTTGATGAATTGGTAGCGTATAAAGGAAAACAACCAGTTATACCATACCATGAAAGGTTGGAGGTCGTTCGAGCTTGTAAATATGTAGATGTGGCCGTTCCACAGCAGACGATGGACAAAGTTTCAGCAGCAAAGAAGAATCATGCATCATATTTGTTTGTTGGAGATGATTGGTACGAAACACCAAAATGGAAAGAATATGAAGAGAAATTATTAAATGTAGGCTGCAAAGTTATATACTTTCCGTATACCCAAGGGACATCGAGCACCCTTATAAACCAAACTTTAAATGATTTACGAAATAATTAGGATTAATAATGATAAAAGTAGCATTAGTTGGTTGTGGAAGAATCTCAAAACGTCATAGTGAATTACTTGCAGAAAAACAAATAGCAGGTGCTGAGCTCGTTGCTGTTTGTGATTTAATAAAGGAGAAGGCTGAAATAATCTCATCCAAATATAATATTCCTTATTATTTAGATATGGATGTTATGATGGAGAATGAAGAAATCGATTTAGTTGTTGTTCTTACCGAAAGCGGATTGCATGCTAAGCACGTTGTTCGACTAGCAAAATATGGAAAGCATATTATGGTAGAAAAACCAATGGCTCTAACATTGACAGATGCAGATGAAATGATTTCAGCCTGCTATGAAAATAAGTGCAAGTTATTTGTTGTGAAGCAGAACCGGTTTAATGTACCCGTTGTTAAATTGAGAGATGCAATGGATGCAGGAAGGTTTGGTAAGCTAGTACTTGGTACTATAAGGGTTCGATGGTGTCGCGACCAATCATACTATGATCAAGATGAATGGAGAGGTAAATGGTCTATGGATGGTGGTGTTTTGACAAATCAAGCCAGTCATCATATCGATTTACTAGAATGGATGATGGGTGATGTTGAGAGCGTATTTGCCAAAAGTACTACTGCATTAGTAGACATCGAAGCTGAAGATACTGCAGTTGCAACGGTCAAGTTTAAAAATGGAGCTATTGGTGTAATAGAGGCAACTACGGCAATCAGGCCAAGAGACCTGGAAGGTTCTTTATCTGTTTTGGGTGAAAGAGGGGCTGTAGAAATTGGAGGTTTTGCGGTAAACAAGATGCTTCATTGGAACTTTTCGGATCAAGAGCAAGAAGATGAACTAGTGATGGCTAAGTATTCAGTTAATCCGCCTAATGTGTATGGTTTTGGACATCAAGCCTATTATGAACATGTTGTCGATTGTATCGAAAATGATAAAGAACATATGGTTGGTGGCCTTGAAGGTCGGAAGAGCTTAGAGCTTATTAACGCGCTATATGAATCCATTGAAACTGGAAAAGAAATAGCACTAAAGTTTAAGCCTAAAAAATGTAAGCTAGGTCAACTCGGTGAATAGAATTTTTAAAAAACGATCTTTAATAAGAGATATTATTTTTGGTGATAATCTTAAGATCGTTGAACCAGTTAATATTTATGGCTGTAGATTTGGTGATGATGTATTTGTAGGCCCATTTGTTGAGATACAAAAAGATGTTTACATCGGGTCTCGTAGCAAAATCCAATCTCATTCTTTTATCTGTGAATTAGTGAAAATTGGTGAATCATGCTTTATTGGCCATGGCGTTATGTTTATAAATGATCTTTTTCTGGGAGGTGGTCCGGCTCAGGGAGATAAGAGTAAATGGAAGAGCACCAATATAGGTAATAATGTTTCAATAGGGTCTAATTCAACTATATTGCCAGTAGATATCTGTGATAATGTTGTAATTGGAGCTGGTTCTGTCGTTACGAAAAATATAACAGTCGAAGGTGTATACTTCGGTAACCCCGCAAGAAGAGTAGATAATGATTAAATTTCTAGACCTAAAAAAACAATATAACAGAATGAAAAATGATATTGATAGAGTTATCTTCGATGTCATTGATAAAACTGAATTTATAAATGGCAGCTATGTGAAGTCATTTGAATATGATTTCTCTGAATATCAAGATGCTAAATATTGTGTTGGTGTAGGTAACGGTACTGATGCATTAGAAATTGCTATTGAAGCTCTGGGGTTACCAGCTAATAGTGAAATTCTAGTGCCTGCGAATAGCTTCATTGCTTCTTCTGAAGCTGTGACTAGAAGTGGACACAAGGTTGTATTTTGTGATGTAAATGAAGATGATCTTACCATTTCTCTCAATAGTGTTAAAAAATTGGTAAATGTTAATACTTCAGCGATTATTGCAGTCCATCTATATGGACACCCATGTGATATGGATCCATTACTTGAGTTTGCTAAACAGAATAACTTAAGGGTGATTGAGGATTGTGCCCAAGCTCACGGTGCCTTGTACAAAGGTCGAAAGGTTGGTGCAATTGGTGACATTGGCACTTTTAGCTTCTATCCAGGTAAAAATTTGGGGGCGTTTGGTGATGCCGGAGCCATCGTTACAAACGATGAACAGTTAGCAAAAATGTGTAGAATGATTGCTAATCATGGACGTACAGAAAAATATGCACATCAATTTGAAGGTAGAAACTCGAGGTTGGATAATATCCAAGCTGCAATTTTAGGAGTAAAACTTAAATACCTAAATGAATTTACTGAAACTAGAATAAAGATTGCAGATAAGTACCTAGCGGAACTTTCTGATATAAACACCATAACATTACCGACCAGGCAGAAATGGGCTACTCAAGTTTATCATTTGTTCGTCATTCGTGTAGGCGACAGAGATAAACTTAATGAGTTTTTAAATAAAAATGGAGTTCAAACAGGAATTCATTACCCAGTATCTTTACCAAAACTTGAAGCTTACAAACATTTTGAAAGTAACAATGAAACTGTTGTTGCGGAACATGCGGCTACTAAACTATTAAGCTTACCAGTTGGTGAGCATCTAAATGAAGAAGAAGTATGTAGAGTAATTAAATTGATAAGAGCGTTCTATGAAAGATAACCAGTTGATATTTGCCGCAGGACTAGGTTCAACTGGTTCTAGTGCTCTAGTTGATTTACTTAAAGAAGTTGATGGTTTTTACTCAATGGATGATGAATTTAGGATGTTCGTTGATCCTGGAGGTATCATTAGCCTAAGAGATGCACTTGTCGATAACTGGAGTATATTTCAATCAGATGTAGCAATACGTAACTTTATTGCTATGTCTAAATCTATAAATAGTAAGTATAAATCGCCATATATATCACTCGAGCATAAGAATTGGTTTGGTACTTCTTTTTCAAATAAGTGTGACGATTTTATTGGGAATTTAATTGAACTTGAGTTTGACGGTGTTTGGTATGGTATAGATAGCTTACTAATGAGAAAGCTAAATAGATTTAAGACGTTAAGAAAATCTCGCTTTGGTAGTAAGAGAATGTATGTTGGTAAGAATCTCTCCGATGAAGAGTTTTCTAAATACGTTCAAGACTTCATTGACAACCTAGTTGAACCTGTCTTAAAAAGCCGTGGAGCGAATCGTTTTTGTTTTAACGAAAACTTAAGTTGTATGTTCCCTGAAAAAATTCTTAATATGCTTCCACATGCAAAAATGATTTTAGTTGTTCGAGATCCTAAAGATGTGTTTGCTGACTCGTTGAGAGTAAAGTGGGCCGCTATACCTGAATCGACGGAAGAATTTATTAAGTGGCAGACACTTGTCTACCAGGGGTGGATGAAAGTACAAATGAAAGTGGAGAATAACCCTGCTTTAGCTAGTCGTATCATGGTCGTTAAATTTGAAGATCTTATAGAAAACTATGAGGATCTTGTGCCAAAAATATTTGGCTTTCTTAACATAGATCCTGATGAACATGTTAGAAAGAAACAATTTTTATTGCCTGAACTTTCTGGGAAAAACATTGGACAATGGAGAGGTGTTTTGTCAAAAAGTGATATTGATAAATTCGATCATGATCTAAAGTTTTTTTATGAATATTATCAATACAAATGAAGTTCTTTAAATATACAGAGTTCTCGAAAAACATATTAACTCTAATGACCGGAACTGTTATTGCGCAAGCTATACCAATAGCTATATCACCTATATTAACAAGGTTATATACTCCAAGTGACTTTGGAGTATTTGCGCTTTACAGTAGTATCCTTGCTATAATAAGCTTGGTATGTACTGGTCGTTACGAATTGTCAATTATGTTACCAAAAAAAGATTCTGACGCAAAGATTTTGATAATGATATCAATATTGATATCATTGTTTATTTCTCTAGTGTTAGGTCTTTTACTGCTGTTTTTTCATGAGCAGTTATTTTTATATGTATCTATCCCTAGGGAGTTATATTTATGGATCTATATTTCACCGATAACTGTATTTGTCATGGCTGTTTTTCAATCATTAACAATTTGGAGCAGCAGAAAGAAAAAATTTAATATATCTGCCCATAGTAAAATAGTGAGAAGTGGAATGATTGCTAGCTCACAGCTAGGCTTTAGCTCTTTTTTTACGGGAAGTTTTGGCCTGACGGCTGGAGGTTTTTTAGGACAAGTAGTTGCAACTATTTATTTACTGATTAAGTCAAAGTTATATGCTTTTGATTTCAAAAAAAAACCTCAATCGACTAAGGTGATAGCTTTACTTAAGAGGCATAAAAAGCTCCCCCTATATAACTTACCAAATGCATTTATCGATGGTGTAAGATTATTAGGCATTAATTATTTAATTGGAATGTTATTTTCTAGTACTATACTGGGATATTTTTCTTTGGCGTGGCGGATGGTTCAAGCTCCCTTGATGATGATTAGTGCATCTATTTCTCCGGTTTTGTTTCAAAAGATGGCTACTGTCCAAGGCGATGAACTAGCTAATATAGTAAGAAATTTTATAATTAAAACTTTCTTGCTTGGTATGCCTGTTTTTTCATTTATTTATTTTTTCTCAGAAACTATATTTATGGTCATATTTGGTGACGATTGGAAGCTTGCGGGGGAAATAGCCTCGATATTGTCTCCTTGGTTGTTTTTGAACCTAATATCTTCACCAATATCTTCAGTTTTTATTGTTAAAAATAAACAATCTATAATGCTGATTTTTTCTGTTTTTTATATGATTGTGCCACTTTCTGTATTGTTTTTTTTCTCTGATATTAATTTTATTGTAGCGATTAATTATTTATCAAACTCAATGTCGTTGATGTTGATTTTATTCATTACTATGGCCTACTTCATTTCGAAAGGAAAATAAATTAAATTATGCATATTCTCGTTCTTCCTTCCTGGTATCCTAATTTTTATAAACCTGCATTGGGTAGCTTTTTTAAACAACAGGCAGAGTTATTGCAAAGGAAAGGGAATGTAGTTGGTGTTATTGCAATACAGCCCATAAATATAAAGACGATATTTGAACATAAAAAACTGTCTTTTTTTAAAGGTTTTGACGAAAGTGAAATAATACCAACATTTAAACATCAATACCTTGAAGTGCCCAAAATTCACTCTGTCAAAGAGGGGTATAAGCTTTGGGTCTTTAAGAAGTGGTTTAAAAAATATGTATTGAAACACGGTTGGCCTGATATTATCCACTTACACTCTTTTTTGAATGGTGAGCTTGCGCGGTGGATTAAAAATGAATATGGAATTCCATTTGTAGTAACAGAACATTACACTGGATTTGCTAGGGGAGCTTTAAATATTTCTCAAAAAAATATGGCTCAAAAAGTATTTTATGACTCTTCGGTTGCTATTGCTGTTAGTAACGAGTTTTCAAAATTACTTGAAGGCTCTTATAATCTTCCCTTTCAGTATATTCCTAACATTGTAGATACTGAAGTTTTTAAGTTAAAAAACAAATCTAGTTGCGATTCTTTTGTTTTTACAAACATTGCTTATTTTCATAAGAAAAAAAATCAGTTAGAGCTTGTCAGAGCTTTTGCCCTAGCTTTTGCTGACAACAATCGAGTTAAGTTGAATATTGTAGGGGGGGGATCTGAATATAAGAACTTGTGTTCTTTAGTCAAAGATTTAAACCTTGAATCTCAGGTCACTATTAAAGGAAGCGCTACCAAGAATGAAGTAATTGATATTTTGAGAAATAGTGATGCTTTTGTGTTGTCAAGTGAATTCGAAACTTTTGGGGTCGTTATCATTGAAGCTATGTCATGCGGTTTGCCTTGCATTGCTACGAAATGTGGAGGTCCTGAAAGTATAATAACCTCCGAAAACCTCGGTATTCTTTGTGAAAAAAATCGTGAGTCTTTGTCTTCTTCAATGTTATCTTTATATGAAAACTACAGTTATTACTCACCCGAAAATATACGCAGACATGTGAAAGAAAATTTTTCAGAGGATGCTGTTTATTCTAAATTAATTAATGTATATTCTTCAATTTTGGAAGAGAAATGAAAATTGCTTATATAATTCACAATGAAACACCAGATTCTGGCCTATTAAACACGCAAGTTTTCAATTTATTGTCAGAGCTTTCGGTATCAAATAAACTTAATATCACATTATATGCTATTTGGCAGCCTGTGATATTTATAAGAGATTTTGCTAAAATTAGGAAACTGAAAAATAGACTTTCTAAGGTGGGTGTTAATTTGGTATCTATACCATTTGCTCTTCCCGGTCGATATTTCTTTAAAAATGAAGTGTTATTAGAGATAAATACTTTATTTACAACATTTGTAATGTCTTTGTTTTCTATGAATAGATATGATGTGGTCCATTGTCGAGGTTACTTTATCACATCTATAATGACAAAATTAAAAAAGAAATTTAAGTTGATTTTTGATATGCGAAGTATGTTTCCAGAAGAGAATGTCTCATCCGGAAATTGGAATGAGTTTTCACCTATTTATAATAAGTGGAAAATTATTGAAGAGATAAATATCCGAAATTCTGAAGCAACGGTCGCAGTTAGTCAGCCTATGGCAACATCACTAAAAGAGAATTATAGTCTAGAGTCAATATATTACATTCCTATCGGCTTTGATTTTGAGAGTGAAAGCCATTGTAGTGATTTGAATCTGAAAAAATTGCTGGGTATAGAAGAGAAGTTTATCGTTGGTTATTGTGGTAGCCTAGAATTGGGTTTTTGGAATGATATATCAATATATTCAGAGTATTTTAAAGGCATTAACTCCTCTATATCTAACGCTCATTTTTTGCTACTAACTGGCAGTAACCACTTAACGATATCAAATTATTTGAAAAATCAGGGGGTGGATAACTTCACGTTATTGAGTTTAAAATATTCGGATGTACCGAAATATCTCCAGATCTGTGATTGTGGTATCCAAGTGATGTCCCGACATCTAGATAGTTCTACTCGGTTTGGAGTTAAAACTGTTGAATACTGGGCTGCAGGAATTCCCGTTTTGACTAATTCAAATGTAGGTGGTGCTTGTTATTTTATGAAAGGAAAGCCGTTTCTTGGTGCTGTTGTTAACTCTAGTTCTTCCTTTGACTACTCTTTGTTAGAAAAACGAGAGATGTTTAACTCCGATGAAATAAGAAAACTGGCAGTCAACGAGTTTTCATTTAAAAATGTGTCAAAACTATATAACTCACTTTACCAAACGATATAATTATGGAATTTGCACATTACTCGTATTATTTAGTTGCTTTGATACCCAGTGTTGTATTTTCACTAAGTAATTTTTTTAAGAACTCTTTCTTCGAAAAATTGGCTTTTCTACTTCTATGGTTTTTAACCTCGGCTAGGTATAACTTGGGTGGTGATTATTCTAATTATTACTTTATATTTAAAGACATATCCTCTGGTGATATTCCTCCCTTGTATTTTCTGGAGCCCTTGTTTTTATCGCTCAACCTAGTTATTGATTATTTTGGTTTTCCTTTCCATACTTTAATATTTATTGCAGATACATTTTTTTTGTTCTCTATATATAAGTTTATGGGTGTCGTTAGGTCTGATTATAAGTTTATATTTTTCTCAATATTTTTGTTTTCTTATGATGCCTATTGGTCCTCTTTGATTTATGTCAGGCAACAGATCGCAATCGCGTTCTTTATATTTTCTGCTATTAACTTGTTTAATGGGAGTAACAAGAAGTTTTTTTTGTTTGTATTCCTAGGTGGACTTTTTCACAATGCTCTCTTGTTGTTTTTCCCTTTGTATTTCGTCAGGAATGTAGGGTTATCTCGACTGATAATTGTTTTTTCTGCTTTGACCTTGGGGGTAACTTTTACTGAAGAAATCGTCACATTTATGGGGTTGAGCCATTACTCTTACTACTTGAACCTAGGTTCTAAGAATATGTCGATTGGTTTTTTAACAAAAGTTTTTGTTTTTATTATGGGGTTAGCATTATTTAGACGGTATAATAACTATTTTTATACCCTTTTTCTCGTTGGACAGTTGATTTCTATTCTCAAGATTTACGTACCTATTTTAGGTAGGTTCGAGCTATACTTTTTTCCTTTTCATATTTATGGTTTGTATCTAATTCTTCGTCATATATGTGTTGTTTCAAATCAGTACATTATGATCTTAGTTTTTTCCATGATTATTGCTTATAATGCTTTGTCTTTCGGGAGTATAGTCTCTAATAAGTCTGATGAGTATTTTTGGAGGGGTTATAAATTTATTTTTTTGGAAGATAATGATATAGTTTATTATGATGACAAGTATAAATACAGGAATAGTTTACATTGATTAGTGTATGTATTGCGACTTATAACGGAGGGGAATTTATTATCCCTCAGTTAAACTCTATATTAAGCCAGCTAGGTCCTTGTGATGAGGTTATTATATCTGATGACCGTTCATCAGATAATACTGTGAGTCTGATTCGCTCGTTACGTGACGAGAGAGTGCGTATAGTTCAAAATCACCGGCCACCTGGTTATACTAACAACTTTCAGAGTGCACTAGAATTAGCTAAAGGAGAGTTTATTTTCCTCTCAGATCAAGACGATGTATGGCATGATTGCAAAATAAAAATAGTTATGAATCAAATGCAAAAATATGACTTTGTTGTACATGATGCTGAAGTTGTTGATTCAAAACTCAACCTTTTATCTCCTTCTATTTTTCAAGACAGAAAAGCTAAACAAGGATTTCTTAATAATTTTTATAAGATTAATTATCTGGGGTGTTGTATGGCCTTTAGGAGAGAAGTGCTAGAGAAGGCTCTTCCCTTTCCTGGCAATCGAAACTATGTTACACATGATTCTTGGTTGACATTGATCGCTGAAGCATATTTTAAAGTAAAATTGCTTAATAAGCCTTTATTATTATATCGGCGACATGGGGGGAACACTTCGTTAGGAGGAGAGGACGAAGGGAATTCATTATTAAAGAAAATTAGTATTCGTTCATATAGTTTATTTCATGTCACCATTTCTTTTTTTAGATAATATAATATTTCAAGCTCGAGGTTTTAGATGAAAGCACTAATCACAGGTATCACAGGCCAAGATGGCTCTTATTTAGCTGAATTGTTGATTGAAAAGGGTTACGAAGTTCACGGTATTATTCGTCGAGCATCTTCTTTCAACACAGAACGTATTGATAGTACTATTGCTAATTCAACTAATATTCACCTTCATTACGGTGATTTAACAGACTCCTCAAATCTTCTTCGTCTTGTAAAAGAAATTCAACCAGATGAAATCTATAACCTTGGTGCCATGTCCCATGTTGCTGTGTCATTTGAGTCTCCAGAATATGTAGCTGATGTTGATGGTATGGGAACTATGCGTCTACTCGAAGCGATCCGTATTAATGGTTTAGAGAAGAAGACAAGGTTTTACCAAGCTTCTACTTCTGAATTATATGGTGAAGTGCGTGAAATCCCTCAGCGTGAAACTACTCCTTTTCATCCTCGCTCCCCTTATGCTGTTGCAAAAATGTATGCATATTGGATCACGGTTAATTATCGTGAATCTTACGGTATGTATGCATGTAATGGCATTTTGTTTAACCACGAATCACCACGTCGTGGCGAAACGTTTGTAACGCGTAAAATTACACGAACGATTGCTAATATTTCTCAAGGTTTAGAAGCTTGTTTGCATCTTGGTAATATGGACGCGTTACGTGATTGGGGTCATGCAAAAGATTACGTTCGTATGCAGTGGATGATGCTTCAGCAAGAAATCGCAGATGACTTTGTTATCGCTACAGGTAAGCAAATTTCTGTACGTGAGTTCGTTCGCATGTCTGCTCTTGAGGCTGGGATTACACTAGAGTTTACTGGTGTTGGTGTTGATGAAGTTGCTTCCGTCACTGAGGTTGATACAGATAAAGCACCAAGCGTAAAAGTTGGTGATGTTATTGTCCGTGTTAATCCAAAATTCTTCCGCCCTGCCGAAGTAGAGACCCTTCTTGGCGATCCTACGAAAGCGAAAGAAAAGTTAGGTTGGGTTCCTGAAATTACTGTTGAAGAAATGTGCCAGGAAATGGTGCAATCAGACATCTCTAAGGCGAAACAGCATGCATTATTAAAAGAGCATGGTTTTGATGTGGCTATTTCTATAGAGAGTTAATTGATATGTCGAATGTAGTTAAACGTATTTTTATTGCTGGTCATAAGGGAATGGTTGGCTCTGCAATCGTACGTCAGTTATCTCACTTACCCAATGTTGAGCTTATTACACGTGAGCGTAATGAGCTTGATTTATTGGATACTCAAGCTGTAAATCAGTTTTTTTCTGAAAATAACATAGATCAAGTGTATTTATCGGCAGCGAAAGTGGGGGGGATTGTTGCAAATAATACTTACCCTGCTGAATTTATTTATCAGAATCTGACGATTCAAAATAATATTATTCATGCTGCGCATAGCCATGATGTTCAAGATTTACTCTTTTTAGGATCTTCTTGTATTTATCCTAAGTTTGCAGAACAGCCTATGGTCGAAAGTGCTTTGCTAACTGGTATACTTGAGGAAACGAACGAACCTTATGCCATTGCTAAGATAGCTGGCATTAAAATGTGTGAATCCTATAATCGTCAATATGGGCGTAATTACCGCTCAGTAATGCCGACGAATCTTTATGGTGAAAATGACAATTTCCACCCTGAAAATTCACATGTTATTCCGGCTTTGATCCGTCGTTTTCATGAAGCTAAATTAGCTGAGCAAACACAAGTTATTGCTTGGGGAACGGGTAAACCAATGCGTGAATTTCTTCATGTTGATGATATGGCTGCTGCTAGCATTCATGTTATGAATTTAGATGACGATATTTATCAAGAAAATACTCAACCAATGTTAAGTCATATTAATGTAGGTACTGGTATTGATTGTACTATTCGTGAATTGGTTGAGACGGTTGCTAAGGTCGTTGGTTACCAAGGTGACATTGTTTTTGATACCTCAAAACCAGATGGTACGCCACGTAAATTAATGGATGTATCTCGTTTAGAAAAGCTTGGATGGGTGACTTCAATATCACTTGAAGATGGATTGAAAGAGACTTATCAGTGGTTTTTAGCGAATCAGAATACATTTAGAAAATAATGTTTTCACAGTTGTGTATATTATCTGTGATAAAAAGAGCTTTAATTTAAAGCTCTTTTTCTTAAGGGCCGAAATATGTTTCTTGATCAAAATACGTTTTCAAAAGTTATTTCAAGTACTCCTCTTGTGTCTATTGACTTGGCTGTTGTGAATGCTAAACATGAAGTTTTATTAGGTAAACGCTTGAATAAGCCTGCGCAGGGTTATTGGTTTGTTCCTGGTGGTCGAATTCAAAAAAATGAAACATTAGAGGTTGCTTTTCGACGTTTAACATTAAGTGAGTTAGGGGTTGAATTTTCAATTGACCAAGCTCAATTAATAGGGCCTTTTACTCATCTTTATAATGATTATGTTTTTGGGACGGATGTGAATACACATTACGTTGCAATTGCTTATAAATTAATCGTTGACGCTGAGCAGTTAAAGTTACCAATAAATGATCAGCATAATCAGTATCAATGGCTCTCTTCAGAGTCTTTAATAAATAGTAATGAAGTGCACCTTCATACCAAATGGTATTTCCAACCAAACGAATAAATACTGATTTTATCTATTCCCACTCTTTCAAATAAAATAAGTAGTCAAACTATGCTATTACCTGTAATCATGGCTGGAGGCTCAGGTAGCCGTCTATGGCCCTTATCTCGCACTCTTTATCCAAAGCAATTTCTGTCTTTAACCAGTTCAAGTACGATGCTTCAAGAAACGGTTAATCGACTTGATGGTATTGAGCATGAAGCTCCTTTTTTTATTTGTAATGAAGAACATCGATTTATTGTTGCAGAGCAATTGCGCCAAAAAGAGTTAACACATAGTGGTATTGTTTTAGAGCCGGTTGGTCGTAATACGGCACCCGCTATTGCACTTGCTGCCCTACATGCTATGAACAAAAACGAAGACCCTATTTTATTGGTTTTAGCTGCTGACCACGTTATTCAAAATCAGTCTGCATTTATTGATGCAGTCAAGCAAGCAATGCCTCAAGCAGAAAGTGGAAAGTTAGTTACGTTTGGTATTGTGCCAACAGCACCTGAGACTGGATACGGTTATATTAAAAAAGGCGACGAGTTGATCACAAGCGGTGCGTTTGGAGTTTCACAATTCGTTGAAAAGCCAAATTTAGAAACGGCACAGTCTTATTTATTATCAGGTGATTACTTATGGAATAGTGGGATGTTTTTATTTAAAGCATCACGTTATCTTGAAGAGTTAAACCTGCATCGTCCTGATATATTCACGGCTTGTCAAAAAGCGATATCAGGCTCTCGTGGTGATTTGGATTTTATTCGTTTAGATGAAGCCAGTTTTGCTGCGTGTCCTGACGATTCAGTGGATTATGCTGTAATGGAAAAAACACAAGATGCGGTAGTTGTTCCAATGGACGCAGATTGGAGTGATGTAGGCTCGTTCAGTGCGCTTTGGGAAGTTAATGCTAAAGATGATAATGGCAATGCCACTCGTGGTGATGTATTAACGGAACAAACAACAAACAGTTATATTTATTCCCAAAATCGTTTGGTTTCCACTGTTGGGGTTAGCAACCTTGTTGTTGTTGAGACAAAAGATGCGGTATTGGTTGCAGATAAAAATAATGTTCAGGATGTTAAGTCTGTTGTAAATCAGTTGAAAGGACTTAAGCGTTCGGAATGTCAGCAGCATCGTGAAGTGTATCGTCCATGGGGCTCTCATGATGAGATTGCTGAGGGAGAGCGTTTTCAAGTGAAACATTTATCAGTTAAACCGGGTGAGCGTACTGCTACTCAGTTGCACTACCACCGAGCAGAGCATTGGGTTGTCGTATCAGGAACGGCTAAGGTAACGAATGGAGATAAAACGTATCTTTTAGGTGAAAATGAATCAACCTTTATACCTATTGGGACCGCTCATAGTATTGAAAACCCCGGGAAAGTACAATTAGAGTTAATTGAGGTGCGCTCAGGGTCTTATTTGCAGGAAGATGATGTCGTTCGTTTGGAAGATTATGGAGTAGGGTATTAGTATGTTAGTGAGTTCAACCGTTATTAAAGAGTCAGGTATTCAGTTTGGTACCAGTGGTGCTCGTGGTCTTGTTGATCAATTTACACCAAATGCGTGTGCCGCTTTTGCTCATGCATTTATCTCATCAATTCAAAATCAATTTGAGTTCAAGCAAGTTGCTATTGCCATTGATAATCGTCCTAGTAGCCCTGCAATGGCGCAAGCGTGTGCAACAGCAGTACAACAACTATCCCTTGATGTTGTTTATTATGGTGTAGTGCCTACACCAGCGTTAGCTTATGTTTCAATGCAAGATACTGTTCCTTGTATTATGGTGACAGGTAGTCATATTCCATTTGACCGTAATGGCCTTAAATTTTATCGACCAGATGGTGAAATCACAAAAGCTGACGAGCAAGCTATTTTAAATGCAGCGGCTGAGTTTGAATCAATTTCAGATTTGCCAGAGTTAGAGGTGAATACTGCTGCCGGAACGAAATACATTGAGCGCTACACATCATTATTTGATAGCCAAATGTTGGCAGGTAAACGCATTGGTATTTATGAGCACTCAAGTGCTGGTCGTGATTTATACGCGCCACTGTTTGAGGCATTAGGTGCCGAAGTGATAGCTCTTGAACGTAGTGATGAATTTGTGCCTATTGATACAGAAGCGGTTGCTGAGCCAGATAAAGAAAAAGCACGCCAATGGTCTGCAGAGTATGGTTTTGACTGTATTTTTTCTACCGATGGTGATGGTGACCGTCCGCTTGTTGCTGATGAAAAAGGTGAATGGCTTCGAGGTGATATCTTGGGTTTATTATGCGCTGAAGCAATGAATATTGAAGCGTTAGCTATTCCAGTTAGCTGTAATACGATGATTGAAAAATCAATGCAATTTAAGCACGTATCTAAAACTAAGATTGGCTCACCTTATGTGATCGCTGAATTTGATACCCTAAATACAACGTATTCTTCTGTTGCTGGTTTTGAAGCGAACGGTGGATTTTTGTTGGGGAGTGATGTTGTTGTTAATGGCAAGGAGCTAAAAGCACTACCAACTCGTGATGCCGTATTGCCAGCTTTAATGCTTCTTTTTTCTGCGGGAAACCATGGGATATCGACGTTAGTCGATGTACTTCCCAAGCGTTTTACACATAGTGATCGTATTCAGAATTTTGCGACAGAAAAAAGCGTCGCTGTTTTAAAGCAAGGCAAGAAGGCGCCTCAAGAGTTTCTTCATCAACTTAACTTATTCAATGTTACCCTTGAGCAGGTAGATGGGACGGATGGCTTACGTTTAATACTTTCAGATAGTTGCATCGTGCATTTACGAGCATCAGGTAATGCGCCTGAATTACGTTGTTATGCAGAAGCTGATACATTGTTGATTGCTCAACGGTTAGTAACTACGGTTTTAGATAGAATTCATTTTATTGGTTTGAACAATCAAATATAGATAACACTCTTGATGAGTATGTTTTATTTTTAAAATAGGTTATAAGAGGATTTTACCCATAAAAAATGTTACAATTATTGGGTGTTATTTTTAAACAGTATTAAGTTAGGTTTTATGTTGGATGAAATAGACTTTAGTGTTGTAACTGTATCATACAATGCTGAAAATACAATAAGGGATACGATTAATAGCGTTCTTAGTCAGAAGGATGTGAATTTAGAATATATTGTTATTGATGGTTGCTCTATCGATAAAACTGTAAATATACTTAATGAAATTAAAGATCCTAGGTTTAGTTTTGTCTCAGAGAAAGATAAAGGCCTTTATGATGCGATGAATAAAGGTATAGAAAAAGCTACCGGTAAATATGTTGCTATTATTAATTCCGATGATCTTTATGTTGACGAGTGGGTTTTGAGTCGGATATTTTCTGAGTTTGAAAAAACAAAGTCAGATATTATCTCAGGTAATATTTATTACTTTGATGATTTCAATGTTTTTAAGAAGAAAAGGCTGTATTCAGCCCCTTGTTTTAAAAAGAAAAAAGCATGGAAGAAAGGAGCTCAGCCTCCACACCCTTCAACTTTTGTTAGAAAAACAGTTTATGATGAGATTGGCTTGTACAATATTGATTTCAAAATAGCATCAGATTACGATTTCTTGTTTCGAGCAATGTATGTTCATGATTTTGTTTATTCGACGGTAGATCATGAAGTAGTAGCTATGCGCCTTGGAGGGGAAAGTACTAGTGGCTTGAAAAGTGTTTATTTGGGGAACAAAGAGGTGCTCTCATCATGGAAATTAAATGGAAAAAAAGCCCCATTATCTTTGATACCGAAAAAATTATTTAGGAAATACATAAACCGATAATTAGTCTTGGCATCTAGTTAAAATTAGACCCGTTTTAGAGTCTAATTAAAATTACACTATCGACCCATTCCCAAAAGAACGGTTTTAACAGTTAAGAATAGGATCTTCAATTCCATACGCCAGTTTTGGTGTTTTATGTAGTAAATATCATATTTATGCTTCCAGATCGCATCATCAAGCGAGGCTCCGTATGGATACCTTACTTGTGCTAGCCCTGTTACTCCTGGTTTTACTGCGTGACGGAAGCGGTAGTATGGAATTTCTTTTTCTAAATTTTCAATAAAAACTTCTCGTTCTGGACGGGGACCTACCATTGACATCTCACCCTTGTATACATTTATTAGCTGGGGCAACTCATCAATACGTGTTCTGCGAATGAAGTTGCCGACTTTCGTAACGCGAGCATCATTCTTAGTTGCCCATTGGGCTCCGTTTTTTTCGGCATCATTGCGCATTGAACGAAATTTGATAACCTCGAACTCTTGGTTATATTGCCCTGTTCTTTTTTGCTTGAAGAAAACTGGACCTGGCGACTCAAGCTTGATAAGGATTGCTGTTATCAGGCCTATAGGGATCGCTATTAAGCCAATCATGAAAACGAACGTTAGATCGATGAAACGTTTTTCATTTACATGCCTTTTATTTGAAAGAATAGAAAAGGCTTTTTGGTGTAAGAAGTAACCACTGTGCAATAGTTCAGTCTCAGTGTAACCTAACTTTTTGTCAAAGTAGCTGACAAGTGGTTCTACCCTGGCCCCCAGTTCTGTTGCGCCAATCAAAAATGCTTTGTGTTCTTTTGATAGCTCTGAGCTTTGAAAGTGGCATAAGGTGTGCCCTTTGAAGTCCCTAATTGAATAATTGTTAATATCACACTTTATATCATGTTTTGACACTACTAATTGGATGTTTTCAACACAGCTTTCGGGGCAATAGATGTGAAGGATTTCCTTACTTTCACTGCAAGTGGAATTACATTCAGGATTAATTATATTCTTGGATGTACTTAAATGTTGATTTTCTCTATTAGCAACTAAAGTTTTCATTACGACGCCATTTATAAATATATTACATAAGCCAAACGGTTTGCGTTCGTATTATAGGCGATTTTGGCATTTTAAGAAACTCTCTTATTTCTAAGTTACTCTAGGTTCATATATGAGTTAATCAGAAATTTTCGGTTTCTCAGTACCGATTGATTATTGAGATATGGAGATTAGGTGACGTTTTTTTACATCCGACCCGCCTACCTGAGCCCTTTCTTGATCTTCCACTACAGTTTTGACTGTAAACTGTAGTAAAATTACGCTAATTTGTTTTTATACCGATTTATTTTGAATTGAACGAGGTCAGTCCTATGTCAGCTAAGAAGCCAATGGCTCTAGTGATCCTTGACGGTTACGGTTACCGTGAAGACAACCAAGACAACGCTATCGCGAACGCTAATACACCTGTATTAGACGGTCTTATTGCTAACCAACCTAACACGCTAATCTCGGCTTCTGGCTTAGATGTAGGCCTACCTGATGGCCAAATGGGTAACTCTGAAGTGGGTCACACCAACATTGGTGCGGGTCGCGTGGTATACCAAGATTTAACGCGCATTACTAAGTCAATCGCAGACGGCGAATTCGCTCAAACTGAAGCGCTAGTGAATGCTGTTGATAAAGCGGTTAAAGCAGACAAAGCGGTTCACATCATGGGTCTTATGTCTCCAGGTGGCGTTCACTCTCATGAAGATCACATCTACGCGGCTGTTGAAATGGCAGCAGAGCGTGGCGCAGAGAAAATCTACCTACACGCATTCCTAGACGGTCGTGATACGCCGCCTCGTAGCGCAGAAAACACATTAGCGCGTTTCCAAGATCTATTCGCTAAACTGGGTAAAGGCCGTGTGGCTTCGCTTATTGGTCGTTACTACGCAATGGACCGTGATAACAACTGGGATCGCGTTCAAGAATCTTATGACCTTCTTACCGAAGCGAAAGGTGAATTCACATTCGACACCGCTGTTGCTGGCCTAGAAGCAGCTTACGCACGTGATGAAAACGATGAGTTTGTAAAAGCGACTGAAATCAAAGCGGAAGGCGAAGAATCAGCAGCTATCGTAGATGGCGATGCGGTTATCTTCATGAACTACCGTGCCGACCGTGCTCGTGAAATCACACGTGCGTTCGTGCCTAACTTCGACGGTTTTGAGCGTAACGTATTCCCAGCGATCGATTTCGTGATGCTGACTCAATACGCAGCAGACATCCCACTTCTTTGTGCATTCCCACCGGCTTCTTTAGAGAACACCTACGGTGAATGGCTATCGAAAGAAGGCAAAACGCAGCTACGTATCTCTGAAACAGAGAAATACGCGCACGTGACGTTCTTCTTCAACGGCGGCAAAGAAGACGAGTTTGAAGGCGAAGAACGTCAGCTTGTTGCTTCTCCAAAAGTAGCAACGTACGACCTACAGCCAGAAATGAGCGCACCAGAGCTAACTGAAAAGCTTGTTGCTGCAATCAAAGGCGGCAAATACGACGCTATCGTGTGTAACTTCCCTAACTGTGACATGGTTGGCCACACTGGCGTTTACGATGCAGCGGTTAAAGCGGTAGAGTCGCTAGACGAATGTCTGGGCAAAGTGGTTGAAGCAATCAAAGAAGCCGATGGCCAACTGCTTATCACTGCTGACCACGGTAACGCGGAAATGATGGTAAACCCAGAAACGGGCGGTATCCACACTGCGCACACGAACCTACCTGTTCCACTTATCTACGTGGGCAGTAAAGACGTTGAGTTCAAAGAAGGCGGTAAGCTGTCTGACTTAGCACCAACGATGCTTTCTCTGTCTGGTATCGCAATCCCGGCTGAGATGTCAGGTGATGTGATCGTTAAGTAATTGTTTGGCTCAGCGGTTCACGTTGAGCTTTAACGATTTTGAAAGCCCGCACTTCAAAGTGCGGGCTTTTTTATAGATGCGAGATACGAGATACGAGTAAGCGAGTATCGAAGAGCTTAAGGGCTGGTGCATGATGCGAGTAAGCGGGTCACTAACAGAATGAGAGCTGTTATATATTTTCGCATCTCGAATCTCGTTACTCTCATCTGCTCTAGACTGTCATTCCAGAATTGAGGAACGAAATATCTGGAATCTCATGCAGAGTATTACTTGTCATATTCGGTGTTCAACATAAAGAGAGATTCCCTATCACGCTCGTGCCTCGCTGTAGGGAATGACGTAACGATAAGGGGCAGATACGGGATACTAGTAGCGAAAAGCGATAAAGCCACAAACAGAAAGAGAATTCCTTCTTTGCTTTTCGTATCTCGCAACTCATTTACTCGTATCTATCTCATATGCTTTTGATGTGACCCCATAAAAGTAGACACTTAATACAGAGCATTGAGTGTCATGA
>NZ_CAWPOA010000037.1:0-260 GCF_963889365.1 Vibrio sp. OPT20 | reverse complement strand
CGGCTATGGTCAATGTTGGCGTGATTGGCAATGTATATTGTTGGTCCACCGTCACCGTATTACCCGAGTCGTCCCCAAAACCACTGACGGCTAGGATTACACTAAGCACTGTATCACCCAGGTCTGCCAAAGAAGCCACCTCTGCTTTCCACGTCTTAGCACCTCCTTGCATCGTGAAACCTGATACTGCTGCACCCGCAAGCGTCGCTTGAATGGTGTCTCCTTTAACCGCTTTACTGAACGTCAAAGTGACTTCCACA
>NZ_CAWPOA010000036.1:62387-109765 GCF_963889365.1 Vibrio sp. OPT20 | reverse complement strand
ATAATCGGCAACGGCCTCATCAAGCAAATGATGGGCTGTCGCCAGTAAATGCCGAAAATCGGCTTAAGTCAGTGTCCGGAATTTGTTGACCACTACAAGAGGGCTTAGCATGGTGTCTAGGACAGTATCCTAAAAGGTAAACTTAAGGAGTAAACACTATGCTAAATAAGTCTGCGACTTATAGGTAGTAACGAGCACCAAGTAGCCACTGGTCGTCAGCTTTTTCTTTGTACACGCCAGAACCTTGTAGATCGAACTGGTAACCAGCAAAGCCTACGAACTGAGATGTGAAGTTGTATTCAGCTTGTAGAGCAGTTGTAGCAAATACTGTTTCGCTCATCTTGTCATCTTCTACAGCTTCGTAGTTAACGCTTAGGTTAAGGCTGTTAGACAATGCGTAAGAAGCTAGCAATTCAACTGCAACTGACTCTTCAAGAATCTGGCCGTTACCAGAGTTCATGTAGTTATTCATTGCGTAAACACCAGCAAGGTAAAGACCTTCAGCGCCGTATGAACCGTAAGTTGCACTCAACACGTGAGAGTCAGCAGTTTGTGAGCCAGCACCAACGTACTTAACATCACCAGTGTTGTAAGCGTAGTTTGCAGTAACGTCAGCAATAGCGTAGTTCAAAGCAATTTGACCACGGTTGCCGTATTCATTCAAACCGTCAGCTTTACGACCTTGCCATGCAACAGCTGCGCTTAGAGAACCTGCGTTACCGAAATCGATAGCATTGCCGTAGCTCACCATCTCCTCACCACGACCAGTACCTAGGTTACCGTGATCTTCGTAGATGAAGTCATTCGCGAATGCGATTGGCATATCTGCTACGCCAGCAACGTTGTAATAAGGTGCCCATTGAGTACCAACTGCTGCACGACCGTAATCGTCGTGAGAAAGGCCAACGTAGCCAAGACGAGTTGTGAATGACTCATCACCACCGTCAAGCATGTTTAGCGCCCATTCACCTTTAGCATCTGCAGTGAAGCCGTTGCCAAGATCGTGAGTTGCACCGAAGTTGATACGTGGAGATACAGACTCAACACCGATGTCGTCTTCATTAAGACGATCGCCACTGTTTACGTCGCCAACTGCAACTGATACGTGACCACCAACAGAGAATGTTGTGCCGTCTTCGTTGTAAAGTTCTACAGCAACTGCCTGTGTACCAAATACTGCACCAGAAATTGCTAGCGCTAAAAGTTTCTTATTCATTGTCATATCCATTATGTAACTGGGTGAGTTATTCACTAACAACCTCGTGCTTACGGAGAAGTTGTTACCTGCATTTAACAAGTAGGCAAACACTAATATACGAATGACAAAAAAGTTGCATTAAAATATATAAAATAAAAAAAATCTCACTATAAAAAGAAAAAAATAACCTTAAAACAACAAGATAAGTAGATAATTACTGGTGATCTTTTTTATCTTTTTAGACAAAACCTTCGGCTATCTTTGATTTTATAGTCAACAAATAAGCATTAAAAATCAAATCGAAAAATCACTCATCAGACCATCGAGAGATACACCCTCGATATTGAAACATTTTGTAACATCATGAAGTGAGTTGAAATATTTAGCTTTGTGAAACAATTCTCGATTTAAGCTAGAAAAAATTGCTCAATTCAAATTTCACTAGAGAAAACACAAAAAAAGGGCAACCAATCAGCGACTGGTTGCCCTTCATAACTCATCATTGGACTCTTATTTGAAGCAAACCTCAGCCCAACGAGCTAAACCTGAGGTTACTGAACCGAAGTAGTTACCGCTCACGATCGGTACGTTCGGCAATGCTTGTTGTACGGCTTCACGAAGTATAGGTGAACGAGCTGAACCACCCGTCATGTAAATTACGTCTGGCTTTTTCTGGCCTTGTTGCATGGCTTCTTTAACCAACTCAATCATCTTAGACTTTGGCGATTCAATAGCTTCCACCATCTGTTCAACGGAAATGTCCACTTCGACCAATTCAGAAGCAACATTAATCACGGCTCGATATTGAGAAGATTCTGCTAGTGCAATTTTGGCTTCTTCCGCTCTGCGTACAATGCTATAGCCTAGAGTGTCATGATAAACCCTCATCAAACGCTCTAGCTTTTGAGGGTCTGAAGCTTCTTTACGAAGTAACTTCAAGGCCGCTAGGTTTTCGCGAGAATAGAAGTTCTTTTGAGCTTCGACATTATTGATCGCAATTGGATTCCAGAATTGAGTCAGTGGCATATCGATACCCGAAATGCCTTTGCTGCCCATACCAAAAGGTGACATCAATTGTTTGAAGGCAAGGTAGATATCAAGGTCATTACCCCCTACCCTTTGACCGCTGTGAGCTAACAAACTCTGGGTTCGGTCCGCTTTACCCGACCAAGTTGGCCCCATTTCTAGCAATGAGCAATCGGTGGTACCACCGCCAATATCCACAACCAATACCGTTTGGTTTTCAGTCAGGGTACTTTCGTAATCAAGGCCTGCGGCTACTGGTTCAAATTGAAAAGCGATATCAAGGAAGCCTGCACGCTTAGCTGCGCGTGAGAGTATGTCTTCAGCTTGTCGGTTTGCTTCTTCACCACCTCGACCGTGGAAGTTAATTGGTCGACCGATAACAGCTTGTTTGATCTGCTCTTGAGTCGTGAGTTCTGCTTGGTGTTTAATATTTGCCATCATGGCGCACACTAAATCTTCGAAGAAACTCACCTGAACATCATGCAACCCGCTTGCGCCAAGAAAAGACTTAGGGGATTTTACGTAATAAACATCGCGAGGGTCTTCTAAGTAAAGATCCAACGCCGCCTGACCAAACGCCATATCTTCTGGCACCAAATCGATACTCTCTTCTCGATTCAAAGCAATAGCACGTCGTAACACTTGCTCACCAACCGCATCACTCGGTTTGATATTCAAATGGCGAAATAGATGTTCGGAAACACTCTCACGAGTAGGCGCAAACACGGTTGAGGGAATATAGTGATTGTTACCTTCTAGTGGTAACAGGCTTGGTTTTCCATCAACCATTGCCGCGACAGAACAGTTCGCTGTTCCATAATCAAATCCAATAAACATAATATCCCCCACTCAACAAAAGGGGCGAGATGCTACATGAAAAGCCTAAAAATTACGAGGTCATTTCTAAATTTAACTGAGTGATTTCTTAGCCTAACGGCTCTTAATAGGCAAACAAATATGCTACATTTCAGCCCAAATGAATCACAGGTTAGATAAATGAAAACACCTTGCCGAGCGGCTTGTAAAAATAATGGCGGAATGTGCAGTGGCTGCTTTCGAACAATGGATGAAATTATAGGCTGGAAAGGCTTATCTGAAGAAGAGCAAACGTCGGTTATGGATAATCTTACTGGTGTTAGTTCGACTCACCAATGTCCGCAGTGTAATGAGCCAGCTCAATGCGATATCAGTGCGGGTAAAGAGACGTGTTGGTGTTTTGAACTAGAAAAGCGTGATACTAGCGATATTCCAAAAGCTGGAGTATGTCTGTGCCGTAAATGCTTGTCTGAACTGCCTATTCAGTAGGTTACGTACCGGGTCAACATAGACAAAAAAGCGAGAGATTGCTTCTCGCTTCAAAATACTGAGATTTATTTGGTTAGTGCCTACTTCGTTTTTGCAACCAGCGCAGGCTGAGAAAACTGTATACCGTTCCAACCATGAACCATGAAGTTACGAATATTTTGATGGTCGGTGTTCTCTGGAAAACCTAGCACGTCGTTACGATAAAATTGACCAAAACAAGCAAGTGTTTGCTCCGCAGATAAACCTTGCTCTAAACCAAAAGCAAAAATTTTACACGAACCATTATTCTGCCCTGCGGTATTCACCACTTCACCATTGCGAAATTCACTCTCCGCAAAAACATAGTGAGCTTCGATCACATGCATTGTATCTTCAAATTGCACGCTTTCTGGGGTTTCAGCCAGAGTATTTAATAAGGTTTCCAGTTCCATTTACTATTTCTCCATCAAGTATATATCTGTCAGCAGTGTATCTTGTTTTACGACAAGAGTAAGCCGTTGTTTACTTGGGACAGCGATTCACTTTTTGAACGAATACTGCAAATTACCTCAATGAAACTAATGACATAGTTTTATCAGGACGTTATATTATTTTATCAGACGATTAACATTGTTCAGTAACGAATATGCATAAAGATAAAAACTTAGAACTGTTTAGATACCTCAAACCCGGTACAAAAACAGCAGGTGTATTAGAATTTGGCCCAGACGACTCGATCCAGATCACTACACTCTATATCGGACACAAAGAAGAACAATACCTTGTCCTTGAGCTGTCACAAAAAGCGACAGAAGCACTGACGCTCAGAAAACTCATCAACGTGGATATTATTGTTCGTGCCATCACCGACACCGAACTTGGACACATTGTCGCGTTTAAAACCAACGTACTGGCTCATATCACCTCGCCAGCACACCTTATTTTCCTTCGTCCGCCTTCAAGCTTTGCGACCAAGCCTATCCGTGAACACGAAAGATATAAGGTACGACTCAGCTGTGAAGTTACCTTTGATACTTTGTCATTAGATGCCACTCTGGTCGATTTTTCAGTCTCAGGCTGTGGCGTCTATATTACCCAGCAATCAGATATCGATGTCGGTTGGAAGATACAAGTAAACTCTGTCTTAAGTGAGTACTTAGATAACGAACTGGTCTACAACGTAGTGAGTAAAAAAAGACAAGGCCAAGGTTGGCTATTAGGCATTCAGTTCCCTGAACACCTAGATATGAGTGACGAGTTAAAAACGCTGCTGTTGGAGCAAGCCTTTGTTGCCGGCTTTGTATAAATGCGTGTTCAAGTAAAGTTTATTCACAACACTTGTTCTATCGCACTTTCAAAGGTTTAGATCAGTAGTTCGTTACATCCCAATGTGAGTTTTTAAAATGAACAAATGCTTGGTGTAGCGACTCTTCTTTAATGGGTTTTACAATCACGTAATTAGCCCCAGCAGCCATAAAGCTGTCTCTTGTCGACGCTTGAGCATCAGCGGTACACGCATAAATCGGGGCTGTAACGCCAATATCATTCCTAAGTTGCTGAGTCGTTTCAACGCCACCAAGGTTGGGAAGTTGGTTATCCATCAAAATAAGATCATAGGTTGTCGCCTTAGCCATTTCTAGCGCTTCTAAACCGTCTTTTGCCCATGTCACCACCATGCCATATTTTTTGCAGAAAGCCTGCGCAATAAAGGCGTTGGTGTGATTGTCTTCCACCAGCAATACGTTCAAAGATCGGCTAAACAGCGCCTCTGGTTCGATATCAGCTTGTTGCTTCACGTCCAATAGCGGCTTAGTGTGCACTTCCACTGGAATTTCTATAATGAACTCCGAACCTTGATTTATCTCACTGCGGACTTGAATGTCCCCTTCCAGCATATCGACCAGATTTTTTACAATCGTTAGGCCCAACCCTGTCCCACCATATTCACGAGTCGTGGTCTCTTCTGCTTGAACAAAGGGTTCAAACACAGCGTCAATCTTGCTTTCATCAATACCAATACCGGTATCTTTCACTCGAACGATCAAACTCGCATGGTCTGAGTTAAAGATACTTTCGAGCTCAAAACTAACGGAAATACCGCCTTGGTGAGTGAACTTAAGAGCGTTACTCACCAAGTTAAACATGATTTGATTCAGGCGCACTTGGTCGGTGTTTATTTCAATGTCATCAGCCAAGTGATTCACAATAGTAAATGCGATCGATTTATCGCCACAAAGCGGACGATAGATACTGTCTAATGTATTAACCAGTTCCCCCAAGCGGAAGTCTTTCTTTTGAATATTGAACTGCCCCTGCTCTATCTTTGAGAAGTCCAAAATATCGTTAAGTACCGCCAGCAAATGTTCCGCACTATTACAAAGTACATCCACCTGTTCACGGTTATCTTCACTGTGTATAGAGCGCTTCAGTAATTGAGAAACACCAAGAATACCGTTAAGCGGTGTACGAATCTCATGGCTCATCTTTGCGAGGAAATCAGCCCGCACATTCGCAAGGTGCTCAGCTTCTTCTCTTGCTCGATCAGCCTGCCGTTCCGCCTCGATAAGCTTAGTAATATCTTGGCCTTGTACCACTACACCGGTAATGCCGTGTTCCACACGAATTGCTGACATGTTCCAACGAAACACCTTTTCACCAATTGGTACGTTAATGCCCGTCAGCTTTGAACCTTGAACCACCATATGGATATTCGGTAGCATGCGATGCTCAAACTCTTGAGCCACCGCTCCGTAGTTATCATCGGCGTCAAATAGCGCCATACGAGCAGCGGGGTTCATCTGAATTAAGTCACCTTTATCAGACCAAACCAAGATAGGTGAATGAGCAAAGTTAAAGAGATCTTGGAATTTTTGGTTCTGTTCAGATAAACGTTCAAAAGTATCCTCAAGGGTGCAACCAATATGATGAAACTCGAAAATGTTGGAGCCATCGAACTTGTTGTACTCTTCGCCGTCACTTGCTGAGCGAGTAAAGTCCATCAACTTATCGAGTTCAGCCGCCACCTTTCTTTGAATCCAAGCTCTCGCAAAGAAAGACATCAATATGATCACCACAATCACAACAATGATCGCACGCTCATAGTTCTCTTCTAAGGCAATGAAGTTAGTGTTCTTTTGGACAGCTCGAATGGTAAGGGGCGTTTCAACGGCATTGATCTTAATGGTCGCGATGGTGACGAAATGACGAGGCAGTTGCTCGTACATTTTGTAGTTGAGGATGTCCGTTATTGTGTAACTTTCATCGCCACTGAATGTCGACGTAACCGGTGTTCCGTGCGCTTCGATAACAATATTTTCGCAGTTGCTGCCCTTCTGAATAGACTCAGCCAGAGAGAAATTGTTATCAAGTACGATCGCGATATAGAGCTGACCAAGAACCTCCCCTGTTTTGTTATCCACAATAGGGGTTCGGCGAGCCAACAAATGACGCTTACCAATATCGGTTATCACTTTAATGAAATGCCAGTTACTACTAAATGAAACCTCATCAGAGATATGTTTTAAGTTGGACGAGTCCAATCCATAAAACTGACCGTTGCCATCTTCCCAGGCCAAACCGTCATGAGTAGAAACAAAACGAAGATCCGGCGCATGATCCGGCTCTCTTTGGTCAACACCAAAAAAGAAATAGCTCAGAGCCTCTTCATTGTGGGTATCAAAGTACTCTCTGAGTGTTTCACTGTGTGAGCTACTGTCTTGATGGATTTGCAGCACCGACAAACGGTAATCAAACATATTTTGGATCAGGCTAGAGGTTTGCTGGACCGTTCGATTCGTCTCTTGCTTTACGATATTACTGCTGGTTTCATAATTATGAATAAGTACGCCAAGTGCCATCACGCCTATCACTAAAATAATGATACGCGTAATGAGTTTAGCTAAGGTGTTCCTAGGTGTACTGGCGTAGCTTTTCTTCATTATTGACCTGAATACCTAAATGCTCGCTGCTTAAGTTCTGAAATACGTTCTGGTGAATCATCTTTGGTCACAACTTCAAACTCACCAGAGTAAACCGTAGGAACTTCCAATCCAGCTAGGTCCCACTTGATCGCCTCTGCCATAGCGATACCGGTATCGTCATTCATACGCATGACTGTGACATCTAAATCGCCCTTTGCAATGGCTTCCAGTTCAGCGGACCCGCCTCCCCAGCCATTAACTAAGATATCTCGACCAGATTCACGAATGGCTTCCGCAGCGCCCAGAGCGACATCGGTTGCACATGCATAGATAAAGTCTAGGTCCTTATCGTTCGCAATGCTGATTTTAGCCGCTTGGTAACCACTCTCTTTGTCTGATTTCGTGTAAAACGAAGACTTAAGATCAAAGTTCGTATCGGTGTTCACATCATGGATAAAGGTATCTCCACGAGCATCACTGATGTAGCCCTCTGAGCGATATAACACAGAATATTTGCTGTCTGGTTTGCTCACTTCTTTAAAGTAATTTGCCAATTTTAAACTGCCTGTCGCATGATCAAATCCCACATACATGAACGGCTGTCTATCAGCCCAAGCACGCACTGGTGTTGTGATGTTTTGCAGAATGAGTTTGGTGTCAGTAGAGCTCAACACGTGCTCAATAAACTTACGGTGGCGCGTCGTGTCTAATGTGAAAATCAAGTAATCCGTTTTGTTCTCTATCGCTTCTTGCAATGAAATGCTTGTTTGCGTGAGATCGGCATTAACCCGGGTAAACACCTGATTTATTTGATAGTTGATTCTCAACTTATCGAGGCGTTTCTCAAAAGCTTGAATGTTACGAACCCAGTAGTCGGAGATCTGTTGACCCGGATACACCACTGAGATCGTAATAGGCTCATTCTGAGATCGTCTCAATGGCACAGGGTGATTTTGCACAGCTTCAACCATTTTATCGGTCAGTGCTTTTTGCTCTGGAAACTTGGAAAGATAATCTTGGTATTCCCAGTACCCATTGAGGACATGAGTACCATGGGAGAGAGCGGACGCAGAAAATACGGCAAGTCCAAACAACATCAGTAAACGTTTCATATTTTTCTCGTTTTATATGAGCTACTTTGGCTCATTTTTTAACCTAGCATGACACCATCTCTTTGTATGGCTGAAAGATATTATGTAGGACAACGATGATAAATGATAGCGTCTAACACTAATTAGAACGACATTCTAAATGAGCAATATGTTAATTTGGAATGGAGATTAAGAACAACGAGTTCAATGATGATTTAAGCCCATTCGCAGAAAGAGTAATTATCGTTAAAATTCATGAGCTTACATTGATTTATTATAGTCCATTACATTATTAATATTTAATCAATAACAAACATTTTAGCTATGAATTATGAGACTTCGATATATTGAATTCTGTCTTGTTGCCACTCAATAATTAGTTTGAGTGATACCAATTTTTCTTTGCGAGATTTTGGTAGTTGTTTGATCGCGTATTCGGTTTTCAACGCCTCACTTTTTGATCCAACACCAAAACTCCAAACTAGCTTAAGTGGGCCTTTACCTTTTAACGCTTTGGCACCTTTACCCGTTTGATGTTGTTCAAATCGACGCTCTAAATTATTCGTCACGCCACAATAAAGGGCATTGTGACGATTGCGGATTAAGTACACGACCCAATCCGCATTTTTATCAGACTCAGACATCTAAAGCAGTGATTCAACCAGAGCCTTAAGCTCTGCCACTTCTTCACGTAGGCTTGCGACTTCTGATTCAAGCTCTTCAAACTTTTCGCTTGTCGCAGAGGGTGCAGTCGCACTTACCGATGCCGTCGCAAACGCTTCAACATCCACTTCACCACTCAATAAGTGCTGGTAGCGTGATTCACGTTTACCCGCTTCACGTGGTAGCTTCACGACTAAAGCACCCGCTTCTCTTACGGCTAATTTATCGAGTGTCGCTTCAACCTCTTTCACATCACTAAAATTAGCAAGACGACCAGTACGAGTACGCAGTTCGCCAGGAGTTTGCGCCCCACGAAGCAGCATACAGCAGATGATTGCGCGCTCTTGCTCTGTAAATTGCAAATCCCCAAATTCAGTATTACAGAAACGATGCTGATACTTATTAACACGGCTATTGAAGCTGCTCTCATCACTCACCATGCGGCGAGCTATCAAACCATCAACCGCATCTAAAACGTCCGACTCAGACAGAGAGAGAACTGGCTCACGGTTACTCTTTTGGTTACATGCAGTCGTTAAGCTGTTTAACGTTAACGGGTAATGATCCGGGGTAGTGACTTCTTTCTCGATCAAGCAACCGATAATTCTCGCTTCAATTGGGGAAAGTACTGTGTTCATCGTTTTTCCTTTTTATTATTTTGATAATTCCATCTCAACATTTAACAATGCAGCCAGTAATGGCTAATGCTCAGACAAAATCGGTACTCGTTTCTTTCTGCCTTGTTCATCAATCATTATGATCTTAGAACGATTTAGCTCTATTTCCACGACTTCCAAATAAGTACGTTCTTGTACATACGCATCACGAAGCTTGTTTTGCTCTGCCGAAGGTTCAGTGACATCGTCGCCCAAATCTTCTGTTTCCAGTTGTTGTTGATTCATTTCACATTTCGTATCAATGCCGTGTCTATACTGGATACTAACTTGAACAGTTAGATAAAAACAATCGCACTTTAGCGAGAGTGCCGAATAATTATACAACCTTACTTTTGCTTTGATCTAAAGACTGTTACAACACTAACTGATGTGCTTTAATCAGAACCAGACAACGTATTTGACGATTAGGAAAAGGAATCTATGAGCAGCGTATTTGAAATTGTTAACCAAGCACGACGTAAGAACAAACTTAAGCGTGAACTTTTAGACAACGAAAAGAAAGTTCGCGACAACCGCAAGCGTGTCGACCTTCTTGATAACCTACTTGATTACATCAAGCCAGAGATGACTCACGACGAGATCTTAGGCATTATCAAAAACATGAAAGCTGACTACGAAGACCGCGTTGATGATCACATCATCAAGAGTGCAGAGATCTCTAAAGCTCGTCGCGACATCAGCCGCCGCATTCGTGAACTAACAGAAGAAGACAAGCAAACTCAAGGTAAGAAGTAATCTAACCTCGCTAATTTACTTGTAACAATGTTAGTAACCCACTCTTAGTAGTGGGTTTTTTTGTACCTAAACTCCAGCGTCTATACTTAAGCATCTAGACCTAAGCATCTAAACCTAACCGTCTAGACTTAAGCGTACCTAAGCAAAATGAATGAAACTCAACAGCAGTATCAAACTAAATAACGAGTGTACACTAGCGATGGAGAGACTTTATGTACGGAAGTATTCTGATTACCTTGGCGTTATCAACGACACAACCTTACCCTGAAAAATTTGAGAAACTTTATACCGAAGAGACCGAAATCACTTATGACGATCTCGTGGTCGATGTTCATGGCTACAAGGTTCCGACCCGATCAGCATTTCGAGGTTGGATGCTCCTTAACCACGCCCAAGATCAAGTCAAAGCGATCGGTCAACAACTCAAAGACAGCGGCATCACTCAGAGCATGCCTCTGCATTTAGTCTTGTTGCAAGGCACGGATTGGGCAATGAGTAATACGACCCTGTTTACCCTTCCCAATAAGAAACATGTGCCAAACATGATCAATACCCTTAAGTACATACAACAATATATTGAGCCTGAAATTGGCGTTGTTATCCCTGTGTCCGGAGAGCGAACCAATATTTACAATCAACAAGCTGGCGGCGCACTGCGAAGTAAACACTTGGAATTCTGCGCCTTAGACTTAGTGCCTGCGAATGATATTACTCGCGAAGATCTACACGTGAAACTTAAAAAGATTCATGCTGAATTTGGGCAAAAAAATAACGTTGGGCTGGGGTTGTATTCTGGTGTTCGATTCCACATCGATACTTGCGGATTCAGACAGTGGTAAATACTCGATAGTGTCATAAAGACTTGATAATTATCTAAGTCATTATGACTCAAATAATTAGTAGGATACTTTAACCAATTGATTTAATAATTAAAATAAAACTGGAACGCTAATTGCTATTGATAACGAGTATCATAATTATTAATAGCAATTAGGAATTCAATATGAAGACGATGACTCAACGCTTTCAAACGCTACTTTCTGTTTCAAACTTCAGTCTAGCAACCACCGCCTTGCTTATGCTACTCAGTATTATTGTTGCTTATCCGATGGCCGATCACTTCTCACTGCCAATTCAAATTGTCGCACACATCAGCACGATCTTAGTGGCTGCATTACTAAAGATTAGTTATGTCGGTCGCTGCCTTGCGCAATACAACCTTGGGTTAGAAGTTCGCTAAATCGCACAGTGCTAGCCTTGATAATGAGCCAGTTAGACAATATCAAGGCTACTGAAAAGGTCATACAGTTGGTGGGATTTATAAGGTTTCGGCAAATAGGCATTCATGCCTGCTTCAAAGCAATCTTTGATGTCTTCTTCCAGCACACTAGCGGTTAAAGCAATGATAGGTAATGGCGCAGCTTGTTGGTCAGCCTCCCACTGTCGAATCGCACGGGTCGCCGTTATGCCATCCATAACAGGCATCATGCAGTCCATTAAGATGGCATCAAACTGAGCGCCTTGAGTGATGACATCCACCGCTTCTTGGCCATTACTGGCAATCAAATATTCATAGCCCGCTTGCTCAAGGAAGAAGCTCGCTATTTTTTGATTCATCAGATTGTCTTCAACGATCAAAATGCGTCGATTCAGAGAGCGAACCTCTTCATCTTTTGCTTCCACTTGAGGAGTTTGCTCTTCGCCGACATCGAGAGATTGTAAGCTGTTTAAGAATCGTCGACCCAAGAATGGCAATGTATGAGTTGAGTGAACCGTTTCTGTGATTAGATTGGTTTTAAAGAGATGATGCTGACACACGATAACGCGAGCCAAAGGGTATAACGCCTTCAGCGTCGCAAGATCTTTATCCATGGAGTGATGCAGCGTATGACAATAAAGTATGAAGTCACTTTCTTTCAGGTTTTCATCAAGATCCGAAATGGATGACACAACATTAGGTCGAACATTTAAGCGTTCACACTCTTTGACCAGTTGATCTAGGTAATTGAAAGAATTCGAGATAATAGTCGCACGGCTTAGGTTGTCGAAGGTTTGAACATGAGTTTCGACAGTGTCGACATACAAACAAAAAGTGAACGTTGAGCCCTCTCCTTTCACTGAACGCGCGGTAATGTAACCCCCCATCAAATCAACAAGCTGTCGACAAATCGCAAGGCCTAACCCTGTCCCACCGAATTGGCGAGTAATGCTGCCATCTTCTTGAGTGAAAGGTTCAAATATGGACTCTAGCTTCTCTGGCTCAATCCCAATTCCAGTATCAGACACACTGCATTCAAGCTTGCCTCTACCCAAAGACATAGGTGTGTATGCAATGTCCGTCGTAATCGTGCCCTTTGACGTAAATTTGATGGCGTTAGACAGCAAATTGGTCAGCACCTGCCTTACACGGTACTCATCGAAAAACAGCTGCGGTGGGGTTTGGGAATCGATATTGATGTCGAGTTCGATATCCTTACTTATCGCTTTGGATAAAATCACACTGACTGAGTCGTAAACCGCCTCTCTCAGATCAGCATTGTGTGGCGATAGCATTAAGTTGCCCGACTCGATTTTGGACAGGTCAAGAATGTCATTAAGCAGAACCAGTAATGAGTGAGAAGACGATTCGATATCTCCTAACACTTCTTGTTGATTCGCGCTCAGTTGGCTTTGAGATAAGATCTCAGCCATCCCAATAATCCCGTTGAGTGGTGTACGTATCTCATGGGACATATTGGCTAAAAATGCGCTCTTGGCCTTGTTAGCCGAAATTGCATCTTCTTTTGCTTCTACTAACTCTTTGTTATGTTGATAGTTGCGCTCCATCACTCGATTCAGAGTTTCAGTGAACTCGGCAAGTTCATCGTTGCCTTGAATATGAATGACCTTGGGCTTGCCGTAGCTATCGGCGCATTCAGACACCCCTTTCAAAATAATAGATAGGTTTCGATTTAAGCGAAGAGATGTCGCTACACCAAGCCATAACAACACACCTGACACGACAAGAATAAGCAATGTCATAACTAAGGTTTGCCTTTTTTGCAGTGCTATATTTTTGGTCAGATCAAACTGTAATTGCTTAGTGTAAGCACCCACTGCCTTTGAAATCGCTAACTTCTTTCGTTCTAAACCTTCCACATGTTCATATATTTCAGGCGACGAGAAGTCACCTTTGAGGATTCGAGCTGTAAAACGGTTTTGAAATTCATCTTTAGAAAACGTACTTAATAGCTTTCTAATTTCAGGCGAACGGCTTCCAGAACGGAAAAACGTATCTAATAACTGCTGCTGCCTTTCTAAAGCACCAACATAACTCAATAAATATTGATCTATCAGCTCTGGAGAACGATACAAGCGGTAGCTCAACCACGCTTCTCGCTGAGTCCAAAACACGTAGTGAGTAAGATTAATAAACATCGCGTCAGCTTGACTGATCTTTTCGTCCACGATGTTAATGCGATATTCAGATAGCTCCATTAACACGCCTTTTAGCAAGTCGAAGGCATGCTCTGTCAGTTTCGTGTTGTTGTCCGTAATTTGTGATGCGTCGTTGTTCATACTGGAGGTTACGCGAGCGAGTTTCGCTAACACACCCTTAAGCTCAACCAACTGTGGTTCAACAGTCCAATTGCTATCGAACTGTCGAAGCTGTTTCTCGTACTGAGCGAGTCTAGCTAAATCAGCTTGCAGCTTTAAAAGCAGCAGCTCTTTCTCTGGAGAGTCATTAGACAGAACCAACCATCGATAAGCATCGCTGGAAACGGTATTAAAAGATTGAAGCGCTTCAACCTTAATACGAGTTGTTTCAAGGTGATTCATCTTCTTATCGTTCTTGAGCACTTCATTGACTGTAAAACCAAACATGATGAATACAGAAACCGTGGAAAGAAATATAAGACGCCATCTAATTGACATGTTTATCATTTTTATAACGACTCCCTTCCCGAAAGTAATTTTACCTAGCCCAAGTTAAGAATAGGACATTAACAGGACTTATTGATCAAATTGGATATGAACAAACGATACTCTGAGCCCAGAACGGTAAATTATGATCAACTTACCTCCATGTTTAGGCTTTAAAGGGGGGCTGTTACTTAAACAGATAGACTTAAAACAAATATGCTTTGAACAATTGTGCTCTAAACAAGTGTGCTTTAAACACGCGAGATCTAAACACAAGATGTTTAAACAGGAGGAATATAGATGAGAGAGCTGTATACAAACGAGGTATGAACAAGTGAAATTTAACGAAGCAAGCTTTATCCAGTTATTATCACTCCCATAATAAGCAAACGGCCATGCTTCTCGGCTCCACAAGGTTGGGAGTAATGAATCTATAAACCAACAAACACCGAAGTTAAGTGAAATTTGTGAGATCCAATCGTTTGCGTCATGCACTTTTCGCACTCGAATTCGGCGTATTCAAAGGTTGAACAAGAAAGCGCATTAATCACCTTATTTGTCGTTTACTGTTTACGTGTAACTTGAGCTAACGATCACACCTTTAATGATCACTATGACTGTTATTACATATAATATTTTGATTTGAGTATTTTTTGGCGAAAAATAAGTGCTACAGATTGTTAAAGTCAATAGCCTTTATCGACACTGAAAACTTGATTTATGGCTAATATAAAGCCAACTTACAGATAATTTGTCTGCATTTATTTTTCCTAGCAGAATAACCCGTCGTACCTTACAATCCTGCCACATAAAAATTACAAGTTACACACAAGGCATATCAAGCGCATTTTAAGTGGCGTTAAAGACCATTACTGCTTAGATAGCTCAATTCTCCCATGCACTCATGGCTACCCTACATTCGCTATGATTGCAGAAATTAACGTGAAAGGTCCCGAGTAAAGATGAGTCCCGAAAAGCACCTCCTAGACTGGCAAACTAGTCAAACTATTGCTGAATCAATCGCTCCTACTTTAGGTCAGTTGTACCGCCAAAAAGGCGTTGAAGTTATCCTCTTCGGTAAAACACTGGTTAACGCAACAACTATCGACATCATCAAAGCTCACCGCATCGCAAAACGTTACACAGGTTCTCCGCTTACCGCAGAACAGACTCAACCCATCATTCAACACCTTCTCTCTATGGACTTATCTCCATGTCGTATCGATGTTGGTCGCCTTGCTCATACATTCTGGCAAGATCGCGAAGACACACACGGGTTGGATGATTTCCTACAAACTGCGCTTTTGGAATCGCTTGAAGGCGATGCGATGACAGAACCTCGCGATGTTGTCTTGTACGGTTTTGGTCGTATTGGCCGCTTGCTCACTCGTCTATTGATCGAGAAAAGTGGCCCAGGTTACCCACTGCGTTTACGTGCAATTGTTGTTCGTGGCGGCAAAGACGGTGACTTAGAAAAACGTGCAAGCTTGCTACGTCGTGACTCTGTTCATGGCCAATTCAACGGCAGCATCGTTGTAGACCAAGAACGTAAAGCGATCATCGTTAACGGTAATTTCATCCAAGTTATCTACGCAAACAAGCCAGCAGAAGTGGATTACACATCTTACGGTATCGAGAATGCACTTGTGGTTGATAACACAGGTGTATGGCGTGACGCTGAAGGCCTAAGCCAACACGTTGCGTGTAATGGTGCGAAGAAGGTTCTACTGACTGCGCCAGGCAAAGGTGAAATCAAGAACGTTGTATTTGGTGTAAACCAAAATGACATTCAACCAGAAGACACGATCATATCTGCTGCAAGCTGTACAACCAACGCGATTACGCCAGTATTAAAAGCGGTTCACGACAAATTTGGTGTCCTATCAGGTCACATCGAAACGGTTCACTCATTTACCAATGACCAAAACCTAATCGATAACTTCCACTCAGGTGATCGTCGTGGTCGTGCTGCTTCATTGAATATGGTACTGACATCGACTGGCGCTGCTAAAGCGGTATCAAAAGCGATGCCAGAAATGGAAGGCAAGCTAACAGGTAATGCGATTCGCGTACCTACGCCAAACGTTTCAATGGCAGTAGCAAACCTAAACCTTGAGAAAGGCACAAACAAAGAAGAGTTGAACGAATACCTGCGTGAAATGGCGCTATCTTCAACTTTATCTGCACAGATTGATTACACCGACTCAACCGAGATTGTATCTACCGATTTGGTTGGTTCTCGCCACCCAGGTGTGGTTGACGGTGTTGCAACTATCGCGCAAGACAACCGCGCTGTTCTGTACATTTGGTACGACAACGAGTTTGGCTACAGCTGCCAAGTTGTTCACTGTATGGAACAGATGATGGGTGTTCGTTACAAGACATACCCTGAAGTTTAAACGACTTCGATCTTGTAACTAACTCAGCGCAAACGGCTCCACAACATAATAATTATATCTGCGAAGTCTGTAATGGGCTTTGCAACCCTTGTTGTTTTACTCCCCCGTATAAACAGGAAGGTTGCCACTTAGATCTGCTCTCTCTATCTGATCTAAGTGGCCTTTTTACATCTGTTACTTTAATTTTGGTCTCTATTACGCCAACTTTGTTTTTACCGTTCTAACAAAGCTCGACTTCACATCTGCTACAGCTCAACCTCAACATCTGACTGAATCGTACTCGAACACGCAAGGACATAACCTTGCTCAATCTGTTCTGGCGTCAATGTTTCTTGGCTGCTTGATTCCACCGAACCTTTGGTTACTTTACACTTACACGAACCACAAATCCCACTGCGACAAGCAATAATAATCGGAACACCTGCTTTTTCTAATGAATCCGCCAATGGGGTTCCCGCTTCTGCTTCAACTTCTGCGCCAAATGCAGGAACAAACACCTTAACGGCGCCATTTGAATCTGCTGACGCTTCTGTTTGTGGTTCTTCTGAAGCAGTATTGCTATGGGCTAGTGAATTATTACTTTGAGTCGCGGGAGTAAAACTTTCTTGGTAGAAGTTATCCATGTTGAACTCAAGTTCTTTCAGGTAGTTTTCTATGTCTTGCATAAAGCTAACCGGCCCACACAAGTATACGGTTCTGTCTAAAATATCTGGGCTGAGTGTTACCAACCAGCTCTTGTCTAGACGACCTTGGGGAGCAGTTGTTCCTTCACTGTCTTTCAGAAGCAACTTAAGGTTAAAGTTAGCGTGTGTCTCATCGAGTTGGTTGAGCTCTTCAAAGTAGATAGTCTCGCGTCGATTACGTGCCATGTGAACAAAATCGATTTCAACATCACTGCCTTGAGCCAACCAATACTTCGCCATCGCCATCACCGGAGTGATACCGCAACCCGCGCTCACTAGCGTTACTTTCTTTGTCGCCGTTGGCATGCAATCAATACAGTTAAACGCACCAGCAGGCTTCAATACAGAAACCTCATCACCTTCATCAAGTTCATCAACAATAAAGTTCGAAACCAAACCACCTTCCACACGCTTTACCGTCAGCTTCAGGCGGTTATCTTCAGGACAAGACGCTACAGAATAAGCACGGTAATCCGTTTTCGCCGGCATATCCAAACCCAGAGTAATAAATTGCCCCGGCTTAAAGTTGAAATGTAAGTCTTGTGGAACGCTGCCAAGCTCAAAGCTGACCGTATCTGGCGTCTCGTGCCATTTCTTTAAACACACTAAATTGATTGAATCGCTATCCGACCATGCATACATAGTTCGTGTACCTTGCTAATGACTAGATGATTAAATGACTAAAGATTTAAATCGAAAAAGCCCCGCCGTTGTCTGTTTTAGAAAAACGTCACAACAACGGGGCTTAGAGTTGGCTTAAATTAAGCCGCTAAGATTGTTTTAAGATCTTGCTCTGGCGTTGAGATAGAACGCATATCGAACTCGTCTTGCATAATCTTTAATAGGTTTTCTGTTAGGAAAGCAGGTGCTGTTGGGCCCGTGTAAATACCTTTCACACCAAGAGCGAACAGGGTAAGCAGGATAACGATCGCTTTTTGCTCGAACCAAGATAGAACTAGCGTTAACGGAAGTTCGTTGATACCACAATCAAACTCTTGAGACAGTGCGATAGCAAGCTGAATCGCAGAGTAAGCATCGTTACATTGGCCAACATCTAACAGACGTGGGATACCGTTAATGTCGCCGAATTGGTTTTTGTTGAAACGGAATTTACCACATGCAAGTGTCAGGATTACTGAATCTTCTGGCGCTTGAGCTGTGAAATCTGTGTAGTAGCTACGTTCAGATTTGTCACCGTCACAACCACCGACTAAGAAGAAGTGTTTGATGTTGCCTTCTTTTACTTGCTCGATAACCGCCGGAGCCGCTTCCATCAGTGCGTTACGACCAAAACCGACAGTGATCATTTGCTCGATCTCGTCGTGTTTGAAGCCTTCTTGCGCAAGAGCACAGTCGATTACTGCGCTGAAATCGTCGCCTTCAAGGTGATCAACACCCGGCCAGCCTACGATGCTACGTGTAAATAGACGGTCTGCGTAAGAACCTACATCAGGGTTAAGTAGGCAGTTAGATGTCATTACGATGGCACCAGGGAAGTTCGCAAACTCTTTTTGCTGGTTCTGCCAAGCGCTGCCGTAGTTACCCGCAAGGTGTGGGTACTTGTTCAGTTCAGGGTAACCGTGTGCAGGTAGCATCTCACCGTTAGTGTAAACGTTGATGCCCTTGCCTTCAGTTTGTTGAAGGATCTTTTCTAGATCATGCAAGTCGTGACCAGAAACAAGAATACAGTGGCCTTTCTTAGTCTTCACGTTCACGGTTGTTGGTTGAGGGTGACCAAATGTATCTGTCTCACCTTTATCCAGCATTTCCATGACTTTGTAGTTCATCAAGCCAATCTGCATAGACGTATCTAGCAGTTGTTTTAGGTCAGATGGGTCAGTACCTAAGAAAGCCATGATTTCATGGTATTCAGCAAAGATAGCATTGTCAGTTTGACCAAGAACACGCGCGTGCTCCATGTAGGCTGCCGCACCTTTTAGACCGTATAGGCAAAGAAGGCGAAGACCAATCACATCTTCATGTTGAGAGTCGTGACCACGGTTTACCGCAGCTTGAGGGGCAAGCGCCAATAGCTCTGAAGAATCTGTAGGAAGATCGAATTGCGCAGCAGCCGAAAGTGCTGGGATTTCAAAACCGATCAACGTAGCAGCCGCACGTACCTGTTGCTCTAAACGCTGCTTAAACTCGTGAGATTGTTGTGCGAACTCGATAATACGAGCAGGGTCGAAGTTAACGTTAGTCAGCGTTGCGAAGAACGCTTTTGGTGCCCATTCGTCAATTTCAGTATCAATAACATCGCAAGCGCGGCCTAAATTGGCCCAGAAAGAAACACCTTGAAGAGAATGCACCAACACGTCTTGAAGGTCGGATACTTCCGATGTTTTACCACACATACCTTGTGCGAAAGAACAGCCTTTTACGGTTGGGGTTTGAATTGTTTGTTCACATTGAATACAGAACATAAGGGCTCCAGTAATATTTTAGTTAACTGTAAGTACTTTGCTTACAGTGACTTATTCCAAACCCTATAGAGCATCAACCGTGCCAACTTTTAACCCATTGATTTCATTTGATTTAGCTTTATTCCCTTATTTTAGTGCGTGATTATGACTACATATATACTCTCAATCCACACACACCTGTGTCATAGTGACTCTCTAGAATTATTTGGTGGTGTTCATGTTTCGTTCAGAATAGAAGCGATATAGTAACAACATAGAAAAAGAGGAATGAATATGAAAAATATATTAGTTACGATTGTTGCATTGTTTACTGGCCTATTGGCGTTATTCACTAGCTTGATCCTTGCTATTCCTTTAGCTATTGCAGCTTTAATTACTGGCAAGCGCATTCAGAATCAAATGAAGAAACAAGGTTTCGCAGCTCATATGAACACTCGTCAGTCATCAACCAATGATGCCGGTGTTATTGAAGGTGAATACGAAGACCTTTCAAGCAAAAAGTAATCTAAACTTAAGTTTCAAACATAGTGAAAGCACAAAAGAGACAACATTAAAAAATGCATAGAAATACCATTCTAACGCTGCTCGCCTTAACGACTTTAAGTCTCGTTGGTTGTTCCAACGAGACAACTATACCCGCTTACGAAACATCTCCAGATTTGCCTAGCTATCAGCAAGATAGCTTTGATGCCTACGTCAATGACACCCAAGATTGGCTGCTGAAAAACCGCGTGTTCATGACAAAAAACAAGCAGCTTGAGATTCAACTGAACTCCCCGACTGAATACAAACCAGCCTCACCAAACGGCAAAGCGGTATTATTGGTCCATGGATTAGGTGATTCACCCTATTCGTTTAAAGACATCGCTACCCATTTGGCTGATCAAGGTTACTTAGTGAGAACGGTATTGCTTCCGGGTCACGGTAGTCGTGTGGGTGACCTAATGCAACCGAGCTTAGATGATTGGCAAGGTGTGGTCGCTCACCATACCAAGTTGCTTGAGCAAGAGTATGATTCTGTGTGGCTTGGCGGCTATTCAACAGGCGCAAATCTCGTCACTTCGCAAGCGATGAACGATCCTAAAATCTCCGGATTACTGCTGTTCTCCCCTGCGTTTCAACCAAGCTCGTCTGCCGTTCAATACGCAGGGCTCGCAAGCTACTTTTTCACTTGGGCTGATCAAGATCCTGAAGACAACGTGTTGCGTTACAACTCATTGCCAATGAACGGTGCCTCGGTTTACTACGAGACATCAGAAGTCGTTCGTGATGACTTACAAGATAAGCACTTCGATAAACCGGTGTTTATTATGATGAGTGAAGGCGACAGCGTGATTGACACCAGTTTCGTTCAACAAGCGTTTACTGAATCGATGCCCAACCCAAACAATGTGTTGATCTGGCAAGGTGAGACGACACTCGATGATCCGCGAGCGGTTCAGTACAGCATGAAGCTCCCGGAGCAACGCATCTCGAACGGTTCTCACATGGGTTTACTGTTCTCGCCAAGCAATCCGTATTACGGAATCAATGGTAGCGAGAAGATCTGCTCCAATGGTCAAGAGGAAGGTTTTGAAGAACAGTGCAACGCGACAAGTGAAGTTTGGTACTCAGCATGGGGATATCGTGAAGATGGAAAAAACCATGCACGTTTGACCTATAACCCTTACTTTGCTGACTCAATGAAAGAATTAGATTCGGTTCTAAACTCAGCAGGCTAACTTCTTTTAGCGGTTAACTGTTAGCGTTTAGATAAGTAGAAACAAAAACGGCTCACAAGATAACCTCTTGTGAGCCGTTTTAGATCTTAAGGTCTAGTGATGACTAAATCATCCACACCACACGCACAGCAAGTAGAATCAACACCACACCTGACAATCGGTCAATCAACTGCGCTTTCGAACGTATACGTTCAACAATCAAAGGGCTAGACAACACCAAGGTGATAAATGTGTACCATAAACCGTCTACAAGTAGCGGTGTTGATACGATAATCACTTGATTGGTCAGTTCATTACCTAACGCAACAAATTGGCTAAACAGAGCGATGAAGAACAGCGCGATTTTTGGGCTCAAGATAGAGATCAAGAAAGCCTCGCGAGCAGACTGCATGTAACTCATCTGCTCACCCGCTTCCAATTTCGCGGCAACACCACCTTTCGAACGCAACGCATTCACGCCGAGATAAAGCAGATACGCTGCACCCGCTAAACTAATGGCTTTGAACAACATGGGGGATTGCTCAAGCACAACGGCTAAACCAACAATGGTTGCGAACGCATAAATACCGATGCCTACGGCGTGAGACCAAGCCGCGATAAGCCCGTTCATACGGCCACCAGCCAGACTGTGTTTTGCAATCATCGCCAAGCTTGGGCCCGGAGACATTGCACCCAACAAGCAAATCGCTAATAAAGAAAACCAAATTGTTACTGTCATCATTCCATTCCTAGTAAAACAAAGCGCCCCAGCGGAACGCTCTTTGCTTAATACTCAATACTTAGCACTTACCATAATTCGCAGAAGGTATTATTTGAAATCAAAGATTATCATTACATCTATGACTTCAAGTCATACTGATATTATAACTCGACTTCTGCATAGCTTGGAATGCCTTTTCTCTCGCCCATTTGTGGGCAGAGTCGTTGTCATACTTGGGGTGCCACATTAACCAATAGGTGTGCATTTCCGTATTAAATGGCAAAGAAAAATAGGCAGTATCGAGGTGCCGACCTAGGTTATAGGCGATATGTTCTGGCACGATCATCAAATAATCATCTTGCATTAACACTGTGCCTGCGGATGAAAAGAACGGGACCTGTAAAGCCACTCTTCGCTTCAGCCCTTGCTTCTTCAATGCTATGTCCGCGTAGCTGTCTTTATCTCCGCCACCTGTCACTTTGATGTGAGAGTAGCTGACGATATCTTCTGCACTCAAAGCCGATTGGTGGGCTAATGGGTGCGACTTGCGCATCAAACACACCGATTTATCTTCACCAAGCTTAATGCTTGATACATGTTCTGGCTTTGTGGGAAACATACTGGAAGCCAAATGAATACCCGACTCGTTCAGAGCTTCAAGGTAATTTGGCTGCCACAAGCGGAAAGCCAAATTAATGTTCGGGGCTTCGGCGAACACCTCTGCAACAATAACAGGAAGAATATACTGAGCCACATAGTCACTCGAAGACAATACCAGTTCACCCTGCCAGTCTTTCGGTTCAAAGGGTTTATCGTCTAAAAGGTGGTCGAACTCTCCAAGCAAGTCATCGAGTTTACCTTTGAGCAACAAAGCACGGTTAGTCGGAACCAGTTTGTTGCCATCACGAACCAGCAAAGGATCGCCACATAGATCTCTAAGCTGAGCCAGTTGACGGCTCACCGCCGACTGCGTGATGTGCAAACGCTGAGCTGTTCGACTGACATGACACTCTTCAAGAAGCACGTGCAGAGAGCGCAGTAGGTTTAAGTTGATATTACCTAACATGAATGCACCGTCGCATTCTGTTTGTTGAAAAATTCCGTCAAGACAGTATGAGTCATAAGGTGTCGAAGCTCTGGGTAGCTTTGCAGTTGGTCGCGAATTTGGTTCAAACGCTCCATGCTTTCAACTTCAACATAAAGCATCATGTCAGTCTCACCGCTAATAGAGTGGCACCATTGCACTTCATCAATACTCTGGATTCGTGTCGCGTAAGACTCACAACTATGGTCGCTGCTCGACATGTCGAACTTCAACAAGATGTAAGCGCACACATTCTTCGTTTGGTTGGGCTTTGCCACTTGAGCACAATAACCCGTAATCACTTTGTCGCTTTCCAGTTTCTTGATTCTGGCATTCACCGCCGAACGCGAAAGACTGACATCTCGGGCGATATCGCTCACTGAGCATCGTGCATTGGTTTTGAGAATATCCAAAATTTGGCGATCAAATTTATCCATGCTTCTGATTCTTTCCATTTATTGTTCTATTTATAACGCCTAATTTGACACAACTTTCCTACTTATAACAACCATTATGACAGCCGACACTTTCACGCTTAATCAAATTAAAACCGTTAAATTGACGGTGTCTTAAGACGTTTCGCTAGCTGTATTATTGATGTCGACAATGTATGCTCTCATTCATAGCATCACCCATACATCAGAAGACAGGCACAAGAAGGCCGATATAATAAGCCAATAGCTAGGAGAGCGAATGACACAACTCAAACAAGAAATCACGCTTATTTCAGGAATCGGACAACTCTCGACTACCTTGCTAGGCACTGGATTATTTATGATCCCTGCGATCGCAGCAGGCATTGCAGGACAGTTGTCACTACTCGCGTGGTTAATCCTGTTTATCGCTATTTGCCCGATTGCACTAACCTTTGCCGCATTAGGAAAACGCTACCCCAATGCAGGTGGCACGGCCTATTTTGTGCGTCAGGCATTCAGTGAGCGATTAGAAACCAGCGTGGCTTGGTTGTTTGTGAGTGTGATTCCTGTCGGTATTCCGGCTGCGATTGCATTGGCTGGAGGTTTTGCACAACAACTATTGCCAGCACCACTCGACACACCACTTGGCGCTCAGTCCTTTACCGTCGCTCTGCTTATTGCCGTCAATTTGATGGGCAGTAAGTCTTCTGGCCGCTTACAAACGGTGATCGCCTTGTCGATTTTTGCCTTGGTTAGCGCCTTTGTTTGGAAAGCCGACATCACAGCAGCTGACATCGCAGTTCCGACCATGACGTCCGATTCGATGTGGTCGATTGGCGCAGCCTTAGCGGTGATGTTTTGGTGCTTTGTAGGAATCGAAGCCTTTGCTCACATGGGAGAGGAATTTAAGAATCCACAGCGTGACTTTCCCATCGCAATCATTGCAGGGTGTTTCGTTGCGGGCATAGTGTACTGGGCTTGCTCGGTGGTTATTATCAAGCTAGGCGCTTATGGTTCACCTGAATTTGATGCAGCATCCATCCCGTGGGTAACAGAACAACTGTTTGGTAATGGCTTCAAAACCGTCATCAGTGTGCTGGGTTTCTTTGCTTGTTTTGCTAGCCTAAACCTTTACACACAAAGCTTGTCTCGCATGATATGGGCTCAAGCTCGCCAGCACACTCCTACCAGTAAAATGGCGCAGCTTAATAGCCGTGGTGTACCACTTTACCCAACCTTAGCAATTGGCTTTGTCGCGCTTATCTCTTGTGTGATTGGTGAGTTGTCTAATCTCGATCTCGAATTCTTTCTTAAACTCGCCAACGGTATTTTCGTTCTGGTTTATCTGCTTGCAATGTTAGCGGCTTGCCGATTACTGACTGGTGCATCTAGATACACCGCCATGCTCTCACTGGTCATCTGTACCTTGGTGTTTATCTGTTTAAGCTGGTCGATGCTCTATGCCGTCACTATTTTTGTGACATTGTCACTCCCTTGGCGTAAATGGCTAGGTAAAAGTAAACCCACCGTTTCTGTCGACAAGCTATAACTCGATTAATGATGAATCGACAAATTGTAAGCAAGCCCAACCAATATTACTGATAAAAAAGCCGAGCGATCTGTGTGATCTTCGGCTTTATCTCAGCCAAACGGATATTTCCAAACCCCAACACCGCCCCATTCCAATCACGAGCATCACTTGATCCATATTCATAAAAGTCAAAAGGACGAATAATGATATTTTCAAGCTCTGCTCTACGGCTCCACTCATGTTCAGATATGCCTTGATACCACTTCACGGTCACATGTAGCCCTGCCGCTTGGCTAATCACTTCAAGATCGCCATGAAACTCACTTTTAATCGCTTCTATCATCGCTTCATGCTTGAGTTTGTATGAACGACGCATCTTTCTAATATGACGCAATAAATCGCCTTCGCGAACAAAATCCGCCAAAGCTTCTTGTGTATGAGACGCCGTGTCTCCCGTGAGCGCGTCTTTAATCTCAAGACACTTCGCCACCAGACTTTCTGGCACTACTAAATAACCTAATCGGAGGCCATTGAACATCACCTTACTCAGAGAGCCGACATAGATGATGCGATCATCGAACCCTAACTTACCCGCCAAGCCTTGCATGCTGGTATAAGGGCGATGAGCAAACTGGAACTCACTGTCGTAGTCATCTTCAATGATCCATGACTGATGTTTGTTAGCCCAATCGATCAGTTTCAGGCGTTGCTCAGTATTGAGGGTCGTGCCCATTGGGTATTGGTTACTCGGCGTGACATACAATGCCTTGGCGTTACTGGAGAGCACTTTTTCAATATCTAACCCCACCTTTTCACGCACACTCACACCGTCTAGCTCTAGCCTCAATAGATCGATAATTTTATGCACTTGTCGATAGCCGGGCTCTTCCACAAGGATTTTGTCGCCCATCGCTAACGTCGCCATTAATCCGATTGAGATGGCTTGCTGCGCACCAGCGGTGATGATGATTCTATAGGCACTACAATTAACCGAACGACTACTCGCAAGATACCCGTTCAACGCTTCTCTCAAGGCCAAGCTTCCCTGAACCTCTTGATTGCCCGCAATGCTCTGACGTGTAGAGTGACGTTGCAGCAGCCTCTGCCATTTGGCAAAAGGGAAGGCATCTAAGTCAGGAACTCCGGGGGCAAAGCTGCGGTTAATATCGTTAGGTGTCGCTATGTTTGTAGTCGGTTTACTGACTGTTTGTTTAACCTTCGCATCCTGAACACACTTCGGTTGAGACAAACTTAGAAAGTGCTCTGGTTGTTCAACCGAGACATAAAACCCTGAGCCTTGCTTACTCTCGATATAGCCTTCGGTAACCAGTTGTTCGTACGCGTAGATCACCGTGTTTCGACTCACCGATAACTCAACGGCCAACTTACGTGTTGAAGGTAACTTACTGCCTTTACTCCATAAATCGTGAACGATCTTCTCTCTGATCGCGTGAAACAAGGCGGTTTGGCGCGTGTCGTGTTGTTCGTCTAACTGTAGATCACCGACATCAATAGGCTGCATAACTGGATCCAAATAGTGTTTAAAAGTGGCTCTATTTAATAGACCAGTTAATCGCTACATTAATCAAAAGGCAATGATTAAGGAGCGATTATGTTATCTAACACGAAAAGAACCACTATTAAAAAAGGGGCTCACAAAGCCGTATTTGAACAAGAGAAACTGCACCAAATTATTGATGAGAGCTTAATCGCACACATTGCATTGCAGGGTGAACAAGGGCCAATGGTTATCCCGATGCTCGCGTGGCGAGTCGATGATATGGTCTACATTCATGGGGCTAAAAACAGTCGCTTACTAAAAGGGTTAAAAAAGGGAGAGCCCACCTGTTTAACGTTCACTTTGTTCGATGGTTGGGTATTGGCTCGTTCGGCATTTCATCACAGCACGCATTATCGTTCTGCTGTGGTATTGGGATCATTTTCAGTCATCGATGACAACCAAGAAAAGGATCGCTTGTTAAATATTTTTATTGAGCAAATCGCGCCGGGCAGAACCGATGAAGTCAGGCTCAGTAATGAAAAAGAACTCACCGCAACCGAGTTGTTAGCGATCCCTTTAACGGAAGCCTCCGTGAAGATTGGTAAACATGGGGTGAATGATGATAAAGCTGATATGGATATCCCAGTTTGGGCTGGCGTATTGCCTTATCGAACGGTCGTAGGGCCATTAGAAACGGTTCCAGAGCAAGAAGGCATCATTGAAACACCAGATTACCAACAAGCCTATGGTGAGCGCTGGTATCAGAATTGATACACAAAGATGGTCAACTTAATAAAATTGTATACAATCTGAATTACAAAAATTTAACATGACATAATAATGTAATCAGACGATGAGAACGAATAAGGATATTCAACCATTTCAAGGCTTGCTCAATGGCATTGGGCAAGTCTATTTCACACCGTCTGTTATGACGTCGCTCCTGCTATTACTTGCCATTTCTATTGAGTCACTTGCACTGGCTTTTCTTACTTTGCTTGGCGCCAGTTGCAGCTATGCATTAGCCTTCTATGGCTATATGTACACCAACACCAACACCAACACCAACACCAACACCAACACCAACACCAACACCAACACCAACACCAACAAGGCAGCTTACGATATTGATAGTGGTATGTATGCGTTAAATGGGGCTTTAATTGGTTTATTTATCGGTAACTTTTTTGGTGTCACACCGTTATTGGTTCTAGTGACTGTGTTAGGCGCATTACTCACAGTCCCCATTGCCCACGTCGTATTCATTTTTGAGAAATATCGCGGTTACACTAGCGCCTTTATCCTCACCTCTTGGCTGATTTATGCTATCCAATCAACCTTGGATTTATCGGCATTTTCTCTATCCAGCTCCGCATTGATACCACTCATCGGTATTGAGGCTAACTCATGGTTCAACCTGCCGACAGTGGTTATCCCGTTGTTAAAGGGAATAAGCCAAGTCAGTTTCATCGAAAATGCATTGTCGGGGCTCGTTATCTTGGTTGCCATCGCACTTAACAACCTAAAGCATGCCATTTGGGTTGTGCTAGCAGTAATAATTAGCACCATTTTTAGTAAGATGATCGGTGCTTCTGGCGCGCTAATTGAGCAGGGTCTTTACGGGTACAACGCCATTCTTGCTACTCTAGCACTTGTACTCTATCCGCGAATCCCTTGGCCGTTAATCCTATTAGGCATTCTTTTGAGCTGCCTTGTTACACTTGGTTTTCATGAACTGTCACTACTGCCACTCACCGCCCCTTTTATTTTAAGTGTTTGGGCTGTGGTTTACTTGTCCAGCCTGATCCATAAACGAACCATAAGTTAGCTCTGCATAGTTACAGGCCGGTTTTTAGGCGCTCAACATATTGCTTGGGTGTCAAACCTCGATGTTTCTTAAACATCCGATTAAAGCTCGCGACGTTGGTATAACCTAACCTCGTCGCCACTTCTTCCACTGGCACTGAATACAACAATAGCTCCACCGCCACGTTACTTAACGCGTATCCCATGATGGTAGAAAAGTTAACACCCAATTTGTGTAATCGTCGTTGGAACTGCTGTTCTGATAAACCGAGCAGACTGGAAACTTTATGCAGCGTTGGCAGGCCGAAATGGCGACTATAATTGATCATCTCATAAGTCACTTTATGCTCATCCGCGGCATCGGGCATGTTGAGGTAATTGTCTAAATCATGAAAGTTCATCGCCAAACTCATCTTGCCGACAGAAGGTGATTGGTTGATCGACAACCTCAAGTGGCTCGGTATCCAAATCTCAGTTCGTGGTTGGCCCCACTGAATGTTGCACCCAAAGTACTCCTGATAAAGTTGAGTATTTTCGCGATAACCAGCGATAGATACGGCTGCGGGGGTAAAATCGTCTCCCAAGTATCGTCTCAATATCTTCATCATAAAGATGGCGACTCGAATCGAGTCATGAACTTTACCAGTCTCCGAATACGCAGGATTGTCGTAACACCACTTGATGAGTTTACCGACTTGAGCGCCATAGAGAAAAGCACCAGACTGCAAACAGTGCAGGCCAATGTTAACTCGACGAATAGAAGAAGCCAGATCGTGCCCAGAGAAAAACCAGTTCGAGAGAGGACCTAGCCTTTCAATATCCACCCTATCAGCAAGCTTCAAGATAATATCGGAATCGCCTGTTTGTTGTTCAAGCAAGCCATACCATTTGTCCACTTCGCTAACGGGAATAAGGCTCATCGGGTTGTTAAATACCGACTTGGGGATACCTAATTGCTCTACATTCACGAACTTATTGGTCGTTGCGTGTTGGTAAATACCCAGAATTCCCAATGCTCTTAAGAAGTTACAATTGTTCATTAGCTACCATACCTAGAAGTCACTATTACTGATCAAATCATATTGGCATCATTATTAAAGTAATTGGTAAATTTTCAACCTCTAAATCTGATATCAATCACACTCTGTGCTCAATTTAACCTAGGGTTTATCAATGAGTTTAGTGAGTGTCCCATTTGTCGGCACCGGCGCCGATACCGCTCTACACGTTGTAGCAGGCGTTGTATTGATCGCAACTATCGCTGCTGCATGTTACGGGTTCTGGCGTGTGCATGAATTACCAATCAATAAAGCTCACAGCAAAGAGCACCAACAACTCGGTTTGATCACCGCATTAACTTGGATTGGTTTTATCTGGCACTGGGTATGGGTACTCGCCGTCATCTTGGCCTTTGTTGATATGGAAAAAGCCATCATCAATCTGAGAGACACCTGGAAAGCGCCGCCAAAGTCTGATGTACCGCCGGAACAAAATGATAAAAATGAGGAGAACCCAGTATGTTAGAAGGTTTAGCGATTTGGGCACTGTTCATTTATTTACTGAGACTGGTCGGTATGCCTTGGAATAAAGGCACCAAAGCGTTTGCTTACTTAGGTGGTACATCTTGGTTGATGTTCGTATGGGTTGGGTTAATCAACTTTACTCCGATGGACCTATCTGGAGGATCGGTTGTTCAGTCTCCACATATTCAATTACGCCCGGACTCAACTGCGGTCACAGGAAAAACCACAAAGGTTCACATCAGCCCAAACCAAGATGTGGTTGAAGGGCAACTTCTTTACGAAATTGATGACACTAAATATGTGATTGCGAGAGACAAAGCAGGCGTTCAACTTGAGTCAACAAAAGTCGCTTTAGATACCGCTCGCCAAGAAGTCAGCATTGCTAAAATTAGCTATCAGTCGGCGCTAGAAGACATCAAAACATCTATTGCACAGATAGAGTCAGCAAAGACAGATCTAGTGTTGCAATCTAAGACCCTTGACCGTTACCAGAAACAAAACAGTGTTGTAGAACATACGATTACAGAAACTGACATCGACCAACAAACAGCAAAGGTAGACTTAGCGACGTATAACGTTACGACATTGGAATCTCAGCTTAGCAAGAAAGAAGTCGATGCCGAGAATGCGAAATTAAACATCCACAAGGCTGAAACCAATGTAAGCAAGAAGCAGACTGAGGTCGATTCAGCAAAAGCAACATTAGCACAAGCACAATGGGACTTGAACAGTACCAAAGTCACGGCACCGACTGACGGCTTTGTAACGAACTTTATCCTTCGTGAGGGTCAACGCGTTTCAATGATGCCTCGTATCCAGATGTATACCGAAGAGAAGTACGTATTGATGCGAGTCAATCACCAAGCGATTCGCAATGTTAAGGTGGGTCAACCAGCAGAATTTTCGACCGCGGTATACCCGGGGAAAATATTCTCTGCAACCGTAGAAGGCATTGTTGAAGCGACGGGTGAAGCACAAGCTAGCTTATTAGGTATTGATGAACAGGTTCGCGTTACCACAGGCAGAAACCTCCAAAACAAACACCACTTTGTCCGCTTAAAAATTGACGAAACGGAAGGTTACGATATTCCTGTCGGCTCCGTTGGACTCGCTTGGGTAAGCGGTGAGAAGCCAATTGGCTTTATGGGCTTCCTAGACGTAATACGCGGGATTATCATTCGAATGAAATCTCAGTTGTACTTCTTTTACTCAATCTAACTTAAGTAACAAGTAAATCAATACAAAGCCAGTATGCCCTTAAAGCATGCTGGCTTTTTTTGGGGAAGAACAAAGACGAGTTAGTACTAGCTGTCGGCATAAAATACAAAATAGTTCCTATTACACAGCTTAGACAACCCATCCACATTTGCATAATGCATTTTTGTTTTGCGAATTTATAATTTTAAAACGCGAAAACTTAGCTTAAATGCGCACCAAATTGCTATAAAACACCCGTTTTACGTCGTTTTAAAAGTTGGCACACTTACTGCAATGTATACATTGACCCTTCTTAAGCCGAGGGTCACCTAGCCAACTGACGTTGTTAGTGAACCTTTGTTGTTCACGATATATATAGGCCAATTGCGAATATTGCGATTGGCCATTTTTTTGCCTGTCATTTAAGAAATATCGCCCGCCCAATATACAGACACCCATTCATAAACATAATAATCAACATTCATAGCCAACTATGATCAACAGATACCTGATGCGTTATAGAAAACGTTTTCTATTTATTTTAATTAAAAAAATACAAAACATAACCTTATGTTTTATATTGTTTTTAGTTCAATAACTGATTCCATACCGCTTTTATTGACAAAACTAGCATTGACTACGTGATTTATATCACCATAATGCGCACGTTTGCCTGCAATACGGCGACCGTTAAATTTAATTTTGATCATTTGCGGAGGTAAAAAATGGCTGCTGATAATAACTACAGTCTTGGGCCGGTTCCTACATCGGCTAGGAAAGGAGTTGCTTCACTCACCATGGTAATGCTTGGACTCACTTTCTTCTCTGCAAGTATGTGGACAGGTGGTTCACTCGGGACAGGCCTTTCATTCAACGATTTCTTCCTCGCCGTACTCATCGGCAACCTAATTCTCGGTATTTACACTTCTTTTCTTGGCTACATCGGCTCATCTACTGGCCTCTCTACTCACCTCCTTGCTCGTTTCTCTTTCGGTACTAAAGGCTCATGGCTTCCTTCTGCTTTACTTGGTGGTACACAAGTCGGTTGGTTTGGTGTGGGCGTGGCAATGTTTGCCATTCCGGTGCAGAAAGCCACGGGCATTGATACCAACACCTTGATTGTTGTATCAGGCTTGTTGATGACGGGTACGGTGTACTTCGGTATTAAAGCACTCATGGTGCTTTCAGCGATTGCGGTTCCTGCAATTGCAATTTTGGGTGGTTACTCAGTACTGACTGCGGTAGACAGTGTTGGCGGGCTAGAACAGCTACAACTGATTGAGCCGGAGACACCAATGGACTTCTCAATGGCGTTAGCAATGGTTGTCGGTTCATTCGTGAGTGCAGGTACTTTAACTGCCGATTTCGTTCGCTTTGGTAAAAAGCCAGCGAGCGCAGTATTAATTACCATGGTCGCATTCTTCATCGGTAACTCACTGATGTTTATCTTTGGCGCGGCAGGTGCAGCAGCGACAGGTCTCTCTGACATTTCAGATGTGATGATTGCGCAAGGACTGCTTCTTCCAGCCATCATCGTTCTAGGCTTGAACATCTGGACAACCAATGAAAACGCACTTTATGCGTCAGGTCTTGGTTTATCTAACATCACAGGTCGCTCAAGTACTACAATGTCTATCATTAACGGTATCGTAGGTACGATTTTCGCGCTTTGGTTGTACAACAACTTCGTCGGCTGGTTAACCTTCCTTTCGCTAGCAATTCCACCCATTGGTGGCGTAATCATCGCCGACTTCTTTGCGAACCGTAAACGTTACAAAGATTTTGCAAAAGCAGAGTTCCAAACTGTTAACTGGGCTGGCATTATCGCGGTAGCAACAGGCGTAGCCGCCGGTCACTTCCTTCCTGGCATCGTTCCTTTAAATGCCGTGTTTGGTGGTGCAATCAGTTACCTCGTGCTTAACCCTCTATTGAATAAAAACGCTCTGAAATCTCAGGCCGCTTAAGGACACACTATGACAACCTTATTAATCAAGAACGCGAAGCTTCAAGACCAAGACGGCTTGAAACAAATCCTGATTGAAAATGGTCAATTTTCTCGCATTCTCGATAATGACGCGCCAATCAATCATCAAGGTGACATCCTTGATGCTGAAGGTGGCATTGCAGTTTCTCCTTTCTGTGAACCGCATATTCACCTAGATACTACGCAAACGGCTGGCGAACCTAACTGGAACATCTCTGGTACTTTGTTTGAAGGTATTGAGCGTTGGGCTGAGCGTAAAGAATTGTTATCAATCGAAGACGTAAAGTCTCGTGCGAAGCAAACACTGAAATGGCAGATTGCTAACGGTGTTCAACACGTACGTACCCACGTTGATGTATCGGATCCGACGTTAGTTGCGTTACGAGCGATGGTTGAAGTTCGTGAAGAGATGAAAGAGTGGGTCGACATCCAGATCGTTGCATTCCCTCAGGAAGGCATTCTTTCATACCCTAACGGCAAAGAATTGCTTGAAGAAGCTGTGAAGATCGGTGCTGACGTTATTGGTGCTATCCCTCACTTCGAATTCACTCGTGAGTACGGTATTGAATCTCTGCACTATGCGTTCGAGCTTGCACGCAAGTACGACTGCTTGATCGACGTTCACTGTGATGAAATCGATGACGAGCAATCTCGCTTCGTTGAAACACTGGCAGCCCTTGCTCATAAATTCGACATGGGTGATAAGGTAACGGCAAGCCATACTACAGCAATGGGTTCTTACAATGGTGCTTACGCATCTCGCCTATTCCGTCTATTAAAGATGTCTGGCATTAACTTCGTGGCAAACCCGTTAGTGAACATCCACTTACAAGGCCGTTTCGACGACTACCCGAAACGTCGTGGTGTGACTCGTGTTAAAGAGATGCTAGCGGCTAATATCAATGTGTGTTTCGGCCATGATGATGTGTTTGACCCATGGTACCCGCTGGGTACAGCGAATATGCTTCAAGTTCTGCACATGGGACTGCACGTAACACAAGTTATGGGCTACGACCAAATCAACACCTCTCTTGATTTAATCAGCAAGAACTCAGCTCGTACATTGAACATCCAAGACAACTACGGTATTGAGGAAGGTAAGCCAGGAAGCCTGCTAATTCTTCCTGCTGACGATGGCTTTGATGCCGTGCGCCGCCAAGTACCAGTGCAGTACTCTATCCGCCACGGCAAGGTAATCGCAGAGACTCAACCAGCGAAAACAAAAATTAATTTAGATAAAACTGAAGATATCAACTTCAAACGATAATATCGTCTATACTAATGATGAAAAGGAGGCTTAGGCTTCCTTTTTACTTTGTCATGGCGTGTGATTTTATAAAACTATCAGCTATTTCAGGTGGTTTTGTTAACGAGCACAACATGACAAAAAAACTCGCTGATTTCTCAATCAATGAGTGTACAACCGGAAAGACTGTGTTAACATGCACTCGCTCTGTTAGCCGGAGTTATTTAAGTTAGATGAATAGTAAAAAATGACATGTAAAATCGTTACCCGTTTTTGTAAGTAGTTTTTCCTTATTTCTTAGCAACATTAAATAATTCAATTATCAGCGCATTGCAGTAATGCAATCAACAATTTAGAAAATTTATGAATAAGGGACAAATTATGTCTAACACAAATACTGGCACTGTAAAATGGTTTAACGAAGAGAAAGGTTTCGGTTTCATTTCTCAAGACAACGGCGGTGCTGACGTATTCGTACACTTCCGTGCAATCGCTTCAGAAGGTTTCAAAACTCTGAAAGAAGGCCAAAAGGTTTCTTTCGAAGTTGAAAACGGTCAAAAAGGCCTACAAGCAGCAAACGTTGTTGCTCAATAATTAGCTTTTAGCTAAAAAGAATTTTAAAGCGCTGATTTTTATCGGCGCTTTTTTGTATCTGCTCATAAATATTTTCATCCTTTCCCTCTCTCGATTCAAATTTCTGGGTTACTTCTTCAATCGAGTTACTTCTCCAATCGATTCTGAGATCACAGTGCTCTCCCGAACTAAGGTTTTAATACAAAACTCAACTTATGTTCCATAGTGAATAACCAAAAATATGGTTAAAGAACAATCCATTAGACACCATTTATGAATACGCAATCGATATTCATAATAAAAATGAGTTATTTATCCAATCCTCATCTATTAATCATATAATTTTTAAAGCAAAGACCTCCGAAATCCGCTAACCTTGTCCACAAGTGGCTTGAGTTAGTTTGGTATCTGCAGTAAAAATAATGAAAAAAGACGAATTCCAGAAATCCACCGCTAATCTAAAAAAAGCGGTACCTCTTATGATGAAGAACAGAGTGTCTACCACACCTGCAAATTACGCACTTTGGTACACCTATGTCGATAATGCTATCCCGCAGCTAACTAAAGACATGGATGGTGTTTTAGAACACTACGGCATTTGTCCTCCAGCCGTTGGTGAGCAACTTTACAACAATTACGTTGCAAGCAAATCTGAAACCAATATCAACGATCTTCGCGCTAACCTAGAACTGTTAGTTTCAGAAGTTTCGAATTCAATGAATGATACTCTCACCGATACCTCAGCTTTCTCCGACATGATCGATCAAAGCTTCGAGGATTTGGCTCGTGTTGATAATGAAAGTTTATCGATCGACGAAGTCATGTCGTTGGTTCGTCAGTTGGTTTCTGAGTCTCGTCATATTCGTCATTCTACTCAGTTTCTGAATTCTCAGCTGCACTCTGCTACATCAGAAATTTCCAAGCTTAAAACCCAATTGGTAGAAGTGCAGAAAGATGCGCTCTTTGACAGTACAACGACACTCTATAACCGTCGCTCTTTCGATCGTGATATAGAAACCTTGTGTGAAGCGAAAGAATCTTTGTGTTTGATTCTTCTCGACATCGATCATTTTAAAAATTTCAATGACACCTATGGCCACTTGTTTGGCGATATGGTTCTTAAAGGGATAGCTCGCAAGCTGAAGTTAAGTTGCCGTGAGGGTATTTCTGCGTATCGATTTGGTGGTGAAGAGTTCGCACTCATCGTGCCAAACAAGTCTTTGCGTATTGTTCGTCAGCTCGCTGATACTAATCGACGTTCTCTAGAAAAGCTGTCTATTAAAGATCGTCGTAGTGGTCAACAAGTCGGCAGTATCACCGCATCGTTTGGTGTTGCTGAACTTGAGCCCGGTGAGTCGGCGCAATCACTGATCGAACGAGCTGATAAACTACTTTACGAAGCGAAATCACTTGGCCGAAACCGAGTCATGCCTCTTTAAGGTTTCACCGCTGGTCCTGCTCAATGAGAACCCGTGAACGCGAATTGATATACATTTAAAAAACAACAAAAACCCCCAAAGACTAACTAGTACGTTAATCTTTGCGGCTTTTTCGTTGGCTATATGTATCGGCTTAGTACTTACTGGGTTCAAACCCTTCAGCCTTCCAAACCTTGTTTCATACGACTAAAGTTGGTAGCAGTAATTCAGGCAGTAATCTTCACCACTCTTCGCTCTGAACTCTTTATCTTCGCTGCATGCCTTTGGTTTGCCCTTTGCATCACCTTGAATCAAACTGATCCAGTGGCGCATTGCTGCAATGGTCTCTTCGCGCATTGTGGTCGTTGATTCCACTGGCGATTGACCGAACGTAGTGCATGATTCTAACTGAATATCATCGATCTCTACCAATTCAATACACCCCGTCCCTTTATGACATCCAAACATCACTTCTAAGTGACTGCCACTGCCATCTCGGAACAAGATAGAGTCTGGGTCATTCTTCTCACCCATGTACGCTACAAACTGTTTAGGGTGCTTTAGGCCGCTGTGCTGACCATCTTTAAAGTAAGCCATGATATGGCGGTAATCAACTACGTAGCTGGTTACGTCTTGATGTGAACCATTCTCTAGTGGGAACAGTCGATCAAGCAGCTGTTTTGCTTTCACTTGCTTCTCTGTTTGCTGGTTGGCACTGATTGTCTCCACGGCAAAGACAGCTTCAGCGATAAATGGTTTTGATTGTTTTTGGATTTCTGTTTTATCGAATGTAAGCATATTCATAGTCTTTCCCTCTTGACTAGCCCGGTGATAACCACCGATTTCTACAGCAAAAATGTGTCCTAGAGCAATTATTCCAAACTAACGTTTAACTTATTTGTCATTTTGTGAATTGCTTAGTTTGTAGATTAGCGCTTTTTTACATACAATTTCACAACAAAAATTTTACAATGTGAATTTTACAAATATGGCCTTGTCAAAAAGTTTAGTTCGTCAGTCTCATTTCCTAGGTACGAAAATACGTAACCTAAGAAAACGTAACCATTTAACGATGGAAGATCTGTCTGCGCGTTGTATTCGAATCAACCCAGAATACGCACCTTCCGTTTCTTACCTTTCAATGATTGAACGTGGAAAGCGTGTGCCAAGCATCGACATGCTGGAAGTGATTGCGCAGGTTTTTCAGAAGACCCCAACGTGGTTCCTCGACGACGAATCAGAACAACAAGCCATTGCACCTGACAAAGGGAATCGTGGTGGGATAAGTGGCATGGCACTCGAGCCTAGCTTTCTTTTCTCCAACGACATCCTGCAGATTGCGATTCCTGAAATGCTGTCACAAACGGGGATCTCTGGCCGTCAGTTTGCTCACCTCTTGATTAGGGCACACCAAGAAAGCAACCAGAACCACTTCCCTGACCTTGAGCGCGCCGCAGAAGAGGTTGGCCTAAAACGTCTTAACCTGAGCGTAGAAGACCTTATAGACATCGCTAGAACCCTTGGTATTAACATCCGCTGGGTTACGCGCACGCCGCAGGACGTGGTTGATGAGCTAGGAATCAATGCCAAGCAACTGGTTACTTCATTCTTTGAGCCTCCCGGTACGATCTTTTTAAACGAAATTCTCAAAGAGTACCCCACTCGTCTGAAATACGATCTCTCGGTTTATATCGGCCATTGCATTCTGCATAGCAAAGAAGGGTTAAAGAGTGTGTTGTCGGTCGGTAACAACAACACATGGGATGACAACCAGATTTCAGGCTCTTCACAGCTGAACTCTCAAGACATTCTGCAAGCGTGGCGAGACTTTGAATCCAGTTTCTTTGCAGGAGCACTTCTGTGCCCTAAAGTCCCGTTTAGACAGCTGCTTGACCGCACAGGTTACGAAATAGACGTTCATAAGAGAGCGGGGGTTTCCCCCTCTGTTGCGATGCGTAGAATGACGGTAGTATCGCCCTACCCTCACTGGCACTACTTTGATGCTTATGGGCCGGGGAAACTCAAGGCGGTATACCGCGGGAACGGGATTCCACTGCCTTGGGGGAATATGAGAACGGTCGCCGACCCATGTCAACATTGGGCAGTGTTCCGTCGATTATCAGAACCTCGGGCGGGTAGCTCAGCTCAGATCTCCATTTTAAATGTAGGAGATGAGCCAAGAATCTATTGCTGTGAATCCATCAATATGACGGATCCTGCGGGTAATAATCGTGTGTTGTGTGCTGGTATAGACTTAAACCCAGCGATTGATGCTCAAGGCGGTAATTCAAGAGATATTGCAGAGCAGCTTAAGGCGTCATGCGTCAACAATGGTGGCTCTGTGGTAATCCCACGTAACATCAAGAAAGATCTCACGACAATAGCCAAGATTCTAAATATAAATTGGATTGAACGTGGGATTGAGACAGAGGCTAGGCTTATCTGCTCCAGAGGTGGAGAGTGCCCTCGCCAACCAAGCTGTTACTCGAAGTGTGGTGAGTAAAAAAGTAAAACCAACAAGTAGAACTCAAAATTCAGGCAAAAAAAAACCAACCACAATAAAGGTGATTGGTCATATATTTTGTGTGAACAATATGGGTTCACTAACAACGTCAGTTGGCTAGGTGACCCTCGGCTTAAGAAGGGTCACCATTACTAATGCAGCATACGTGCCAACTTTTAAAACACGTATTTACTAAGCATCTGAACACGTATTGGCCGTAAATCCCTGCTTGTTTTGCAAACTGGAATTGCAAATTGCAAAGATCCACAAAAACGCTAGTGATTATGTTGTTATTAATAAATCATTAACGAATCATTACCTTTCCTCTCAATAGCGTATTTCTTCTTGATTCAGTCGTTTTTACGGCCAAGAAATCACTTCTAATTCCCCAAATAATACCCAAAAAAAAACGCGAACATTGAAATTCAATATTCGCGCTTATTCGAGTTAAATTGCAGAAATTCGCTAATAAACGAGAACCTTCTTAAAAAGTAATTCTCGTTGCTGAACCCCTACAAAGCTACCTTATCAACCTTTTGGTCTACCAAAGAGCTACTATTTCTGAGGTGCAGGCTTAGAACGGCTTCTAGATGGTGAAGGCTTGTTACCTGTAGGCTTATTACCTACTGATTTGTTCGACGGTTTGCTCGAGCCATTACCGCCACCGAAACCAGACTTCTTAGGTTTACCTGCACCAGCAGGCTTACCAGAACTATTCGTAGAAGGCTTGTTTGCCGCATTACCACGCTTATAGTTACTGCCATTATTTCTTAAAGATTTGTCATCACCCGCAACTGTTGAGTTGCTGTCAGAAGCTTTGTTGCCTGAGTTCGGCTTGTTCGCATTAGGCTTACGCTTAGGAGCAGAACCTGAACCAGAAACATGACGCTTGTTCTTACCTGCTGGTTTGTGCCCGCGAGCATTCTCACCAGAACGTTGACCATCAGAGTGTTCACGCGTCTTTTTCGGCTTCTTAGGCTTAATCGGACGCGAATCCAAACGAGATTCTGGCAACTTGTTTACAGGTGCAAAACCTTCAAGTTCACGGCGCTCAAGCACTTGCTGAATAAGGCGCTCGATACCAAACAGTTCACCTACTTCATCAGCACAAACCAATGAAATTGCCTTACCCACTTCACCAGCACGGCCAGTACGACCAATACGGTGAACGTAATCTTCTGATACGTTTGGAAGGTCGAAATTCACTACTTGAGGCAGTTGCGGAATATCGATACCACGCGCTGCGATATCAGTCGCCACCAATACTCGTACCTTACCCGTTTTGAAGTTCTCTAGGGCTTTAGTACGCGCGCCTTGGCTCTTGTTACCATGAATAGGAGCCGCTGAGATGCCTTGCTCGTCAAGGAAGTGTGAAAGCTTGTTTGCGCCATGTTTCGTTTTGCTAAACACAAGCACTTGTCGCCAATCATTATCTTTGATGAGCTTCGCTAGCATTGCGCTTTTTTTCTTTTTATCTACTGGGTAGATGCTTTGCTCAACAGTTGGTGCCGTTGAGTTTGCAGGGCTTACCGAGATTTCAACTGGGTTGTTGACTAAGCCTTTCGCCAAGCCACGAATATCATCAGAGAACGTCGCTGAGAACAGTAGGTTTTGGCGCTTCTTAGGTAGAAAAGCCAAGATCTTACGGATATCGCGAATGAAGCCCATGTCTAGCATGCGGTCAGCTTCATCTAGCACTAGAATTTCTAGTTGATCAAAACGCACAGCATTTTGGTTGTATAGGTCAAGTAGACGACCCGGTGTTGCTACCAGTACATCACTACCTTTACGCAGTTTTTGCATCTGAGGGTTAATTTTCACACCACCAAACACCACCGTAGAAGTAAGAGGTAAGTTAATACCGTACTTCACTACGCTGCCATTTACTTGCGCAGCAAGCTCACGGGTTGGTGTTAGCACTAGCGCACGTACTTGGTTTTGACGTACGCGAGGGCCTTTTGACAACATTTCAAGAATAGGTAGCGTGAAGCCTGCAGTTTTACCTGTACCTGTTTGAGCAGCGGCCATAACATCTTTGCCCGTTAGGACAGCAGGTACGGCTTTCTCTTGTATTGGTGATGGCTTATCGTAACCTTGTGCTTCAATAGCTTTAAGGATCGGTTCAGAAAGGCCCAGGGAGGTAAAACTCATAGATTATTTTCTCAGTTGAATAACATTTAGTATGAGCAACGCGCAGAAAGAAGTCGTTGCTACAGCTTTCGCTCATCAATTGGATTGATAAGGAGCAAAGCGCGGTATTCTGAGGCTTTTCCCCACATTCAGCAACTAAATTCTAATCACGGCTCCAATTCAACCTACATAACTTGTCGCTTCTGTTCGTACATTTTTTCATCAGCCGCTTTCAAGAGTGCATCGACATCATCGTAGTTATTGTTATGAATAACCCAACCAACACTGATTCGAAGATAAATTGAGTGAGTCTCGTAGACCACTGGTGTCGTACATATCACCTTACGAAGTTTAGCCACAATCGACGATACATGTTGATCATCGATGATGCGTGGCAATAAAACTAAGAACTCATCGCCTCCTATCCTTGCCACGATGTCTGAACCGCGCAACTCACTCTTTATACGCTTGGCACATTCAACTAACACCTGATCGCCGGCCGCATGACCAAACGTGTCGTTGATCGCTTTAAACCCATCCAGATCGATATTAACAACCGCAAAGGTTCTCGCTCTCTGCTTTTGAGTGGTTTTAAATGCCTGCTTGAGGCTGTACATGAAGTATCGACGATTCGGTAACATCGTGAGCTCATCATGCATAGAACGGCTATCAGCAATTAGATACAGGCGATAAATAGTAATAAAGGCAATCGCTAGCACTAACATTATGGAGTAACCCACCAGCCTTACCGCTTGAACTCGATACCAAGGCACGTCCATCAATACATGCTCACTACCGGAGAGAGCAAGGTACCAACCACCGTAAGGAAAGCTCACCTGCTCGGTGGCAAACGCATTATCGAACACATCCTGGGTGCCATAAAAAACAGGGCCATCTTTACCCGAACTGTTGGCACCGCGAATTGCGAGTTCGTACTTGTTCTCGATTTTCCCAATTCCGACATCTTCAAACAGCTCATCTAAGCCAATAACAGCACTGGATACTCCCCAATAGTCTTGATTAAAAGGTGGGTCTCGAAAGATCGGAGTTCGCGTAATGAGGGCTTGACCACCTTGAAACAATTCAAAAGGCCCAGCAATAAAAGTGTTACCGAGATTACGGGCTATCTCAACAGACTCCCATTGGTTGGGATAATCGCGATAATTAATACCAAGAATCTGCTCATTGCCTTCCATAGGGTAAACAAAGTTTAGAATGTCGTCTTTGGCGAGCCCAATAAGTCGAATATGGAAGCCATCTTGAATGATATTCTCAGCAATCTTGTCCCAATTCTTCACCTCACCATCAGGGTTGATGGTCACTAAGGTCGAGAAATTGTTGAGGATATACATATCTGACACGATCGCGGCTTCGATCCGAGAACGAATAATGGATAATTGTTTTTTTCCCTCAGAATACGATTCATTTTTAAGAAAAGTTAATTGCTTAGCGTGAAAGAACTCAATCGCGCTCACTATCGCAAGGAAAAAAAGAAAAGATACAACCTTAGCAGACCACTGCTTGCTAGAACCACTTGGCATTTACGAACCTCTAACACTTTTGTTCTATATACTGCCTTATAACGGCTCATTTCTGGCTTATTGCTCCAGTATGCCGCTAAGTCACTAAAAATCTATACTAACGTCTACTATCTATCAAATATTGTGCCATTCATCACTTCAGGCCTGTTGGTTATACTAATTGATTAATCAAAAAGGGTTAGTGAACCTTATAAAGCTTACATTGTATTGACTCAAACCTTACATTAAAGGATTCATCGATGTTATTTTACATAGACTATTAATCAGCTTGGTACCTCACGACATGAAGCTAAAAACGATTACACTGTGCACATTACTATCGGCCTCAGTTACGGTCGCTGTTCACGCACAAGAGAACGCTCTGGCGACAAATGTACCGAGTATTCAAACCCAAGCAGATTCTCTCAACTCTCATGAACAATCTTTCAAACAATCTGCAGACCTCATTCGTACGACCTACGAAAGCCAGCTTTACACTCTGCCTGCATTCAAAGAAGGTCATTACGGGCTGCGCATGTATCGCCAAACATTAGACGATAAGTATTCTGCTGCGGTATGGAGTGACATGGCACGAGTGGCAAGTAAGCTCAGCACCCTGTCGAATGACGTTCATACCATGGAACAAATCGTACTCTACTCAGAGAAGCGCGTTGCTTCTTATGTTGGCGATAACGATGAGCGCAGTGTTCGACGTTACAACATCACCAAGCACATGCCGGAATATCTCTACCTTGGTGTTGATCTTCTTGGCTCAATGGCTCGTGCTAATGAATACGGTTTAGAGCACAAGAACGATGCTAAGCTGCGCGAAATCATTCGTCGCTATGACTTCTCACGATACGTGACCAACGAAGACATGGTGAAAGCGTGGGCGGCTCAATTAGCGAATCAGGTTTACTGGTTACGCCAACTGGGTGAACAAGATGTCGTTGATGAGTTCGTCGACACCTTCAAGAAAGCGTATCCAGACGATGAAGATAAGAAGCTTTCAAGTCAGCAATTTGGCAACAAACTCTATGGCATGACACACGTCATCTTTGGCGATTCCGAGTACTATCAGCATCAAGTGAGCGAGCAAGATCATCAATGGATCTACGATTACTTCAGAGAAAACATCGATACGATTCTGCTGCGTGCGAAAGAGGATGTGATAGCTGAGGTTGGATTAACCTTCTTACTGGCAGGTTTAGAGGATGACCCAGTTGTCGAGAAAACTCGGCTCGCGATTCAAGCTTCTATCGATGAGAAACAAGGCATGATCCCTTCTATCACTGGTGATTTTGATCTTGAGTATGGTGAACACCGCAACGTGCTAGCAATCATGCTACTCGATTGGCAGCAAGTGAATGAAGCGCCGACCTATGAAGGCAACCCTAAGGTGTTTAATAAACTCCCTTACGGACTCATTAAAAACCAACCACCGAAGAACTAGCAGCATACCTAGGCTGGTCTTAGATACTTAGGTTGGTCATAGAACCCAAAAAGCCGCATACCTTTCAAGGCCTGCGGCTTTTTTAATTCTTTCCACACCATCACTTCGCTCTGGCTCAGGTTTAGGTTTAGGAGCAGACCTTGTTCATCACTATCGTGAAATCCCCTTCTGCGTAGCCCTCTATTAAAGAGACGTCATCACAGAGGGTTTTACAGAAACGATAGACACCTTGAGGGTGATAACTCATCAAGGTATTACGTGAAGGATATTGGCTTGAGTTGAGAAGATTAAAAATCACCGTCTGATTCGCCAACTCAAACATACGAGTAATCATGTTTGTCAGATAGTCAGGATCACGAGAGATGTAGTTCAGTGAACCACTAGCGATAACAATATCATGCACCTCAAGTTTCATTTTGCTCATGTCACCCGACAAAAACTGACAACGATCTTCTGTGTAGTTCTGCCTAGCCTTTTTTAGAAAGCCTGCGTGTTGGTCAACACCGGTGTAAGATTGAATACGATAGATGCTGTCGAGCAGTTCAAACAACTCGCCATAGCCACAACCCAAATCTAAAACACGCTTCTTTTCGAAATCAGCCGAACGAGCGATCACTTCAAAGCGACACAATTGACTCTCTTCACTAGTCCAACCGAGAGCTTTGGCCTTGTCGCCATTCGAGCGGTTAGCCTGTTTTCGGTGATACCAATACACCTTAAAACGATCGAGCCAGTGCATTACGAGAAATCCACCCACACTTCACGGCCACCAGCCAGCTCTTGGTTATGGTATTGCCATTGATATTGCGCAAGCAGCTTTTCGGTGAGCTCTAACCCTAGACCAAAGCCCAAATGATTGTCTTCTACCGTGCCATCAGTGTTGTTGTTAACAATGGTGACTTTTGAACCCACTTGAACGATATCCACGGTACCGCTTCCTGTGTGCTGGAAAGCATTGCGAATCAAGTTGGTCAGCACGATTCGGGTTAGTCCAACTGGTAACTGGCATTGTGTGTCGTCGTTTTCAAGATTCACAACCACCGCTTTGCCATTCAATAGATAGGTTAAATCGTGGGTAATCTGTTGCGACAGTTCGCCAAGATGTACGTTTTCCAGAGGCAGGTCTTTGTCTTGTTGTCGGGTGAGCCACAACAAAGTTTCTGTCAGGTCTGTCATGGTGAAACCCGCGCGCTTAATTCGGTCTATCACTTCAAGCTGCTTTTCTGGGCTCTTTCCCTTTTGAATCAGCTTCTCTAGCAGTTCACTGTTGGTTCTTGTGACTGCAATAGGGGTACGTAATTCGTGGCTCGCATAACCCAAGAACTTCTGCTCTCGTTCTAAGCTGTTTTGAACTGAACTCAAACTATCACGAATGATGTGAGCCAAGGTGTTCAGTTCACTGAAGTGAAAATCTGGTGTGGGTTCATTGAGGTTATCTTTATCTAGCGATTTGGCCCAGTTCTTTAGCTGCTCAACAGGCGATGCCACCTTACGTAACACCAAAACCAAGATAACGAAAAACAATACAATCGCACCCAATGCGGTCAATAAAATCATCACAAAGTGCGGAAGCCCGTCATCTTTCATAAATTGATCATGCCTTTGCGTAAACACCGCAGAAACATAACGAACCTCATCACCTTTCATTACCTTCATGGCGAAATAGCCCTTCTCGGGAGGTGAGAATATAGATTTGCCAATGATCATTTTGGTCATGCGGTTGAATTGCAGTTCGTTCTGGTTAAGGTTGTTCTGAATACCTTGTGGCAAGTCGCTCCATTGGGTCGCCACCGTAAATTCTTGATTGGTCATAGGCTTGCCCGGCTTCACCGCATCTTGTTGCGCTTGGGCAATCATAGAGCCACGCATAGCGATATCCATCCCAGACACAAAGTAATTTACGCTCAATGCAGAAAGAACCAGAATCGTTGTCACACCAGTGACCAGAATCGCCAATAAGACGTAGATCCTTAAACTTGGTCTGATCTTCATTCTTGTCGTAACTCCTTAATCGCAAAACCTTTGCCCGCAATAGTATGCAGTAGCTTATTGTCTTGTTCTGCATCCACTTGTTTACGCAAATTAAAGATGTGTACTTTCAAGCTGTTACTGTCTGGTTGGTCGTCGCCCCACACGCCCTGCATGATCGTCTCTCGTGAAACAGGATTAGGACTAGATCGCATCAAAACTTCTAAGATTTTGAGCGCAGTTGGGGAAAGCTTGAGAGGTGAGTTCGCACGATAAGCTTGATGTTGTTTAAGGTCGATCTCGAGATCGCTCACCGATAAGCGGCTAACCTGACCACTGCGCCGCTTTGCCAATACTTGAGCTCGAACAATCAACTCTTCCATCGCAAATGGTTTGATCAAGTAGTCATCAGCCCCTTTTGAAAAGCCAGTCAACTTATCATCAAGCGTATCACGTGCGGTCAGCATCAAAACGGGGGTATCAATACCCTGTACTCTGAGATTCTCACACACCTGCAAGCCGTTCATTTTAGGCAAGTTGAGATCGAGAATGACTGCGTCATAGCGATTAGTTTCAATTAGATTGAGTCCAGCTAAACCATTCGCTGCATGATCGCACTGGATATCTTCTAAATCGAGGTAATCAATAACAGCAGTGGCCAAGTCGAGGTCGTCTTCAACCAAAAGCAATTGAAGCTTATCTGTGAGTTTATTAGTGACGGATTCTGCCATCGTGACGACCTCTATTTTAGTTATATTGTGGCTTGTAATAACGCCTTAGCTATGGAGCTTTGACTGTAATGAACCTAGACCGATGCAGCTGATGATATCTCGGCATTCATCAGCCTAGATATCATCATCAGCTTAGCCATTGTTAAGCCGTTTGTTCAACGCCTTTTACTCGATTTGTGACTTTAAGGATCAGAGACTTAATCTCACACTGAATCATTAACAATGCAGGCGTCAGAATCAATGTAATAAACGTCGCAAACAAAATGCCATATCCTAGTGCCGCCGCTGCTGGGATCAGGAATTGAGCCTGCAGAGACGTTTCACTTAATAGTGGCGTCAAACCTGCGAATGTGGTGACCGATGTGAGTAAC